>CAYSKI010000067.1:0-17069 GCA_964431695.1 uncultured Pirellulales bacterium | reverse complement strand
GATTGTATCATCCTGATGCGCGATTTGATGGATACGCATCTTGCTGAGGAAGGTCTCCAGCTCGGCAGGGCTGCGCGTATTCTGTACCTTCCAGATAGCTTGTGCTATATTGCTGCAATCGCCCCAGACACCAATATATACAAGTCGGGGATCGGGCTTGTCTATGATGGCAATGATTGCTTCCGAAGCCTCACTGTCTTTACCGGCTCCGATATTATTGCTGACCGATTTGCCCCAGGTACCACTGCGACCCTGAAAGGTGACCGTGCGCAATGATTCAGCAGTGGGGTAAAGGGGATCATGCTTCTTTAGATTCTCATATACCATTTCGTAACGTTCGATCACATCCAGTATGTTTTGTTTATTGGCTATATTGGCAAAGGTGCCTGCCGAAGCGATCAATCCCTCTACATCGAATTCATTGGAATAAAGCAGGAAACGGACCATCGACTGCATATCGTCAGGGTCACTTTTTTGAGTGTTGGGTACATTGCCACTCTTAACGACGCCTATGGGTGGAAAGTCCGACGACATGATCACGCGCAATCTTGTGGACACTTTTGAATCGCCGGTAGTGTTGGCGGAAGAATGTTGCACGCTGCCCTCGGATTTTGAATGGCCCTCCTGCGCGAAAGTGATTGCGGCGAACAAGCTCAGGGTAATTGCTGTGAGATGGAGTTTCAGATTCTCCATTTTCAATCCTTCCTTATTCCGGGATTTACCATATATCTTTATCAACGGCAATTCTACTTGCCACAGCATATTATTCTACTATAATTGTTTGGATTATTTCAACCTCCTATGTTAAAAGTCTTTTCAAGTATTTAGAGTCGTATGGTTAGGCTCTCCGTAAATACCTAAGGCATCCCCAAAGGAATACAATTTCTCTATTACGGCCGCATCCTTATCTATAGATTTACTTGATAATCTGGCCTATGGAGGGTATAGTATGCGCTTCGATGAGATAAGTTTCACTATCTCACACGTTAAAAAGTGGATTCCTGCCGGAGTTTACTCCTTAGGGGCAGGAATGACAACTAAGAAGTAACAGATATTACTACAAGGAGAACAACAAGTGGCGAATAGTTACAAGATAGCAGTGATACCCGGCGACGGGACGGGGCCGGAAGTGACGACCGAAGCGGTAAAAGTATTAAAAACCGCGGCGGATAAGTTTGGTTTTAAGGTCGAATTGACAGAATTCGACTTCGGCGGCGAAAGATATAAAAGGATGGGTGAGACCCTACCCGATAGTGCCATTGAGGAGCTTCGAAAATTCGACGCGATTCTTTTGGGTGCAATCGGCCATCCGGACGTTGCGCCCGGCATTCTCGAGAAGGGAATATTGTTAAAAGCCCGTTTCGAGCTGGACCAATATATAAATTTGCGTCCGGTTAAACTTTATCCCGGCGTTGCGACACCGATAAAAGATAAAGGCCCCGACGAGGTGGATTTCGTTGTCGTCCGCGAGAATACCGGCGACCTTTACACCGGAACCGGTGGCTTCACGATGAGAGGTACGCCGCACGAAGTGGCGGTGCAATCGGCCGTCTATACCCGCTTTCAGGTTGACAGGTGTCTGAAATATGCGTTCGAATACGCCAAAAAGTACGGCAAAAAATCTCGCGGCAAAGGCGATAAAAATACTCTCGCTTTGTGCGGCAAAACAAACGTGCTGACATACGTCTATGACCTGTGGGAGCGTGCATTCCATGAAATGGGCAAGGCAGAATATCCTGATATCGAAAGGGAATACTATCATGTCGATGCGACATGTATGTGGATGGTGAAAAATCCCGAGTGGTTCGATGTGATTGTCACCGGCAACATGTTCGGTGACATTATTACCGACTTAGGTGCCATGGTTCAGGGTGGAATGGGTATCGCCGCCGGCGGAAATATCAACCCCGAAGGCGTCAGCATGTTCGAGCCGATAGGCGGCAGCGCACCTAAATACACCGGCAAAAGTGTTATTAATCCTTTGGCGGCCATCTGTGCCGCACAAATGATGTTGGAAACTCTGGGCGAAGAAGAGGCCGGCGGGGAAATCGAGGACGCCGTGAAATTCGTAACTGCCAACAAGCTAAAATCCATGCAGGCCGGACGAATGGGTTACTCGACCTCAGAAGTCGGAGACCTCGTCGCAGAAAAAGTGACAGAATAAGTTAAAATCCGAATATCGAAACCATGAGATTTCAAACTTATGTTTTGAACATTTGAAATTTAAGTTTTGATATTGTTTAGAATTTAGATATTAGAGCTTAGGATATAAAATTAGTGCCTGCGAATCTGACACCGGAATATTTCAAGGCTGAAGAATGGTTCAGAAGCGCTACGACGAACCAGGAGAAAATCCTCGCGCTCGAGAGAATGCTTTCAGTTATGCCCAAGCACAAGGGGACGGACCATCTCAAGGCCGACCTGCGAAGGAAACTAAGCAAGCTCAAAGAGGCCCCCGCACAGAAAAAAGGCGGCACACACACCGATATTTTCCACGTTCCTCGCAGCGGCGCCGGGCAAATCGTGCTCCTCGGAACACCGAACTGCGGCAAAAGTTCGATCCTCGCGGCGATGTCCAACGCGAAAGTCAACGTGGCGAATTTCCCATTCGCAACGAGTGCACCGGTGCCGGGTATGGTGAGCTTCGAGGATGTTCAGATACAATTGGTCGATATGCCGCCTGTTACTGCGGACTACGTTGCACCCGGACAGGTGGGGACATATCGCAATTGTGACCTGATAGCAATAGTAATTGACCTGTCCGGCGATGTGCAGGAGCAAATGAATGTTTGCATGGATTTTCTCGAGTCGCGAAGCCTGCTGATCGACAGTGAAACGCCGGCATTCGACGGCCAGGGTAATGCACTCGGTAAGAGGGCGTTTTGTATCTGTACGAAAGCAGATATAGCAAAAGCCGGTGCGTTTGAGATTTTGAAAAATAGCTGCAAAAAATCATTTGAACTAATCGAAATATCGTCGGTAACCGGAGCCGGTCTTGAAAAGCTCTCGGCAAAATTCTTCGAGTTGTTAGGAATAATTCGTATTTACGCCAAACCACCGGGCAAACCCGCCGATATGACCGAGCCGTTCACACTCCCCGTCGGCTCGACCGTCATGGACTTAGCTACCGATATTCACCGCCAGTTAGCTGAAAAGTTAAAATCCGCAAAAATCTGGGGCACCGGCGTTTATGACGGCCAAAACGCCCAGCGAAACCACGTCCTGAACGACAAAGACATTATAGAATTGCATTTCTCCTGATGTCAGATATAATCTCGTCCGGAATGAATTTGTTTGTTATCGGGACAAATGAGCGACAATTGTGGTGCAAAATTGAAAGGAGAACAGAGATGTTCAGAATTCGCCATTTATGTATCATCTTTTTGACAGCGATCATCTTTACCGGCACTTTTTCACCTGTCTTCGGACAACAACGTTCAGTGACAATCGACGCCGGTAAAACAGGCGAGCCGATTTCACCTTATATCTATGGGCAATTCATAGAACATCTCGGACGATGTGTTTACGGTGGAATCTGGGCGGAAATGCTGGAAGACAGGAAATTTTATCATCACATAACAGCGAACTATGATCCATACGTAACGTCACGAGCCATTCTTCCTGAGAGCCAATTCCAGGTAGTTGGAGCTTCGCCGTGGCAAATTATCGGTTCCGCAGATTCAGTGACTATGGTAAAGGAAGATTCGTTTGTCGGAGACCACACGCCGTTAATTAAAGCCGGCGGCGGCATAAGGCAACTCGATCTTGGACTGATTAAAAGCAAGGATTATACAGGTTATATTTATCTTAAAACAAAAGAAGGAAATCCAAGCGTTACAGTGTCATTAGTCTGGGGCAATAATCAGCAGGACTCAATGCAGTTCAAGACAATAGAGCAAGAATATGTAAAATATCCTTTCTGGTTGACCAGCGAAGGCGATACTACAAGCGGCAAACTGGAAATTAAAGTCGATGGCGGCTCATGTTTTGTCGGTACAGTTTCGATTATGCCTGCGGATAATGTCAACGGCCTGCGAGCCGATACACTGAAGGTTCTTAAAGAACTCAATGCTCCTGTATATCGCTGGCCGGGAGGCAATTTTGTGAGCGGCTACGACTGGCGCGACGGAATCGGCGACAGGGACAAACGTCCGCCGAGAACGAATCCTGCATGGACCGGCGTCGAGCATAATGATTTCGGCATGCACGAGTTTATTAATTTTTGCAGAATCGTAGGCGCTGAGCCGCTAATTACGACCAATACCGGTTACGGCGATGCATATTCATGCGCTGCTCAACTGGAATATTCCAATGGTTCAGTAAATACTCCAATGGGTACATTACGTAAAGTCAACGGCTCTGCCGAGCCTTTCGATGTTCGTTTGTGGTGTGTAGGAAATGAGATGTGGGGTGACTGGCAGCTCGGATATATGAGCCTTGAAGATTATGTCATAAAACATAACTGGGTAGTTGAAAAGATGCGTGAAACAGATCCGGATATTATTTGTTTTGCTTCTGGAGACGTCGAGACCGACTGGAGCAGAGGATTAATGAAGGGCTGTGCTGATAATATCGATAAAATAGCAGAGCATTTTTATTGCACCCTGACTATGCCCGATATCACCAAACATGTAGCACAGATTAAAGATAAAATCTTAGAAAAAACAGATTATCATCGTAAGCTTCGCCAGGAACTTGATGAGCTTAAAGGCAAAGATATCGAAGTAGCTGTAACTGAATGGAACTACTGGAACTATTCTCCGGGCGAAGGTGATCAACTGAAACCAGAAGATGCTTATTGGTACGGCGAGTTGGGAAGAAGATACTTCATGCAGGATGCACTTGGAATAGCCGCTGGTTTGCACGAATATTACAGGCAATCGGATATTATGTACCTTGCTTTTTACGCACAGACTGTCAATGTTATTGGCTGTATAAAAACAACCAAGACAGATGTATCTTTCGCGGCTACGGGTTTGCCGCTGGCTTTGTACAGAAACCATTACGGAACAATTCCGGTGGAAATTACAAACAGTAACCCCTCCCTGGATATCGCAGCAGCATGGACACAGGACCGTAAGGCTCTGACAATCGGAGTAGTCAATACGACCGACAAGCAGCAACAAATTACAACGGACCTGAAAGGTGCGAATCTAACTGGAGCAGGCACTGTCTGGGTAATTGCACATTCTGACCCGATGGCATACAACGAACCGGGGAAAGAGCCGAAAGTTACAATCAAAGAA
This sequence comes from uncultured Pirellulales bacterium, assembly GCA_964431695.1. Taxonomy (GTDB): domain Bacteria; phylum Planctomycetota; class Phycisphaerae; order Sedimentisphaerales; family Anaerobacaceae; genus JAFGPS01. The sequence continues at coordinate 11,823 of CAYSKI010000067.1, read as the reverse complement.
AATAAGGTTACAAACATCTCGAACCAACTGACTGTTCCCGGTTACAGCATAAATCTTTATAGACTTGAAGTCAGAAATTAAAACCAGGGTAGGATTATTGATATGGAATGTAACAAACAGCAAAATTTGCAAAATTGCAACTGTTCTTATCCCGGCTGCAGCAAAAAAGGTCTGTGCTGCGAATGTATAAGCTATCATCTGGCCATGAAGGAGCTCCCCGCCTGCTGTTTCCCCGATGATGTGGAGAAAACCTACGACCGCAGCTTCCGCGCCTTTGCCAAGGCCTGGAAGTTATAAAAATAATCCGATATAAAACCGAGCTAAATAAAACGAAAAAGGCCGAGCAATAAAGCCCGGCCTTCGTAAGAAACTTTTTATAGTTAATTTATTCCGGCAAATTTTCCGGAGCGACATCTTTAACGGTCAAGTCGCCGTAGATGACACGATATGTTCGTGAGCCTGCAGGTTTGTACCAGAAAACAGGCGCCGCAGCATCGCCAAACTGCACGTTTTCACCGGCATAACGCCAGTTACTCTCCGCGGGTAACTGGGTAACAAACATTATACCACGATACATTCCCATCGCCTCAGAACTATGATCCTGTTCCGATGTATCTCCTTCGCCGAATTTGCCCTGCTTTATCATTTCGGCGGTAATCTTCGGCAGTTCCAAAGGATTGAATGTAGGTGGGAACGTAGTATCTTTTGTCCATGTGGACCACATACGCAGGTACTCTATCAGGTCCTGCTCGGTTAATGTCGAGGCATCCGCCTGAACTTCCATACGTGTGTAGTCCGCCGGCGGAGTCAGGCTAAACAGAGAATCATCAAGCTCGACATCGAATTGAAAATCGGTCATGATTGTGTTCATACCCGGAGCGTTAGTGTATTTAATTTCCACTCGCACAAGCTGATCCGTCTGTGGGTCAATCCAAACGGTATTGACCATATCGTTTTTAGCGACACGGAAGCCTTGGAGCACCCTGCCGTCTATTTCTTTCTCTCCAAGCACCTCGTCGGCACGGGAAGGAAGCGTCCTTAATTCTTCGACGACTAAAAAGGAATTTTTGGCCGGGTCATGCTCAGTGTTAATCGATTCGAAGTCGATATACTGTCTTTCAGGCGGCCAAATGGAAATGCCCCTGTTTTGTGTCCAGTCAATAATGTTTATGTAACCGTCTGCTGTTGTCGTTCGTATATGTCCCGGCTCTTTGAACGCCATCTCCAGCCGCAAAGTCGGCATACTTTCAACTGGTGTGCGGGTCAATATACTATAAGTCATAGTGCGGGCGTTTGCCAGTTGTTCGACAATACCCGCATACACATTTGCCCCATTGCCGCTTATCTGACTTATGCCTGCATAAACGAGAATAATTATCGCTGCCGCAACTGCTAATTTTATGATTGGATTTTTCATAATCGTTCTCCATATATCCGGCGCTGTCGTGCCGGTCTTTTGTTCTTCACGTTTGTCAATCGCCTGTATCACATTGTCGAGAATTTTCCTATGTGCTTCGGCGTTTGTCTCGTAACGTAACTTCTTTATCTTATTTTCAATATTTTCCGCTGGTCCCATTTTTTCACCTCACCGTTAAGGGCTGACCGCAGCTTTTCCAAACCGTATCGGTACCGACTTTGAACTGTTTTTATTGAAACATTTTGCATTCCGGCTATTTGTCGAAATCTCATACCGCCGTGCAAGTGAAGCACAAGTGTCTCACGCTGCTCATACGGAAGTTCGGTTAAAGCGTGACTTAATTTGAGCAGCTCTTCGCTATTGATCGCCGACTGGAGCGGATTTTTTACACCTGGCGTTGTACGTCCGGATCGATTCTCCGCCGCAATTTGTTCACGCTTTTTTTTCCGCATATAATCACGCGAACGATTGGCGATGCAAGTTGCCAAATAGCCTTTAAGGGATCCTGTCAGACGAAACTTTTCTATCGATTCGACGAACGAGATAAACACATCCTGAACAACATCTTCCGCCTGGTTCTTGTCGGCCAGAAGGTTGGCAGCAAGGTTTAATAAATCACCGGCATACTTATCGTAGATCAGGCGAAAAGCGTCCCTGCTGCCGCATTTGAACTTCCACAAGAGTATTTTATCTTCGAACATCTCTAACCACCTTGTCTGACATTGTAACAATCGATTGTTACTAACATAACGACGAATGGATACATTTTGCTCTAAATAAAATCTTTTTTTGGGTGGGATTAATTTTTTATTTGGATTTAAAAACGACAAAACCGGGCAAAAAACCCGGTTTTGACGGCACGCTCAGCGCTTCCGAGACAGCACCAAGCGCTCTGAAAGAGTATGTGTAGAAGATCGCTATGCTCTATCGTTTTTCGACTTTGATAGAGCCTTCATCAGTTTTAAGGTTAACAGTACGGCTGCCACCGGAAGTGCTTACCTGTGTTTTCCATTCGGCTCCCTCGTCCTTCTTTTTTGCCTGGGACGGGCCGTCTGCGGGAAACATACCGCCGGGAGCTGACAATTTAACACTTCCTTCTTCGAGCTGTACGTTGATTGTGCAGCTTTCAGGTATATTGTCCGCATAATTCACGTTTACCCGGCCGTCCTCAAGCTTGAAGTCGAGATTACCCCTGACCTTGTCACACTCAATTTTCCCGCTTTCCATTTTTATCCGACACTCGGCGAATGAGCCTCTGTTAATGGTGACATTCCCGTCATCGCCGCGCACGACGCAAGTACAATTTTCGGTCAAGTCTTCGGCATAGCTTATTATCACATCACCGTCCTCGACCAGAATGTCACAATCACCGTAGATATTATCGCATTTTACGTTTCCATCTTCTTTCCTGACGGTAAGTTTGGCGAGTTTGCTTTTCCTGATGTCTATGTTTCCGTCCTCGGAGACAAGACGAACATCCGCCGTGATATTTTCGCATACAATGTCCCCGTCCTCAACACCGATTTGGATTTGTCCCTCAAGGTTTCTGACCTGAACATTTCCGTCTTCATTATTAAGTATTAAGTTCATATTTCCGGGGACAATAATCTGCAAGTCCACCTGATACGAGTGATTTTTCAGTGTATTTTTAGGATGGTCAACCTTTATAGATAATCCCTTGCTCGTAGGAGTAATGTTTAAAGATACTTCTTTTGAGAGTGCTTTTACCGCTTCCGCCGTGGGAGCCTTGATTGTGAAAGTCGAATCGACCTGGCAATCGTCCGTATCCGAACCAACTACGGTAATGGAACCGTCTTCATTCGAGACTTCCAGCACTGAGCCCGGTGAGATCGGGATTTTCATCATCTCAACGCGCTTGATTACATTGAGATTACCCTGCTGACTATCTTCGATAGACCGGACCATTCGCACACTATCACCAGACGACAATTCCACGTTAGAAGACAATTGTGCCGCGGCAGGTCTGTCGGTAATAACATTATTTTGAGTGATCGTTCTCACCGAAACTGACTTCTCAAGGTTGTTGTCGGAGGATTCCTTAGATTGTTTCCTAATGAAAATCTTCCCTACTTCGGTTATCAGGCGAATATCCTTTTCACCGGAGCCGATGGTTCCTTTGGCTGTGCTTGAAACAAAATCTTCCTTTTTGATTTCCAGAGGAAGCTCACTGTTGATAGACCCGACTTTTGTGGACGCTTGTATTTTCGCAGAGAGACCTTTATGTGCGATAAATTCGATATCACCGACTTTAGTCGTTAACTGAATATCTCCTGTAACGTTCACAACCTTGATCGAACCAACGTTGGTGATACCTTTTATCCGCTCTTTTAGATTATTAATTTCTATAGAGCCTACATCGGTCGAGATATCCGGGGCAATACCGGACGGCACTGTGATATGCAGGTCCACATTGAGATTATTCCATTTATCATCTCCCGATTTGACAGGCTCGAAGTAGAATTTTTCCCTGGAAGAATGTGTGTTCATTGACACCTGATCGGCTAATTCCTGTGCCTTTTCCGTGGTATCGGCGGTTGCCCGGATATAGGCCTTGACGGTGCAATTTCTGTCTTTACTGGGATTCAGAACGATTTTGCCGATTTTATTTCTCACAACGAACGGAGTTCCCGGTTGAATTTTCGTGGTAAAATCCATTTCTTTCTTTGCTTCGAATTCGTCGTCTTTATCCTTTTGGATATTTATGCCCGGCTTTCCGGTTTGAGCGGTCAGGCGAGAGCCTGGTGTCGCAACAACCGGTACAGTGACTTGTACAGGAACTTCAATCCTCTTAACCATAGGAACAACGACTTCAGAGAGAGCACTTTTCGGTGTTATTTCAACATTTGGATGAGGTAAAACCGGCTCTACAACATCCACTGAGACTGTGGAATCTTCCGGCATTGGGGGCATTGATGGTAATGGTGGCATTTTAGGCATTGGAGGCATTGGAGGGCTCGGGTGTATCGTTGGTATCTCCATTGGCTCGGAATCTTCATCCGCATGTGCGTCTGGATTGAGCGGCATTTGCTTTTGCCAATCCTGCTTTTTACTTAACCATTGTTTCATTTGCTGCTGCCAGTTTTTGAATTCATCACTGTTTTGCCACTGCTGCATTTCCTGATGCCATTCCATAAAGGCTTCTTTATATTCCGGATCGACGGCCCAGTTATGCATGTTGTTGTTCTGGTGCAATTTCTGGATTTGCTTTGACCATTTTTCTAAATCTTTTTGCCATTGTTTGAATTCTTCGCTGTTTGTCCATTGTTCGGCCCAATGCTTGTACTTTTTTGCTTCGGCCGAATACTTCTGTGCCTTATCTTTTTCAGCTTTTGCTTTCTTACTGACTTCCAATGCCTTTTCTTTGGATTTATCAGCCGACATTCGGGACTTTTCTAAAGATGAAAGCTCTTTCTGTAGATTTTGTTTTTGAGCGTTCAGCTTTTCCAACTGAACTTTAAGTGCCTGCATCTCCCGAAGCAACTGTTCTTTTTCCTTATCTTGTTTAATCACGTTTTCTTCGCTGCTCAGAGGTGACTCTTTTTTGCTTTGGTCGGTGCCGACGAAGTAATCTTCATCGGAAGGAGCCTCACGTCCCACAGCCATGGGCAGTACGAAGGCGATCATAAGAGCAATAATTGTGATGACAATAACATTTTTCATTTTTTTGTACCTCCAGGTTTTCTTTTCCAGCCAGCTTAGCCGGACCAGGAGCCTGTTCGTATCTTCGAACAATCCGAGCAAACCAATGCCTGGCTCAACAGGCCTGGTCAGAAATCGGCGGGCTACATCGATTAATGTTTCGCGATATTCGCAAGTTCTGTTTTTTAACAAACCTGCAACGGTAGCATCACAACATAACTCTCTCAGATGGATTAGCTGTCTGCGTACAAGCCACAGAAGCGGATTAAACCAATACACGATTTGTAGAATTAAATAAAAGCCGTGAACAACAGGATCGCCCCGCTTTATATGTGCAAGCTCATGTAAAAGCATGTGCTCGGCATCCTTTCGTGAAAGCTTGCTCAAGTAACCTTTCGGCATCAGCAGCACCGGCCTGAATACTCCGAAAACTGCGGGACAAACAACTTTTTTCGTTACAACAATGCGCGGAATCCGGCGAAGCTTCAGTTGCTGCGCACATCGTAACATCATATTATGGAACGATTGTGGAATCGAACAGGCCGAGCCGGTCTGGGGCCGGCCTTTGCGGAGACGATACAATCTGGAAATCAGCCAGAATCCGAGTACCGTCATTCCGAAAATCCAGATTACCATTGCATAGAACTGCCACAGAAGCCTGACAGAAGGTGCCGGCTCATCGGCCGAAGCTTCAACTGCATAATCTCCGAAGGCTCGTATCGGCGGCAGAGTTCTAACAGTTGCTCGTGTCGGGGTGCTTATTACCGCCGGCACGATTGTAAAATGTTCGTATTGAATTTCAGCAGACGATTCCTCGAAGGCAGCAGGCTGTTCCCTTGTCATGCTATCGACGATTCGATCAGTCACCGGCTGCATTCTCGCAGTAAAACTGCCAGGCATGGAAATGTCGGGGGGAAGCACTAATTTGAGCAATACAAGAAGCCAGAGAGCATAACGCAGCCGCGGCCAGGCCCATCGCTTGATTATCGTATCAAGACATGCAATTAGGATAATCAGCAGACTAACCTGCCAGAACATCGCCGCCATCCAATCCCACCACATAAGTGCTATATTATTAATCGCATCGACCATATCTATAAACCTTAATCTTTGATTTCCCCTTGCAGGACATTGAGGATTTCCCGTCTTTGTTTTTTACTGAGCTTCTGCTCTTCGAGCAAAAAATGAACCAGCGGGCCGGTCGCGCCGTTGAACGCCTGGTCCAGCAGTGACTTGAATGCGCTCGATCTGGCCTTTCGCTGTGAGACTAACGGCTTGTAAAAACTCGTGTTGCCGTTCTTTTGTTCGGTGACAACATTTTTGTCCACAAGCCGGTTGAGCATTGTCTTAATGGTCGTATAGGCCCAGCTGATACGCGAGGGCAGGCGTTCCATCAGCTCTCTCGCCGTGGCGGGATTGTCCTGCCATAGTGCGTTCATAATTTGCCATTCTGCTTTTGTCAGTTTCATAACTTTTACTCCTTCTACAATCGTAGAAGTTATTTTACTACGTTTGTAGAAGGCGCCAACGAAAAAATATTATTTTTGTGAAAATTCTTCTAAAATCCCGCTTTTTAGCCCAAAAACCAACAAAAAAAGCCGAACAATTTTATCCTGAGCAATGTCCGGCTTTTTATGGATACTACAATTGTTGTAATTAATTCGGCAGATTTTCCGGAGCGACATCTGCGACGTGTAAGTCGCCATAGATAACGCGATAAGTCGCCGAGCCTTGCGGCCTATACCAGAATATCGCCGTATCCGCATCGCCGAATTTAACGTCTTTGCCGGCGTAATGCCAATCGCTCTCGGCCAGCAGGGCCTGCACGAACATTCCGCCGCGGTTTATTTCCTGGATAATGTCTTGCAGTTCCAATACAGATTCCTCGGTTAGCTCGATACCCTGGTCTTTCATTTTCTTCCGCTGATACTGCATAAATTCCGTTATGACACTCATTTCAAAAGTGGAAGGCAAATTGCCGTCCATGTGTTCGGCCCAAATACGGAACAGATTGACGAGGTCATCTTCCGTCGGCTCGGATGCATCGACCTGCCTTGTATGGACGATGTAATCGTCGGGTATCTCCAAACTGAAAAGAGCATCATCCAGTTCTACATCGAAAACAATGTCACTTATCGTGTAGGTAGCCGGTCCCGTAGTATTTGTTAATTGAACGGGTAATTTAGTTTCCGGATCGGCCCAGATGGTCATGTCGATGCCGGGTTTGCTAACATGATAACCAATAGTAGTCAGGCCGTTGATTTTACGTTCGCCTAAAAATTCTACCGAAGCATCCTCGGATTCCTGAGCATCCAAAATATGATTTCTGATATGGGCAAACATATTAAATCCGCTTTGGTCCTGGTCTTCCGGCATGTTTTCCATTTCTATCACATACGCTCTTTTCTGTGCCGGAACAAGGGTAACTATTGTTCCTTTCATCAAGTCACTAATAACAACGGCATCTTGTTCTTTGCTGATCTGACGCATCCGGATGGGTTCGGCGTACATACAATCGAAGTTTTGGGGGGGAGCTCCCTCAACATTCATAGACATTTTGAATGTTGCAGTTCGCGCAGTAAGGAACGGCCGAACAATCTCAGCAAAGGCAGGTGTGGGACTGCCGATAGTATAAAAACCGATCAGTGCCGCGATAATTATTGCCGCGGCGGCGGCTAATTTTGTCATTGGATTTTTCATTATATTACTCCATATATTCGGCTTTGTTAGAGCCGATTCTTTCCGGTTTAATTTGGCCGGTGCTCTGGTAATTTTATCGTGGACTCTTTTATCCAAATCGGCACTGGCTTTTAATTTCAATTTTCTAATTAACTGATTTATATTATCTGCCGGTCTCATTTTCGCACTCCTGCCCCTGCGTTTCCCCCCGCTGCTTCGTTTGGCAAAGCAAAACGGCGGGAGTGCAGCGGGTCACCATTTAACATTGACCGCAGTTTATCCATCGCGTACCGGTATCGCCCCTGCACGGTATTAATTGAAACTTTCTGCTGGGCGGCGATTTTCTTAAATTTCATCCCGCTGTAAGAGTGCAGGATCAAAACTTCCCGCTGCTCGTATGGAAGCTGCTCCAGGGCATAGCTCAGTCGGCTCAGGTTTTCTCCGAATATCGCTCGATGTTCCGGACTATCCGAATCCGCTGCAGCCGGATTCAATTCATCCAGCGTCGCACTATAGCGCCTTTGACTGGCCTTGATCTTGTTGCGTGCATTATTCGCAACACACGTCGCAAGGTAACCTTTAAGACTGCCGGTCAACCGAAACTTCCGGGCCGACTCGATAAAGGAGACAAACACATCGTGCACAACATCTTCGGCCAAATTTACATCGGTTAACAGAGCGGCCGCTAACGTCACCAAATCGTCCTTGTACTTTTCGTAAATTCCCCGCAGGGCCTCGCGGCTGCCGCGATTGAACTTCCATATTAGCAGCTTATCTTCCAGCATCTAAAAGTTACCTTACCGAATTTATGACAATCGATTATCAACTATATAACAATTCAGCAAGGCATTTTAGTATAAGAAAAATGGAATTTTTGCGAATCCTGCCCCCATGCAGGTTGCATTCCCCAAAATCCCCCAAAGGCCGGGCGATGAGGCCCGGCCTGTTTGATCTATTGCTGTTTTTTTTACTGAGGCAAATCCTCCGGTGCGACATCTTTGACAGTAAGATCACCGTAGATGACACGATAGGTCGAGGAGCCTTGCGGCTGATACCAGAAGACCGCCTTACTCGCATCGCCGAGCTTCACTCCGGCACCGGTATAGCCCCATTGGCCCTGGCTTTCCACAATCTGATGAAACAGCATTCCTTTTCCAAAACTCACACCCATTTTTGTCCCCTGCTCCTCAGTGACCTGCATCTGGCCGAGCTTTTGGATTAGCACAGGCATTTGTTCCATAGCATTTACAGTACCTATGGCCTCGGGAAACGAGCCGTCTCGAATTACTTCCGCCCAGATCCTCAGGCTTTCGACGAAATCCTGTTCGGTAGCGTTTCCAAGATCCATTTGAGCGTCCTTCAGTGTGTATCCAGACGGCACATCCATACTCACCAGCAATTCGTCCACATCCACGTCGAACTCAAAGTTTTTCATAATGAAGGCCAAATCCTGCCCAATCTGAACCTCTATCCGTATCGGAACGGCGGTTTGAGCATCGGCCCAGATTGTCACCTCTTCGTTATGTCCTCTGCCTACGAATCCGACTGCCTTTCGCCCGTCGATCATCTGCTCGCCGAGATCTTCGACCTGGCCGTCCTGTAACTTTTTTATGATCTGGCGAACGAACCTGATATAGCTTCTGGTTCTGTCCCCAAGATCACCCTCGATATCCGCATAGACGGCGGTTTTTGCCTCGGAATCGAGAACGAGCATATTCTCGCTGTCAAGATCGATAACCATGATCATATTCGGCATATTCGACATAGTTCTTCTGATTCGCGGGCCAACGACAATTTCATGCATGACCATACCTGTTTCATCGGCACCTAAAATCATATCGAAAATCATTGTCCGCGCATTTAGAATCGGCTTGACAACCTGTGCAAACGTTATGGAAGGTTTAAATGGATTTATACCTATTAGTATGGCAATAATAATGATTGCCGCAGCGGCAATTTTTACAAATGGACTTTTCATAATGATACTCCTTAGCTTGAGGGCCGAGCCTGCTTTGGCTGCTGCTTTGAGCCGGACGTTTTGCTCACGGACAATTTTATCCATGACCTTGTCTTCAAATTTGCTTCGAGCGACATTTTTGCCGTTATTGACAAGGCGGTCGTGAAGATTCGCGAGCTGTGCCGCTTCGGCCCGGCAGTTACGGCAGTTTTTCAGGTGCTCTGCGACTTGCTGTTTTCGGGATTCGTCCAACAGTCCCTCGATATATTCGACTAAGAGTTCTTTATATTCTGCGCAATTCATTTTTACACCTCATTAATCCCTTCGGGATAAACTTCCGCCCGTTCCTGCTGTTGCAGCGACTGACGCAGCATGGCATAGGCCCTTGATAATGTTTTTGTTACTGTTCCAAGCGGCATATCGAGCTGCTCGGCGATTTGGTTACAGGAATTTTCGCCGTAATACCGCAGCAAAACCACCTTCCTGTACGCATCCGGCAGTTCCGCGATTGCCGCTTCGAGAGCATAATCCTGTGAGAGTTCCGCGGGTGGTACTTCCTGCGAGAATGAGCGGACGAGATCGCGCTGGTACCGGACTTGCTCTTTTCTCTGGTGCTCTTTGGCCACGTGGTCTGCAATCCCAAGCAGCCAGGAAAAGAACGAACCGGGTTTTTTGAGCTTGCTCATATTAAAGTAAGCTCGCACGAGGGCTTCCTGAGCGGCTTCCTCGGCACGGTCCTTATTGCCTAATTTGCCGGCAAGGTTGGCTAAAAGGACCGCCTGATAACGCCGCACAAGATGGCGAAAATCGTCCGGATGGCCATCCAAACATCGCTCAATGTAATATTTGTCATTTTCCGACATCTTTGCACCTCGAAAAAACTCTAAGGATTCGTGTTCTCACAATATAGTGCTGTATTCGCCGATTTTGCGACAGGAAAATTGCAAAAAGATTTCTTTTCCTTCCGTCTTACGTATCTGTCTTCTGTTTTGAAAATTGGCTTTGTTTGGGTTTGTTTCTGACTCGCATCAGACTTTTGAAATTGCCATAACTCTTTGTTTCATTTGATGTTAATACCATTTGGACATTTAGTAAATTGGGTTTGTTTTTTAAATTCCTTTACGCAATACGCTACACGCCATACGCTAAACGCTAATAAATTGGCTCCCTATGGGATAAATTCCCTTGGGGATAAATCGTTTTGCATTTTTTGACCGCGGATTACACGGATATCACTGATTTGACCTGTTTCAAATTGTTTAACCGTGGCCGCCTCGGCCAATCCCCCAAGGCTGGCCTTGGGGCTAAATATGGAATCTTTGATTTTTCATTTGAAACATTCGACATTTGAAATTTCAGATATCAGATTGGTTTATTTTTCCCCCATTTTTTAATTCCTTATTCGATACTCCCTATCTGCTATAAGCTACCCGCTATATGCTATTAATAATTGTACCCAAAAACCGACTTAATACAACAAAAATCCCCATTTTAAGCGGAAAATGTCCATCTTCCGGCTGATTCACGGGATGAGTGTCTTTTCTGCGCATAAAAAAGGCCGGGTCCAAAAACCCGGCCTTTGAGATTCTTCGCTTCGCTCAGAATTACAGACAAATTATTGTGGCAAATCCTCCGGTGCCGAATCCTTCACGCTCAAATCGCCGTAGATAACACGATAAGTATCCGAACCTTTCGGACGATACAGGAATACTGCAGTGTTAGCATCGTCAAATTCCACACCTTTGCCGACATAGTGCCAATCGGTACGGCTAAATTCAAGTTGTCGAAAGAACATAAATCCTCGCCCCATTGCCGCACCAATCTGCATTTTCTCTTCGTCGGAAATGTTCAGTTGATCTACCTTTTGTCTAAGTACAGGAGCCACTTTCAATATATCCTCAGCGCTCATGCTGTCCGGGAAATTTCCGCCGAGTACATGTTCTGCCCAAAATTGCAGAATAATAATGAAATCCTGCTCGTCGAAATCAGTATAATCCAGTTCCCCTTCATACAAGGTATATCCGTCAGGTATGTCCATGCTAACCAGCGATTCATCTACCAAGACATCAAACTCGATATTTTTGATAATGGTTTGTGACTGTCCCATCAG
>CAYSKI010000066.1:0-17345 GCA_964431695.1 uncultured Pirellulales bacterium | reverse complement strand
CCCGGACAAAATAAATTTCCGGCACAATTGTTACATCGGCAAGCTTAAAGCTTTCAGTAAAATCATCAAGTAAAAATCTTGTTCTGCTGTATTGATGCGGCTGGAAAACACACCAGAGCCGCTTTGGTTGATACTTTTGTCTGATCGCCGCCAAAGATGCCCTGATTTCCGTGGGATGGTGGGCATAATCGTCCAGGACGGTAATGTTCCCGAATCGGCCTTTCAGCATCAACCGCCGGTCCATTCCCGTAAAACTGCCTAAAAGATTGAGAACTCGTTCAGGTTCCAGACCAAGATTGACCGCCATAGCGACCACAGCCAGGGCGTTGAGAATATTATGTCTGCCCGGCAGATAAATGCTTGTCCTGCCCATACGTCGGTTGTTGTGAAAGACATCGAAGGCAAAAAAACCGTCTTCAAATGAAATATTACCGGCGTAAAAATTACAGCTTTCATCCAGCCCGAAAGTCTCACAGCTTACGTTGCCTTTTACACGGCGGACAATTTTAGCCACATTTGCATCCTTCCCGTTGGCGATTGCAATACCGCCGGATTTCGTACCCTCGGCGAATTTCCTGAACGCCTCAACTATTTCTTCTTCATCTTTGTAGTAATCCAGATGGTCCTGCTCTATATTTAGAATACAGGATATTTTGGGCTTGAGATTCAAAAAGCTCCTGTCGTATTCGCAGGCCTCGGCGACGAAATAAATACTGTCCGCGACGCCGGAAGAGCATCCCAACTGGCTTATTTCTGCCCCGATGATAAAATTCACATCGATCCCGGTTTGTTTTAACAGGTAGGCAAGCCAGCCGCTTGTCGTACTTTTACCGTGTGTGCCGGCAACGGCAATACCTTCGTAGAAGCTCATTAATTCGCCCAGCATCTCGGCATACTTATAGATGATGCAGCCTCTTTGTCGGGCGATTTGAAGCTCGGGATTGTCTTCTCTAATCGCCGCCGAAATAACGACCGCATCTGTTTCGGGATCGAGATTTTCGATATTGTGGCCGATCTTTATATCGGCTCCGAGCCGGCAAAGCCCCTCTGTTATATTCGTTGTTCTCTGGTCCGAGCCTGTTACAATTGCGTTGTTTTTCATCAGCAGCGCCGCCAGACCGCTCATCCCAATACCACCGGCACCGATTAGATGGAATTTCTTACCGGCAACCATAATTTTATTTTTGACGGCTGTCGCCCGAACTCCATTGAAGATACTGATACGTTTTTTTTTACCGTGCAGAACTGTGCTTGAACCGGATTTTTCCCGGGAATCAAGGTCGTAGGTTCGTGACTGGCTCATAGCATCCTTTCTGTGCCCCGTACTCCTTTATAAAATAAAATATTAATCTATCATACATATCGAAATAAGAAAAGAAAAATACTTCTGTTATTTATTATGTTTTCTGTGGTGTATGTAAGATTCTGATATTCATAAATATATCTGTATATAATGATTCAATACTTTAATGTTCGATATGCGCCCGGGTGTTTATAATATGAGGGCCTATACCGAATTGATCGGTATAGGCCCTAAAAAAGCAATGCTTCGACATCGAAACAACAGATGTCTATATAATCGGTTTATTCTATCGGTGGTAGATTCAGCCTGATATCATCGATGAATATTGTACCTTCACCGCCGGGCTGTGTACTGCCACTGTTACCAAATCCAATGCCGAAGGAGTTTACACTGGAAAGGTTCGCGCCATTATCTACGAAACTTTGCAGAGGAATAACCCACTCTGTCCAATCTCTCACAACAACTGCATTCGGATCGTCATTATATACTTTTGTATTATTAATCGACACATACATTGGCTCAACTTCGTTGCTTATTATACCAATATCCTGGTGAGCCCACGGCTGTGTGGAAAGCGCAGCGTTATCAGGGAAGCTTACGTTGGAGAATTGAGCCTCACATGCTATTGCAGCATCGTGGCTGGTTGCCGCTAGACCGACGTAATAAGGTGCCTGCATCGATATCGTTCTCAGGCTGAACTGGTCCCAATTAACACCGTCCGGTGAACGGTATGCCCTGAGAAGACCGCCCGAAGAACGCTGTAATTTCAACCAGTAAGGCGGCATGGCGTTCGGATCCATATCTGCGTCTCCTCGTGCTGTGACACCGTTCGTAGAGGTTCGATTCTGGAACCGCAGTCCCTTTTCCGGGTCGGGTGTGAGCAGCAGGGTCGTATTTATTGCACCGGGTTCGAGTGAGTTACGAATCATAATACCGGCTTTTGTGTCTTTATTGGAATTGACCGGGTCCAGAGATTCGACCTTGGCGACAATCGTAACGGTTTGACTCGTGGCAACTTCCTTATAGGCAAAGTGGAACTCATCGGCTATATCCCAGATATCTGTCCCGGCGGCGACCATGGTATAGGTGTCGTCCGGCTCTTCCACAAATCTGCCGACTTTTTCAGCATAGCCTTTGTGCCACAGCGATAAGGATTCGATATCATTTGCAGTCCAATTCTGCGGATTGTCAAACTGCCGTTCTGTTTCAGAGTAATACAGGGTTCCGGTCTTTTGAAGAGTGGTTCCCTCGTTCACGATCCCATCATTGTCGTAATACAGGGGCATGGATTGAGAGCCGCTATGAACAACGGTTTCCTCAACATAAGGAGGATCGAAGTACCCAACAGTCATGCCGGTATTATTCACAGCATAGTCTGACCAGATTAAATATAATACGTTATTAACGTCGTATGCTTCAAAATCGTCAACTGTTATGAAGTTTTGTACTGTGAAGCTCCAGACGTCGCCTTTATAAACTGTTGTATCCGGAGGAGCATTTACTTCATCAATTCGCCAGTAATATGTTTGGCCATACTCAAGAGTATCGAGCTCGAAGCTTGTATCACTCTGGTTTTCACTTTTAAGTATGTCTCGCGGGTCGGTCGGGCTGGCTTCATTGACATCGTTGAAATCCATTCCGAAATAAACATTGTGCGTATCGGCGAAAATTCCCTTTCTCCAGCTCAGGTCCGCATCTCTTAACACTTCTTGCTGTCCATTGGCCGGATTCGGGCTGTAAGCCTCGGGTTGGATTCTGATACCGAGTGCAAGGTTAATTGCCGCTTCGAGGAGATAAAAGGCGTTCTCATTCCATAGAAGATACGTTTGCTCATCGAGGCCGAAACAAACTCTGATATCGGCGGCTATTCGGGGGCTTCCATCTAACGGAGGTGCGGCTAATTGAGCTCCTTTTTCATAGGCGTACAAGCAAGCGTAAGTGCGGCCGTCACTTAATGTAGCTTGTGCAACTACAGTGGCTGCACTGCCTGGGATGCCGGTAGAGATGCGAGCATCGCCACGTTCACCGGTTATATCGGTCAGAACCGTTACAGTTCCGGTCAAGCCCCCGGCTAAAGGATGTCCTGGTGCAATTATCTCTATGTCTGTAGTGGCAACAGCAATACTATCGTCGGTTCCGGAGGTAGGTGTGCACAGGCCCATCTCGTACCAGGCCCAGCACTCGGTGATGACCATGGGTGTTTCAATCTCCGTGATTTCGTTATTGATGGCCTTAGAGTCTACTGATTCAGATATAAAAACTACATCCGCTGCCTCCGCGGCAGCCTCGGTATCCGCCTCATTTTCACTGTCGTCAAAATAGGTGACCGTGTGTCCAAGGCTTTCTAAATAGGCTTTAAGCGCATCATCTCCCTGTTGCATCAATTCATTCGTCTCGTCCATTCTTGCGATAAATAAAATATTGGCACCTCTGGCTCCGCTAACAGAAAAAGAAAGGACTAACAATAAACATAACAAGAATCTTACAAAATTCTGCTTTAACATAATTCTTTCCTCCAAAATAAGGGATTTCCTTCTTCCCCCAGATTAAAAATTCGTTATAATTACTATTGGAATAAAACTTAGCAAAGTCCTACACACATATTACTCCTAAGAAAGACGCCGAATTAATTAATCTTGCTCTGCCTGGAAGTTAAAAATGTGGATTTTCTCGACAGAAACCAAAACTCGCTCACCTTTTGTATGTAAATAATTATCGGTGATACGGCTGTTAACCATCTTGACCGTAATCTATTCAGTCTTTATAAAAGAATTTATCTTTACGACTTGGCATCACCTCCATTGTATGAAAACCAGCTACTATCGGTTAATTCTGAAAAAAAAGATACCGACACAGTTGTGTACTCCTCTCGTTATTTTACCAATTTTATGTGAGGCCGTATTTCGGAGATCCTTGTCTTTATGCCTCGCCCTATATTGATCGTAGAGATTTTCATGTAAAACCCAAGGGATTCCACCTACCAGGAAATCGAAACCACAGACCTCACAGCTATTTTATAGCACATTTCCAGCCGATATTTCAAGAAAAATATTTTTCAGCGAATATCTCGATTGCGATAGGACCGGACTTTTTATGCGGATATGATATTCGTGTATTGAATCTGATTGACTGTTTCTTGTTTTGGTGCTACTTTATGCCGTTTATAATATTAAAGGGCTAAAATATGGAACTTTCCTGGACTATGAAGTTACGAATCGCTGCCGTGGCTGTCGTAGGGGTGATTTTCATTGGTGTTTTGGCCTGGCCGTGGGACGCTCCACCTGACCCGTTTGGAGCCTTGCTTGTCAAAACTATTGGTATGAGTGGTGCAGTGACTTTGCTGATAATGGCGTTTCTCGCCGGTTTGATAGCCTACTTTGTAGCCTGGCCTTACGGACGTCAAATCGGTATTTTAGCGGTTCCTTTCGGATTGGCAATTTGGGCCGTCCGTGCAGGCAGTGTGGCTGCTTTGGTGCAGCTTAATCCGACCTTTGAGCAGCGTCAGATGCTTTTTGAAACACTGCGATGGGAACCTTTTTTCTGGCTTTTGGTTGTTGGTGTTGGTTTTGGTGGAGTTACATTAGGGCAGAAAATCCGTCAGGGCTACAAGTTCGAGGAAACACAAGAAAAAGATAAGTTGAGTTCATATATATACTTAAATACAGTTATCGCTCTTGTGGGGTCGGTGCTGTTAGCGCGATTCTGTTTAAAGATTTTTGCTCAGGATGTAATTTTGTCCGATAACATATTTAGTTCGGCCGCAGCCCAACCGGCCGTAGGACAGATTGTTTTTGCAGTGTTAGTATCATTTGGCTTGTCAGCTTTCATTGTCAAAAAATATCTCAATGTCGGCTATATATTGCCTATTATAAGCAGTTCGTTAGTAACTGCATATTCAACAATGAGTTACGTTAAGCCTAATATTTTGGGTCATTATGTTGAAAGCTGGCCGGCGGTCTTTTTCCCCGATGTTGTGATTTCCCTGTTGCCCATTCAGATTGTGGCCTTTGGCACAATTGGCTCAATAGCGGGTTATTGGATGGCTGTCCGTTATTTATACTGGCGTAAACATGAAATGTCGTAGCCGAAATAGTGTGCTTCATAAAATATGGAATAACTTTTTTCATGCCTTTTTTAATTGTAACTTTCGATATTTTAAGCGCTTATAGTTATAAAGTCTTATAATCAAATCTTATTGGCCGAACAAAAATAAAAATCGTTGTTTTCGACCTCGGAATTAGCCGAAATATAGTTTGTACAAATTTTGGCAGGATGCCATTTTAAAAGGTGCAGTTTTGAAAAAGGGAATATTTCATATAAAGGACGAACAGTAAGCCGGGGTTTTTCGTAATATTCAATAAAGTAAAACCAGCCGGCAAAAGGAGTTAGCGATGTTGGTTCTAAGCAGACAAAGAGATGAATCAATAATGATCGGCGATGATGTTGAAATTATCATTGTTGATGTAAGAGGTGATAAAGTACGTCTGGGTATCACGGCACCTAAAAATATACCGGTTCATCGAAGAGAAATTTACGACGCAATCCAGCGTGAAAAAGGCCAGAATAAGGAATCTAAAGAACCTCGGGATAAGAAATCCAAATCTGAGCCTGAAAAAAACCCCGAAAAATCGGAGTAAATAAAGCGTAAGCCATACAAGAAGTTTTCGCTGATTTAGCCATTAGCGCTTATCTGCACTCATTTCTGTTTTTCCCGTTTTTTTCATCAAATTTTTCAATAATCTTCTGGTTTGAAGAACTGAAGATTGAAGGGGATAGCACGATCTACGATTGGTAATAACTTGACAATAACCAGATAAAAGGGTAACAATATCCACAATCGGCCGGAAGAAAACACACTTGCTGCAGAGAATTCTTGCCGGCAGTATTTTAATCGATACGCTCGTACAACTTCTATAAAATCGATAAATACCGATATTAATATCTCTACGGATTTAGGATTGAATCGTCGAAGGATTCGAATATGGCTGTCCTGAAAAAACAACTTGGTTTGGCCGACGTTTTTTCAATAGCTGCCGGGGCAATGATAAGTTCGGGACTTTTCATATTACCTGCGATTGCATATTCAAAAGCCGGCCCTGCGGTTATATTGTCATATCTTATCGCCTCACTTCTGATACTGCCCAGTGTGTTGAGCAAAGCTGAATTATGCACGGCCATGCCTCGTGCGGGTGGAACATATTTTTTTATTGAGAGAAGTTTTGGTTCGCTATTTGGTTTGTTCAGCGGTTTTGCCGGATGGTTTTCCTTGGCTTTGAAAAGTGCCTTCGCGATTGTCGGCATGGCGGTTATTTTCGAAGTCGTATTACAAATGGCCCTTTCAACTCTACTGAGCGAGTGGCACCTCAAAGCAATAAGCGTGTTTTGCTGCGTGTGCTTTGTAATCCTGAATATTGTCAGTGTCAAACACACAAGCAGAGTTCAGATTTTCCTGGTGATTATACTTCTGATTATCCTGTGCCTTTTCATTCTTGTCGGTTCCGGCTCTGCGAAAGCTTTTCGATATTCCGGTTTTATGGAAAAGGGCTGGCTTAAAGTGCTCTCGACCACAGGTCTTGTTTTTGTTAGTTACGGCGGCCTGACAAAAGTCGCCAGCATAGGTGAAGAAATCAAGAATCCCGGCAGGAATCTACCGTTAGGGATGATACTTGCCTGGTTTGTTGTGAGTTTGCTGTATATTGCTGTAGTGGTCATTACAATTGGCGTTGTCGATGGACAGGAATTGGTTGACAGTTATACACCCATATCTCTTGCTGCAAGCAAGTTTTTCGGTATGCCGGGATTTGTGTTGCTGGCCCTGGCTGCTGTTGCGGCGTTTGTTACAACAGCCAACGGTGGAATACTCGCAGCCTCACGGTCTCCGATGGCGATGAGCCGGGACAGGCTGCTGCCGCCGGTTTTAGCTCAGGTCAATTCCAGATTTGAGACCCCCCATGTGAGTATTCTGCTCACCGGTGGATTTATGATCGCGGCTATCGTATTCCTTGACATCGAATCGCTGGTTAAAACCGCCTCGACGTTAATGATAATACTTTTTACTCTCGTAAATGCCAGCGTAATTATCATGCGGGAAAGCCGGATACAGAGCTACCGTCCAAAGTTCCGCCAGCCCTTGTATCCGTATATAAATATCTTTGCCATTTTCGTTTATGGTTTTCTAATTATAGATATGGGCAAAGTGCCGCTGATTATTACTTCGGCCTTTTTTGTTTTGAGTGTTCTTTGGTATTTCCTTTACGTCTCCAAACACGTCAGTCGAGCCTCGGCGGTAATGCATATTGTCGAACGTGTCACCGCCAAGGACCTCAAGACAGTGACTCTTGAGAATGAGCTTCGGGATATTTTGCTCCAGCGAGACGATATAATCGAGGATAGATTCGACCAGCTCATCAAAGGATGTGAAATCCTCGACGTTGAAGGCAGAAAAACGGCAGATGAAGTTTTCCGAACAGTTTCCGAGACTCTGGCAAAGAGGCTGGATGTTAATGAATATGTCCTTTTCGAAAAATTTCTTCATCGTGAGGCCGAGGGCGGCACAGTTGTCCAGCCCGGCTTTGCAATTCCGCATATTGTAGTCGAAGGTGACAGAAAGTTCAATGTATTGCTCGTTCGGGCTCGCGACGGGATTGATTTTTCGGGTGCTGCGGATCCGGTCCGCATCATGTTTGTTTTGGCAGGTAGTAAGGATGAAAGAAACTATCACCTGCGGGCGCTAATGGCAATAGCTCAAATAGCTCAGGAAAAGCAATTCGAAGATCGCTGGCTGGCGGCAAGAGACACTGAAGCTATACGAAATTTAATTTTGCTGTCAACACGAAAACGAGATACTAATGTTTAGTGAAGGCATGGTCAAAGATTCTCAGGATGAAAGTTGCCAGTTTTAATGTCAATTCCCTGCGTGCCCGGCTGCCGATAGTGCTCCGATGGCTCGATGAGCATCGACCGGATATATTATGCGTCCAGGAAACCAAGGTTCAGGACGCCGATTTTCCTGTCGGGGCGTTTGATGACATCGGGTATGAATTCGTATTCAAAGGCCAGAAAAGTTACAACGGCGTGGCGATTTTCAGCAAAGATAAAATCGAAAACGCCCAGTACGGTTTCGACGAAGAGCCGAAAGATGAGCCTCGTTTGATAAAAGCCCTAATCAACGGCATAACAATCGTCAATACTTATGTCCCTCAGGGATATTTGCCTGACACTCAAAAATTCGATTATAAATTGAGCTGGTTCGAACGGCTGCATGATTTTTTCGAGCGAAATTTCAAACCGACCGAGTTGATAATATGGGTGGGGGACTTGAACGTCGCCCCCGAGCCGATGGACGTCTATGACCCCGTGACTTTGTCGGGACATGTCTGTTTTCATCCTGATGTTCATAAAGCTTTGAAGAAAGTAATGAAATGGGGATTTGTGGATGTTTTCAGAATGCACTGCAAGGAGCCGGGCCAATACACATTCTGGGATTATCGAATGAGAAACGCCTTCAAAACCAATCGCGGCTGGCGCCTGGACCATATTATGGCAACGAAACCTCTGGCGGGAAAAAGCATTGCCTGTTATGTTGATAAAAATCCCCGTCTGGCAGAGCGTCCGAGCGACCATACCCCTGTTGTCGCCGAGTTCGGGAAAGCATAATAACAGGACGCTGTATTCTCGAATCGATAGTTCTCTTTGGTATCCGGTTTGTTAGGTGGTTCTTACATACTTATTGAGCACTATCTTCCCGGCCGGGTGAGCCGCCTGTGTTTGTGCCGGCACACCAGGAATCTTTATCGTCCCAATCGGCAGGATCGGCATTGAACGGATCGATTATGACAAGAGAATAACCCTGTCCGTCGGTACCGTCGTACCAGCCGTCTTTATAGCTAAAATCCAGAATGGTCTGTCCGATAGCGTCCTCTAACCGGATTCTTTCGCCGTCATTGGCCAATTTGCCAGAGTATTGTCCGGCTATGTTTATCTGCGTACCGTATCGAGCTTCGAAGGCAGCTTTGTCCTGAACGACTACGACATATTCTCCGGGGGTAAGCTCGACGCTCGGGAAGGTGAAATCTATGCCGTTTGTGAATTTTACAAGGTTCAGGTTGATTGTCTCAGTTCCGATATTTATCAATTCGATGAACTCTTCGTTCGGATCGTTCGGCTCGGTCTGGCTTTGTGGATGATACATAATCTCGGTGATACGCAGGTTTTCCGCCACAGGCCCTACGGCGTAAATCGCCTCATTCAACGCGCTCCAGGTGCTGCCGCTCAATACCCTTGCCTTTATGTGAGCACTCTCGGTTAACGTAATCGGCGAGGTGTATTGCCGGACACCGGTCGGGACATCTACTTCCGAATCCTGGGAGGAATCTTCTTTAACAGCAACCAGTTCGAATGAGATAAGAAAGTCTGAGCTTGTCAGAGACTGGTTCATGCCGTGAATAGCTAAAATATTCTCGCCTGAATGCAGAGTGTCGATATATGAAGATATGTCGATATACTCGAAGTTTTCAGCCTCGGCGTCAGTATGGTTCTCGGCAGTAGAATTCCATTCCGGCGTACCTGTAAAATTGCGTCTGGCTGCTTCAACTCCGTTGAGATAAGCTACAAAACCGTCATCGTAACGGATTCTTAGTGTCAGGGAGATAAATTCGTTTTCGCTCATATCAAAGGTAAATGGTGTACGGATATAACATGCTGTGTTTCTCCCATACATCTGGTCTATGATGTTAAGGTTGATTAAATTTTCGTAACGACTTTCGTTGTCATAGCCGACTCCTCCTGTGCCGGATATCCAGGCCCCGTCATTGAAAGTCCCGCCGCCTCTCCAGCTATTGCTAACCGTTCCTGTTGGAACAAGGACACGCTTTGATGCATTTTCGGGCACTAACATATTTTGATTACTCGGTTCGGTCGCGCTCGGTACTCTGGGATCGGTTCCATCAAGCGAATAATATATTGTTCCCGTTGCATTTGTCATCGAGAACGAACTGTTTGTAGCCGCTTGGCCGCCATTCTGATATGAGCCGTTGATGTAAAAGACAGGTGCTTCGACGTTCGGATACATTCCGCTGGGTCGAAATATGTTATTAAGTGCGTAAGCTGTTCTGTCGGGTAAATAGTCGTTGATAACAAAATTGTTCTCAGGAATCCAGAACTCATTTTTCGTATATAAGTAGTATGGACCTGACCGATATTGATGAATCTCTTTTCGGTAATCACCCCATCTGGCGGACTCGGCAATCACCGCAAGCTGGACTTCGTCGGATAGTTTATTCCAGCGTGCGAGGTTCTTTTCTGTAGTCAGTGCTCCGTTATTAAAAAGATGTTTATGGATGCGATCACCGACACGCACGCGAAATTCCTCAATATCGTCAAGATAGCTGAATAAAGTTGTTGGATCCGCTTCACCTATATACGTCTGGTAGAGACTTTCAAATATATGCTCTGCGTCCCAGCTATAGAACCGCCAGGGCCTGAGCTGTGGGCCGCCACCGGCCGCACGCCAGTTTGTGCTGCGTTTAATGTCGGAGTTACCTTCGAAGTAGTTAAGGATTGTCCAGTCGATAAAGTTATCGACATCGAGTACCCGGCATATTTCATCCCAGTTCCTACCGGCAACAACGCTTTTTAAGTGGTGCCATGCGTCAATAGTGCCATCAGAAAGCGAGCCTGTATTTAGAGGATCTGAAATTACATAATCAGGGTCGCCGTTTACGGCGTCAATCTCATCGGCGCTGCCGCCGTTATAGGCTGCGTAGTGGTCGGCGTCCGGGCGCTCATGCAGATTGTAGATGCCCCAATACATACCGTTCAGGTACAGATGGACGGTAAAACCCTGGAGTGCATCCTGATGACCCATATCAGTCATTGCATCTCTGGCCCACTGGTCGTGGGTGTATTGAGCGCGTTCTCGTTGATCGGGAGCCCAGTGAGTCCACGCGTTATTAAAGAAGCCGCGAAGCTGGAGCGAATCGAAGGATTTCACGGGCCAGTCGTTGCCAAACAGCGGATAATCAAGACTGGTCGGCCCGTAAATGTCCCTGAACCGAAGACTGAATGAGTGCTTGGGGCATTTCTCAGGTTTTCGCGAGTGTCCTCCCTGAAGTCTCAGACCGCAGTTGACCTGGAATTCCATAGAATCATCATAGCAGAATAATTCAGCCGAAGTCGGTCGTTCCCATAGCAGTTTATTTTCCTCTGTCCCTTCCTCTTCCGGGTTCATGTAAATACCCACCGAAGGATCGAACAGGAACTCTTTATCCGTCACGATAGAGAGTGTGGGAATCGACAGCAGTGCATCGGCCATCTGACTATTGTAATCAGGATCGTTGTATATGTTCGGATCCATTTCGTAATCAGCTTTGGCTGTGCCGCCAATTTCAGAATAATGTCCCCAATTGGATGGGTAGCCGGCATTCAGTGCCTGTTGCTGGGTTTGTGTGATAACATCGTCGAGAAAAATATATGTATGAGTATCCACGTTCGTTGGCATCCAGCCGCTTTTGTGTGCCATTGCCCGCAGGCAGGTAGTAGTCGAAATATGAATTGGGCCGGTATAAACTTGGCCGTGTGTCTCGTCGGGAGTGCTGCCGTCTGTTGTATAGCGTATTGTGGCACCTGCCGTTTCGGTGGTGATTATTACATAGATGGACGTATCGTAAAAGCCGCGGTCATGGCTGAATTTCGTGTCTGCAACGATACCCGTGAAACCTCCTTCGTTTTCCCGCCCGGGACTGGGAAATCCGAAGAACCGCCATTGGTCGTCACCGTCGGGGTATCGTCCATAGGATATATCGGTTGACTGTGCGGTGAAAGTAACGCTGTCAATCGAGGTAATGCCGTCACTCTCGAAAAGTCCGATCTCTTCGCCGTCGGCATTGAGCTTGAAATTAGCGTGCAATCCGACATCGGAAGTGTCATCGTCGGCCCATATCAATAAGTAGCCTCCGGCCTGTATGACAGCTTGAGCTGGGAATTGCCATTTTTTGGGAACGGATAAATCGTCTGTCAGATATATCCCGCCGATATTTATGGGATTGGAGCTGTTGTTATAGATTTCGATCCAGTCGTCATACTGGCCCTGCTGGTCTTGTATGTATCTGTTGTTGGAAGCCATCAACTCGTTGATAACTACGGGTACATTCGCCTGTGTGGAAAAAGCTAAAAAAATTACTAATATCGAACTCAGTAGCGAGATTTTCATACTTTTTAACATTTCTTCATACTTTCGATAGTAATAGTTTTGGAACAGTCGCCCCTCCTTATAAAGCAGCCTTTTTGATTTGCATTAACTTGCTATAAATTCTGCCGAACCATTACGGTTACTGGCTCTTCATTGGGCACTTAATGTTATCTATCAATACCTATTATACACAAAAATTGCTGTTTCCTAAGGGAATATTTTGAAAAAAAATAGAGAGATACTTATTGTTTACACAAAAATGGCATTGTGGCGATAATATGTGGGACTAATCCGGCATAAATCCTCTTTTGTATGTTACAACCTAAAGTGACAGATGTTAGGCACTATCATCTTCGCCGGGTGAGCCGCCTATGTTTGTGCCGGCACGCCAGGAATCTTTATCGTCCCAACTGTCCGGATCGGTATTTAACGGATCGATTATGACAAGAGAATATCCCTGTCCGTCGGTGCCGTCATACCAGCCGTCTTTATAACTGAAATTCAGAATGGTCTGTCCGACGGCGTCCTCTAACCGAATCCTTTCGCCGTCGTTGGCCAGTTTACCGGCATACTGTCCGGCTATAGTTACTTCCGTCCCATATCGGGCCTCGAAGGCAGCTTTGTCCTGAACGACTACGATATATTCACCGGGGGCGAGTTCAAGGCTGGGGAATGTAAAATCTATGCCGTTTGTGAATTTGACAAGATTCAGGTTAATTGTTTCGGCTCCGATATTGGTCAATTCGATGAATTCTTCGTTCGGGTCGTTCGGCTCGTTTTGACTTTGCGGATGATACATAATCTCGGTGATACGCAGACTTTCCGCCACAGGCCCTACGGCATAAGTTGCTTCGTTCAGCGCGCTCCAGGTGCTGCCGTCTAATACTCTGGCCTTTACGCATGTACTCTCGGTTAATGTTATTGCTTCGATATATTGAAGTGCGCGGGGAGAGATGCCGGCCTCCGACGGAGAAGTGGTTTTATCGGCAATCAACTCCGCCGATATGAGGAAATCGGTACTTGTGGATGATCGGTTCAGACCATGAATTGCCAGGACATTGTAACCGGACACGAGTATGTCAAGATATGAAGAGATGTTGATATACTCGAAGTTGACCGCGGCGGAATCATCGTGGGTCGTATCGGCGTTGGAATTCCATGCCGGTGTTCCTGCGAAATTTCGCCGGGCGACTTCTGTGCCGTTAACATATGCCACAAATCCGTCGTCATAACATATTTTGAGTGTCATTATACTATATTGTTCCGGGTCAGTTGTGACGTCAAAGGGTATCCTGATATAGCAACTGGTCTGATCCTGGTACATTTGGTCATATAAATCGATATCGATTAATTGCCGGTATTCGCTCCCCGTATCGTAACCTATACCACCGGTTCCGGGAATCCAGTCTCTGTCATTGAAAATTCCGCCGCCTTTCCATTCCTCATTAACCGGGCCGGTCGGGACAAGAACTCGTTTGTCTGCGTTTTCGGCCGCGAGAACGGTACTGGTGCCGGCATTTTGCTGCGATGTCCCGGGTAATCGCGGGTCGGTGCCGTCGAGCGTATATAAAATTGTGCCTGTTGATGTGGTCAGTGATAATAAATCACTCGCCAAAACATAACCGTCATGCTGATTATTTCTATTAATTTGGAATACTGGTGGATCTATATAAGGATAAAGATTCTTGGAACGCAAGACATTGAGAATAGCATAGGAATTAGTAGTATCATGAATAGCGGGTATATAATTATTGATAATGTTATCGCGTTCAACGGCCCATGAGTCTTCACGTGTAAAGTAGTAGTCCGGTCCGTTGGGGGCCGGAGGATAGTTGTAATGATTTATATCATTCAGTGGACTTGGTTGTTGGATGCTGTTCCCGTATGGAGTGCTCATCTGGGTGTCACCCCATCTTGCCGATTCGGCAACGATGGCTTTGTCGATCCAGTTGGCTATGGTGAGGTAACGGTCCTGAGAAGCAGTTACACTAAGTGCGCCATTGTTGAAGCAGTGCTTGTAAACACGGTCTGCAAAAAGGAGTCGGAATTCGTCGCTTGTACGCATTTTCTGGAAGACGCTACCTGCTCCATTAGAATTGTCGATGCGTGATGCAGCGCGGCCGTGATTGTCGAGGACGATTTCCTGGTCCCAGACGAAAAATCTGAATTTGCCATCTCCGCTGATTGCGTTAACAGCGGCATATCCGTTATGGTGAGGCCAGTCCTCGGAGTCGGCGTAAAAGTGCAGAAGCATGTAGTCTGCGAAGTTCTCAACGTCTAAGTACTCTTGAATCTGCTCGTAACCGGTTATGGTCGATGGGTCAATTCTCATCATGGCGTTCCAACGGGCACCAGGGCTCGAAAAGTCTTCGTTGATTTCCCAATCCTCAGGTTCACCTCCGAGGTGGTCGGCGAAGAAGTCATCTGCGAGACGCTCAGTGAGGTTATGGATGCCGAAATAGAGGCCATTGACATACAGGTGAACGAAGGTGCCGCGGCTGGAAGGCTGGCCCATGTCACCGAGACTTTCCTTCATCCAAACGTCTCTGATATACTGGGAGTCGTTGGGACGGTAGCGGCTCGGATCCCATGAGACAAGACCCCAGGAATCGGTAAAGGAGGCGCGAAGGATAAGCTGGTTGAATTCATCCACATCGGATCCCGGAAAGAGTGGATATCTGAGTTTTGCCGGGCCATACTGGCTGGTGAAGGTCAGGCGGAGAGAATGTTTCTGCATACGCTGGGGATAACGGCTGGCACCGCCGTGAACTTCAATTTTGCAGTTTTCCTGAAATCCATCGCCACCATCGGGAAGGATATATTCTACGGAGCATGCGCGTTCCCACCGGTCGTACGCATTGGAGTAGATGCCGTTTTCTTCATTGTCGGTAATGAAGTCCTCAAGCAACATTGCGATGGAAACAGTCGGTATGTCAAGCAAGGCATCCCGGACCGAGTATCCCGGCAGAGTATTATTAACAACGCGTGAGTCCATCTCATAATCAGAGGGGATTTCACCCGTGATATAGAAGACCTTTAAGCGATGCTCATGTCCCCAATTGCTCGGCCAGCCCGGTGGATCTGCAGGTTGTCGGGCGACGTCGTCGAGGAAGATATAGGTATGGGTATCCGCATTTGTCGGCATCCAGCCGCTTTTATATGCCATCGCTCGCAGACAGGTAGTTGTCGAAATCTGAATTGGGCCGGTATAAATTTGGCCGTATGTTTCGGTGGGAGTGCTGCCGTCTGTCGTATAGCGTATTGTCGCACCTACCGTTTCGGTGGTGATTATTACATAGAAAGGTATATCGTAAAAACCGCGGTCCATGCTGAATTTCGTATCGGCAACGATGCCTGGAAAGCCGCCTTCATTTTCCTGCCTCGGACTAGGAGGGCTGAAAAACCGCCATTCATCAGAGGCATCCGGATATCGGCCGTATGAAATATCGGTTGTCTGTGCGGAGAAAGTAACACTGTCAATCAATGTTGTCCCGTCGCTGTCGAACAGGCATATTTCTTCACCGTCGGCATCGAGCTTGAAATTTGCATGCAGCCCTGTGTCACCGATGTCGCCGTCGGCCCATATTAATAGATAGCCACCGGCCTGTATGATTGCCGAGGAAGGAATCTGCCATTTTGTAGGGACGTTCATATCGTCCGTCAGATATATACCGCCGATATTTATGGGATTGGAGCCGTTGTTGTATAGTTCGATCCAGTCGTCATACTGGTCCTGTGGGTCGGATATGGTGTTCCTGTTGGATGTCATAAACTCGTTAATCACGACAGGGATATTCGCTTGCACAGAGCTAATCAGGAAAAACATTAATATTAAACCAACTCGTACCTTGCAGCGAAGCGTTGCTTCGCAGAATAGTAGCAGCGAGATTTTCATATTTTTGAACATTTCTTCGTTCCTTTGACATCGATAGTTTGGAACAGTCACCTCTCCTGAATCCATCCTTTTGGTTTGCAAGAACTTATGGTAGGATCTGCCTATCCAGCTTGCTCTAAGGTTGTTTATTAGCATCGGTTATACTCTATTTTATATTATACACAAAGGGGACAAATTAAAGGAAGAAATTTTTGAAAAAGTGGAAAGAAACTCTCGATATGAGTGCAAAAATAGCCCTTTTATCTGTAAAGGGCGGGACTCGACTCCGTATGAATGTAGAGCTGTAAGACTGGATTAAAAGACAGCGGTCGTTTTTAAGACCAGCAACCAATATCACTAACGGCAGGTTGTTTATTGCCGGCTTACGTATATTTTTTCTTCTTAATCTTTGCTTCCAAAAATGTTATTGATTAATGCAAATAATGCACTCCCCATGGCTATGACTGAAAATGTGGCTACCATTCTCCAAAATACATCTTTTTTTGCAAAATCCCATATTGCTAAAATACATACAATTACGCTGAGTATAATACAGGTCGTTATAATATAAAATGTGGTTGACCTTACTATCCTGGGATTTAGAAAACCTTTCCCCTGCTTTGATATTTTCTTCTGTTCCGGATTTTGTTCATCGTTCATCTGCAAATCCTTTTTTTATTCCTCTCAGCTAATTCGTATATATTTTATCCGCACTTTGGAAATTAGTCATCTTTTTTCTTTTTGTCTTTTATTGTATAGATTAGCCCAACAGTCACCAAAACAGCATTTGCTGAACTTGCAGCAAAATAACCATAGTTAGTTTACGGATATAAATCCAAACCTTTAAACATTTTTGTAATATTGAGTATTCCGCTATGGTGAGCAAGGCAGATGGCTGAGAAAAAAGCCATCTGCCGTGTCGAACTACTGGGGAACAAGGATTCGAACCTTGACTAACTGATCCAGAGTCAGTCGTGCTA
>CAYSKI010000065.1:0-18300 GCA_964431695.1 uncultured Pirellulales bacterium | reverse complement strand
GATAGTTGACCACGAGAGCCCCATCGCCGTACCGCCGCACGCGAACCGTGAGGGTTAGATCTCCCCAGTCGCCGCCGTGGATGGCAAAGTTGCCCGGCTCGATGCGCAGCACACCGTCCACGACCACCGCGTTGGGCAAGTGCTCCCAGCCGGGCAGGGCCGGGTCGTCAAAGGATTCGGTTAAAACCGTCTGATGCGCTTGAAGTAGAGCTGCTGCCCAGAGGCTGAATCCAACAAGTACGACAGCGAACCGGAAGATGTGAATTTTCCTGTTCATTTTTTTTCCTCCAAATATAAAGACGTTCTTTCGCAACAGCACATGACTCTTCGTCCAGACTCTTCTCGCGGATTTGTTAATCAGACCTCCTTTTTCCCTCACAGTCTTACGACATTGCGATCTTCGGAAGGCTGTTTATCTATGAATGAAAAACTCGGCGAAAGATGTAGTGTCTCCTACGACACCACTAAAAGAACACGCTACACAGCTCAAACAAATTTGTCAAGAAAAAAACACCAGGAATATTCAAAGGACTGGCAGCTTTAGATACTGCCGGAGATGTTTAGCTGCATTTCTAATTTACTGCATAGTCCGTTTCAGACTGCCTTCCATTGTTCATCTTTTGACTTCTGTCTCCTATATTCTGTATTCTTATCATTGAAATTAATGCAGGTAAACTTTAGAATAGTCAGGAGATATTAAAGTGATGCTCCTAATCAAGAGGTGATTTTATGGAAACAAAAAAATACAGGATTTTTATCTCTGCGGCAATAGTGATTTTCTTGAGTATTTTAACCGGTGTAATTACCTTCGCGCAGGAAGAAGACAAGGAAAAAATCCTGCAGG
Organism: uncultured Pirellulales bacterium; assembly: GCA_964431695.1. Taxonomy (GTDB): domain Bacteria; phylum Planctomycetota; class Phycisphaerae; order Sedimentisphaerales; family Anaerobacaceae; genus JAFGPS01. The sequence goes on along the minus strand of CAYSKI010000065.1, from coordinate 17,456 downwards.
AATTTCGCCGACGCTTAGCGGACTCCAACGGCGTATCCGTATATGTGGATGTTATTACAAAGGAAAAATCCGAGGAACAGTCTTTAACCGAACAAATTCAAAAAGATATAGAAGAGAAGTTGAAGGAATCAAAAATAAAGCTTTTAACCAAAGACCATTTTGAATACGCACCCGGCCGGCCGCGACTGGCGGTTTATATCGTTATCTTCAAAGAGCCGTCACTCAAAGATGTATATCTTTATTCGTTTAGAATAGTACATTTCGAAGATGCGATTCTTGACAGGAACCAAAGATACGCCGAAGGCGTATGCTGGGACAGCGGCTTGTATGTCGGCAGAGAAAGATTGGCCTCGATAAGAAGAGATATAAAAACTCACATTAACAGGTACATCAACGATTACCTTGCCGCAAATCCAATCCAATGATGGATTTTGAGGTAGATATTGGTTTACAACCTATCTCAGGTGGTGAATCTAAGATATTTAGGAGAATAAACAAAAATCATGAACAAGAACGAAAAAAAGAAGATGAGAGAAGGGATGAAAAAAACTATTAAAAGATTGGCCAATGCTCGTGTTGAGAAAGGGAATAAATTGTACCCTGCCAATTTACATGCAGTTTTAGCTTTATGTATTTGTTGTTTTATAGACGCTCTTGGAAAATATATTTATGGAGGTGACGCAGATAAATGTAAATTTAAGCGTTTCATAGAAAATTATATGCCAATTTTTTATAATGCTCTCGTTCAAAAAGCTAAAAATGAAGGGAAAAAAGAAAGAGAAATTTACCTTGAATTATTTTATTCTCACATAAGGAATGGTATGGTTCACGAATATTTTCCAAAACAGAAAACATCGAGTGTGGGAATAAAATCCAGAGATTGTAATCAAATAGTTTCCGGCGCAAGGAATAAATTAATTATATGCTTACCTGAATTGAAAAAAGAATTCGAAAATATCTTGGATAGAGCATTAATTGATGTTTTATAAAGTTATAAATTATTTAGAAATATGGGATAATAAATGAAAGTGCTTGTAATTTATGATTCGTATTTTGGTAATACAGAAAAGATAGCGCAGGCGATAGGTGAGACTGTTGGCGCATCGAATGATGTTGAGATTTGTAAGGTAAGTGAAATCTAGCCGGAGCAATTGAAAGGATTGAGTCTTTTGGTTGTTGGTTCGCCTACCCGCGCATTCAGGCCTTCACCGGCTACGAACGGTTTTTTAAAAAATATCCCGACCAATGGTCTTGAAGGTGTGAAAGCGGCAGCGTTTGATACTCGCATTTCAGAAGATGATGCCAATCCTCGCGTGTTGCGTTTTTTAATGAAGCTGTTTGGATATGCTGCTGAGCCTGTTTCAAAAAAGCTCAATAAAAAAGGAGCGGAAATAATTGTCGCACCCGAGGGATTTTGTGTCAATGATACCGAAGGCCCGCTCAAGCAAGGCGAACTCGAACGAGCCGCAGCCTGGGCAAAAAAAATAATAGAGATATTGTAAGACGCCGGACAAGAGTGGATGGTTATCCGGAAAAAAATAACGATTATTTTTAAAAAAATCGGCCGGAGGGTGTTATAATTCATTCCATAAATAAAAGCTGATAATAAAGCACACAGGGGAGTAATTATGAAAAAAATATTTGTTTCGGGTTGTTACGACATTCTCCACGCCGGTCACGTCCAGTTCTTTAACGACTGCAAGACTTTGGGTGACCACCTGACAGTATGCTTTGCTTCGGACGATGTCTTATGGGCGCATAAAAACAGGCGTTCTTCTATCCCACAGGACCATAAAAGGGCAATCATCCAGGCAATGGAGATGGTGGACGATGTCGTCATGGGTGAGAATATGGAAATAGGGCTTGATTTCAAGGACCATTTCCTCCGGATTAAACCGGATGTTTTGGCCGTCACCGAGGACGATAAATACAGCGAATTAAAGCGTGCTCTTTGTGCACAATACGGCGTGAAATACCACCTCTTTCCGAAAACTCCGCCGAAGTTCAAACCCATTTCGACGACCGGCATCGTCAAATGGATTCGCGCCCCGAAGGAAGCCCCCCTACGGGTGGATTTCGCCGGGGGCTGGCTGGATGTCCCTCGGTTCGCAAGGGAAGGAGGCTTTATAGTCAATTGTGCCATCTCCCCATTGGTGTCACTGAACTGCTGGGACTATGAAAAGCGGTCCGGTTTAGGAGGAAGCGGTGCCTGGGCTATTCTCAACGGCGAGGACGGTGTCCTGAGTGAGCTTAACCTCGGCGTGGGCTGGCAGGACCCGGCGATTATTCAGGAGACCGGCCTGTGTGTCTGGCAGAGCGGCCGACATCCCGTCCTGCATTTCAAGCGCAACGGCAGTATGCTCAAGGGGCTTCTGGCGATTAACTATACCAATCAGGAGCATGACACGCCGGACATCGCCGAACGAGACCGTGATTACAATGCTATTTATCAGGCCGGTCGGGTCGCAGCAGAGGCGGTGCTTTACGAGGACGTGGATAAACTGGCCGAAGCGATACGGATGAGCTACCGGCTCCAGTTGGCCGAGGGTATGGAATCTTTGATAGAATCGGAAGAATGCTTAGCGTGTAAATATTGCGGCGGTGGCTGGGGTGGTTATGCCCTATATTTATTCTCCGGCCCCAGGCAACGGGATGATTTTGTTACCCGCCATTCCCAGGCTAAACCGATTGAGCCGTATATCAGGCCGTTGTAGATTTTATTCCCGGATTGGAAGCTGCCCCCTGAGTATGAGCAGCGTGGCTGGATCTGGCTGTTCCTGAGAAAAGAAAAATAAGCTGCGGTTCTTACATAGAGTATGTTGCTTGTTCCGGCTGTTATGTGAAAGAAGATTCTCCCGTGGCTTTTTGTCCAATCAGGTGTGCTTTTGTTGCTTTTTTTAACATTTTGGTGCTTTGGAAACGGTTAAAAATGCCCTAAAACCATTTCCTGTAAAAAAAATAAGAAATTTTACATTTTTTCAATCAAGATTTCAGCGTCTCGAACGCCTAATTAGTAGTGAAGTCTAAAAATGCTGTAAGTTTACTAATTTTTGAGCAATTGTATTCGATTATAGCGGTAAAATAACGGTGCTTTAATCTTTATTTGAGGCCTGCGAGAGGAGATATTTGCCCGGAGGCCGATTCGGAAAAGAAACGGAGGAGAGAGTGCAATGAAACAGGTACTAATTTTTTGTCTGCTGGCCGGTTTATTTATTACATCAGCATCCGGCGGCGAATTTCAGGTCAACACACACACAACGCGGGACCAGGCGGATCCGGACATTGCTGTTGATGCGAACTGCGGATTTGTCGTTGTCTGGCGAAGTTACGGTCAGGACGGAAGCTCAAACGGCATATTTGGACAACGGTTTGATACGAATTATAGCCCTGCCGGTGATGAATTTCAGGTAAATTCAATTATCACCGGCAACCAGACTGAACCGGCTGTGGCAATTGATGCTGCAGCCGGTTTTATTGTCACCTGGCGAGGGCCTGGGATTGCGGATCCGAACCGGGAAGATATTTTCGCCAGATGGTTCGACCCGAATGGCTCGCCGGTGACTGATGACATTCAAATCAACAACGATACTCCCGGTAGGCATATTTGTCCAAGGGTGGCAATCAATCACATTGGAGTATCTATCATTGTCTGGGAGAGTGTGGATTATCCCGAGGAAGGCGACAGGACCATCTGCGGCCGATTGTTTGACCGTATCGGTATGGAATTCGGGGATGAATTTATTATCAGCGGTGAGATGTCACCCTGCCGTTATCCCGATGTTGCAATGGACCCGAACGGCAATTTTGTTGTCGTTTGGATGGTTGATAAAAGTTCCAACTCGATAATGGCCGGGCTTTTTAGCGCCGACGGATCAGCTAAAAAAGAGCCATTCAAGGTCAACACGATAACTTTCAATTCTGTCACTAAACCGTCGATTGCGATAGACGAGACCGGATGTTTTATAGTAACATGGGACGGTGATCCCAATCTCGCATCTATGGATGATATTCACGCCCGGATATTTGACCCGAACGGTACGGCTTTGAGCGAGCAGTTTATAGTCAACACGACAATCGAGCAGGCACAGCAAAATCCGCGGGTTGCCATGAACGGCCCGGGTGAATTCGTTATTGTCTGGGATAGCAGAACCGATCCTAACGTCAATGAAAGGGACATATTCGGTCAACGATTCGACAGCTTCGGCGAACCTATTGGAAATGAATTCCAGCTTAATACGACTATAGAGGCAGACCAGAGGTACCCTGCTGTTGCAATAGGATCCGACGGAAGGTTTGTCACTGTCTGGCAGAGTGACGAGCAGGACGGCTCATGCTTCGGCGTCTTCGGCCGCTCGGATTTCATCATCGAACCGGCGGATTCTAATGGTGTAATTGTCGATTTAAACGACCACTAAATTCTCTCAAATGAGTGGAAATAGACCGAAAATCACCCGGTATCAGATTTAATCGAAGATGATACAATAGACCATCAGGATTTAATGGAATTCTGACCATGGTGGTTAAGATATTGTCAATAGCGTGACATATAAGTGTATGCGTCTACAGTACTTATCGGTGATATTGTTAGTTTATTTCAACCTTATTATTGCATCTAAGTGCTTTTTTGACAGGCTTTTAAGCAAAAGATTTATGCTTTACCTAAAGATGCCTGTCCCTGTCGGGCAATTTTTCTTGACAAAAATCCTCCTTACAGTTTATAATCATAAAAGTTATGAGGAGGTGTGTTTATAGTGTGTCTTAGCCGGTCGCATATTTCTTCGAAAATATTAATAGAACGATAATATAACACTTTAACATAGGAAGAGGAAAATGTTTCATCGTTATCTCAATCTAACAACTGCAGTAACAATATTGATCCCTGTGTTGGCATTTTCTGTAAATTCACCGGCTGATCCCATGTATTATAATTATGAAAATGTTGGGGCTAATACTAATGTGATCCCGTTCGGTGATTACGGTGGCAGAGCGGTTAACTGGCTTTTCCTCCCCGGTGATTTTACTGAGCCAACACCGCTTCCGGCGGGTAACCAAATCACCGATGTGTATTTCTTTATTGTAACAGGCGGTTCACGCACTTATACCGACCTGACTATCAAGATGGCTCAGGATGATATCACGACTTTAACCTCCGGACAGTTTTATCCGGGATCGTGGGATACGGTCTATTACAATCCATCTATAAGTTTATCTGCAACAAGTGATTCATGGTTAGGCATAACATTGGACAGTCCTTATCTTTATGATCCAACGAGAAGTTTAATCTTATCTGTCGAACAAAACGGAAGTACAGGTTCTTATATGTATGTTCGCCAAAACATTCTTTCTGATATAAGGAGAATTTGCTCTCAAGGTGGTCCTCCTTTTACTCCTTCAAGCGGGGATGGTTGTATAGTCAATTTCGGAGTTGATGTTGTACCAATACCGCTACCCGGCGCTGTCGTACTCGGCGGTCTCGGCTTGAGCTTTGCCGGCTGGCGACTCAAACGCAGAACAATATAATTAAACGTAGTAAATCAGACTATCAAAGGGCTACAGGCATACGCTTGCGGCCTTTTTTTATTGTAACCGGGCAAAAAAACACTCCAAATGATTTACAACAGTGGCGAACTAAACAAGATTTTAGCATTCGATGTTCGAGAGTTTCTGGGATAAACCGTGGTTTATAGGTTTTGCCTGGTGGGATTGAACGGAGACCTTATACCCAGGGGAAAGAGCTCAGGGCAATACCTCCTTTTGCACATACGACAAATCCGTCGAGCAATTGGTCAGGCAGGGGTATGCAAAATTCGTTAACAGTTTTTACTTCTTGCCGGTTTATGTTGGGCGAAAATAAAATAAAACCATATTTGCAGAGCATAACAGCGATGTTATAATATCTCTGTCGTGATTAAAGTTGGAATTTTTGGGATGTTTTGAAAGGAATCGAACAATGTTTACCAAACGATTATTACCGTTGTCCCTGATTGTATTGATATTGGTTGTGTTTGCCGGTTGCTCACCGACAATAGTCGCCACGAATATGGGAGTGTATCGTGGAATGAAACTTTATTCGGTTTCGGACAAGGATATCGAGACGGTATATAACGCAACACTGGAGGCCTTGGGCAAGCTCCAGATTGGTGTTGAGAGTAAGGCGAAAGATGTCTTTGCAGCAAAGGTTGTTGCAAAGAGCGCGGACGGCAAAGATATCATCATCGATATCAAACCCATCGAGGACGACAAGACCAAATATACTATTCAGGTTGGCTCACTCGGTGACGAATCAAGATCGCGAGTGATTTTTACGGAGATAAAGAATATTTTAATGGAGAAATAAAAAGACGTCCTCTTTTCCTGAAGTATATCTTCTTTATATTCCGTAAATAACAGGTTTATACATGTGAATACGGACAGCACTCGTGCGGGCTGTCGGCGTATAAAGGCTCGTGTGAGACTATGCCCGAAGCGAAGCGTTCTTCCATTCTGCGGAAAACCGACGGTGCCGACTTGGCCATTTCCCGGAGCTTCTGTATCTCAGGTTCGGTAATTTTGCTATATGATTTGCCTACCGGAATCGCTTTATAAAACAGATCCAGAAATCCCGGCGGTATCGCCGTTGTTACAGGTTCCTGCGATAAGGTAAAACGCATAGCCATATTAATCTCTTCGTCTTTTTCCAGTGCGTTATACCAGTTATCACGAGTCCGCTGAGCACCTTGTGGCCAGGAGCCGCCGCACATTCCTTTAATTGCGATGACTCCCATGCCCTGCTCTTTTGCATATTCAAGGATGTTCTTGCCGAAGTCCATCTGGAAAAATTCGATGAAATTTATTGGGAACATAATCGTATCGAATTTAAATCCTTTAAGAGCTTCCATTGCGGCTTTCCTGGTATGTGCCGAGAAACCGAAGTATCGAACCTTACCTTGTTCCTTTGCCTTGATGAAAGTTTCCATTGCTCCGCCGGGATCCAGTGCCCGCTTGACTTCTTCCGTCCTGGTGATACCGTGTAACTGATAAAGATCGAAATAATCCGTTTTGAGCCGGGATAGTGATCTTTCCAGTTCTTTACGCGCACCATCTGCGTCTCTCATCTGTGTTTTGCAGGAAATAAATATCTTACTCCTATCGATACCCTGCAGTCCCGTGCCCATACTGATTTCGGATCTGCCCCGGTTGTATGTCGGCGCGACATCGAAATAGTTAATACCCTGCTCGTAGGCATGTTGCAGCGCCTTTGTGTCTTCATCCTGGCTTTGTTTGGCTAATGACAAGCCGGGAAAGCCGATAATGGAGATTTTTTGGCCTGTTTTACCGAGCGTGCGTTTGGGCATTTCGGCTTCTTTTTCCTTCGAATCTGTTTTGGTCGCTCCAAAAGTTATTTTTGAAGTCAAATAATAGCTTCCGGCTACGCCGCCGACGGTTTTGAGGAATGTTCGTCGTTTCATAATTACCCCCTTCTTAAGAAGCATAAGGCTTTTTTTACCACTTATTTGGTATATATCATTTCCGGTCTTGAAATGTTCTGTTTTTAATTAAGAAAATCTTTTTGTTACTTCTTCGAGAATCAGTCGTTGTGCATTTTCCATAGGTCCCGGCACGAATGTTCCTGCCGCCATTTTATGCCCTCCTCCGCCGAAAACTGCGGCAATTTCACCGACATCGAGGGCCCCTTTGCTCCGTAGTGAGCAGCGGATACGGCCGTCGTCAAGCTCTATGAATAATGCCGTAGTGTCAACTGTGTTTATCCTGCGGCATTCGTTTATGAGATTCTCGCTATCGGCGTATGTAGCGCCGGTCTGTTCGAAATCATGCCGGGTTATATACATCGTTGCAAATCGGTCGTTAAGATGCAGCTCGAATGTATTGAGCATTGCGATCATCAGCATAAAACGCGATTGTGAAAAATTTTCGTAGAGCTTGTGATAAAGTACCGTTGGTTTTACTCCTATATCAATCAGCTTGGCACAGGCGGAAAAGACTCTGCCGTCCGCATTATTAAACTGGAACCAGCCTGTATCGGTAGCGACCGCAATAAACAGGGCTTCGGCAATTTTTTCGGTTATTTCCCAATTGGCGCATTTGAATAATTCCAGGACGACTAATGCCGTAGCGGCGGCGTCCGCTTCGATTAATTCAACCGCACCGAGGCCGTCGGATGTCCTGTGGTGGTCAATGACTAAAACAGGCTTATCGTTTTGTTTCAGATAGTCCTTGAACTTCGGCAATTGGCCGGGACTATTGGTATCGAGAATTATTATCAAATCGAATTCGTCTGCTTTTAAATCTTCGAGCTGAATATCTTCACCGAGAACCGGCACTTTTTCGGTTAGAAGAAAGCGATACCAATCAGGTACAGGTGACAATAACAAAGGTTTTACTTTTTTCCCGATTGTTCTGAGCACATCACAGATTGCCACAAGGCAACCGAGGGCATCGCCGTCCGGCTTGGTATGCGTCGTGACTAAAATCCTCCCGGATTTATCAATCAATTCAACCGCTTGTTGTAAATCATCTTTTTTTATCATATTGATAATCAAGCATTATGTTTACGGTGCATATTAAAATCTTACTTTTGGATTTCGCCGTTAATTTTAACGTTATCCATAATCAGGTTCTTGATGCCTTCTATTCGGTTGCCCCTGGCGACGTTGTCGAACGTGCAGTTTTTCAAAGTGACATCAGTTATCGGCGAACGTTCATAACCGTTAATATACAGTCCGTACCTGCTTTTATTGCAGGTGACGTTTTCCATATTTATGTTCCTGACGGTCGGTGTAAATGTACCGGCATCGCCTTCCCCGTAGAAAAAGTTGATTCTAAGCACCGCTTCCGCGACCTGTCCTACGGTCACATTTCTCATATAGACATTTTCGACGAATCCGCCGCGTACGGAATTGGTCTTTATTCGCAGTGCCCTGTCCAGGTTCGGGCTGTCCATTTTACAGTTTTCGGCGAAAATATTCCTTGCTCCGCCGGTCATCTCGCTGCCGATGACAACGCCACCGTGTCCGTCTTTCATTTCACAGTTGCGGACGATGATATTTTCACTGGGGACATTGACCCGTCTGCCGTCGTTGTTTCTGCCGGACTTGATGGCGATACAGTCGTCGCCGGTGTCGAAGTAACAGCCTTCAATCAGGACGTCTTTGCACGATTCGGGATTGCAGCCGTCGTTGTTGGGGCCATGGCCGATTACTTTTACATTTCGGACGGTAATATTCTGAGACAGAACCGGGTGAATGTGCCACATGGGGGAATTTTTGAAAGTCACTCCCTCGATCAGGATATTTTTACATTTGTATGGCTGAACCATGTTCGGCCTAATTTCTTTACCGATACCGAAGATTCGCTCTTTTACCGGCACGCCGGCTTCGCCCATTTCCCGCGAGGCGTTAACATTTGCGCCCTGTGCCCTCCTGCGTCCCCACCAGTTTTCATTGCTGCCCTGGCCGTCGAGAGCGCCTTTACCGGTTATGGCGATATTTTCCTGTTCGTAGGCGTAAATCAGGGGCGAAAAGTTCATTACTTCGACTCCCTCGAACCTAGTATAAACTACAGGCATGTAAGCATTCGGATCGGTGGAGAATTTAATTTCGGCACCTTCGGAAACATACAGGTTGACGTTACTTTTGAGATGTATCGGTCCGGTAAAAAATGTTGCCGCAGGAACAACGACCCGTCCCCCGCCGGCCTGGTTGGCGGCCGATATTGCTTTTTTGAATGCTTCTGTGCAGTCCGTCTTTCCGTTCCCTACTGCACCGAAATCCGTAATATTATAATCCCGATCCGGGAACTGCGGTGGTTTAATCCTGCTCAATATCTCCGGGACTTGCTCCCAGCCTGTTGCTGTGATGCTCGTCGTCGCACAAGAGGTGGACAAAATAAGCAAGCCGATACAGAATAATACCGACAGTATTTTACTCGTAATAGTTACGGTAGCTTTCGGATTTTTCCGATCCTGAACTTTCACAGTGACCTCCAATATAAGTTGTTCAATAAGATTATAAAATATTTCAATCCGATTTTATTCGGCATCATCAAAAGAGTTTACCAGAAAAATCAATCCCAGGCAAATAACTACTCGGCCTTTATTCATCTTTTTAGTGAATCGCCGAAAACATTACTATGTTGAAGCATCAGTTAAGAGTTTTTTTGCTTTTTGACAGTCTTTTGCGATTTGTGTGGAGAGTTCTTCCGGAGTTTTGAATTTGTGCTGGCTGCGGATTCGCTCAATAAAGTCCATAGCCATATATTTGCCGGTCATGTAAGCGGCATTCTCTTTTAGTAAATGAGCCTCTATCAACAATGGAAATTCATCTCCGTAAGTTCTTGCCTGGCCGATACTATATACGGCAGGAATTGCCTCTTTGGAGATGAGAATATTCTCGATGGTCTCACCAATTCTCGCAAAGCCGGCATAAACTCCCTCGGCCGGAATAACCTGCGCGGGCTTTTTCATATTCAGCGTGGGGAAACCTAATTTTTTACCGATGCCCCGGCCGGGGATTATTTCTCCGATCAACCTATAAGTCCTTCCCAAAGCGGTAGCGGCATCGGCAACATGGCCGCTTTCGAGCATATAGCGAATCATCGTACTTGAAATCCTTACCCTCTGGCCTGTTGAAAGTTCGATTTCTTTCGACCCTATTACCGAAACATCGAAGTCATGTTTGGCCCCCAGCTTTTTAAGTATATCGATATTGCCGGCCCGTTTTGCGCCGAAGTTGAAGTCGTGGCCCTCGACGACCGCGCTCGGGTGAATATTTTCTATAAGGAATCGTCCGACAAAATCTTCCGGCGTAAGATTCAACAGTTCGGCATTGTCTTTCAGTACAATCAGGCAATCTATGCCGGATTGTGCAATTAAGTGTTTCTTGAGTTCTAAAGGAGTCAAAACGCCGGGAGCCTTTTCCGGATATAGAATTGCGACCGGGTGTGGCTCGAAAGTCATTGCGATACATTCAGCCCGGTTCTTTTGAGCGGCCTGTTTGGCTGCGGATAAAATCTCCTGATGTCCGAGATGGACGCCGTCGAAGTTTCCGATAGTCAGCACCGGGCCTTTTGGTATTGTTTTTATCTCTGTTATAGAATCTATGATTTTCATTTTGTCTTTTTCGAGCTAATGGAAACTTATAATCCAAACAACAAAAAACCGTATTATATTTACATAAACGGTGAAAATATGCAATTCTTTTCGAGTCCGGATGAGAATTAAAAAAGCCGTCTTTTCCCTGTATTTTTCTTTTTCGATTTTTTTGCAAAAAATATTTGCAACTTAGTTGCATATTTTGTATCCTATAGCAAATTATAAAAGATTATCAGTTTTTTAATTAGGATCGCCGGTTTCAGGAAAAATGAAGCAAAAATTGAAGCCAATATTGAAAGAATTAGAGAGCCATTCGCCATTTACACTGTTCGGGGCCTTTACCGGTATTCTTTTTATGCTGCTGTTCCGGAATTTGGCGCATGGTACAAGCCTTGGAATATTCTATGTATTTCATCCGGCTCACGTCTTGTTAAGCGCGATTGTAACTACTTCGATATTCCGGCATTACGCCCGCAAGCGAGGTTTTTTGACCGTATTTCTAATAGGGTTTATCGGCTCTATTGGGATCGGAACCCTCAGCGATTCTTTGATTCCGTATATAGGTGAGCTGATTTTGGGTATGCACATAGAGGTTCATGCTCACGAACATACAGGTTTCGCCGAGCAGGCACACATCGGATTTATCGAAGGCTGGTACGTGGTTATTCCGGCTGCAATTATCGGTGTGCTGATTGGATATTTCAGGCCGAAGACGAAATTTCCACATGCAGGACATGTCCTGCTCAGTACGTGGGCGTCCTCGTTCCATATGCTTATGGCGATGGGCGGTGTCTCGCTCTTGAAAATTACAGGCAGCTTCATGTTTTTATTCATAGCCGTTATTGTGCCCTGCTGTTTTAGTGATATTGTATTTCCGTTGTTATTTGTTAAATCATCGGAAGAATTGCTGCATCATCATTAGTTCCCTTGGAAAAAAATCATGAAGATGAATCCGGATAAACAGGCACGTGAAATGTTGAAAGCGGCGAAACTTTACTGTACAAAACACAGGATAACTATCCTCAAGGTGCTGCTCAGGACAAAAAGGCCTTTAAGCCAGGACCAGATTGCCCGACGATGCGGCAAAAAACACTTCGATAAGGTGACAATCTACCGCACATTAGAGAGCTTACTGAAAGCGGGATTGATACACAAGGCTTTTATGGATAAAAGAGCATCCCATTTTGAACTGGCCCATAACTGTACCGAAAAGCAGTGCCATCCACACTTTACCTGTACGAGCTGCGGTAATACACACTGCCTTACGCATATGTCACTACCTATGGCGACAAGTCCTTACAAAGGCTTTATCATAAAACGACAAAAAGTTCACCTTGAGGGCCTGTGCCCCGAGTGTGCATAATATTAAAAGTATGTTTCAAAAGAGGCAAAAAACGAAAGAACGGGGGAAAATTAAATTGCTCGGAGCAGCTCGGAAAGTTGTCCTGGTGGTTGGAATGCTTTGCTTTTTATCGACCGTCACGGGCGTTACGCTGCAATTGCATCTGTTAAGTTACGAACATAGTGACCGGCACGATCATGAAAATTGCGATATCTGCAAACAATTTTTTGCCATTCACTATAAGTTTATTCTCAATTCATATACGATAATTACCTGTTTCGAGCATTTCGCCCGGAACACGCAATATTCAAGGCCCATCATACCGGGATTATTTTGTCTAAAAGCTTATAATCCCCGGCCTCCTCCGTTTGCTTCTTAAATGCGAAAACACATATTTTCCCGGCGCTTCAGGTAAAGCGGGTAAGCGACATCTTTTGCGCCACAAACTCGAAAGTAAATTTTTAGGTATAAAAGCATTTAAGGAGCAAGGAATGCTTAAGAAAATTGTTTTAATATTGATATTTTCCGCTTTTGCATTTCTCGGAGATATCCCCGTCGCACAGGGCAAAGACAGCTCTCCGGGTAATGTTGTAGATCCCAATGACGGTGTTCGGGAGCTTCGGCGGCAGATGATTGAAATGCAGAAAAAGCACGATGCCGAAATAAATGCCCTGAGAAAGCAAATGGATAGAATTACCGCTGGCAACGAAGAGCCGCAATCAAAAAGTCAGATAGAATCCCTTCGCGAATTGGCGAAGGCTGAAGCTTCGAAGGAAGCGACCGCCGAGAAGAAACCGGAAGAAAAGGTATTCAAATCAGGCTCTCTCGGTCTGCAGGCCCTTAATCCGGAAATAAGTGTCACCGGAGATTTCCTTTTCTCGTCCGGGAAGGACAGGACCAGCGAACACAACAACGATTTCAATTTTCGCAATCTGGGCATTCACACGGAAGCTTGGCTTGATCCGTACACGCGATTCAAAGGAGCGCTGGAATTTCACGAAGATGAAACCGAACTCGGCGAGGCATACGTAACATTATATAATATCCGCGACGATTTAAACCTGACATTGGGTAAATTCCGCCAGCAATTCGGCGTTGTCAATCGATGGCATAAGCACGGCCTGGACCAGGTCGATTTTCCTCTTGCTTTGCGCAAGATTTTTGGCGAGGGCGGTTTGAATCAGAGCGGCCTTTCGCTGGACTGGTTAATGCCACCCGCCGGTAATACGACACAGCAGTTGACTTTCCAGCTTACGGACGGCTCGAACGACCGTTTGTTCGGCCAGAACAGCCGGAACAGACCCTCTTTTCTGGCGCACTATAAAAATTACCGGGACATCTCGAAAGATACTTATCTTGAATGGGGCCTTACAGGTCTGATGGGATGGAATAACCGGTGGGAGCTTGCAGGCGGCAACGAACAAAGCGACAGTATGATTACAACGGCCCTTGGCGCGGATTTATCCATCCTTTGGGAGCCGACGGAAAGAATGCGATATCGAAACGTGGAATGGCGCAGCGAAGTGTATATGTTGAGTAAAAGACTTCTTGCCCCCGATAATTCCGGCACCGATAACATCAATGCGTGGGGATTGTACAGTTATCTCCAATCCAAACTTTCGCGGACGATTGAGGTGGGGGTCAGGGGAGATTATTACGTTCCCGATACCAAAAGTTATGCGGAAATTTCCGATTCGCTATCGTTGTCGCCTCTGGCGGTGACATCGGATAGCCCACACATCTGGCAGGTGGGACCGTATATAACCTGGTGGCAAAGCCCCTTCGTCAAGTTTCGAATAGAGTACGATTACGGCAACGGCAAGGGAATTGATAGCCCCGAACACCTCGTATGGCTGCAGTGTGTATTTGCGGCCGGTCCCCACAAGCATGAACGTTATTAAGAGAAAGGAGCACTATTATTATGAAAAAGATGTTATTCGTGCTCGTATCGGCGATAATTATTTCATCGGCTGCTCAATCGGCCGATTCCCGGCCATCAAAAGATCAAAAAACTAAATTGCAGGTTGTGACGACATTACCTGATTATGCCTTAATTGCCGGTTTTATAGGCGGGGACCGTATTAGCGTCAAGGCCATTGTTCGTGGAGACCAGGATGCGCATTTCATTCGGCCCAAGCCCTCATTTGCCACTGCACTGCGAAAGGCCGATGTCCTTGTTGAGACAGGCCTTGATTTGGAATTGTGGATTCAAACGGTCATTGACAACTCCGGCAACCGCAAAATCCGCAGCGGGCAAAAAGGTTATGTTGCAGCAGCGTCTGGGATTAACCTGATGGAGAAGCCGGAAGTAATTTCGAGGGCCGAAGGCGGCGTTCATATCCATGGGAATCCTCATATTACATGCAGTCCGTTAAATATTAAAGCCATTGCCCGGAATATAACGACGGGATTAATCAATAACGACCCGGCAGGTGAGGAAATCTACCTTCGGAACCTGGAAAAATTCCATCGGCAAATCGACGAGCACCTTTTCGGCGCCGAGCTTGTGGAAATGTTAAGCGGTGAGACGCTGTGCGATCTTGCCGAACAGGACAGGCTCATCCCATTTCTTAAAAAGCAGGAATATGAGGGAAAGCCGCTTAACGAATATCTCGGCGGCTGGATGAAAAAGATGCTGCCGCTCAGAGGCACACCGATTGTGACCTATCACAAAAACTGGGTGTATTTTATTACGCTGTTTGGCCTTGAGGAAGCGGGTACCGTGGAACCCAAGCCGGGAATACCACCCTCACCGAAGCATGTCACTAACCTGATTAATCTCATGCAGGAAAGAAATATAGAGATAATCTTGGCTGCGAACTATTTCGACGAGCAAAAGATAAGAACGGTGGCTTCGAGAACGAACGCTGAAGCGGTTATTGTCCCTCTGTATGTCGGTGGAGCGGCAGGCGTTGATGATTATTTCAAGCTTGTCGATTACTGGGTGGATGGATTAATAAATGCGGCTCAGAAAAAAGGCCTTATAAATAATCCCGATTAAAAAGCGATCGATATGAATGTCGAAATGATACGATTCTTCTCGGTTCAGATAACACTAATCGCAGTTGTGCTGATCCTGCATACGTATATAGGACTGCACATTATCAGGCGAACATTGATATTTTCCGACCTCGTGCTCGACCAGTTGGCGGCCTTCGGTGCTCTTGCCGCGATAGCACTGGGAATAGAATACGGCACGTTGCAGTCCTATATAGCTTCGATGGCTGCGGTACTTTTCGGCGCTATTTTATTGGCTCTTATAAAGCCGAAAAATCCCGCCATACCTCGCGAGGCGATTATAGGTATTATGTACGCGCTTGCTCTGGTTGCCTGTCTTTTAGTGGCGGATAAACTCCGCGGCGGAGATGCCTATGTCACCAAGACGCTCTCCGGCTCCATGCTGTGGGTGAGCTGGCCTTTAGTCTGCGTGACATCCGGAACATACGCTCTGCTGCTGATTTTTCATTATAAGTTCCGGCATAAATTCATAGGGCTTGTGGAAAATCCGCAAATGATTGGAAGCGAGAAGTTCTGGGACTTTCTTCTTTTCACGACACAGGGAATTATTACGGTCCTGATTGTTCCCATAGCGGGCGTCCTATTGGCTTATGCGTTCCTGATGATACCGGCGGCTATTGCGGCGATGTTTACCAGAAAATGGGCCGGTGCCGTGCTCATCGGATGGAGCGCCGGTTTTATCGCCTGTTTGATGGGGCTTTGTTCATCGTATTTTTTTAATCTGCCTTATGGCCCGAGCTTAGTTTTGTTTTTGGGCCTGTTTTTTATTTGTGCGGCGGTTATTAGTGTCATACTTCGCAGGAAGGCCGTTATTGAAAAAGGACCCCGGTAATGTCACAGTTGATTCAGATAATCGGTTTACCTTTTCTGGCGTGTATTATGATGGGTTCTGTTCTGGGATACATGGGCATACACGTTCTTAAAAGGGAGGTGATTTTCGTTGATATTGCGCTGGCCCAGGTTGCCGCTGTCGGTGCCATCGTATCTCATCTTGTCTTCGAGGCACATGAGGGTTCGGTGCTTTCCTATGTATGCTCGCTGGCGGCGGTTTTTTCCATAGCGGCCCTTTATGCCCTGGCTCGAATCACAATAACTCAAATATCTCTCGAAGCCGTCATAGGAATTTCCTATGCAATCGCTGCTGCTGCGGCTTTGTTTCTCGTCGGGATCGCGCCGGGCGGTCATATCCATATACAGGAGATACTGTCCGGCAGTTTGCTCTGGACGAGCCGGTGGGATATTATCTCTGTTTTGTTGGTCTTTTTGATAGTAGGATTTTGCTTCTGTCTTTTTCGCAAGCCATTGACCGGCATATCGGATAGCTACCGGCAGATTCACGTTAAAAAAGCAGGAGTGGTGTTTTGGGATTTTATTTTCTATTTACTGTTGGGAATTGTCATTACATTGTCGGTCCAGATGGGGGGTATTGTTGTTGTTTTTGCCTATTTGATAATGCCGGCTACCATATCAGCCGTTTTCACTTCGCGTCTCGGTCTGCAATTGGTTATTATCTGGACGGCAACAACAGCGGCATCGATATCAGGCCTCTTGTACGCCTATTATCTTGATTTTTCCATCGGGCCGAGCATCGCATTATTCCTCGGCTTTGAATTGATTATCACCGCAATCTTTGCCAGATTAACAACCAAGCGCCAAAATAGGCGTTTGTAAAAAAAATCACCTGATAAGATATCTATATTGATTATTTTGAAGGATTCAATACAATACCCATACTTTAACTTTATTGATGTGATGTTTTTTGCCGTATTAAATCGTTCTCTATTATTAAACTGAAGGAGTTAAGAATGAATCTTGGACAGCAAAAAGTCTCCGTCGGAGAAAAAGTCGGTTACAGTCTGGGCGATACTGCTTCAAATCTGTTTTTCCAAACTTTCATATATTATATGCTTTTTTTCTACACGGATGTGTTTGGCATCACCGCTAAGGCGGCAGGGACTATGTTTATAGTTACCAAAATCTGGGATGCCGTTAACGATCCTATGATGG
>CAYSKI010000064.1:0-18471 GCA_964431695.1 uncultured Pirellulales bacterium | reverse complement strand
AAAAAACCATCGACGGCTCGGGACTGGATGAAAATGACCTGCACTCAATCAATTCAGCTGATATGTGGCTCAGCTCTGCCGGTGACCCGGGTTCGGCCTGGATACAATACCAGTTCGACAAGCCCTGTAAGATGCATGAGATGCTGATATGGAACTACAACGGTAATTCAATTCTTGCACTATACGGAATTAAAGAGGTGACGATAGAATACTCTGCAGACGGCGTTACCTGGACGCAGGCAAATGTTTCCGAATTGACCCAGGCGCCCGGTGCCGCAGATTATGCAGCCAATACGACAGTACCTTTTGACGGCGAGGAGGTTAAATATGTTAAGGTCACCGCCAACAACAACTGGGTCGGCGGCGCCGGCATGTTTAACAAGTACGGTCTGAGCGAAGTGCGATTCATGGCAATACCGGTCTTTGCAAGAGAGCCAAGCCCGGCATCCGAAGCAACGGAAGTAGCTATAGATACTGCTCTGAGCTGGAGACCCGGCAGAGAAGCGGCCGAACATAACGTGTATCTCAGCACCGACCTGCAGACCGTTATAGACAGCACTGTAACTGCTACGACCGTAAACCAAGCCAGCTATAATCCACCCACTCTTGATTTAGGCAGCACTTACTACTGGCGCATCGATGAGGTTAATAACACCCAAAGCCCATCAATTTGGCTGGGCAACATCTGGAATTTTGTAACGCAGGAATATATTGTCGTCGACGATTTCGAGTCCTACAACGACATTGAGGCCGGGAAGGAGGGTAGCCATCTGGTATATGAAACATGGATGGACGGAATCGCCAATTCGTCAAAGGGCGGCTCACAGATAGGCTATTTTGAAGGCTCCTCCCTTGAAACCGGTATCGTTCACGGCGGAAATCAATCGGTGCCGCTTTTCTACGACAATACAAGCTCAGGCTCATCAGAAGTTACTGCGAACACGAGCGACCTTCCAATCGGCAGTGATTGGACTATTGGCGCTCCTGAGTCATTGGTTTTGTGGTTCTACGGCGATCCGAATAATGCCGGAACGGAGCAGTTGTACGTCAAGCTGAACAACTCCAAGCTGGTTATAAGTGGTGTTGATCTGACACAGGCTCAATGGCAAAATGCAGAGATACCCCTGACGGACTTCGGTATCAATCTGGCTAATGTTACTCATATTATAGTTGGTCTGGAAAGAACCGGCGCCGGAAGCGAAGGCATTTTGCTCGTGGATGATATTTGGTTGTATAAGTCGGCTCTTTAGTTTTTCGGAGAATATAACGACAGCGCATATAGCTTGTCTATATAAGGTGGGTATAGCCAGTAATACATTTATGCAGGATCCAGGCTCATGTAATCGCTCAGGTTTGTAATGCTTTATTCAATATAAACATACCTGGGATAGCTACCCAAAGATGTAAGTGGCTGGGTAATAAGTAATAACATAGAGCCTGGATCTAACTGGCATTGAGATATTTTATATTGTAATCAGAACGATGATACAGAAGTAAAGTGAGCAATAACTACAGGAACGTATATTCCGGAGATTGCTTACAGAGAAGACGCTGCACAACTTGGTGCAAACGGCTCAACACAGGTGACACCGGCGAACCTGGGCGAGACCACACAGAACTGGCTCGGCAGGTCACAATATGACGCTGATCCTTACTTCAACGGCCCACTCGATGATTTTCGCATCTATAGCACCGCCCTATCCGAAGGGCAAGTTCGATATGTCGCAGGTGATCGGTAAGTAAATAATAAAGAATTGGAAATGACCGGGGACCTGAATATCATCTTTCAGGTCCCCGATTTTTTATACGAACTTCCTATATCAACCAAAATTCAGGATTAGAACTTTGGCGGTAGCAATGTACTCTCGCTTAAGGCTGTGCGGCAGTCTTTCTAACCATCATCGTCAAACATGCCCTCCTGCTCCACGTCAAGGACCTTGCCGTCGGCGGTAACTTCAATTTCATACTCTTTCCCGTTTGCCGTGCCTTCCAGCACATACACTGTACGGCCTTTTTTCTCAACCGCCGCTTCCGTTAAGGTGATTTTTCCGACCGCCTGCCGGGCCGCATCGACCGCCACTACGGGAACATCAGAAAGAGGAATCTCCTTCTCATCTTCACACATAGATTCGAGCGAGGCGCATCCTGAAATGCAGGTCAATAAAAAAACCATGACAATAATCCACGTCCTCATAGCAAGCCTCCTTTCTGCCCGGTTCCACAGAGTCGATTTTTTCCTTTAGACCAACTGCGAATCTCTTAAAGACAAATATGTCCTGTTTTTCATTGTTCCGTCAAGCAACTATTCCGGCATCCAGGGTACAACATTTTGCCGTTTTAATTATATCTATTCACACGCCGTCGATTGCTATAAATTCCGCTTTTGCCGCCCCGGCTCGCACTTTCTTAGCCTCTTGATATTCATCCGAGTTATACCATTGCCGGGCCTTCTCGATCGATGGAAATTCCAGAATTACGACTCTCCGTTTCTCCTCGGGCCCTTCGAGTGACATTGTTTCGGCCCCTCTGGCAATAAACCGCCCCCCATATTTGGCAATCGTCGCCGGAGTTAATTCGAGGTACTTTTTATATCTCTGCCTATCGGTCACTTCAACACGAGCAATAACATACGCCGCCACTTGATAGCCCTCCATTAACGATATTACCCACTTATAAAATAATTCAACAAGCTTTATGTTTCAAAAACCACCGGTAGTTTTACGCGGTGTAAACAGTAGAAACTATTTCTCTGTTCTGAGGATAAGCACCCAATCGGTATCACGGCTCGGCGGATTGAACAGGATGGGGTCGCTATTTCCGCCGGAGACCGAAACGGGGCGGACTTTCGTCTGCTGCCCGGTTTTGGCATTTATCCAGATGTTGTTGATATAATCCCCCGCCGTCAATATTATCCCGAACGGTTCGCCGTGGCTTGAAAAGACAAGGTATTGTTTTCCCTGTTCGGCCAATGCCCAGACACGCATCGCATCATATTGTTTTAGCAATCCGTCCTGTGGCGTCATGCGGTAAAATGCCACTTCATTATTCATTACCTGAGCGATGATATCAATATATTTTTCCGACTCTTTGAAGGGATTATCCTCGTTAAACGGCAATCCGGTCGGCCCGTGTGCGCATAACTCATATTCCTTCAAATGGCCGTTCCAGTTAAAAGACGCCCCGCCGGTGACACAGGCCCAAGCCGCCCTTCGCAAATCATCCTGGGTCGCCCCCGTTCGCTCGTGCCAGAACCGTCGCCATAGCGCATTGCCCTCGGACATATAGACAGGCTTGCCCTCGTAGCCCTGAATCACCGCCATGTGATGTGTCCACGGCTCCTTCCAGTAGTGCCTCTCCAGATTCTTGGAACCGGCGGCAATCAGGTGGTTCTCGACCGCCGCAAAAGTATATTCGGGACGATTATACTCGTTATCACGCGGGCACTCGTCCTCGTACGTGCACAGGTGCTCGAACACATCGTATTTTTTCAACAGGCGCATCAGGCCCAGCTCATACTGCTGTCGGTCGCCGGGCACTTCCCAAACGAAGTTCCAGCCGGCAATGTTCGCATACGGCCCAATCCGCGAGACAACGTAGCGGACGTAAAAATCCTTTTCACTCTCGCTCAACTTGTCCCAGGCAGGCCCGTCATTTTTTGCCCCGTCGAAACCTAAGAACATGTGCACACCGACATCGTGATCGTTCAGGAAACCAAGGTGACGTTCCATTATGTGCCATACGTTCAATTTCATAGTGCTCGATGCCTTGCCTTCTTCGTAGAGTGTCAGGTCGAACGTTTCCGGCTCCGGCCCGTCCAAGTAACACTGCCTGAAGCAGCACAGTGACAGCAGCCAATTGACCTGCAGGTGGTTGTAACCGTGCTGCAGGAAATTGCCGTACACATTTTCGGCCACCCAGATGAAATCCTGGGCGATTACGCCGTGACCGGTTTCGTAATACGATTTCAGCCAGACCGGCTCGGTCCCGTTGTAGGCAAACCAGTGAGGATTCTTTTTGTAAGCCTTCAGCACCCCCTTGCCGGCTCCGTCACCTACACACGCAAACGATCCTTTTCCACCGGGCGTATCGTCACTCCATCGATAGGTATAGCTCCAGTTTCCTAATTCATCCGGCATAAAACGCAGTTTCCAGATGTTCCCGTTAGTAAGATTTCCGCCGCCCCGGCCGTCACCGTCAAAAAATCCCCAGAAATCCACAGTCTTTCCCGAAGGCGAAGTATAAGTGACAGCCAAATCCACGTCCGCAAACTTATTCTCGTATGGCCTGTCGTTTTGTATCTGGACCTCGAATACACGATAAAGTCCCACGTTCGTGACATCGGCAGCGCGGGCATCGAGACCGGCGTCCATTCCAACCACCAGCCCCATCAGGCAAAGATTTATAAAAAGCTGTTTCGACAAATCCATTATGTGTCCCTATAAAAGCAAGCTGCCCAAGGCAGGCACATAGGCCTGCCCCTACGGCTCTAACTGATTTCATCGATGTTGTTTCCGAGATTCGTGTAGTCGATTTTCTCGCGGGGATTTGTGCCGTTAAGACATTCCTCGACGTTAGTGTAGCCGTCGCCGTCGGAATCGGCACTTCCGTCCGATGCGTCTTCGGGATCCAGCTCATATTTTTTCTCCCACTCATCGGGCATGCCGTCGTGGTCGGTATCAACCGGGACCTGGTCCGGCGAAAAGGAATATTCCGGATAACCGCCGACCTCTTTCGGGTCGTTGATGATGCCGTTTTCGTTGCCAACTTTGCCGGTGAGAACCATTTCGGTGACACGTTTATCTACTGCATCGCGGCGAGGAAGCGTTGCACCGGCTTTCGCCAGAACCGAATTAAAAGCTTCCATCGCCGTCTCCTGTTTCACCGGCCATGCCTCAAACGGCGTATTCACGCGGGCCGCTTCGGGGGCGTCACCGCGGTTAGACGACCGCATGCCCTTCCAGTTGTCTGCGGTGACGTCGGGGAAACCCTCAACGATATTACCGGCGACATACCACTTACCGGGACGTTCTGTAGCCTCGGGATACCAGTTACCGGGTTTCCACCGGTTGCCGGGTGAGTACATATTGCGCTGCTCGATCCGTGCGATGGTGCTTACCATGTCCTGGTTCGCCGCCGGACCGGGCTTGTAATAATTATTAATGACGTTTATCATCGAAGTCTCATCGCCGCCGTCCATAGTCCGGTGACGCCAGTTGAAAATCACGTTGTTACGGTAGTCGAACTCGCCCGACATCCCGATTGACGGATTGCGACCGGTATTACATGCGAACAGATTATGGTGGAACGTCGAATCTCTGCCGCCCCATGTGCCGCCGAACGCATGGTTGCCGGCGTTTAAGGCCTCGCTGGAAATACACCACTGGACTGTCACGTTCTCGGTCGGATACTTGACGCGTCTGCCGTCTGGCATAGGCTTCATATAACGATAGAGCGAGAGGTTTTCGTCCATGCCCCAGCTCGCCGAGCAATGGTCCACGATTATTTGTCCCTCTGGATTTCCGCCGATATTATCCGAGCCTTGTCCGCCTTCGGGCCGGCCGCGCCGGACACGAAGGTGACGCATAATAACGTTGTGCGTGTTGATATTGACCGAATCGCCGGCCAGGCAAATGCCGTCACCCGGTGCCGACTGGCCTGCGATAGTAATATCGGTATTGTTTATATTTATCGCCGACAGCAGCGGTATAATTCCCGCGACGCGGAAGACGACAATTCTCGGCCCCTGTGCCTCTATCGCCGCACGAAAACTTCCCGGCCCGCTGTCGTTTAAGTTCGTCACTTCAATGACCTTTCCGCCCCGGCCGCCGGTTGTGAACATTCCGCCACCCCAGGCCCCGGGAAACGCCGGTATCCCTTCCGGCAGACGCGGCGGCAACGGCGGGATTTGTCCCGGCGTCGGAACCACCTGAGTCCCGCCCGCTTCGGGCGACTCGTCCTGAGCCGTCGCGATTGGGCAATATATCAACATACCGGCCAACGCCGCCGTCAATAAAAAAGCCCTGATATTAACCTTCATAACAACGTTGCTCTCTTCATCTTAATAGTATTATCTCTCAAGGTGGAGGAGAACTAAGTTCATGCCAAACATTATAAATTTCTACGATTTCGGTTCTTCGATGGTTATATCATTGCTGTTCCTGCTCATTGTCATCGGTGGCATCCAGTGCAGATTGTCGAATCTCTTCGATAATCTGCTTCGCCTGCTCGGCATAATTTTCCGGAACGAGCACACGCGGAACCATGCCGTCGAGGCAATAAGCCCCCTGCAGATTCTCGTTGTCGATATGAACCGGGATACCGGCGGCTTCGAGATTTGATTTCATCAGATATGCGAACGTAATATCCGTTGCGACGAAAACTTCCACGTACCCTTCCATATAACTACCTCTTTCCAACTATTACATGTCCCGGCTCATTCTATTATCACAAGGGCAATCCAGGGGACGAAATTGAACACGATAACAAATATCTTGAACAATCCGGTGAAGCAGTAAATTGCCACATTGAACGCCTCTCTGGAAATCGGGTACCACTTGCTGTGCATTCGGTAAATCCAGTCACCGGCGAGGGCACAGAACAGGAACGAGAGAACCAGCAATAACACGTTAATAAACGTGCACCAAAAAAAGAATCCCTTTATAACAGTAATATCCATAATATCTCTCCTTAATTTCCCGTCATTTTATAATACCTTCATATGAATATCAACCCTGTTTTAAATATCGTTATCTTCACAAAGTTTGAACGGGCCGGAAAAGTTTTAAAAGTGAGAAGGTTTGAAAGGCCGGAAAGTTCAATTAACCGCATTACTGCTCATCATAATTGGGTAGTTTAATTCCCTGCGAAGCGAAAAATTCCTCCATTCGTTTCTTATCGTTCTGTCGATTGAGCCTTTTGGCTCTGCCGATTTTTTCACCCTGATAATCGGTTTTTTGCAAATGAGCGATAAAATTCGATATCATCCCGCTAATCTGTTTACAAAGGTCATAAAGTCGCTGGTATTCGTTATATTGCAGATACTTCTGGTCTTGAGCAATCTGAAGTTGTGCCCGTACTTCCCCGCACGAGCCTTTGGCGATATAAAGAAACTGGATAAATTCCGTTTTGCCGCCTCTCTCGAATCCCTCGGCGATATTGGACATGATTGAAACTGCCGCACGACGAATCTGGTCAACCAGGCTCGAATCCCGCCTGAAGTCACTGTCTCTCGTTACGGCATAGATTGCATTGACTAATTCTCTCGCCCGCTGGTAGATATGCAAATCCTCGAAATATTGAGCAGCTTTACCCTTCTGACCTTTCCCACCTTTCACACCCTTCTCACCTTTTACACCCTTCTCACCTTTCACACCTTTTGTGCTTTTCATCTTCCTCTCCTTTCATACTTTTCACACCATTCTAACTTTTCACACCCTTCTAACTTTTCACACCTTTCTAACTTTCTTACATTCACACCTTTCTAACCTTCTCCGTTACATTCTATCCAGGCAATGAAATCATATCAATCGAAATACGATATTCAACTCTTTTTAAGCCCTATTATTACCCCCTATAGCGGGGTATTTTTATGCCTTCACATTACTAATTTTAGACTGGTAAAAATTCATCATATTTTGTAGTTTATTACAATTATGAGAATAACAATCAAAGCAGCTATAATTGGTGCTATAATTACAGGAGTATTTGTAATACTTGCAACTATTATTGGGCTCCTCAAGTCGTCAAGTCCAAGCACTACAATAAAAACTGGTAACCAACATGAAGGCTCACCTATATTTGCTGGCGATGCTAATAATGTTGAGGTAACTACAGTTAAAACCGGAGACCAACTTGGTAACTCATACATATTCGCTGGTGATGTTAATGGTATTATTATTCATCATAATATTCCCCCAGATGAAACAAGAGATGCCATTAAGGAGCTTGAAGATAGAATTGAGGATGTTAATACCGATGTTGCTCTAACCCGCAAAGACCTTAAGATTTTGACAAGAGCCCTTAAGGATCTTGAACAACGCACCTCTGGTATCGAAAAGCTCCCTGATGGTCGTATTCGAATCGGAAGCATAATAACCGGTCACGCCACTGTTGCCATGGACGAAAATAACGCTGCAGCTAAGTACTACAAGGAGAAAGATTTTGTGAAGGCGTTTGAGCACTCCAAACGTGCCATTCAAGCATATGAAGAGAGTCAAAGGAAAGTGGCTGAGATGAAGCCGACGATGGAGGCCGACCTAAATAAAAGGGCTGTGGCAATAATATACTATCTTGGTGCCTTAAGCGCTAATCGACTTAAGAAGGATGAACAAGCATATGAGTGGGCAGAAAAAGCAAATAATCATGAATCTAATCCTAAACGCATTGCTATATTAGCTATTACTTTATTCAATTTGAATCGCCGTACTGATGCCTTGCAGGTAATTGAAAATGGATTGAAACAGTATCCGAATGATTCCAGCTTACTCAAAATTAGAAATGACCTGACTAAAGATAATAAAGCTCAAGAGAATAAAGTAATTAACTTGTGATAATGTTGTAGCTTTTATTATTTTGGTATTCTAAATTCTCCAAAAATCCCTACTAAAGAATTTTTGCAAGTCCGGTAAGATTTTTCTTGCGCTCCGCAACCAGCTTTGTTAAAATAGAGGAAATGCCTTTCTCTTGCCGCAAAAAGCGGGTGATGGGAATCGAACCCACGTAGCCAGCTTGGAAGGCTGGAGCTTTACCTCTAAGCTACACCCGCGAAATAATTACTTATTGCAAATTACGTATTATTTATTAAAATCTTATAGTAACCAGAGAATAAATTTCAGTCAACAGGAAAAAATAATGAGTATTACCGAAATCGCCCAGGAGGCAAAAAAAGCATCGATAAGTCTGGCCGCGGCTTCAACGGCCGTAAAAAATCGCGCCCTAACGGAAATCGCCGAGGCCATTCGGCAGCGGTCCGCCGCCATTATCGCCGCCAACCGGCAGGACCTCGCCGAGGCGGAAAAAAATAATCTCCCCGGGCCGCTGCTCAAGCGTCTGAAATTCGATGAGCCTAAAATCGCCCAGACCATCGCCGGCATCGAGACCCTCATAACGCTCGACGACCCGGTCGGCCGAACCATCGTCGCGACCGAGCTTGACACCGGCCTCGAACTCTACAAAGTCACCTGCCCCATCGGCGTCATCGGGGTGGTTTTCGAGTCCCGCCCGGACGCACTCGTGCAAATCTCCACGCTCTGCCTTAAAAGCGGCAACGCCGTCCTGCTCAAAGGCGGCAGCGAAGCGGCCAACACCAATCGCATCCTGGCCGGGACAATTTCCGCCGCCGGTGAAAAGGCTTCTCTGCCCTCCGGCTGGCTCCAACTCATGGAGACCCGCGAAGACGTCGCCGCAATGCTCGCCTTAGACGAATACATCGACCTGGTCGTCCCCCGCGGCTCCAACGAATTCGTCCGCTACATAATGAACAACACCAACATCCCTGTCCTCGGCCACGCCGACGGTATATGTCACGTCTATATCGAAAGCGACGCCGATATGCAGATGGCGGTCGATGTCACCGTCGATTCCAAATGCCAGTACGTAGCGGTCTGCAACGCCGCCGAGACGCTCCTTGTCCATCGTGACATTGCCGCGGAATTTCTGCCGAAAGCAAAAACGGCACTGGAGCAAAACGGCTGCCGGTTGCGCGGCTGCGAAAGAACCGCCGCGATTATCGACGTCGAGCCGGCGACCGAGCAGGACTGGGCTACCGAATATCTCGACTATATCCTTTCGATAAAAGTCGTCGATGACCTCGACGCCGCTATCGAGCATATCAACCGTTACGGCTCGGGACATACCGACGCCATTGTCACCGCGGACAAGGCAAAGGCCGAGAAATTCATGTCATTAGTCGATTCCGCCAATGTCCTGGTCAACTGCAGCACGCGATTCAGTGACGGCTTCCGTTACGGACTCGGAGCCGAGGTCGGCATCAGCACCAATAAAATCCACGCCCGCGGCCCCGTCGGACTCGAAGGTCTTGTTATCTATAAATACAAACTTCTCGGCACCGGCCAAATCGTCGCGGACTACGCCGGTGACAACTCAAAAAAAAAGTTCACACACAGAAAGATAGCCGTTATTGAATAGTACTTAGTATTTGGTATATGGCATTTGGTATGTATTTGGAGGGTGGGTAAGTAAACTCTTAAACAATCCTGCTGTATCGGACTCGGGAAAGGTCCTCGCCGGGGCGGGGTTTGCGAAAGACGAACAAATGCTCGTGCATAATCAGATAGAATCCGCCTTTTAAGGCCTTCGGCCGCCATCGCCCGGTCATCGTGCAGTTATGCTGGATTTTGATAATATCCTCCTTGAGCACGAAGCCGACCTTCAAAAACCGCTGCATCACACTGAATGCAAGCGGCACAAAATGCCTCCCCTTGCGGGTATCGCCGATAAGAATCGCGCAGTATTTGTCCGGCTTAAGGACGCGAAACAACTGGGCCGCGATTTTTTCTATCTCATCGCAGAATTTCGGCAGTGAGCCGATATTGGAAAGGTCCCCTTCTATTTCGCCGTTGGAATATTTGATAATGTTCATATAAGGCGGATGCGTCAGAACTAAATCTATCGAATTATTTTTTAAGAAAGATAAATCTCTCGCATCGCCGATTTTGACTTCCTGCCGGCTTGCGGGTTTATGTTTGAATCGAATCGCTTCGGCCGAAAGTTTAACCGCATCGGGATTGATATCGATACCGACGGCGTTTCGTGCAAGCAGCTTCGCCTCGATAAGCGTTGTTCCCGCCCCCACCATAGGGTCGAGAACCTTATCGCCTTTGCGGCTGTACATCTCGATAATATTACGGGCTATCTGCGGCGCGAAATTGCCGCGATAATACGATTTATGAGTCGCCCACACCCCCCTCTCGGGAAACGACCAGACCGTCGTATATTCCAACGGTATAGTTGGAATCCTGAAAGGCTCATCGAATAAAAATTGTCCGGCTTCGGCTGTCACAAATCCTGACTTTCGTTTTTGTCAGGATCATTGATCACCGGAAAGATTTGATCAACTACCTAAAAGTAGCAATCTTTTTGAAAAACAGAATTTGATTAATTTTTTTAGTTGAGTTTCGTTTGAAATATAAGCATAAATATGTTTTCTTAAATCCTGTTATTTGAGTTTTTTGTAAACGCCCCTTTTAATAAATGCTATTTCACCTTCAGCACGAAGTTCTTGTAAAACACGACTTAGTGTTTGTGAAGGTGTATTACCTTTACTAATAGCATCAGAAACAATTCTATGAAGCTCTTCTTTGATTAGATCTTTTCTTGTGAAAGTATTACTTTTTCGAGAACGACAATGTCTATTAATTGCTTTTTTAACAGCATCATGCCATTTCATAGTTTTTCTATTTCTTTTAGACTAAGTACAATATTTTTTATCTATTTCTAAAAAGTTCTATAAAATCCTATAGACCAACTACTTTGATTTTATTATCTCCAAACACCGACTCTATTAATAGCCGTGCTTCGTTAACTACAAACTTGGGTACTACAAGCGCCCCACTAAAACTTTTACTTTTTCTCACGTATTTATGCATACTATTAAGTTGACCAAGTGTATGGTCATTATGAAGTGATTTGTCTAATTCTACCTCAGCAAATAGTTTCTTGTTCTTTTTCACAGCACATACATCTGGTCTATAGTCAACAAATGGTGATTTTTTAGTAATGCTATATCCCATATTAAGAAGTTTGCTTTTATAATTAGCAACTAAATGATCGTGTTTCTCAGACATTTTTTATAGATCCAATTGTTTTGCTAAAGACAAAGCCAGTTGAGAATACGCACTTTGACCTGTGCCATATCTCTTTGCCCCACTAAGATTTTTCCTATCCCAGAATTTGTATCCGTATCGATTACTTTTTGAAAATACTCGGAAAAAAACTTTAAAGGTTGAAAGTTTGTGTCCCTTCTTCTTAGTTTTTCTGTATATTATTGGTGCCAATCGGTGGAATGCCATAAAGCCAGGAGTTTTTTGGATGATAAAACTTCTTGGTTTGTCAAACGCTTCCGGCATATTTAATTCTAAACCTCCCCACATATTTGCCAAGAACCTCGAAATCGATGAAACAGATTTCTTTTGAATATCTGGAGCACTAAGTAACCACTTTAACGAAGGAACAAAGGATTTCTCTGTTGCAATGTGTGACCGTAAGCGTTCTGTTTCAGGTTCTCTGATTCTAGAATACCAGGGATTGTGTTTGTGAGAATATTTGTTTAGATGTATTGTTACCTGTACAGCTTTAAGTTCCCAATCTTTAACATCTGTAATATCCCTAATCTCATTGTGTTCAATAAGAAGTCTTCTTGTCAAGTCCACACCCATTTTTCTAGCACGAGTATTTATTACATAGAATTGTGCTGCTTCTTTAATCGGGCTTAATCCTTCAGTTATCAATACTGGTACTGTAAAATTTATGAGAGAACCTTGGCTATGGGCTGTTCGAATTCCTTCTAATCTATGTTGCATATCAACTACCCACAATTGTGTATAATCAGCAATAGTTAGTTTTCCGCTAGAAGCGCGTTTTGGAAATTTTTTTCCCGTGAATTTAAGGCAGTTCTTTTCTCGTACATTTAATAAACCCGCGATAGGTAATATCCCATCTGGGCGTTGCAGATAATCTGCAAGGTCTTTGATTTTTTTCTGTACAAGACCTCTTTGATAACCTTTCCATTTTCCTGTCCTGCGAGGATCCCAATTATCTATACTGCAATGATCTAATTGGTTAACTGGTAAAGCCACGAGATACATAGTCACACTCTTTTGAACAAATCTTAAGGCTGGTACTATCAAGGCCATTTTCAGTCTCCTTGGATCCCCTTTAAAATTTTAAAAGATTTAAAATTTTTGAAAAAAAGACTTTTACATTCTATCTCTGTTGCCTAATATTTTCTCTTAATAATAAATTTATACAAATATGTTGGATTTTACAAGTATAATTTTCACAATAAGTATCAGATAATTTTTAAGAATTTTTTGAGGATAATTTATTTAGATTTGTAATTTCCTTAAATATAAAAAGACATGAATAAAAGTATGCGATAAAATTTTGTAAAGTAATAGGATCAAAAAAAATATGCTAAAACAATTCTTTAATACTTACATCTAATGCCTTAGCTATTTTTTCGAGGTTTTTCAGGCCGATGTTTTTTTCTCCTCGTTCTATTTGGCCGATATAGGCTCGGTGGAGGCCGGCCAGTTCGGCGAGTTTTTCCTGTGTGAGTCCCTGCCGCTCACGAATAATCGTGATATTCAAGCCGATGCGTTTGATTATATCTTCTTCGTACATAAATATCATTATTGATCACATAACAACATAAATCTACGAGACTATAAGTAGCATTTTTGCCCCTATTAGATAGGTAAACAACACCATCTCACGGGGTTCACCCCATTAGATAAGCCAAATGCTGCTATCTCACGGGGTAAAACGGGATTATCCGGGAATGATTGGTATTAATCGAGAAGTCTAAAGGTAGCAATATTTTAAATCTGGATTCTCGATGCTGGATGCTTGATACTCGATTCTAAGAAGTCGGGTCAGACTGTCAGCTTTCAGGGGATTCAACCAGTGAGATAACTCTCAAAAAAAGCTATCTCACGGAGTAAATTTGCAAAGCGCCGGTAATAGTGGTACAATCTGGCCTACTGGGATATAAACAAACACATGAAATTATGCCGTTCGAATGGGATATGAAAAAAGGGATTTTTTGAAAGGATCGGAAAGATGAAGGTTTTGAGAAATGCTGCCGTTCTGTTTTTATTGGTAATGTGTTCGGTTACGATAACAAGCTGCGGCAAAAAGGCCGACGAAACAAAGCCCATAAGCGAAGTAAAGGCCGAAGCGGCGAAGATGGATGCCGCCCAGCTACGGGCGAAGGCGATTGAGTACAAAGATGCTATCGTTGCCAAAAAAGGCGAACTCGATAAGCTCGCTGCAAAGCTCAAGGAAATTCCGGTAGCTGAAATTATGGGCGACGAAGCCAAGGGACTAAAGGCCGATATAGAGAACCTTGAAAAGTCTATGTCCGCACTCAAGGAACGTTTTGACGTTTACTACGGCAAGCTCGAAGAAGTAAAAGGCGATTTGTCCGGCCTGCAGATTTAATCAAGTCCCTGACAGTCGCAACTATCTTGGAACTTATCACAAAACAGGTTTTGGGATGAGTTTTAGTTTCGATTAGAAGTAACCTCTCGTTCAACTGAGGACTGAAGAACGATGGACGAGGAAGCAATTCATTAAGTTAAAATATTAATGGTTGTGCGGCATCTTTCGCCGCCGAGCAGGACGGACGAATCAAGTTTGACCTCGACCTTTTTATTCAATAATGTTTCGAATAAGGCCTTATGAAGTCTTAAGCAGCAAAAATTACATAGTGATTTCGGCGGGTCGGGACATTGTCCGAAAGCACAGACGCAGGAGACGAATTTCCTGCTTATTACCCTGATTCTGGAATTTTCCCTGTCGTCTTCCAGCTTCTCCCAGTAAATCGATTTGCCGCTATTGACCATCTCGAAAAACCTGTCCGGGTCGGTCTTGTAGTTTTGTATCCACTTATTGGCGCCTACCGCATAAAAACATTCGTACCCGAGTTGGCCGAATATCTTTTTCCGGGTCGGCTCATCGAAATTGGCTTCGATATATTTCAAAAGTTTCATCACATGATTCGGGACCATTTTATGGGCCAATTCGTTTTTTACAGGCTCTTTTTCTTTGTCGGATTCTTTTTCTTCGGCAGGTTCGTTTTCCCGGCTATATGCCGGGCCGGATTCGAGTGCAAGGCTGGCAATCATAGTCGCCATGCTGCAGCCGAAGCAGTTTTGAATAAATTTCCTTCTTTCCATTTTATCCGCCCGTTTCATTTTTAGGAAATTAGAGCATAAAGCGGCCGGATCGGCAAGGGAAAAGTAGTTTATAGGGTATAGCGTTTAGGGTGTAGGGGATACGAATCACGAACCACTAAATACGAACGACGAGAGACTATAACCGATAGACGCGGAAGGGAGAGCAGCGGAAAAAGACCATAAAATCGATTTTCTTCTTCGAGAAATGTTCATAAAGCTGCCGCTTTGTCAGGTACATGGCGTAAGCGGGACAGCCGTACAAATCGAGTGCCTCGAAGAACAGGCACATTGTTTTGGTCGAAGAATTTCCTGCCTCGTTGGGGACCCTCGGCGCGATATAAAATTCAACGCCGTTATTTCGGAAAAGCCGGATGAAATCGCGGCTGGCGCCCATAAAGCACGAATCGAAATAAACCAGCTTCGGCTTGAGGTTAGCCAGATATTCGGCCTTTAGATGCTCGTCGCCGAACTCTATATAATCGTCCTCGTTGTCGAAGATGTGTCCGTGGGCGCTTACCAGCAGCAGGTCAACCGGCCCGGCAGTTTTAAAGTCGTCCGGTTTGACATCATTTATATCTTTATACGTGTTGTTTTTAAAATATTGTCGAACTTTCGAAACTGCTCGTTCAGGGTCGGCCGATGCGTCCGAAATCAGTAAGGCATGTGATATCCCTTTGAGGTCGATTCGTTTCGTGCCGACCTGAGCAAAGCTGTACACTACAGGTTTCTGAATGAACAAAGGCCTGCCCTGGTAGAACAACAAATCGAAGGGATACTGAATCAACGAATCATCCGCGAGCACGAATTCTATCTCGGTGCACTGCCGGATGAAAGGCCGAATGCGATCGAAAAGCTTTCGGCCGTACTGCCGCAGGAGAGGCTCTACTTCCTCGTACTTGTGATTCGATGTCTCGGAAGTTAAATCCAGAAAGGCCCTCAATTCTTCCGCCGGGAAGACGTCCAGCTCGAAGGTGGTTGTCGTGGAGTTCAGCTTTGCCTCGATAGAAAGACCGGAATCGACGGGCTTGATATACAGGTATAAGGTAACAACATCATCGGGTGGGGCCTGCTTTACCAGAGGCAGCGTTTCCTGGCCGCGAACCGGCCCGCTGCAGCAGAATATTATGAAAACTAATGCCGAAAGACTGATTACAGTGAAGGATAGACTCTTATCGATATGTAAGTCTTTCATTTTCGAACTACTCCGAAATATCGCACCTTAGGCAACTGCTTATACTCACTGTGCCGGAGATTAGAGCTTATTCAAGCTGTTTTAACAAGGAAAAAAGACGATTGATTTGCCCCGTTAGATAGGCAACAGAGGCCATCTGCCGTAAGGCATGGCCAAGTCCATCACGGGGTAAAAACAACAGGCAGTGAATGGCGAGTAATGGACAATTCTCGCGGATTTTCGTTGTATTATGGCGGATATTTTATAAGATAATTAATAGCGTATTGCGGATAGCGTATGGCGGATAGGGAACTACATATTAAAAATCAAAATGAAAAAAGTAAAACTACAACTTAAAAATTCAATATTTAGCCCGCAGACCTGTGCTGCGGGGACCTTGGCCGTGACGGCCGCGGCTAAACAATTCGAAATAATTCAGATCCATATAAACTGCGAAATCCGCGGTCAAAATTATGCAAAACAAAGCCAATGTTAGCGGCAGAAGACAGAAGACGGAAGACGGAACACAGAAGACAGAAGAAAAAATTGAAAACAAAGCCAATTTGGAACAGGCTCAAATTGGCATAAGCTCTTTGATAGCAACATAATATGGCAAATCCGAGGATTTTTGGGGTTGGAAAAACAAACCCAATTTGGAAAACAATTCATCCCTTAGGGAAGCCAATTTTTGAAAACCTTATATCAAATGTGCCCAGGATACGATATATGATATAAGATTTGTTATCCGGAACCGACCCTGAGTGTAGTAAAAAGTGTAAATCGAAAGATACGAAATTGTGAGAAATTTCGAAAAGACAAAACGAATCGTCGTGAAAATCGGGACGAATATCCTGACCAAAGGAACAGGGATAGACGCCGGTTACGTTCGCAGAATCGCCGACCAGGTAAATTCGCTTCTGGAAACCGGCAGGCAGGTCGTAATTATCTCCTCCGGCGCCATCGGTATGGGCACGGGGCAGATGGAGCTGGCCGACAGGCCGAAAGATTTGAAGATGCGGCAGGCCTGCGCAGCCATCGGTCAGCCGCTGCTGATGGCGGAGTATCGAAAATCGTTTCTGCGATACGGCGTCACCGTCGCGCAGGTACTGCTGACCGCCGAGGTGCTCAGTAACAGAAAGACATACCTGAACCTTCGCAATTCCATCGAGACGCTGCTCAAGCTGGCCGTCGTTCCGATCTTAAACGAGAACGACAGCGTCAGCACCGCCGAGATCGGCTCGGCCTTCGGCGATAACGATAAACTCAGCGCACTGGTCGCCAGTAAAATAGACGCGGACCTTTTGATTCTTCTCAGTGACATTGATGCCCTCTACGACAGGAACCCGCAAAAGTTCGCCGATGCAAAACCCATCCGTACGGTTTTCGAGATTACCGGGAGCATGATTTGCAATGCCGGCGGCAAGGGCAGCATGTTCGCGACCGGCGGAATGAAGACCAAGCTCGAAGCGGCGAAAATCGCTTCCAACGCCGGCTGCCGAATCGTTCTGGCCGACGGCAAAATCAAAAACGTCGTCGGCAGAATTATGACCGGCGAAGAAATCGGCACAATCTTTATGCCGAAACGCAAACTCTCCAACCGCTCGCGATGGATATTAAACAGCACCGCCGCAGGGACAATCGTCATCGACGAAGGCGCCATGCAGGCCATCCAAAAACACAAGAGCCTGCTGCCCAGCGGCGTAGTTTCCGTCAAGGGGACATTCCAGGCCGGTGACGTCGTCATGCTAAATGAAAATGCCAAGGCCGTCGCCAGTATCGGCAGCTCGCAGCTTAAGTCACTGGCCGGAAAGCACAGCTCCGAAATACGCACCGCACTCGGTCCCGGCCACCGTGACGTCGTCGCCATCCCCGAAGATATAGTCTTTATAGATTATTGACATATACGCCTAATACAGATATGCTATCTCTGGACGGGCAAGGGACTTAATTGAGCTAAAATCGAGGGATTTCAATAATGATACGGTTCATGTGTATCTATTGCGGTCAGACGATTCTGGCCCGTGAGGGTACCTCCGGCAAAAAGGGCAAATGTCCGAAATGCTCTCACGAGCTGAGAGTTCCTTGGACATTAAAAGGGCGTCCCGGAATAGGAGGCACAAAAATAGATACCATTGAGGACAAATCCACTTCTGATGCACAACAACAGGATTTGGCATCCGGCAAAAATGAACCCGGCCTTCAAAATGATAAATCACCGACATTCGACGTCGTGACTTTGTACGGCGAAAAATCCGGCTGGTACATTCCCACCTATGATGAGCAGTCTTTATTCCTGATCGCTATTACAGTGCTTCTGATTATGTTATTCAGTAAAGAACCACCAGTTAAAACTGGTGGCATTTTAGAATTCAAGCAAAGCTT
>CAYSKI010000063.1:0-19742 GCA_964431695.1 uncultured Pirellulales bacterium | reverse complement strand
GACCTTCCTCAGCAAGATGCGTATCCATCAAATCGCGCATCAGGATGATACAATCTATTGGTTACTCCAGAATTTAACGAATTTGTTCATAATCTACTCGAGGACGACATACCAGGGCATGTTCGGCGGCTCTGATTCGATTTCGGACCTCGCCTGGGTCAACGAGAATATTCGCAATAACCACGGACCTCTCTGCGCTGTATATCCGCATGAAGGGATGGGGTGCACCGGGGTGTGTGAAGGAGATTCGCCTTCGTTCTTGTGGCTGGTTAGCGCGAACCGCGGATTGAACGATCCCGATGACCCCACCCAGGAAAGCTGGGGCGGACAATTCAAGCGTGATGGTACGACCAATCATTATGTTGATGGACCCGGTGGATCGAGCATCTCCAAGTGGCGTAAGGACTACCAGAAGGAATTTCAGGAACGCGCAGACTGGTGTATAAGTCAATGATGAGGGAGAACCGCAGTTGACGAGATACACAAGAGTAATAGTGAATATCGAACCAAAATAATCCTAATGGAGAAATTATGATTAAGAAATGTTATCATTTATTCTTATGCTTTCTGTTTTACCTTGTGCTGTATAACACATCCTTTGCTGCTGAGCTTAAACCGCGTCTTGTTGTACTTACCGACATATCACCCAATAACGTGGAACCCGATGATATGGAATCCATGATTCGGCTCCTTGTTCATGCCGACATGTTTGAGATCGAGGCTCTGGTTCACTCGACCGGTTGGAGTGTAGCGGGCAATGCCGGAGATACTGGTTTGAATCTGATAAAAAAAGCGATTGATTTATACGAAAAGGATTTACCAAATTTGATGAAACGTTCCAACCAGCAGGGACATTTACACGACGATGAGCATCAGGAAATCGGATATTGGCCGAGTGCGGACTATCTGAGAGCGCGTACCATGTTAGGAAGCAAAAACAGGGGACAGAGGTTTATCGGCGAAAATAACAATTCCGATGGAAGCAACAAAATTATTGAATTAGCTGATGAAGTTGATAATCGTCCCATTTGGGTAACTGTATGGGGTGGAGGTAACACACTCGCCCAAGCATGCTGGAAAGTACGGCAGGAACGAACCCCGGAACAATTGAAAGCGTTTCTTAAAAAGATTCACGTCTATACAATAACGGATCAGGACGGAGCCCAAAGACCCGGCAATGTAATCAATTGGCCCGAAAGCTCTCACCAATGGATGCGCAGAGAGTTTGAAAAGGACCTGTTTTTCATTTGGGATGAAAGTGCCTGGCGTTTTCAGAATTCTACCGGCTCAAGAAATTGGGAGCAGTATGCAACAAATATCCAGGGTCATGGCAATCTGGGCAACAGGTATCCTAAATATAAGTATGGAGTTGAAGGCGACACTCCCTCATTTCTTCATCTCATGCCTACCGGATTAAATGACCCTGAAGTTCCGAATCAAGTCGGCTGGGGTGGATATTTTGAATTTGGTAAATGCAAGGACAACGCAACAAATGCCTATCAAAACCATGCCGTTAATGTAAATAACATTTCCTCGAAGTATCAACGATATTTCTACCAGGCAACCTTTAACAACTTTGCAGCCCGGATGGACTGGGCAAAAGATGGTACGGGAAATCGAAATCCTGTTGTCATCATCAATGGCGACAAGAGTCTCGACATAATTACGGTTAAGCCCCCTCAAGGTACTTCTTTGACGCTCGACGCTTCAGAGACCAAAGATCCTGATGGTGATAACCTGACGTTCAAGTGGTGGGTATTATCCGAAGCAGGTACATATGAGAATGATATCACGATTTCTGGCAGCGACACAAACCGTGCAACAGTAAAGGTTCCTTCAGATTCAGCGGGAAAGAGCTTACATGTGATATGCGAGGTGATAGATGATGGTACGCATAACCTTAGCGATTATCGCAGAATAATCTTTGAGCCTGGACAGTGATTATTTGACCTTCTGCGGCTGCTGAGAAGGTCCGAGACAACATTGACGAGGCGCTAATGTACTATCACTTCCCCAGCGAGCATCGGGATTGCTGTAACGGTTCCAAGAGTCGAGCAACTGGAATCTGTGTATATTATACTGAGGATCACAGATAAAGGAAGTCCGGCCTTGTCGAGGTATAAGCGGGTGATTGTCACGGTTAACCCTTGAATGATACCGCCGGATTGAACGCGGATCGTTTCATCCCGTGAGATGGCAAGTCTATCTCACCGGGATTTCTTTATATGCTCCAGCAGGCCACCGTCGTTGATTATCTCCAGTGCGAAATCGGGCAGCGGCTTAAACTCGATATCCTTGCCGGTTGTCTTGTTTTTTATCATGCCGGCTTTGAAATCTATTTCAAGCTCATCCCCGTCATTGATTTTCTCCGGTGCGTCCGGTGATTCTATCAGGTAAAAGCCATTATTTATGGCGTTGCGATAGAATATTCGCGCGAATGTTTTTGCGATAATAGTTTGAATACCGGCCCCGCGAAGTGCCCATACGGCGTGCTCTCTGGACGAGCCGCAGCCGAAATCTTCTCCGGCAACGATTGCATCGCCCTGTTTGACTTTGCCGATAAAATCCTTGTCCAGATCCTCCATGCAGTGCTCAGCCAATTCCATTTCATCATCGGTATTCAGATATCTTGCCGGTATGATTTCGTCCGTGTTTATATGGTCCCTTTTATATACATGCGCTATAGTCATTTTTTATTCCTCAAAAAAATTAATATAATCAACTAATCCTCTGGCTTCTTATTAATCTCTCTTAATTTCTGTTCGATCTCAAAAGCAACATATTCCTTCAAATACTTTTGCCATATCCAAATTGCGGCAAAGGAAAAAAGCAATAAAGAAAAAATCTTGAACATTTCGAGAATATCGCTTGGTTTCTCCTGAGTATTTTCCATAGGAAGAACATACAAAAGGATGATCATTATAAAACTTGATACACCAGGGCCAATAATTGATGGTTTTTTATGTTCATTCATAACTTCCCTTTCTTTTTACTTTTGCCTTTCTACTTTTTTCAAAGGTAATTTCTACAGTCGGTCAGTTTCCCTTCGATGGCACTTGCCGCTGCAGTTGCCGGGCTGGCTAAATAGACTTCACTTTTGGGATGTCCCATCCTGCCGACAAAGTTCCTGTTGGTTGTGCTGACGCACTTTTCGCCTTCGGCCAGAACGCCCATGAATCCGCCCAGACATGCTCCGCAGGTCGGAGCCGCAATCACGCAGCCGGCATCGTAAAATGTATCAAACAGGCCTTCGTCTTTTGCCTGCTTCCAGATAGTCGGCGTCGCCGGCACAATTAACGTACGGATGGCAACCTGTTTACCCTTGAGGATTTTCGCCGCTATTCGCAAATCTTCAATCCTGCCGTTCGTGCAGCTTCCGATGTATGCTTGGTCCATTTCCATACCGGCACACTCGCCGATAGGGACACCGCCGCTTGGCAAGTGCGGCAAAGCGACCATTGGCTCGATTATAGAGCAGTCGAATTCCTCGACGGCAACATATTCGGCATCACTATCGGATTCGTAAACGGTATAGTTCTTCTTGTCCTTCAAGTGCTCATCGAGATACTTTTTAGTGACATCGTCGAAACCGATAGTGCCGCTTTTTGCGCCCGCTTCGATGACCATATTCGTCATGGTCATTCTCGCTTCCATCGACATTTCCGCCAGAGCCGGACCGGTAAATTCCATCGCTTTGTAAAGCGCCCCGTCCGTACCTATTCTCGCAATAACGGCAAGAATGACATCTTTACTGTAAACTCCGGGTCCGAGTGAGCCGTTTAGCACGAATTTAATCGACGCAGGGACCTTAAACCACAGTTGCCCCGTCGCAATCGCCGCCGCCAGATCTGTCGAGCCAACTCCTGTGCCAAAGGCGGCGAATGCTCCGTACGTGCATGTGTGCGAATCAGGCCCGATGATGACTTCGCCGGGTCTGATATGGCCCTGCTCCGGCAGCAGCGCGTGACATACACCGGCCCTGCCGATTTTGTAGTAATGTTTTATTTTATGCCGCCTTGCCCAGTCGTCGAGCCGTTTGTGCAGCTCGGCGCTTTTTATATCTTTGGCCGGCTGGAAATGGTCCGGCGTAACAACAATTTTTTCCGGGTCGAATACCTTATCGATTCCCTTTTCTTCAAGCATCTTTGCTGCTGCCGGCCCCGTGACATCGATAAATAAAACAATATTAATCTTCGCATCGATTAGCTCACCCGCCCGGACTTTTTCCTTTCCTGCCGCTTTCGCCAATATTTTCTCTGTTATTGTCATTCCCATAGCATTGTTCCTTTTTCTTATGTTACTTGCCTCGGCGAAGCCCTTAAGCGAAGCCGGGTCATTCCCATTGTTTATATCTTTCAAAAGAATTTTTCCTGCCTATGGCATAAATTTTAACTTTATACTTTTTACTTTCCTTACAGTTCCGCTTTCAGTTCAGGCGTGCCGCCTTTTGCCGCGACCATTCGATTTATGGCATCGACGTAGGCCTTGGCGCTGGCTTCGATAATATCGGTTGAGATACCCCGGCCGATAAAAGTTCTGCCGTCCGCAGAAATTCTGACCGTCGCTTCACCCAGAGCTTCTTTGCCGCCGGTAACGGCACGGATAGTGTAGTTCTCCAGCTTCGGCGACAATCCCGTTGCTTCTCTGATGGCTTCATAAGCCGCATCGACCGGCCCGTCACCACATGCCGCGGCCTGTTTGGTTTCGTCTTTGATCTTCATCTTGACGCTCGCGGTAGGCAGTGTCCCGGTCCCGGAGGCTACGTGCAGATACTGAAGCTCGTACACATGTTCCACGACGTGAATCTCTTCGTTGATAATCGCCGCAACATCTTCGTCGAAAACTTCCTTTTTCTTATCTGCGATCTCCAGAAATCTTCCGTAAGCGTGTTCCGTTTCCTGCTTGTTTAGTTTGAAACCGAGCTGCTTGCATCTGTCCACGAATCCGTGCCGGCCGGTATGCCGTCCGAGGACCATGCGCGAACCGACCAGGCCGATGCTCTCGGCGGTCATAATCTCGTATGTGGTTCGCTCTTTGAGTATGCCATCCACGTGTACACCGGACTCGTGTGCAAATGCGTTGGCACCAACGATAGCCTTGTTCGGCTGGATTACGAAGCCGGTTAGTTGTGAGACCAACTGGCTCGTGCGATAGATTTCTTTCGTATTTATATTGGTCGTAAGTCCGCCGGTACTTTGCGCGGCGAAAAAGTCCGGGCGCGTGCGTATTCCCATCACGACTTCTTCGAGCGCGGCGTTGCCCGCGCGTTCGCCCATGCCGTTGATCGCGCACTCGATTTGCCTGGCGCCGTTTCGTACACCGGCTAATGAGTTGGCCACCGCCATACCGAGGTCGTTGTGGCAGTGCGTGCTGATGATGCACCTGTCTATGCCGGGGACGTCGGATTTGAGCCGGGCGATGATTCTGCCGTATTCGTAAGGCAGGATATAGCCGACCGTGTCCGGGATATTCAACGTAGTCGCGCCGGCTTCAATGACCGCGGCGAGAATCTCGATCAAAAACGACATATCGCTCCTGCATGCGTCTTCCGGCGAAAACTCAACGTCATCGACGTATCCTTTCGCGCACTTGACGGCGTTGACGGCCATTTTCAGCACCTCGTCGCTGCTCTTTTTGAGCTTGTGCTGCATGTGGACCGGTGAGGTTGCGATAAACGTGTGGATACGCTTCTTTTTCGCCGGAGCAATCGCTTTACCGGCCGCCTCGATATCACCTTCGTTGGCGCGGGCCAAACCGGCGATTGTTGGCCCCTCAACCTGCTCGGCGACCAATCTGGTGGCCTCGAACTGCGTGGGACTGGAGACAGGGAAGCCCGCTTCGATGATATCGGCGCCCAGAACCGCCAATTGCTGGGCGATTTCGAGCTTTTCGGCGATCGAAAGCGAGGCGCCCGGCGATTGCTCGCCGTCCCGTAAGGTGGTATCGAAAATTAATACTTTTTCTTCGGACATATTCTTTTTTCTCCTTTATAGCCACAGATTTCTATAATCTGTCGTCTGTATTCTGACATCTGTCTTCTGTTTTCCGTTATCTGTACTCTGTTTCGACAAATTATGCCGAAAACAGAGCGAAATTGCCATGAATTTACGAAAAAACGGATAGAAATAGATTGTTTGTGGGGTATTTATTGCGCCTAACGGCGCAAAAGCAGGTTGCTAAGGCCAAGGATGGCCTCTAAGATGGAAGGAGATATACAGTTACTACTCATATTAAAAATTATACAAAAACAGCGACTTTCTGCAACCTTTTTTAAAAAAATATTTTTTTTTAGAATTAGTAATCAATATTCAAGCCCCCACAAACGCCTTTATATATAAAAAGGCATCAAGCTCAACATAATATATGGTGAGGTCGTTTTTAGTTATACAGTAAGTAATTCTTATTTGAGAAAGGAGAGGGCTAAAGGTTTTTAATAGAAAATTATTGCAGGGCTTGTTGTATTATATACAATTGTGGAGCATCTTTGAGAGAGCTTCTTATTAATGTCGCATTATAAACACCTGTTGACAACATTTGTAGAAATAAAGTTATTATTTGTATCTTGTAATAGATATAAATGATTTTTAATGTGGAAATAAAACCTTTCTCTTTAGGAATAATATGTGCAATATTTCGTAATATAATGATTTCTGAGAACCTGAGTTATGGATAATCGAGGTAGTGGCGTCGTTTTTATTGAAGAAGATGGGAAGAGAAGAATTAAAGGAGATTTGATCAAGGTACAAAAAAAGATGATAAGAGAATTTTAGAGGTTTTTGATAAAATTCCAAAGCAAATAAAGGGGGCACTGCAAATATTGACAGAAGTAAAGAGCAAACGGAGTTTGTACTTATTGGGCCCTGGACATCTGGAAGATGGACAATAATGAATAAAGTCGTTGGTCAAAAACGAAGCAGTGTACCAAAGGCAATAGAAGACAGTGTTTTAACTACATGTCTTAGAAGATGTTGCCTATGCTACATTCTCAATGATGATAAGTCTGTAAAGGAGGGACAAATTGCTCACATCGATAGGAATCGAAACAACAACACTGAAGACAATCTTGTTTACTTGTGCCTAATACATCATAACCAATATGATAGTCTGTCAAGTCAATCAAAACGCTATACGCCAGGTGAGCTTAAACACTACAAGAAAATGTTACATAAAGTGCTTGGAACTTCACGTACTCAATGCAGGATGGTGATTGACATGGAGTTCAAAGACTTTTTGTCCAATGATATTCAGAAGTTACTTGATACCATTCGCAAAGTTACTAATGACGTAGATATTAATATTACGAATATTGGTGAAGGAAGTGTATTAATCAGTTTGGAGAGCACAGAAAACACTTATAAGAAATTAAGGCATGCATTCGAAAATGGAACACTATCAAATGCCCTTCATTTGCCTATTCTAATGGTCGAGCGAACTCACAATCCAAGTGCAACATCTCTTATATTGCTGGCTAAAGAACTGCTTGCAAGGAAAAACGTGGATGACGCAATCGCATGCACTAATAAGGCCATGGAAGTTGATCCAGATAATATCTTCGCTTGGTCATTGAAAGCAACTGCACTACTAACTAAATTCACACTTGATAAAGAGAAAGACCATCGGCAATTATTAGATGAGGCATATGCTTATGTCTGCAGGATACATATAATGAACCCAGATAATCCGGCCAACTGGGTAAATAATGGAATCATATTCTACGAGTTAAAGAAAACTCACAAAGCATTGGAATGTTTCTTGCATGCAATCAAACTGAATCCTAAATATGCATTCGCTTGGTACAACGCGGGTATTATTCTACTTAAACTTGGCAAAGAGGATAAAGCCATTAAGGCTCTAGAAACAGCAGCGAAATACGGATACGAAGGAGCACTACTAGCACTTACAAGAATTAGACGGAAAACCTAACGTCAATGATGAATGATCAAGAGATGAACTATAATGAATTAAGGACTATCCTGCTCTGTATAGAACATTGAAAATTAAAACTTGGATTTAAACATATTAGCTTAAATAATAGTCTATGAAGACCAGCAAATCAACTCTAACCGTAGCAAGGATGGCTTTACGGGCAGCGCATGATAGTTTGCCAGACTATGCTTACAGGAAAAGTCCCAAAAAGTTAACTCGAGAAACTAGTCGAGAAACTAGTGACAGTCACCGATTAACGGCTAGGGACAGTTCACATAAAACGGTGACTGTCCCTATTAAAAACCCTATTAAAAACCCTGAGGCGATAACAAAATGGATTTAACAAAAATCCATGTAAAACTGTGAAAGGATAAGATATGGGAATTAAATTCGGTGAAATAGATGCTAATCAGATTTTGCAGAATGAGTTCCGAATTGGTGTTTTGGAAAAGCTTTTGGAATGGGCACTAAACAATAGTCCTATGACGCGACCTAGCCTTAAAGAAATTAAAGAAATTAAAAAATCTGTCATTATGCAGCTGCAACAAAAGTATCCAAAGTCTGGAATTGAGTATAAAGGGGGTGATTGATCATGGAGGCAGTTAAAATCGCTGGCCCTGAAGATTTAGTTAAGACAGACATCCGCCCAA
Organism: uncultured Pirellulales bacterium; assembly: GCA_964431695.1. GTDB lineage: Bacteria > Planctomycetota > Phycisphaerae > Sedimentisphaerales > Anaerobacaceae > JAFGPS01. The sequence goes on along the minus strand of CAYSKI010000063.1, from coordinate 11,166 downwards.
AGGTAGAAACATACTTTCTTGTTACTGAAGATACCTTAAAAAGCATAACTGGGAAAAATGTACTTACGGAAGTATTCTTCCTTATCGCCTCCTTACTCTGGGGTGCTTACGTTTCCGTAGTGATTGCGACAAATACATCAATTAACATTCCTGAAGCAACAACAATAGCACTGGAAACATATCAAAAGGTGTTTTTAATATGTTCTATTGTGGTCAGTATACTCGCTATAGTTTTTCTAATCATTACCTATAACGGAATTAGTCGTATACGAAAGTCAAGCTTACCGGATACTGAGATAGTAACTGCTGTCGGACAAAAATAATGATCAAGGGGTTGTTGAAAAAGTTCATTGAGCTTTATCTCCACACTTTCTGCGTACTCCGCGGTTAATCCTTAACAATTTAAAACTGCTAATTATCTATAGTATTTTTTTGCTGCCTCATTCCGTCGGAGGAGGACAGGCTTCAAGCCTTATGCGGATTTTTTAATACGTTGTGAGTCAAGGACAATTTTGGAAAGTTTCCGGAATTATCCTTATATTCCGGCCGGGCGGACGTATAATCTATTAAAAAGGATTATCGATAATAGAATACACAAATCAGAATCATTTTGGGGAAAAGCGAGTTAAAAGTTCAAAGTGTAAAGTTAAAACAAAACATGAGCATTCCATATTTAGCCCTGCAATTTATTGGCGAATTAAAAAAGAAACGATTCGACAAGTATAGAGTCCTCTCTACAAATCGGTCCTTTTTGAAAAAACAAAGCCAATTTGGGTCGGGTCTAAATTGATGTAACCTCTTTCATAACAAGTAAATAGGTGAAAATAACGGGATTTTACCGGTGAAAAAACAAAGCCAATTCACCGGCCTCCGGCCGGAAATTCGAAGCACTGAGCACGAAATCCGAAAGTTGTGGATTCGAGGAAAAAAATTGAAAACACCCGGCGTTGCCTTCGGCTATGCCGAGAGGAGACGAAGCCAATCCTTCGACAAGCTCAGGACAAGTTTATCCCAAATGGAAAACAATTTATCCCCAAGGGAAGCCAATTGTAATGGCAGAAGACAGTCCTTGGGACTCCTAACGGAGAAGACAGAACACAGAAGACAGGAAACGACAAATCATAAAAATCGGGGGGGGGAAAGCAAGTTCAAAGTTCAAACACAACATCATCCTATATTTAGCCCACAAGCCAGCTTGTGGGGAGATAAAAAATGCAAAACAAACCCAATATTAAAATGGGTAATTTGTCGCAAGCTCTATGAAATAAAAAGATTATGAGAAAAATGGCAATTTCAAGGCATTTTGCTGGCAAAAAAACAAACCCAATTTGTGGCACGGCCATCTTGGCCGTGTTTTCATGGGCTCCGAAGCCCATGCTACATTTGCTCCATTCGGCCCGCCTTCGACATGAGCTCAGGCCGAATGTAGCTCATGACCGAGGGCAAGACAGGCCAAAACCGATTTTTCTTGCAAAAGGGTAGTTTTATGAATAAAGTCAGCGGGATTTTGAGTTTTAATGCCGGAGAGGTGTCGGAGTGGCTGATCGAGCCGGTTTCGAAAACCGGTGTGTTCTTTTCGGAGCACCGCGGGTTCGAATCCCGCCCTCTCCGCCATTTTTTCGATGGGAAAAATGGCAGAAAATCGAGGGGATGAAATTCCAGTTGACTAAAGGCGAATGCTTATTAACTAAATACTATTTTATGCGGATTGCACTAGGACAATTTAATGCGGTTGTTGGTGATTTGGCTGGCAACGCCAAGAAGATACGGGAATTTTATGCCCGTGCAGTTCGGGAAGATGTTGATTTGCTGGTCTTTCCGGAATTGGCGGTGTGCGGCTATCCACCGGAAGATTTGGTTCTCAAAAAGCATTTTTTGAAAGAGTGCTCGGCCAGTGTTGAAAAAATTGCCGCAGCCTGCCCGGACAAAACTATCATCGTAGGTTTTGTTGAAAACGCTCACAAAGAAAGCTACAATTCTGCGGCTGTATTGCAGAACGGCAAGGTCGTTAAAATTTATCGCAAGGTCCGGCTGCCGAATTACGGCGTTTTCGACGAGCGAAGATATTTCCAGTCCGGCACCGAACCGCTGGTCATCAATGTGGGCGGGATAAATATTGCCGTGACAATCTGTGCAGATATATGGGATATCGAATGGCTGGGCGGTTTTTTAAGAGATTACAGCCCGCTCCAGATGATTGTAAATATCTCGGCTTCTCCTTTCCATTACGGCAAGATAAAAATCAGGGAAGAAGTTGTCGGCAGGTGTGCGGAAAGATTCAATTGCGCAGTCGCTTATTGCAACCTGGTCGGGGGACAGGATGAAATTGTTTTTGACGGCCGAAGCATATTTGCCGATTCGACCGGCAGGACAATAGCGGAAGCGAAGGCGTTCGGGGAGGATTTGCTTATCGCCGATATTGTCCCCGGAGACGATGGCGGTGTTAAGATTGAGCCACTTCAACCTGCAGCTTCGCAACCGGTAGATATAATCGATGAAATATACCAGGCCCTTGTCCTCGGGACGCGGGATTATACCCGCAAGAACGGTTTCGAAAAAGTCCTGATTGGTCTGAGCGGCGGGATAGATTCTTCGGTAGTCGCCGCTGTTGCAGTTGCCGCTTTGGGCAGGGAAAATGTAATCGGGATTACTATGCCGACACAGTTCAACAGTCCCCAGACGATTAGTGACGCCGGGAAACTGGCGAAAAATCTCGGCATAGATTTTTTAACAATTCCGATCAGGTCCGTATTGGAGCAGTTCGATGAGGCTCTTAAGCCTGTAGCGGGCTGGCAGAGCGAAGGTATTGCGTACGAGAATCTGCAGGCCCGGATACGCGGGACGATTTTGATGTCACTTAGCAACAGTGCCGGTGCTCTTGTTTTAACGACCGGCAATAAAAGTGAGACGGCGGTCGGCTATTCGACTCTCTACGGTGATACCGCGGGCGGTTTTGCGGTAATCAAGGACGTCCCCAAGACGATGGTTTATATGATAGCCGAGCATATCAATAAAATGTCAGCCCGGGAAGTTATCCCTGTTGATGTGATAACCCGGCCGCCAAGCGCCGAGCTTAAGCCTGACCAGAAAGATACGGATTCGCTTCCGGATTATGACCTGCTCGATGAGATTCTAAAAGGCTATGTCGAGCAGGACAAATCCGCTATAGAGCTTGCGGATTCGGGTCTGCCGAAGGACGTTGTCCTGCGTGTTATTCGGATGGTCGATAAAAACGAATACAAACGGAGGCAATCTCCGCCGGGAGTAAAAATCACTCCGAAGGCTTTTGGCAGAGATAGGAGACTACCGATTACAAATCGTTACAGCTCCGGCAGTGACAGGGGGATTGGGTAAAAGATGCTATCTGCCTGTTATGGCATCCGTGACGGCTCTGGCGAATGGGATCGCCGCCGCCGGACCATTGCAGGTGACAACCTTCATATTTTCTTCTACCGGTATGCCGGTATATACGGCTCCCAACTGCTCGAGAGCGACTCTTTCGGATTGTAATGCTGTTACTTTCACGCCGTTAAGTATGCCGGCATTGCCCAGTATCGAAGGGGCGTTAGAAGTCGCCCCGATAATCTTTCTTTTTTCTGCCGCCTCCCGGATGAGATTCAGGACAACGTTATTATAGATAAGCTCACCGGCACCCGTACCGCCGATGATGATTATCCCATCGTAGTCATCAGCCCTTAACTGGCCGATCTGGGCGCCTGCTTCGGCCTGTCTTCTGAGCATGCCTGTTATAATACCGGTTCTTGTGCTTGCGATGATCCACTGGACTCCGGCGTTGCTCAGGGCTTTTAGTGTCTCAAAAAGCTCCTCGTCACGGAAATTGGCGCTCGGTACAATCACTGCGGCTTTTTTTGGAACCATGTTCTGAGCATCCCCGGTTCCCAACGCGCTGCTGCCGGGGAATCCGACGCAGATAATGTATATCGGTTCGATACTTCTTGGCAGCCTGCAGGCAGTGTTAACGCCTCGTTTATTAAAATTGCTTATTGCCAATGAACCCATCTCCAGACAGACAGCCTGAAGCTGGATATTCTGAGCTATGTGGCCGGCCTGCAGGTATAAAGAGTTCCTGTTATTACTGCTGCGTTGTGTTGCCAGGCTTCTGGTAGGTGCTGTAATAATAAAGCTGCATCCGGCTGCGGCCACTGAGTCAGACATCGGAGCACTCGCCGCTGCAAGCTGACCACGGATGTCCTGATTAATTATTTGTTGAAGGCTGTTTTCATTCGGGATATATATAAACAGCCCTTCATGAGTCGCAATATATAACTTAATAGGCGATGTTGACTGAACAGGTAGTGTTAGCGAATTGCTCTCAAAACTTCTTTGGCCCTGAGCGGCCCAGGCTAATTGGCCGATCTGGTTTCGCTGGAGAATTTGGGTACTGAACATCAGTATATCCTGTTGCTTATTGAGCGCTACTTCGAAGGGAATTGTTCCCGTCGTTTTCGGCTCTGTGAGCTGAATTATTGTCTGCGCTGTGGTACGCAGCCGACGCTGGCCCAGGCAAAGCGTTGCCAGACAGGTTAAGATTATAATTAAAATTGTTGAGCGTTTCATTTTCTCAATCCTCCAAAATATGTTTTTGGAACGGCAGGTAACGGTATATATGATATACACCTGATCCCAAATTTCCAGATAATTTTTTACTGTAGAAAAGTTGCATAGTCATAATAGGCATATCGGCAGGTTTGTAAAGCCGCTTTGAAGGTCTGGGGCTGTTATTGCAAATAAAATGAGGGAAAATGTATGTAAATTTGCCCCTTTGGAGTCTCTGCGCAGCCATTGTCAAGATATGGATGAGAATATTTGCCGTTGGGGCGTTTATACCGGGTTAAAACCAAAAATGCGTATAGACCGATAATTTATTGCACAGGCCGAATTTTGCCCGGCGATCGAGTCGCATATTCGCAGAGCGGTTAATAAAATCCCGGCGAATCTTAAGGTTGGCTTATACAATAAATGTTCTCTTTTCCTTTGAGAATCAATTCATTTCCGACAAGGGCTGGTGAAGCATCGAACCGGTCGTCCAGCTTGTTGGAGGCCAGGACTTCGTATGTATCCGAATGTTTGATAACCAGTGTGAGTCCGTTTTGGGATGCTAAATAAACTCTACCTGCCGCACCTACCGGCGAGGCATAAAAGCCACCCGCGCCCTCAAGGCTCTGCGATACGAAATTGGGCTTACCGGTCTCGGCCTGGTAACATGAAAGGATTGCATTATTGTTGTAAAGGAAATAAATTTTATCCCCGTAAAGTAAGGGCGATGGTACATAAGGTGTGTTTCTGCTGTCGATTTGCCAGGCAATGGCATCGGAATCACTCAAGTCACCTGTCCGGCCGAGTTCAATAACCTGCAGTTTATTGCCGCGAAAACCGCTGATACAATACACCTTGGAGAATCCGGTTACCGGTGAAGGAATTGCGTTTCGCGTCTGGCCGCTGCATTGCCAGATAACCTCGCCGGTCTCGACGTCGTAGCTGCGGGTAAAATTCGTTGCGTTGGTGACAACCTGCAGCTTGCCGTTGACCTCAATCGGCAGGGGAGTCGCCCACGAGGTGGCTTCGTCCCGGTCCTTTTTCCAGAGGATATCACCAGTCTCTTTGTTAAGTGCGTAAACGGCCGAATCGCCTTCGTGGTCCATAACAACTATAAGTGCGTTGCCGGCCAATGCGGCGGAGCTTCCCTCACCAAAGCCACGGGCTATATTCATCTTGCCGAGGTCTTTGCTCCATTTGTGATTTCCATCCACATCATAACAATGTACACCGCGTGAGCCGAAACTCGCCCAGACGTGTTTGCCGTCGGTTACGGCTGAATTCGAAGCTAAACTGCCGGTTTCATGATGTCCCTCATGTGGCACTTCTTCGCGAGTTGTTTTTTGCCATACAATCTTGCCGGTATTTCGGTCCATACAAACAAAATCAAACTTAAATGCACCCTCCTTTTCACTCTCGATAGCGGTCAGAAAGAAAATTTTGTCCGCCCAGACAATGGGTGAAGATAATCCGTTTCCCGGGACTGCGACCTTCCATTTGATATTTTCAGTTTCGCTCCAGGTCTGAGGCGGATTGGCATTTTTCGAGGCGCCTGTGGCGTCAGGACCTCGCCAGGTCGGCCAGTAATCGCTGCTTAAATTCGAATATGCGTTTACAGATAAAAGGACGGACAATAAAATTACACTGACTGCCATTTTCTTCATTTTGGGATTCTCCTTCCAGATTGTTTGATTTGTTTTTGAAAACGACTACTCCGAATTTAACGATTTGGCTACATTCTTGATTATATTTTTACGGATAGATAATCTCTGTCTTCAAAATGCCTTGAAATCATTCCTTTTTTGTTCTCTTTACGACTGGAACTCCGAAAGGTTTTGTTAATTTTTTAAAAAAATGGGGCGATTAGACTTTTTCCCCGGTATAAATCCTGTCCGGCAGTGTACTTGCTCCCTTAGCGAGAGATTATCCGGCGGCGAAAATGGGGCGTACATTTAGAGCAGCTTCGGATATTCCTGTATTATTTCAAATTTGTGCTGGTTATACCGTTTCAGGCACTATAAACGGGTCGCGATAGGAGCATTTGATATACTGATTTGCTTTTTCAGCGGTTGCTCCGACGAATTTTTCCTGCTTACGGTCGTAAGTCAGCTCCGGTCCGAGTATGAACGGATGTTTGGCCAGATCGACTTCATTTCCACTGAGCTGTTCCACTATATCGTTGAGTGTATTGACGGCGTCTTCGTGGGCCTTCATACTCTCGCGGACCTCGTCAACGGAGGCCTCGGCGCCGGCGCGGAATGCAGCGTTGGCCTGGTGACACATGGCCGTGCTGAGATGGCCGATTTCGATTTCCGCGTTAAGGTCCTCCCGGCGGCCGCTGCGAAGAGCTTCGATGAAATTTATGGCGTGACCGGCTCCGCCGTCGCCTTTGTATTGATAGCTGCGGTTGCCGTCCTTGTCGTAGTACCAGCCGCCGCCGCGGGCAATCTGGATGTGGCCATCCTCACACATGATATAGTTGCCGTCCCGCATGTTGAGATAGACGGCACCTGTTTGGCCGCCGCGGCGCATCGGATCGGGCAGATTCCGTATCTCGACGACAACCTTCACGCCGTCATAATCGAACAGGGCGAAGCACATATTCGGCGTCTGGCCGTTATCGTCCCATGCGAAGCGGTTCCCTGCCGTCACGACCCTGGTCGGGACATCGTTCCAGCCCATAATGTGCCGAAGGTCGTCGATATAATGCACTCCCCAGTTGGCCATTTCGCCGTCACCCCAGTTCCACTGCCAGTGCCAGTCGTAGTGGAAGCTCTGTCGCATGACCGGACTCATCGGAGCGGGACCCGCCCAGAGATTGTAGTCGATATAGTCCGGAACGGGCTGAGGCTCGGTGACTTTCCCTATCGGCTGACGGGAATTCAGTCTCGAGCAGTGGATCCATTTGACCTTGCCGTATTTGCCGGCTTTAATGTCACGGGCGACTTCCTGTACCGCCGGACAGGAACGTTGCTGCGTGCCTGTTTGCACGATGCGGTTATATTTACGCGCCGCCTCGACCATTTTGCGCCCCTCCCAGATGCAATGGCTTACCGGCTTTTCCACATAGACGTGCTTACCCGCCTGGCAGGCCAGGATTGCCATCAGCGAGTGCCAGTGGTTCGGTGATGCGATAACGACGGCATCGACGTCTTTGCGATCGAGTATTTCGCGAAAGTCTTTATATCCCTGTATGGCCGAATCCGGTTTTTCGTATTGTTTCTTGTACCCTTCGATATGTTGGTCCAGACGCTGCTGGTCCGGCTCGCTCAAGGCGACGATATTAACACCTTCGATACTCTGGAAAGTCGGAATATGCTGTCCGCCCCGGCCGCCCATGCCGATAATGGCGATGCGAATTTCATTATTGGCGGAGTGTGCCGGACGAACTTTCAGGCTCGATAAGCCCAGATATGTTCCCGCTGTGACGGTGAGACTGTGTTTGATGAATTGACGGCGGTTGATTTTGTTCATCCTCTGGTCCCTTCGTGTAATTAAGGAAATAATGCCATTTTTGACAATAAAATGAATCCTGTCGTATAAAACATCCGGCAAAAAAATCCCAAATATAATAAACGACAAGCCCCACAAATTCAACCAGCATTTTCTATAAGGTATGTGATGATATGCCCTGTATTCCCAGAGCATGAACCACGATTCACATATTGCGACTCAAGGACAATTCTGGGCGTAAAGATGGAATTTCCTTGTTTTTTGGCCGGTTTTGGATAAAATTGATGGTGAATGGGGTATGGAGGCAGGGGGTAGCAAGTCAAAAATATGCACTGAGCGGAGCCGAATGAATTATAAAATAGCAAAAATATTCCTTATTTAGCCGCCGGGCCTGCCCGGCGGGAATTGGCCGAAGCCGGTTACGGAAAATTCGACAGTTATAGAACGTTCTCTACAAATCGAACAAATTTGAAAAAACAAAGCCAATTTGGATTGGGCTAAAAATGGCGCAACTTCTTTAACAACAATGTAATATGGTAAAAATCGGTTTTTCAGTGGCGGAAAAACAAAGCCAATTCAAAGCCAATCCTTTACAAAGGGATTGAGAAGATGGAATGCGGAAAACAGAATTTGAAAAAGAAAAAAAGCGTTTTCAGCACTGAAAATGGTATTAAAGCAAAAAATGATTTATTTATGTAGGTCATACAGGTATGATTTGCGTGGTACATGTTAGAATTTATTTCCGGAGCGGATTTCAGCCGGTTTTTACTAATGGCAAGTATGAAGACAAGGAAAGGGAATTAAATGGAATACAGGAATATTAAATCGGCGTTTTTTTGTATAGTAATCGGAGCGATTACAACGATGGGTTTTGCGCTCACTAAGGAGTCCCTGGGACAAACAAGTAAAGATTATGAGCTATTATCGCCGGACAAAAAGGTCAAAATCGTAATTTCCATTACCGATAATATTTCTTATTCGGTTATGTATCAATCGCAGACTCTGCTGGAAAAATCTCCCATATCATTAACTCTAAAAGAGCACGGAGTACCGGGTCAGAATCCGAAAGTCGAAAAGGTCGGAAATCGTAGTGTCAATGAAGTTCTCCATCCGGTTTTGAAAGTAAAATCCGCCGATGTAGTGGACAATTTTAATGAGTTATCGCTCGAGTTCGCCGGTGGATACGGGCTTGATTTCAGGGCTTATGACGATGGGGCGGCATACAGGTGGAGGACAAATTTTGACGGAACGATTCAGGTAGTTTCGGAAGAAGCTTCGTTTAATTTTACTGAGGACCATAACATTTATTTCCCGACGGAAGATAGTTTCTTAACACATTCGGAAAGGTTGTACGAGTATATTCAAATCAGCAGTATCGGGGCCGAGAAGTTCTCATGTCTGCCGGCCTTAGTGGATATTAATGGAGGGCCGAAGATAGCTGTTACGGAATCTGACCTCGAAGACTATCCCGGGATGTATTTGACGGGTACTAACGGCAAAATGCTTTTAGGAAAATTTCCGGCTGTGGCAGCCAAAGAAAGGCAGGTAAGAGACCGAACTGTCGAAGTAACCGAGCGTGCTGATTATATCGCCGAGACGCAGGGACAGCGGACATTCCCTTGGCGGATTCTTGTTATTGCAATGGAAGACCGGGAGCTGATTGAAAATCAGATGGTTTATAAATTGGCAAAGCCCTGCCAAATTGAGGACCCGAGCTGGATAAGACCCGGGAAAGTTGCCTGGGACTGGTGGAACGCGAATAATATTTTCGGGGTGGATTTTCGTGCCGGAGTTAATACGGACACCTATAAGTACTACATTGATTTCGCGGGTAAGTACGGCATCGAATACGTGATACTGGACGAGGGATGGTCAAATCCGGCGGATATATTTGCAATTAGTCCGGATATAAATATCGAGGAGCTTTTAGAGCACGCCCGGCAGAAAAATGTAGGGATTATTTTATGGGTGGTCTGGAAGTCTCTTGACGACCGTTTACAGGAGGCCCTTGATCTGTTCGAAAAGTGGGGCGTCAAGGGAATCAAAGTTGACTTTATGCAGCGGGACGACCAGTGGATGGTCAATTATTACTGGCGGGTGGCTCGTGAGGCGGCCAAGCGTAAACTTATTGTCGATTATCACGGTGCATATAAACCGGCGGGTTTACGCCGGACTTATCCGAATGCACTGACGCGCGAGGGAGTGCGGGGTCTTGAGAATAACAAGTGGAGTAATCAGCCGACGCCGGAGCATAACGTGACTCTGCCGTTTATCCGGATGCTGGCCGGGCCAATGGATTATACCCCGGGAGCGATGATTAATGCACAGGAAAGGAGATTCCAGTCTGTTTTCGAGCGGCCGATGAGTATGGGGACACGATGCCATCAATTGGCGATGTACGTTGTATTCGAGAGCCCGCTTCAGATGTTGTGCGATAGTCCTTCGCATTATCTCCGTGAGCCTGAATGTATGGAATTTCTCTCCAAGGTTCCGTCGGTCTGGGACCAGACAAAAGCTTTGGGTGCGAAGGTGGGCGATTATGTTTTGGTGGCACGAAAAAGCGGGGCCGAATGGTATATAGGGGCGATGACCGACTGGACGGAACGGGAGATGACGGTGGATTTCTCGTTTCTGGATGAAGGGGATTACAAAATAGATATTTATCAGGACGGTATCAATGCGGACCGTTACGGCAATGATTATAAAAAAGTTGTCAGTAAAGTTTCAAAGGGGGACGAATTGAAAATCGAGCTTGCGCCGGGTGGAGGCTGGGCGGCGAGAATTTACAAGGATTGATGGTTGAATTATTAGAACTCATCCCAAAACCTCTTCCTACTGCGATTTGCTGCAAATTCCGTGGATCTGCGTTGTCGGCGAAAAAGGTTCTCAACGTGCCTGAAGCACGCCTCCGAGCCTTTTCCACCTCCGGCCTTGACCACGAAATTTTCGCTCAATCTCGTCACAAAACAGGTTTTGGGATGAGTTCTAGTTTCCTGAAAGTGTACAAAGGAACAAACTAAATTTTGGCCAATAAACTATAATTTTTTTGTTCGCATTTTTTAATGAAGAGTCGGGAGAATCGGGGTGACTGGATTCGAACCAGCGGCCTCCTGCTCCCAAAGCAGGCGCTCTAGCCAAGCTGAGCTACACCCCGGA
>CAYSKI010000062.1:0-19853 GCA_964431695.1 uncultured Pirellulales bacterium | reverse complement strand
AGGTACCCCTGGCGGACTTCGGTATCAATCTGGCTAATGTCACTCATATTATAATTGGTCTGGAAAGAACCGGTGCGACCGGAAGCGTGGGCATTTTGTTCATGGATGATATTTGGGTGTATAAGTCGGCTCTTTAGTTTTTTTAGGAAAATATATAAATGTATGATGCTCCCAATGTTTTGGGTGGTCAGTGCATTTTTGTAGGAGAATATAACAACAGCGCATATAAACTGTCCACATAAGGTGGTATAGTCGGTAAAATATTTACGGTGCGTAAAGGCACCTGCAGAATCCAGGCTCATGTGATCGCTGCGGTATCTGATGCTTTATTCTATATAAACAGGGCCTGTCTAACTATTGCAAATGCTTGTGTTTAAGAAAGCCCCTTTTTACAAAAAAGGGGCTTTTTTTCTATCCTTGCCTGTAGCTTCCTGGCTTTGAGACCACCCGATTATAAACAAAGTCGGGCTGCGGGATTTGAAGCCAGTATCGCAAAGATACCGGCACGCTTAATTGTCTGACGGACACTTCATTGTGACATCGTAGTATCAGCTTTAGAATTTCTAACGGGAACATAAAGGGTAAAGTCGGCCAACGGCTTATGACAAGATTAAGCTCTTGATAAATCCCTCTGCGTAGATTTTTAACAAACTTTTTCTGCTCCATCGGCACCGATAAATTACTGGCCCTCCCGAAACCGCTTTTTGGAAGTGGAAATCAGGAGTTTTTGAATGGGCGATATAGGATTCGAACCTATGACCCGCTGATTAAGAGATGTTATATCGAGCTGTAAGTTTCTGTAAATAGGATACTTATACGCATTTTTGAGCGTCTATAAAGAAAGTCAACTGAATGTAGACTGGCTTTAGAGCCAACATGCACTCTCAGTAAGTACAAATAGACACTGGCATAGACACTGACAAGCATAAGTTAGGCATTAAGTTAATAAGACTCTGTAGCTAATATATGAAGCATTTTTGCAGGCCGAATAAGTATAGGGTGAAAATATTTAACATTTTTATAGAGCTATATTTGAAGAACTTGCATCCTTAAGGCTTGTTATATATAGTACTTAATAAATAAACAAATAGATATAAATATATAGGGCAAATGATTATTCTATTATAAAATAAGACCAGAGCAAATAAAATGGCTAACCTTATTTTCAGTTTTAAATTCGAGTTTTTACATTATCTTTTTGGGTAGAATACCGTATTAAAGAATTCTTCCATTTTAGCAGCATAAGGTATGCCGTATTGAACAAAAGTAGTCTTTGTGCGTGCATCCGGTTTCCAGTCGAAAAATGCATGGCTGGCGCCTTCGGGTTGTAGATATACTACGGTCTGCCCTTTGGCTTTTAAAGCATCGGCATATTTTTGAACATTTTCATTCCTGATAAGCCCGTCGTTTGTTCCGCGAGTAAGGAACTGCGGCACTGCCCTTTCTTTCACATCCGGAATGAAGTTAATAGGTGAAACTGCATTACTCAAAGCGGTTCTATCAGCAGCAGGATCATTTGAGTAAGCATTCAAATTTTCAAAAACGCCATAACTTGGTGCAGCAGCTTTAATTGCTGCTGTAATTTCCTTACGTACTTGCTCAACTGTTTTGCCTTTGGGCATATAGGTCGGCTTGAACTGGAATACACCTGGTTTAACTCCAAAGCCGCCATCACCAATTTGACCGACCATATTGATTGCCACGGCCGACAACTGGCCGCCCGCACTGTCGCCTGTAACAGCTAAGCTTGTCGGATCTGCTCCATATTCGGCAGCGTGTTCCTGAATATGAGCAATAGCTCCATATACGTCTTCAATAATATTGGCCATTGTGTTGGGCTTTTCATCGCCGTCTCCCCTTTGTGCCCAGCGATAATCAATGCTGCATACCACATACTTGCCATCTCTGCATAGCTCTCGTGCCAGACCTCGCATTACATCTTCACAGTTGGTTGACCATCCGCCACCGTGAATAATAACAATGCAGGGCAGATTTTTCGCACCATTGGGTGAAAAGACATCGTATTTCAGCTTCTTTACGCCAGGCTGGGCATACACTATGTTATTCTTTACTGTGAAGCCTTCCAGAGCTTTCTTTTCAATAAATGAAGCTCCGATTCTCTTGTTCTGGTCAACCGTAACCTTAAACTCCGGACCCATAGATTCATAATACATTCCTCCCCACATTCCCCTTCCACCGCCGGCATTCCGATAATAATAACTGTCAAGAACGTAACCTTCGGCCGGAGTAGCAGTTATCGTAAGGACGGTATTTGCATCAACTCGCCCATTCTCGGGCAGAGCAGGGGTAACCTTGATGCTTCCATTGGTGAACTGATCAACAGTAACAGAAAATTTCCCATCCATTGACGATGCCAGCTGGTTAGCTGCTCTGCCCCCACGACCTCCAGCGGCACCGCGACCTGCGCCAGCACCCTGTGCCATAGCGCTGCCTTGAAGCAGACAGGCCAGCATCGCCACGCAGACCAATAATGCCATAATCGTAAAGCTGATTTTTGTATCCGACAGGGATTTTACAATTGTTTTCATACGTAGTACTCCACTAAATATAAGTTCTTAATTTGCCATAAGGCCGTTTTCGTAGATAATCCAATTGCACAAGTTTTTTATTTGAAAGATTTAGCTTAATAGTCTTATGGTATTTATGCCAATACATTTTCCCTCCTGAAAGAAATTAACAAAATTATAGCAATCCCTAAAAATAAACTCAAAACGTGGGGATAAACAACACTCCTGAAAAACCATTGTTATTATCGCTGTCTTTGATGGAATTATGCCGGTTGTCTATGACAAAGGTAGATTCACGATGTCTGTGATAAAGCATCGTGAAGTTGAAAGGCTGTTCAGATGAGCATTGAATAGTGATTGATAAGTCGTAACATGATGCCTCAAAGAAAATTTTTTTATGGTATTGATTTTATTACTTGACTTTGTTCTCTTCATAGGTGACCGTTGACCTTTACACCATAGCATGGTCATCGGATCAAATATACGGTGACCTTTTTGGATGTAAATTCCGATTAAACTACGACCTTTACATAATACAGTATTAAATACACTATTGACTTGAATTCTATAAAATAATTGCAACTATTTGTGCTGCTTGGATTGCCGCGGCGTAACCACCCGGCCCGCTGCCGATTACAACAACATCGAATTTCTCCGACATAATCTATCCTGGGAAAAACTCATTAAATTACTATTGTTGCGGCTGTCTTCCTCTTTGTCGAGTTTGTGTGCCAGTTCCGGCTCTGTTATCGAAATTCATGCCGCCGACACACGGATTTTCAGTCCGTTTTTACCCTGTGTAAATGATTTTAGTAAAATACTTTATGATTGTCAATGAAAGAATTATGATGCTTGACGAAGCGTAGCCGTAGCTTGGCAGTAGCACAAACGTTCATATCTGTTGCAAATCGGTGATTAAGATTAATCCAGTAATGTAAACTTATTCATTTCACATATCATACAACCGCTGACTTGGTGTATAAATTACAACAACTTAGTAACGTATAAATTTTTGCACCGCAAATCCTTTAATCACGCCACTGTTCACAGCAAAGTACTCTGTCGATCCGGATGTCTGAACCGGGATTTCCTGCAGTCTTCAAAGCGAGGTTCTGTTCGGGCAGCGTTTACTAAGCTACCCGAGCGGCCCAATCAAGCGGCTTGTTCCGGCCGAGCTTCAGATGTAGTTCCACCGGTTTTCCCTCCGGCAAGTGCAGGTCGCAGTTGGCCTTGCCAGGCTGGGGCTTCGCCGCCAAAACTCCGGCAGACGCGGTAATCGTTTCAATGCCATACCGGGCAATCAAAGTGACGTCCTGCTTTCTCACCGAGGTGATCGTTACGTCCACGGTCCGGGCTTCCATGTCCCAGGCTAGTTTGTCGATCCGAGCGAAGGTACGTGCCAGCATCCCGTTGATCGATCCCTTTACCAGCGAGGGAGGAAGTGCAGGAAGCACCTCAATCACACCGGGGCGTGCGTAGGCAAGCATTTCCATCATGATTGCGGGAATCCCGCCCTGTGCATCCGGCATGGGTCCTACGTAGGGGTCGTGAGAACACCTGAGCGTTGTGTTGACGTAGCCCTGCTCAATCAATTGCCGAAGCTCGGTGTCCACCGTGAAGTTGTCTTTGAGCCGTGCCCCAATCAAAGCGCGTTGGCATCGACCATGAGCCGCCAGCCTTTCCGGCGTGCGCCTCCTGTCGGCCATAACTGCGCCTCGGGCAAGTTGCGGTGTGCGGTCAGGATCGATCTCGTCGCCTGGCCAAGCACCGTAGAGATGAGAGAGATGACGATGGTTATAACGCTCTTGCAGCGTGGGCCATGACCATTCTTTCATTGTACCGTCCGGTTCGAGCAGGTAGGGTGGCAATTTCTCCAGCATCGCCTTCCATTTTGTTACGTTGTCGGCGTCGGTGCCCAGGGTTTCACAAGCCACGACCAGATTAGTCAGCACTTCCCTGCAAACCGCGATATCCATGGAAGCGTTGATCACCAACATTTCCGAAGGGCTCGTGTTCCCGGGATTGTTCTCTGGCGAGAAGGATGGAACGAAGATGTAATTGCCGTCTTTATCGGTGACCGTCAGGAAATCCTCATAAAACCACGCTAACTCTTTATATGCCGGCACCATGCGATTGCGAAGGAATTCCAGGTCCCCTGTCACCAGATAGTGATCCCAGAACGGGCGTAAACACCAGCCTCCGGCGGAAAGCCAGTAGGGATGAGGCCAGATCTCCCCGGAATTAGAGGCGCTGGAATAATGGAACGTGACGCCCATTCCTTTGTCCGGCCAGAGGTTATAATGTGTGCCGCGCATCCCGAAGATGTTCTTTGCGTTAATCCGGAAGTCCGGGGCTAAGCTCTCCATCCAATTGAAGTAGGCATCCATGCCTTCCCGGTGATCGCCCTGCACGCCGGGCGCTATCTGCAGATTAATATTAGCATTGACCTCGGCCGACATGCTGCAATATTTGCCGCTGGTGAGGATGAACCAATAGCGTCCCATTTCGAATATCTTCTCCAGCAACGCGGGGGAATAATCCAGCCTCGACCTCTGATCAGCCAAAAGTTCCTCTGTGGACATGCCATATTGGGAGGCACCGCCGAAATCTACAGTGACGCGGTTGAGGGCCTCCGACTGGACTTTGCGGTGCCGCTCCACCATTGCCTGATAGTCGGGTATGAGTTGTTCCACAGCCAGCCGCAGAGCTTCCACCTTCTCCTCGCTGTAGTCGGCGAACCATTCAATACGAGTGAGAAGCATCACTGACGAGGCTTTCTCGATGACCAGAGTGCCATCTTCCATCCGGGCCGAGCCGCCATCGCGAACCACTCGGATCACCCCGGCGTAGCCGCTGTTGTCTGTAGAAGGGTCCAAACGGCACTTGTAAATCAGTCGCTGCTCGTTAAAGTCACGCTGAATTTCGCTTTCCCCGCTACTAGTCGCCAGGCTCGTTTCCTGCCGGAATGCTGAATTGGGGCGTCTTCTTCTCCTGGAACCTGACAGTGCGATTCGGACATTCACCGACTGCCCTTTCGGGGCGGTGAGCCATTGAACCACGACGTTGTCGGGCCGAGACGTGAAAGTCTGACGAAGCCATTCGCCGCGCTCATCGTTCCAATAAATCTTTGCCTCACTGCTCTCGAAATCGACAGTGCGGAGATAGTCCTTGACCGATGCGGTTTTTGGAAAATCAAGACGCATCAGGAATGCCGGGATTGTGGGATGCCCCCATGTATTCCGCTTTATGGGGCCTTTCTCCATTTCCTGGAAAGCGAATTCAATGGCTTCGCGGTATTTCCCGTCGAGCACCATTTGCCGCACTTGCGGAAATATGTCCGCGACCTTTGGAGCCTCGAGGGGCCTTTTCCATGGCATAAGCAGACTTTCATGACGGAAGAGAATCTGCTCCGAGTACGGATCGCACGTCATCTCGATATTCATTGCTCCATTGCCGGAGGTGAGCCCCTCGCTGAGTGTCGCGCCGGGCGCGGTGCTGCAAAAGCCCCGCCGTGGTACAACGTTCCGTTTGAGCCGTTCCGCCAGAGGCATTGGCGAGACCTGTACAGCAGGCGTCAGTTTTGTTTCCGCGAATACAGGCGGTTTAGACTGATACTTATCCGTCTGCATGCGGCGCAAATAGTCGGCTGAACGGAGCTCCTCCTGTACCGCTCCTGTTAGCCCTGATATCTGATCGGAAATCTGGGATGGCTTGTTGGGACTGCTTTCACTTGCCATGAGAGGCGAGAGCAACTGTTGAGAACTCGCCAAGCCGGCAGCGACTGTACTGTTCTTAAGAAAATCTCTGCGTTTCATAATTTCCTCACCTTTCTTATTTTGTTTTACAAGAGGCTCTAACACAACCTTCGATTCTTCATCGAATGTCTCCAGTAACAATGGGACAAAAAGCTCTCAAAATCAAGAGACGGTTTCGGCTCCTGTTAATGTAATTCTATCGATATATTTTTTTCTTTCAATAATTGATTATCTCATAGTTTGCAAATCGGACAAAAATCTCATAACAGTTGCAGTAACGTCACCCACAATAGCTTTAAGCCGTCATATTAAAGTCAGTTATAGCGGAATAATTTTTGCACCGTATGACGGCGTTACTACGCCGGATTTCAAACCTTATGAACAGGCAGACTATATCGTTCATGGCACAGCCGGATCGCTCGTCTCCTTCATCAGCCATCTTAATAATCAAGTTGCTGACAGGAGAATCATTGTTCTCACCAATAAAACGATACCCCATTTTTATGCTGCCTAACATGGCGCGGGATCGTAAATAATCAGGATTTGGCCAGTATCAGATTTCCTGATGCGATTCATCGGATAGATGGCCATCCTGATTTGAGCGTTTTTTCAGATTGGTCAAATCTTTCTCATAGGCGTCTATGGCCGCGTGAATAAGATCAAGTCGTTCTTAGCCACCGTTATTACTCCAGCCTGTGGTAGCCACCAAACCTTCGATTTCGAACAGGTCGGCATGCCTCAGAAGCCGAATCATGGACTCCATATCATCGGATTCCACTGTATTAGGTGCTATGTCGGTCGGTACGATGATTCGCGGTTTAAGATTAGCCGCTAAAGATGTGGCAGTTACTACCAGGTTCCCATTTAAACGTAAGCTCTGTCCGGCCTTGATCGAGAACTCAGCAGTCTTGATACCGTAACGTACTTTAAACGTGGCCGGAGTGGAATTTCTGATGGTGGCGGACTGCAGTTTGCCATCCTTCCACTGCATCGCCACCTCGAAACCACCGCGGGCACGGAGTCCGCTGACGGCGCCTGTGCTCCAACTCGGAGGCACAGCGGGCAAGAGGCTGATTTCGTCGTCATGGCTCTGCAAAAGGGCTTCGGCAACAGCGGCAGTCAGTCCGAAATTGGCATCCGACTGGTTGTTACGAGGATTGTGGAGGTTGTCAGCAAAAGAAGAGACGATGGTCCGCAACCATTGCTCAACCCTGTCGCCGCGTTCCAGACGTGCCCAGACACAGGTGTTCCATGCTCCAATCCAGCCGCCACCGGGGCGCCGTGTCTCCATCCCCTTGTTAATAGCACTTGACAGATCAGGATTGTTTCGCAAGGTGATAGAATTACCGGGGAAAAAGGGGAAATGAGGTGAGGTGTTATGACCCTCGGTACCTGGTGTCCAGTCCTCAATCCACTCCTGCAGGAAGCCCCGGCTGTTGATGCGGTAGGGTGGAAGCTTCTTAAGGGCATCGGAAAGTGTCGCCCCGAAATCCTCATCTATGCCAAGAATCTTCTCGGCCTCGATGCAGTGCGAAAACAACTCACGAATGAGAGCGATGTCAATGGTCGGCCCCGGTGACACAGACACTAAGTTCCCGTTTTTGTCTTGATATCTGTGCTCAGGGGACATGGAGACAGGTGTAACCAGCCAGTGGTGTTTCGGATCCTCCACCATCATTTCCAGCAGAAATTGAGCGGCCCCCCTCATAATAGGATAATTATCCCGAAGGAACTTATCGTCCCCACCGAAAGCGTAATGTTCCCACAAATGCCGACATAGCCAAACGCCGCCCATCGGCCAGATGCCATACCGAGCGGCGTCAACCGGCGCCGTACCGCGCCAGAGATCGGTGTTGTGATGGAGTACCCAGCCGTTGCAGTTATAGTACGTTTTGGCGGTCCTGGCACCGCCCTCTGAAAGGTCCTTGATCAGATCGAACAGGGGCTGGTGACATTCGACGAGGTTGCATACTTCCGCAGGCCAGTAATTCATTTCCACGTTAATATTAGCCGTGTACTTGCTACCCCAGGGTGGTAGGATAGACTCATTCCAGATACCCTGGAGGTTGGCCGCCTGGCCACCGGCTCGGCTGCTGGAAGCCAGAATATACCGGCCAAATTGAAACGCAAGCGCCTCCAGATTAATATCCGAGCCTCCTGCGCGAACTACTATGAGACGCTCATCAGTCGGTTTATCATTTAGCGAAGCATCGCCGATCTGCAAATGTACCCGGCCCATCAGGTTTCGGAAATCGTCCACATGCCTGCTATAGAGAGTGGTGAAGTCCTTATCGGCGACGGCATCCATGACTTTTTTGCACCGGGCTGCCGGGTCGCCACTGATGTCATTGTAGTTCACAAAACTTGTGGCTATTGCCAGAACAAGGGTGACAGCGTCGGCGTTGCTGATATTGAGCGTAGAATCGGTTGCTTCGGACTGGCCGCCTTCGAGTCGGGCGGTCAGAGCCGCCTCGTAGCGCAGGCCCTTGCCTTCCGTCCTCGCAATAAGGCCGTCCATACCCGTGGCCGGGGCTGAGAACGGACCTTTCCATGTACCGTCCATGACAAGGTGGTCGTGATCGGCAGCACTGGTCTCCAAATAAGGACCGCGAAACTGAGCACCAAAGGATACACGACCGGGCTGGTCAGAGCTGATGCGCAAAACCAGAACACGGTCGGGCCAGGAGACGAACGCCTGTCTTGTGAAGAGCGCGTCGCCCGAGCGGTAGCTGATTTTAGCAATTCCCGTCTCCATGTCCAACTCGCGGCGATAGTCGGTGACGTTGGCATCCGCGAAGGATAGAAGCAAATCACCGATCGGCTGGTAGGCCTCCTGCGAATTGGGTATCCCCCAGAAGTGGTCGTTAGCCATCTTCTCTGCCTCCTGGAACTTGTCCGCGAAAACCAGATCGCGAATCTGAGGGAAGTACTTGAAAGCATTAGGATCATCGTAGTTGTGAGGACGTCCTGACCAGAAGGACGACTCATTTAGCGCGATTCGCTCCTGTGGGACACCGCCAAAGACCATAGCCCCGATCATACCGTTACCCAGGGGCATTGCCTGAAGCCACTGGGTTGCCGGCTGGCGGTACCAAAGCACCATGTTCTGTGATGGTTGCGCAGAACATATCCCGGCAGCACCTAACAAAGAACATGCAACAAATATTAGTATTTTTTCCCTTTTCATGATAAATCTCCTATTGAAACAAATATTAAAAGCTTATATCATTTCAAAATGTTCTATTTGATTATACCCATACAAAGAGAACCCTAAAAGCATTTATAAGATTTGTAAAATAGATGATATTTTCTTATGCTTTCACAGTCTTTCAACCGGTTCATCACCGTATCAGCCGCACAATAATATTTAGATAGAAAAATAGTATTAATAAATAGATATCTATAACATACATTTTAAAAATAATCTTTCCATAAATACAGCCTTATACTACAATCAGAAAATTGGTATATAAAGATTATGTTTGTGATGAACTGGATACATGTTGTTTGGGAGTTGACCAATGATCAATAAAAATTTCTTTATCTCACGTCGTAATTTTCTCAAGACCACAGGTTTACTGACAGCAGCAACGTCATTACCTTCGTGGGTGGTGCAAGAGTGTATGGCACAAAATACACAAGCAGTTGACTCCTCGCCCAATGACAGTATTCAAGTTGGCCTTATTGGCTGTGGTGGGCAGGGTCGTGGTGATGCAAGGAATGCCCGGAGTCTGGGTGCCAAAATCGTAGCTGTATGTGATATTGACGCCAGTCATTTAGCGGATGCTAAAAAGGATTTCCCCGGCGCTGAAGGTTATGCCGACTTTCGTAAGCTCCTGGAGCGTAAAGATATTGACGCTGTTATTTGCGGCACAGTTGACCACTGGCATACGCTCGTTTCCATAGCTGCAATGAAAGCAGGCAAAGACATCTACTGCGAAAAACCCCTTACACTTACCATCGACGAAGGCAAGCATCTTATCGAAGTTCAGAAACAGACTAATCGCATCCTACAGACTGGCACGCAGCAGCGAAGCAGTATCCATTTTAGGATGGCCTGTGATTTGATCTGCAATGGTCGAATAGGGAAGATACAAAAAGCAGAGGTCTGGTTACCCGCCGGCCTGCGAAAGGGGCCATTCAAAACATCACCTGTCCCGGAAGGATTCGATTATGATTTCTGGCTTGGACAAACACCAAAAGTCGAATATGTAAAAGAACGAACGCACTTTAGTTTCCGCTACTGGTGGGAATACTCCGGTGGGACAATGACAGACTGGGGTGCACACCATAATGATATCGTACTCTGGGCACTGGACATGGACGATTCAGGACCAGTTAGTATAGAAGGTAAGCAACTGATAGATATGATTCCAGGCGGCTTTACTGCAGCCAGTGAGTACGAAGTAACATATACTTACCCCAATGGTATCGTACATACATGTAAAAGCACCAGAGACAGTGACTGGAACGGAAGCACGAAAAATCGTAACGGCCAGCTGCATGGAATTAAGTTCATCGGTTCCGACGGCTGGATATGGGTTACACGCGGCCAGATTACTGCCAGCGAGCGTTCATTACTTACAGAGGAATTACCAGCAAATGCCAAACGCGTGTATAACAGCAGTAATCACATGGGAAACTTTCTGGATTGTGTCAAATCTCGTGAAGTTCCTATATGTCCGGTTTCGGTAGGGCATCGTTCTGCAAGCCTTTGTCACTTGGGTGTGACTGCCATTCGCCTGGGTCGAAAGCTAAACTGGGACCCGGTGAAAGAACAATTTGTAGATGATGATGAAGCACAGAGCTATGTATCGCGTGTGATGCGTAAACCATATGACTACAGCATGATTTAGAGGCTATATTCCGCTTGTTATGTCAGGGTGACATTGTTGTAGAAACATTACTTCATCCGTTCATGATAGTAATTTTGAATTGAATGACCTTCTAAAAGGCCCTCTGTCAGTAGTTTTAGGTAGCGCACACATGTTGCTTTTTTTACGCCTATCACCCGCACCTTTGCTGGATGTGCCAGTACCAAATTATCTTCAAACTAATCATGCATAGAAGCCCATTTTAAAGTTTCTTGGCCCAATGCTGCGAACATGGTGAATCCCGTACACAGCCCTGCCAGACTTGATATGGGTATGGGGATTTACACAATCAATGAAATAGCCGAAACCGACCCGTTAAAGATTAGCGAATACAGTGAGAAAGACGTGATGAACTTTCTGGAGATGGTCCTTTCAGAATTCAATATTGATCATGACCGTAAATCTCTATGGGACACTCTCTGGACAACGATGGTGCATTGCATATAGTTGAAAAATATCCTTCGATTTAACTCAATGATATTCAGTCTGAATACTGGCCGGAGAATGGCATACACTTGACTACAGATGGTGTGATGTTAATGGCATATTAACGGCTTAAAGCTGTTAGTGTATAGTATTTTGAGCTTAAAATAAACTTAATAATCGTTTCACACTTCAATCTCCTTAACTATTTGCTAATTCTTTACCATCGTATCGGGTTCTTCCACAATGCTGCGAACAGTCACACTGGCGGATGATAGTCTGCTTGAATCTGCGGTTACTACTATTGATCCGGGAGTTTTAGTAGTCTGGACGATTACCAGACATTTCCCGCTGAAAGCCTTTCGGCTGTTTGCCTTGTAAGGTTCTGCGCTGGGCGCATTGCCATTATCAACTCCCACAATGGTTCCCTGACCGGATACGGAGAAGGTTACTGTATTGGTTGCGTTGGGAACCAACACGCCATTGGCATCGGTGATATCGGTTTCGATAAACACTAAATCCTTGCCATCGGCGGTAATACTGGTTCGGTCTGGTTTCAACTGCACCTTGGCCGCCGGGCCGGCAGTTGTCATCTTGTCGTACACTACAGTGTCACCTTTGATACCTTTGGCTTGGATTATCCCCGGTATCCAGGGTACGTCCCATGCCAAATGCGGTGAATCGTCCACGATTTTGGCTCCCTGTGAAACACCGTTCAAGAATAGTTCTACGCTATCGCAATTGGTATAAGTCCATACTTCAATCGTTTTTCCACTGGACCAGTTCCAGTGAGGCAGGATATGTACCATAGGTTCGGAGGTCCACCTGCTCTGGTAAAAATAGTAGATGTCTTTCGGGAAACCGCAGGTATCTATAATACCGAAATACGAACTCTTGGCAGGCCATTGATACGGGTACGGTTCACCGATATAGTCGAATCCGGTCCAGACGAATTCACCAGCCATGAAACTGCGGCTGTTGATGTCCCTGTATGATTTCTCTGCGATTGAAATACCGTTCACACTGTTACCGTAAGAAGAACACTGGAAGTCGCTGTCTCTTCCAATCAGTTCGACAGCCGGAATTTTATAAATACCCCGGCTGGTTACGGCTGAACACGTCTCACTGCCGAGCATCTTCCAGGTGGGATACCTGCTGTGCATTCTGTCATACCTCTCCGGGAAATAGTTATGGCCGACTATATCGAGAAGATTTGAGATAGCTTGGTTGGTTGAGCCATTCAAACTATTACAGGCCCAGGTAACCGGCCGGGTGATATCAATATCTTTCACCCAGTCTCGTAGATTTGTTGCCGTAGCAATCAACGGTCTCTGAATCTCATTGCCTATACTCCACATGATAACCGAAGGGTGATTACGGTCCCGCAAAACCATTGCCTGGATATCGGCCTGTGCCCACTCGCTGAAATAAAGATGATAATCGTTTAAATTATTCTTACCCGTTTCCCAAACGTCGAAGGCTTCATCCATGACCATGATTCCAAGGCGATCGCAGACTTCCAGCACCTGGGGATCGGGAGGATTATGGGCAGTACGCAGGGCATTGCATCCCATTGCTTTGAGAATCTGTAACTGTCTTTCAATCGCCCGGTAATTGACCGCTGCGCCAAGGGCGCCCAGGTCATGATGATTGCAGACTCCGTTTAGCTTCATTTTCACACCATTGAGTGAAAATCCCTCATTTGCATCGAAAGTGAAATAACGAATTCCAAAAGTTGACTGATAGGTATCCACTATTGAGCCGTCGACAATTACCTGGGTTTTGGCCAGATACAGATAGGGGGATGTTGGTGACCATAATTGGGGATTGGATATGGTAAGGTCCTGTTTGAAAGTATTGTCGTCACTTGCATTGATTTTTACCGCTGATGATGTATTCGTGGTAACTGTGTTGCCGTTTGCATCCAGGATAGTTGTCTTCAATGTAACAGACTTGGATGCATCAGACTGATTCACGACTTTAGTTTTTACATTTACTGCGGCCGAACTGCTGCTGACACTGGGAGTAGTCACGAACATACCGCAATAATCGACGTGAGTTTGATTCAATACGGTCAGCCATACATTGCGATAAATGCCGCTTCCTGAATACCAGCGGCTGGTCGGCTGGTTATTGTTGATTCTTACAGCAATCACATTCTCACCACCATAAATTAAATAAGGTGTTAAATCATATTCGAACGAACTGTAACCATATGGACGGACTCCCAGAAAATTGCCGTTGATCCATACCTGGCTGTTCATATACGCGCCATCGAAATTGATGAACACTTTTTTGTTTTTGTAATCAGCTGGGACAGTAAAGGCTTTGCGGTACCAGCCTACACCGCCGTCCATATAACCACCGTGGTGATTAGCGGGTGAATCCTGGTGGATTGTATTAAAAATACTCCAGTCATGCGGCAGTGTAATATCTTCCCAACTGCTGTCATCATAGGATATATTTTGGCCTTCGCTGACATCTCCTTCGTAAAACTTCCAATCCTCGTTAAAACTCTGCCCCCGTAATCCATTATAAATGTCAGTCCCATTAAGGGATATTGCAGATGTTACTATTGTTGTTTCCAGACCATATGGTGCCTGAACCGCCCGTGCGTTAAATCCCCGTGTGTTAAACAAAACTATAACTGCAAATCCTACAACCATAAAGTTTTTTAATAATTTGTTCATATTAATTGCTCACTCCATAAAACTTCCACCAGTTAAAATTAAAGAGACGACCCGATTCACCGGTAAATATTAAATAGAGGTCATGTACACCACTGGCCCCGCTGATAGTACAGGATTTTGTCTCCCATTTCTGCCAGTCGCCTGTGCCGGAAACAGCACAGGTCCCCACCAGCGTACCGGTTGGGCTGTCGAGGCGAATTTCTATGTTCCCACCACTTGTCGCCGAAGCTACTCTGGCTTCGAAAGATGTTGCACCCGTACCAAAATCCACTCCTTTGACCTTGATGTAATCCCCGTTTTCGATATCGCAGACGTTCATTCCACCTTCGCTGCATTTTTCTGTTTCGATGCCGGATTCCCAGCAGATCGTTTCGGCTTGAACGGTGTCATAAGGATTGAGACGGCCGATCTGAGGTGCACCAGTCTTGGTCATATTGATCGTAGGTATGGTACCGTCGTCATTATACTTGAATTGTTCAACACACACCGAACGGGTAAAGCCCCCGCCGCCCGGTAACGCACCGTTATGATAAAAGAAGTAAGAATTTCCCTTATAGTCACATACTCCCGGATGGTTGGTAAAGCTGCGTCCCTGTGTGGGCATGATAATGTTACGGAATGTCCAGGGGCCAGTCGGACTGGTGCTGGTGGAATACGAGATATGCTCGGAGATCGGACCGGCTGCGAATATCAAGTAGTACAAGCCGTTGCGCTTATACAGCCAAGGGCCCTCTTCGTATTGGGTTGGCCGGTCGTCTTTGGTACGAACGCCGAAACTTTCAGTGGTCAAGGGCACCTTATTGATCTCACCGGAATAGGAAATCATGTCCTTATTCAGCTTAACATAATAGAGATTAGGATTACCCCAATACAAGTAGGCCTGCCCATCGTTGTCAATAAAGACCGACGGATCGATGTCACCATGACCGGCACAGACCAACGGTTTGCCTATAGGATCGGTAAACGGTCCTTCCGGTTTATCCGAAACCGCTACCCCCACAGCCATGCCCGCGTTCTTGCGGTTCATGGGCACATAATAATAAAACTTGCCGTTGCGATAGACACACTGCCCTGCCCAAGCATCGCCTCTGGCCCAACTGAAGTCTTTGTAAGACAAAGGTGAGCCTAGATCGGTCCAGTTAACCATATCGGTTGTGCTATAACATCTCCAGTCATTCATAGTAAAGAAGTTTCGCACTAATACATCTTCATCATGGCTGGTATACACGTAACATACCCCGTCGTACACCATCGGAGCGGGATCGGCAGTATAAATGGTCTGTATGATCGGATTGTCTGCAAGACATATCGTGCCCCAGACTGTTGTTAAAACCAATACGATATTTGTGATGAGTTTTGGTTTTGTAGATTTCTTCATAATGTGTTCCTTAATCCTATTTTTTTGTGTCTTATTTAAAGTTCCAACAATCAAAGTCCAGCAGCGACACTATTAAAAACTCGATCCTGCCGAACTCCCGGCCTCATTGAAGGGTCGATTTCAGTAAAACCTTTCGGTGAGAAGATTTCTCGTACACAACATTTGAAAATTACTCCATTCAGAATATTAATCAGTTTGTAATGACATCCACTTCAGCATAGCCTGTGTTATCGTTACCCTCGGTATTATTCAAAGCGCATAGCTTGATATAGCGGGCCCTTTCAGGTGCAAACTTTTTGATTTGCCACAAAGGATTGTTCTTGATGTTGGAGAATTCACCTTGATCTACTAATTTCCATTCTATATTGTCATTTGAAACGTAAAACTGATAATTCGTAATGATGCCGGGACCCCACAAGGCTTGGTCCGGGAAGTATCTGAAACCACAAAGGTTTTGTTCCTTTCCCAAATCGATGACCAAATCAATGGGCATTCTTTTGTTTCTGGCTTGGTGCCATGCAGTAGATGGGTTTCCGTCAAGGATTGCATAAGCCCTTTGATCGCTAACTCCCACAATTTTCCAATCCTTTCGGGGCAGGTCGAATTCTTCGTGACATACTGGGCTGCTTTTACCCGAAGCTGGTTCGTATGCAATAGCACTTACTTCAACTTTTCCTTCTGTTTGAAAAGGACCGGAATATTTTTTTGAATCAGGGGTTGGTACACTTCCGTCCATGGTATAGTAAACAACCGATTCTGCATCAGCCTGAGTTATGATTATTTCACCGGATTGATTTCTGATAATGGCCGGAGAAGTAAGGATTTGCGGTGCATTGTAAATTCCGATATTGGAAATCGCAGGGCAACTTTTCGAATCGGTTATACTGAATCGAAGTTGTGTTGCCTCGACCGTCGGGAAACGAAGAATACGTTTATATCCTATGGTGGTTGCTTTTGCCAGTTCTTTCCAGTTTCCATCGACAAGGGCTTCAATAGTGAAGGCTTTTACACGTTGTCCCAAACGGATATATTCCTGTGCAAGAAAACGGTTGAATTTGGTTCGTTTGCCAAAATCTATGGTCAATGATGCTTTTGTTACCTCATCATCAGTTGCCCAAGTGGTGTCTTTGTCATCGTCTATGGCCATAGCGGCTTCAAATTTTTTTGCATTGCCGCGAATGTTCGAAGCTTGAGCTTTCGTTTTCTCGGCAAGGTTTACAGCGAATGTTTTTTTCACGGCTTTGGCAAAATCAAGTGCAGCTTTTTCGTCATTTTCATGAATCAAACCATTTGGCATAATCGGAAAGTTGAGAAGCAATGTGCCGTTGCGTCCAATGGAGTTGTAGTAAGTATCCATAAGCTTGGGTAGTGTTTTCACCTTGCTGTCTTCACTCGGGTGATAGAACCATTCCGGCCTGATGGAAGTATTGACTTCGCCCGGCACCCACGAATCCCCATTTTCCACACCATAATGTAACATATTGAAAGGTACTTCACCTGTGGCATTCAATAAACTCCAGTTGGTTTCGCCAACATATCCCGCCTCTGTCCCAACCCAGCGGAGATCAGCCCTGTCACCTCCATCGTTCCATATCACGATATCTGGCTGTAGTTTGCGGATCAGCTTATAAGTATTGCTCCAGTCGTAATAGGTTGTACGGTCTATTTTGCGGTTTTCATTGGCTCCTCCGTAATATCCCGTCCCTCCGTTGGCTCCGTCAAACCACACCTCGAATATGGAGCCATAGTTGGTGAGCAGTTCGGTCAGTTGATTCCGGAAGTAGGTAATATACTCGGGCTTCCCATACTCCGGATGGTTCCTGTCCCAGGGTGACAAATAAACCCCCAATTTCAGGCCGTATTCTTTACAGGCATCGGCCATTTCGCGAACCAGGTCACCCTTGCCGTCGCGCCATGGAGAATTTTTTACAGAATACTCTGTGTATTCAGAAGGCCAAACGCAAAAACCGCAGTGATGCTTGGCAGTCAGTATGATACCTTTCATACCGGCTTCTTTGCAAATTCGGGCCCACTGACGACAGTCCAATTCTGTTGGATTAAACAGGTTGACATCTTCGTTGCCATATCCCCACGATTGATCGGTGTAGGTATTTAATGAGAAATGAATAAATGCATAATATTCCATCTCCTGCCATCTCAATTGATTTTCCGACGGAACAGGGCCATAAGGGGCTGGAGCTTGTGTCTGAGCATTACCGCAACCAATTGAACAAACTGAGAGCATGAACACGCATAAAAAATACCGAATCATGCTATTTCGTTTATTTGATTTCAATAAACTCAGGTTCATACGGTGCAATCGTAAAGTCGCCGTTGTAATCTTTTTCATGAAGAATACTCCTTGATTTTTCTTTCATTTGAATTTCTTTTGGTTCACTACTTACATTCATGTATAAGAAATGAGTGTTGTCTATTTGTCTGGCCATGACACCCGATGGGACTTCCGGCCCTTTTTTAATACCCAGTTCATCGATCAGATCGTCGAGCAAACCGCCAAGCACATCTCCTTTTGCGGGCAACCCAACGTAAATAGCCCTGCCTTTGCCATACTTGTTTGAAGTCATTATTGGATAATCTTTATCCAGACTGGTAATGCTACCAAGAACTTCAGCGCCTTTGGGATCGACAATATCAAACCTTGTCGATTCTGTATTAATGGCTTTTCCTTTATAGGTAAATTCAAGTTTTTTGCCTCTATAGGACTTCCTTGAAATTTCGTTCATGGCTTCTGTTTCTTCGAAGCTTCCCAACCGAATACCAAACATATCACTTAACATACCTGGGCGGGTAGTCGCAAAAACTTGTCCGGTTGTGTCCACTATGGCTGAATTACTGGTCATCACAACCGTTCCGCCATTTCTAACGAAGTCGCGAATCTTGGCGGCTGTTATCTCATCCATAACAGCGACACCGGGAACAAACAATAACTTGTAGTTTAATGAACTGTGGCTGATTTCCACGATGCGCGAATCCATGTTGCGCCAGTAAAACAGATCCCAACATGCCTGCAGTTGGTTTTCATGTTGCTCCGGGAAATACTTGCTGGCAATCTGGCTGGGAAACGAAAATGCCAGCCCTACTTCTGCCTGAAGTTGGTAAGGGAAGAATTTTTCAATCTTTTTAAATTCCGCAGCAATTTTCTTGTATTCATCGTATTTGCGGTTTGGAACGCCGTCCCAGTCAATCATCCCTATTAAATACTGTTCTTCGCCGGCCCACATACTTTGCCAGGTCCATCCGCAAACCATCTGGTTTCCATACATTAATGAAGCATACGCCGACTTTCGGATGGAATTGGGAACGGCTGTCATGGTTGTAAATTCATTGCACCAGAAAGGATTTGTGCTTTCAAATTGAATACGGGAGATTCCAAACGCGGCGTTCATAACCCCCCAATTGGTTGTTAATGAAAGCCCGGGATAGAAACCCTCGCCTTGGCGGGTCATTTTACCTGAATATGCTATCGGAGAATAATCAAAATACTTCATCCAACTGAAATACCACGCATTGGTATTGGTTAAGGCATTGGGAGCGTTGGTGTTCACTTTGTCAAGCACTTTAAAAAGAAGCTGATTAATTTCATCGGAAACAAAACGCCTGAAATCAAGCATTCTTTCGGGCACATCAGTAGTGTGTGTCGCTACCGGGAAGCCAATTTCTTCCCATTGATTAATCCTTCTCGACCAGCGTTGCGTTGCCCAGGCTCTATTCAAATTATCAAGGTTGGTATATTTATTCTTTAACCAGGCAATGAATCTTTGTCTGGCAGTTTCGGAATAAGAAATTCGTCCATCGCCCGATTCATTATCAATTCCGAAGGCCAGCAATGCCGGATGGTTTGCGTATTGTTTTGTAATGGCATCGGTAAAACGCAGGGCATACTTTTGGTACATCGGGTCCCCAATGTCTTCCATGTAACGATGGTTCGGGTATAGAACATCGCCATTTTGATCGGTAATACTAATCGATGGATATTTGTGATGCAGCCAGATCGGCGCAGGTCGGATGGCAATATCCAGAATGACCTTGATACCGGCTTCGTTCATCTCGTCCATGACCCCGTCGAACCAGTCAAAGTCGAATTTTCCTTCAGATGGTTCATAACTGTCCCATGCTAAATGCCCCATGCGGACAACCTTAAACCCGGCGTCTTTCATGAGCTGAATGTCACGCCGTATTTTTTC
>CAYSKI010000061.1:0-20365 GCA_964431695.1 uncultured Pirellulales bacterium | reverse complement strand
CGCAGCCCAATGCACTGGCATTTCATCCGGATGGCAAACGATTGTTCGTGTGTAACGGCACCCAGAACGCTGTTGCCGTAGTTCATTTTGATCCGGCCGACAAGGAGTCCTCGATTGCGGGGCTCATTCCAGTGGGCTGGTTTCCAGGTGCAGTGGTGGTGGATAAGATCCATCCCATGATTTGCGTAGCGAACATCAAGGGCATCGGCGCGGCCAAAGATTTCAAGCCGGAGGATAAAATAAAGCTTCGTTCCAAGGACTTCTATGGCACGCTCTCATTAATCCCTTTCCCCTCTGAGAAAGAACTCGCGTCCCAAACGAAGACGGCACTGCGAAATATGCGTTACCCGAGGCTTGAACAAGCCAAGTTGCCGCCGCGTCACGAGCAACCTGCTCGGCCGGTGCCTATGCGTGTGGGCGAGCCCAGTGTTTTCAAACATGTCATTTACATTATCAAAGAGAACCGCACCTATGATCAAGTCTTCGGGGATATGCCGGAGGGGAATGGTGATCCTGAATTATGCACGTTTGGTGAAAAATACACGCCCAATCAACACAAGATCGCCCGTGAGTTTGTCCTGATGGACAATACCTACTGTCCGGGTGTGCAGAGTGCCGATGGCCATCAATGGACCGACAGTGGCATTGCGAACGAATATGTGGAACGCCAATTATCCTCCGACTTCCCACGAAGTTATTCCGGTGGCAAGGACGCCGCAGGCAGTGATGCGCTCTCGTGGTCGTCCTCCGGCTTCATTTGGGACAACGCACTGGCGCACGGCAAATGGTTTCGCAACTACGGCGAATGGATGGTTTCCGAATCCGGCTGGAAAGACCAAGCCCGCAGAAGAGGGCCTCAATGGATTGATTACTGGCATGATTACAAGAACGGCACGGGCCTGACACAACTGCGTTCCAGACCGGCCATTGAGTCGTTGCGTGCGATTAGTCTTTTGGAGACAGAAGGATATAATTTGAAAGTGCCTGATGTCATGCGTGCGGCAGCCTTTATCAAGGAACTCAAGGCATTCGAAGCCAAGGGGAAATTCCCTGATTTCGTGCTTCTGTTCCTTCCCAATGACCACACGGGCGGGGCCAAGGAACGGTATCCCACGCCTGGCGCACAAATTGCCGACAACGACCTGGCCCTGGGCATGGTGCTGGAAGCCGTCAGCCATAGCAAGTTCTGGCCGGAGACTTGCCTTTTCGCCATAGAAGATGACCCGCAGGCCGGCTGGGACCATGTGAGCGGCTACCGGACCACCTGCTATGTGGCCAGTGCCTACACAAAACGCCGGCAAACCATCAGCACCCGATATAATCAAATCAGCATGATGCACACCATGGAACTGATCCTGGGCCTGCCCCCGATGAATCAACTCGACGCCACAGCCATACCCATGTTTGACTGCTTTACTGAGACGCCAGATTTCACGCCCTTCACGGCTGTGCCCAATCGGGTTCCGTTGGATACGATCAATCCTCCACCCGAAAAGATCAGCGATCCGGTGTTGCGCCAGGATGCAATCGTTTCCGCTCAATTGCCACTTGATAAATTGGACGCTTGCCCCGAGGACGTCTTCAATCGCATACTCTGGCGCGCCATGAAAGGCCCCCAAGCTCCCTACCCGGAATGGGCCGTGACAGCGCTGGATGACGTTGATTAGCCTACACATAAAAACGGAGCGGTTGAGTTCCTTCACTTCGTTCAGGCACCGTCCTGAGCTTGTCGAAGGGGTGACACGTGGAAGACGTAATATTTAGCCCGCATTTTCACTGCGGGTTTTTCTTTTCGACTTACGATCCTTCGATTTGACTCAGGACATGCATACTCAGCACGAGATACACCCCCGTAGTTTTGCCAAGCAAAACTATGTAGCGGGGGGAAAAGTCATGGACATTTTTCCGGAAAAACCCTGTTTTTGATTGTAATAACGGCATTTGTTTGTATAATACAAAACAAATTGAATACAGAAGACAGCATAACAAATACTGAATACTGAATAACGAAGTAAAAAATGGGGGGAATAATAAATCCTAAGCACTAATTTCTAAATCCGAAACAATATCAAATGTTCAAAACTCCAAAATTGTTAAAACAAATCTTTGGAATCCGCATTATCTGTGTAATCCGCGGTTAAAAAATGCAAAACAAACCCAATGTTAAAATAGTTAATTTTGCATAAGTTCTTTGAAACAAAAAGATTATGAGAATAATAGCGCTTTCGGGTATTTTGCCGGATAAAAAACAAAGCCAATTCTAACGGCAGAAGACAGAATCCAGAAGTCAGAAGACAGAGGAAAAATTGAAAACAAAGCCAATTTGGATTAGGCCCAAATTGGTGTAAGCTCTTTTATGACAAGTAAATAGGTGGATTTTAAGGATTTCTGGGATCAGAAAAACAAAGCCAATCCGGCGTCGCCTGGCCTATTCGGCAAACGTTCCCGAATTTTTTTCATAAGGCCACTAAGCTGATGAGCCAAATGGTCAGGATTGAAGCGACGCCGATAGTTAGCGTGGCTAAAGTGTGTATTTTATAGCCGGTTTTAACGTCCATTCCTATCATTTGTGTTACAACCCAGAAAAAGCTGTCGTTCGCGTGAGAAACAACCATTGAGCCTGCGCCTATGGATAACACTACCAAAGCTTTTGCCATGTCGGACTCAAAACCCAGCGGCGACATGAGCGGCACCATTAAAGATGACGTCGTGATTAGCGCAACTGTTGACGAGCCTTGCGCGCTTTTTAACGCCGCAGCAATAATAAACGGCAGCCAGATACCCAGGTTGGCATGCTTTAAGGATTCGCCGATCACGTCGGCAATCGGGGAATTCCGCAGCACCTTCCCGAAGGCCCCGCCTGCCCCGGTGATCATAATGATAAGGGCCGCATTTAACAGGGCCTGGCCAACCCAGCCTTTAGTAGATAACATCTGCATTTCAAGTTTCTTCGGGAGCATAAAGGCAAGAAGCACTCCGATCAGTAATGCAATGACCGGTTCACCGATAAAGCCGACAAAATTTTTCAAATTTCCCTGCCCGAGGGGATGCGTCGGGAAATCAGAGACGGACTTAATAACGATGAGGAAAATCGGAACAACAATCGGAACGAATGCCTTGAATGCGGACGGCGCGTCTTTGAGTTGTTCTTCGATATTTGCGGTTGAGAGTTCGGGATTGGGATCGATGTAAACCTTCGCGGCGACCTTTGTGGCGAAAAGCCAGCCGACAGTGACGGCAACGGCACTGACTACAATGCCAAGTAAAATCACCCGTCCGAGGTCGGCACCGAGAATACCGGCTGCGGCAATCGGCCCCGGCGTCGGCGGCACAAGGCAATGTGTCGCAGTAAGTCCGACGGCCAAAGCGACCGCCGGGCCTGCCAGGGAAATATTTGCTTTTTTGGAAAGCGCCCTGTTCAGGGGTGTCAGGATCACGAATCCCGAATCGGCAAAAACGGGGATGGAAATGAAATAACCGATTATTGACATTGCCAAAGGGACATGTTTCTGACCGATTATTTTTAAGATTTTCTCGGCCATTGCGAAGGCGCCGCCTGAATGCTCGAGG
This sequence comes from uncultured Pirellulales bacterium, assembly GCA_964431695.1. Classification (GTDB taxonomy): domain Bacteria; phylum Planctomycetota; class Phycisphaerae; order Sedimentisphaerales; family Anaerobacaceae; genus JAFGPS01. The sequence continues at coordinate 16,795 of CAYSKI010000061.1, read as the reverse complement.
AATGTTCCGATGATAACGCCGGCGATGATGACGATTCCGATACTACCGATGGTTTCGCCGAAACCGTCGTTGATTGATTTGACAATCTCCGGCAGCGGCATCCGGGAGCATAAGCCGAATCCAATAGCAGCAAACAAAAGGGCCAGAAAGGGATGAAATTGAAATTTGCATGTCGAGACGACGATAAAAAGCACGCTAAGAAGTAAAAGTATGATCAGGAGCACAAAAAGAATCCTTTCACTGAAGATCGAGTCACGACATTGTGACCGGTATTATTTCAGGTGTCTTACCTTTACCCTGGCCAGATTTTCGTAGAACTGGATAATGCCGCCGTGGTCGTCTCCGCCTTTACCGTCCACTTTAAGGGCCTGCATAATCTCCATAACTCCGCCGGCCAGAGGCACCGGGACACCAATCTCATGAGCGGTATCGAGGGCATTCGCCAGATCCTTTATATGCAGCTCGATTCGAAAACCCGGCTTGAAATTGCCGTCCAAAGCCAGCGGTACTTTTGCGTTGAGCACGGTACTTCCGGCCAGGCCGCCGCGAATGGCCTGAAAGACTTTTTCCGGATCAACACCTGCCTTTGTCGCCAGGACCATTGCCTCCGACATTGCAGCAATATTCAATGCCACGATGATTTGGTTTGCCAGTTTGGTTGTGTTGCCGCTGCCGATGTCACCGACCAGAACGGCGGAAGCGCCCATGATTTTAAGAATGTCTTCGACCTGCTCGAAGGCCTCTTTTTTCCCGCCGACCATAATGGACAGTGTCCCATCGACTGCTTTCGGCTCACCTCCGCTGACAGGTGCATCGAGCATTTCAACGCCTTTTTTCCGGGCTTCGGCTTCGACTTCCTTGGAAACCAGCGGGGCAATTGAGCTCATATCAATTAAAATCAAGCCCGACTTTGCACCTTCCAGAACTCCGTTTTCCCCGAGAACGGCCTTTTTTACATCAGGCGAGTTCGGCAGCATCGTAATGACAATCTCGCTTTGTGCCGCGACATCTTTGCTGTTCTTGCCCTCTTTGGCGCCGGCGGCGACGAGATCTTTGACCGGCTCCGGCCTGATATCATAAACAATAAGACTATAACCGGCTTTAATCAGGTTAATTGCCATGGGCTTGCCCATGATTCCCAATCCGATAAATCCAATTTTTTTCATTGTTTCTCTTCCTTAAAATTTGTGATTCAATTTTAATCGATCGGAGTCAGAACCACCTTTAGTGCTTCTTTATTTTCAACGAGTTCGAAACCCTGCTCCCAGCGATCTATAGGAAGCTCGTGAGTGACCAGTTGCTCCAGATCGATTTTGCCCTGGCCCATCATGGCCAGGCATTTTTCCCAGACGTCCCAGGTATGACTGAAATGTCCCTTGAAGGTGACTGATTTGGCAATAAGGGGGTCCAGACTTAAATTCACCGGTTTCGGTCCCCAGCCGATCTTGGTAATCTGTCCGTTCGGCCGGACGGCGTCCATAGATAATTTCAGAGTCTCGGCAGCTCCGGCAGTATCGACTATTAAATCGGCGCCATATTTGTCACCCAAGGGCATGATGAGCGGCAGGGGGTCTTGTTTGCTGCTGTTGATAGTGATTGTCGCACCGTAACTTTTCGCCAGCTCCAATCGCTTGTCGTCACCTTTTGTGCCGATAGCGATGATTTGGCCTGCTCCGGAAAGTTGTGCCATCTTCATACACAATAAACCAATCGGTCCCGGCCCGATTACCACCACATTATCGCCCGGGTTAACTGTGCTGTTGCATATAACCGATTTATAAGCCACACATAACGGCTCGGTTAACGAGGCGGCCTTGAGTGAAACATTTTCCGGGATCCTGTGCAGAATTCTGCCGGGGACTTTGACATATTTAGTAAATGCCCCGTCTATGTGAAAGCCGAATCCCTTTCGCTGTCTGCAAAGATGATAATTGTTGGTCCGGCAGAGCGTGCAACGGCCGCAGTAATCTGCATGAGTTTCCGCCGTCACGCGGTCTGCGGTTTTGAAGCCGGTTACTTGTTCGCCGATTTTATCGATCGTTCCGGCGAATTCGTGCCCTAAAATAAAAGGACAGTTGAAATTAAAAAGCACGGTATTTCTGTGCATGTGCGGATCGGTGCCGCAGATGCCGATATATGCTGTTTCCACTAAAACATCACTCGGGCCGATTTCCGGGACCGGTACTTCCCGAAGCTCGGTGGCATTGGCCGCATTTTCATACTTAACGACTGCTTTCATTGTTTTTGTTGACATATTGTTTGGTTATCCTAAAATCTTTTTTACCGCTTGTATAATCGCGGCCTCTGTTAGACCGTAATGTTCCAGAAGCTGTTCATAATCCAACGCAGATTGGCCAAAGCAGTCTTGCACAGCAATGGCCTCCATTGGCGTAGAATTGCCTTTGAGGATAAAAGCGATAGCTTCTGCAAGGCCGCCGATGATGGTATGTTCCTCGACGGTTACAATACCCTTGACACCCGCCGCTAATTCCTTAATCGCTTCTTCGTTAATCGGCTTCAAAGTACTTACATTGACAACTCTCAGCGAGATTCCCTGCTTGTCCAGAGTTTCTGCCGCTTTGAGCGCTTTATATACCATATAGCCGTGAGCAAAGACAGTAATATCTTCCCCCTGCCGTATTACTGTTGGTACACCAATACTGAATTCCTGACTTTCGTCGGAAACATCCGGCACTTCATTACGGGGTATACGAATATATACAGGGCCTTCGTATTCGACCGCTGCCCTTACCATTTTTCTTGTCTCTATGCCGTCAACAGGAGCCAGAACAGTCATATTCGGTATCGCCCGCATAATGGCAATATCCTCAATGCCCTGATGTGTAGCACCGTCACCGAAATCAGAAAGTCCGCAACTCGAACCGATAATTTTTACATTCACTTTACCAATACAAACACTGACGCGAATCTGGTCGTATGGCCGTCCTGTTGAGAAAACTGCGAATGAGTTCACAAACGGAATCTTGCCGCAAAGAGCCAAACCGGCGGCAATGGAAACCATATTTGCCTCGGCAATTCCAATCTCGAAATGACGTTCCGGAAATGCCTCTTCGAACAGACAGGTCATTGTTGATTTGCACAGATCAGCATCAAGCGCAACGATCCGTTCATTTTTCATACCTAATTCAACGAGTGTCTTGCCGTATACTAATCTACAATTTTGTTTATTCATTTATTTTCGTCCTCAATCTTCAAACAGCCTGCGTGCTGCTTCGTGTTGTTCCTCGGTCATTATGCCGTGATGAAATTGTGCTTTGCCTTCGGCAAAAGGCACCCCTTTGCTTTTGACCGTCTGTGCGACGATCATGACCGGTTGCTCTTTTACTTTGTCGGCTTTATCCAGAGCATCGGCTATCTCTTTAACGCTGTGTCCGTTGATTTCCATCACGTGCCAGCCAAATGCCTTCCACTTTTCTGCGTGTGGATTCGTATCGTACCGTTCAACGATAGGCCCCATTGCCTGGACGTGGTTTTTATCAAGAATTGCCACGAGATTATCCAGTTTATAATAAGGGGCTGTCATGGAAGCTTCCCATATCTGTCCTTCGGCAATCTCTCCGTCTCCGAGAATGCAGTAAACTTTGTAATCCTTTTTATCGAGCTTTCCCGCTAATGCGATTCCGCATGAAACGCTCAATCCCTGTCCGAGCGAGCCGGTGTTCGCCTCGATGCCAGGCATTCTCAGCATTTCCGGATGTCCCTGACATTTCGTTCCCAGCTCCTTAAGTGTTTGTAATTCTTCCTTTGGAAAATATCCCAACTCGGCTAAGGCTGCATATTGCGTTAATGCGGCGTGTCCTTTACTGAGCAATAACCTATCTCTATCAGGCCATTTCGGATTTTTGGGATCTATCCGCATCTTATGAAAATACAACACTGCGACAATATCGGCGATTGAGCATGAGCCGCCAAGGTGGCCGGGTTTGCCTGCTCCAATCATCATTACGATTTCATAACGCAGCTTTTTCGCGATTTTTTCCAGCTCTGCTGTTTCTTCAGCGGATATTAACATAACAGCCAGTCTCCAAAAACAATTTTTACTTTATTATCAGGAGGTAAGATATTAACAAACCCTGCCAGATTATGCAATTAAACTTTAGGTTATGGTTATTTCCTTGTTATATATGAGGAACATAATTTGGATATTCTAATTTTCTACTGAACGGGGCTTGGTGTGTACAAAAGAGTGCCCCAAGCAGCTCTCTGAACCCTGTGTAAATCGACATTTCCCGGCTGAATATTCCCGGTTTCGCTGTATCCTGATACTTCTAAAGTCCTGCTGTCTTTCCATTTCCAGAAATCACTGTGTCCGTCGGCAAAGGAAAAAGTGGTCCCTTTGTTGTGCAGACGGGGAACCGGGTCATTCCATCCTTCTACAGTACAATTAATTCCCCAGGAACCGGGGGTTGGCGGGCTTTCGTCGAGAAAGACCATTCTATCGACAGGTCTTCGTATGTCATTGATATTCTTGATACAAAGATGTTCATTTCCCGGACCGTTTCGACCCGCATAGCCGTTCATCGAATCAACAATAGCATAAGACAAACCATATCGCTTCGGGGCATTCGAGCATCTGTAAAGTTTTAAATTCTTGCAGTACGGATACATCTGCCCGGCCCTGATAGCTTCGTACCATTCTTCCTGCGTGCTTTTTTCCGCTCCGCTTTCAGGCCAGTGCACCCACCAGTCAGGTGTGGATGATTTATAATTGACGTCGGCTCCCGGAATCTTTCCGTCAAAATCTTCGGCGTATTGAATCTAGGCCATGTTGAGCTGTCTAAGATGACTAAGACAAACAGCACGCTTGCCCTGCTCTCTGGCGAGATTGAGTGCCGGCATTAGTATTGCCATTAACAATGCTATGATGGCAATGACGACCAGAAGCTCTATTAATGTGAAACCATTTCGCTCATGCATAATAGAAATCACCCCCTGACTATATTTTCGATTTCAATGTCTTATTTTTGCATTATATCATATTAATTGTGATTTTTCATTTAAACCTTAACAAACATAATTTTCTCCATCAGGACCTAAACAACATTATTCCTGACATATTTAACATCATATCTGCCGAACATAGATGCAGCTACGTTCCCTGCATGGGAGAAATCACTTATCGGCCTGTACGACATTAACCACGGCATCAAAAGCCTGCTTGGGCTGATAGTTCCTATCAAAAAGCAAAGGAGAGCCTCCGATCCATGAAGTTGCATCATAGACGCCCCAGAATGTGACGCGGGAGACGTCCTTCTTGTGCTTGAGCAGGATGGAGAATATCTCGGCGTACTTCTCTGCGAGTTTCTTCTGGGTTTCCGCCGCGGCAGCATTCTGATCATTTGTGCTCTGCCGGTTGACCTGGCTGATATCGGCGCCGCGATACCCGCGAGTCCGCGTGCGGATGTCCAATTCAGTAATCATTACCTTGACACCGGTAGCAGCCAGAGTCGTGATTGCGTACTCAAGACCCTCGACGCTGGGGTATGTCAGCCCACCGTGCAGTTGGATGCCGACACCGTCGATGCGGAGACCCTTGGACTTGAGATACTTCACAATTGCGACCGCTCCATCGCACTTGGCCTTTGACGTATCGAGGTTGTAGTCATTGTAGTACAATTCGGCATTGGGATCGGCCTCGTGTGCCCACCGGAAGGCGTTCTCGATGAAGTCGTACTGCTTGTCTTCGGAGCCTTCGCCGATGATCTGCAGCCATAGACTTCTGCTTCGCAGCGTGCCGTTCTCATCGAGGGCTTCATTTACCACATCCCAGCCTTTGACGCGGCCTTTGTAATGACCGACAACGGTGTGAATGTGACCGCGCATCCGCTGGAGCAATTCCTCGCGGTTCGCATAGGGTCCTCTGAAACCGCGGCCACGTCTGCCAAAGCGGGGCGTATTCGCGTCAGCCGTTTCTGTGGCAGCGTTGGGTGACGTTGTCGGAGAGGTCCCTCGGAAGACCCAATTGGGGGTCTGGGCGTGCCAGACGAGCGTGTGGCCGATGACGACAATCTTGTTCTTCTCTGCGAATTCTACGAAACTATCCGCCGGCTCCCAGTTATACTGGTTGGGCTCTGGATGTATGAGTTGCCACTTCATATCGTTCTCCGCGGTTGCCGTGCTGAAGTGCTTCTCGGCGATCGCAGCAGCATTAGGATCTCTGCCCATGACCAGACGACGGTTAAAAGCACCACCGATCAGGAAGTAGTCCTTGAATACGTCTTTCAATGCGGGAACACTCTGCCCGGCCGCCGCTTGCGGAATTATTTCAATCGCATTGATCGCCGGATTTTCGATATTGAACGTGAAATCAATCCGGAACTCTCCGTTGGTAACTTCCACGGGCACGGTTTCAATGTAGGCGCGATTGGGGCCGCCGGCCTTTTCCCAGATGTCGAAATCCTTGAACTCGTGTCCCTGCACATTGTAAGAAAAGACACGCTCGCCGGGGCCGTAAATGCCTTCGTATGTCTCGACAAAGTAGAGCTTTGCGATATACTTACCGTTGGGAATTTTGCAGGAAAAAGAGTCCATTGCATAGTGTTCGCTCAAAAACAGGTTCGGATCCTTTGCCCCTTCAATCACTATCGAAGGATCGCGATCTATCGTGGAGCCTCCCTCGAAACCTTTCTCCGGCTGCCAGAGGTTGCCGTTTGAATCCGTGTATGGTTCGAACATGCCGGCCTTGATACGGACTGTCGCTGTATCGGCTGCTGTTTGCGGAGTTATTTCAATCGCATTGATTGCCGGGTTTTCGATCTGGGTCGTGAAAGTTATGCGGAATTCCCCGTTGGTCACTTCCACGGGCACGGTTTCAATGTAGGCGCGATTGGCGCCGCCGGCCTTTTCCCAAATATCGAAATCCTTGAACTCGTGTCCCTGCACATTGAAGGAAAAAACACGCTCGCCGGGGCCGTAAATGCCCTCGAATGTCTCGGCAAAGTAGAGCTTCGCGATATACTTGCCGTTGGGAATTTTGCAGGAAAAAGAGTCCATTGCATAGTGTTCGCTCAAAAACAGGTTCGGATCCTTTGCCCCTTCAATCGCCAGGTAAGGATCGCGATCTATCGTAGCGCCTCCCTCAAAACCTTTCTCTGGCTGCCAGAGGTTGCCGTTTGAATCCGTATATGGTTCAAACAGGCCGGCCTTGATCCGGACAGTCGTTGCGGAAGGTTCGGAGGCTGTCGCACTTGCGGCAAACCACAATACTGTTGAGGACAGAAGGATTACATAATACAGTTTGTTACTTTTCATAATTGTCTCCTTGATATTGATATTTACCTAACATTATCTATTTACACTTGTAAACAACTTAATTTTCTCCATATAACATCTACTTACCGGAGTCACGGCCTGGCTGATTTTCAGAGTTATGAGTATTTTTTTCGTTTCTTGTCCTGTCATTGGTCACCTGATTTTCTTTTAGTCCAGCTTGATGTCCACCTTACATTGCTCTGCGACGGCCTTTATTTTGTTATCTACATCACGCTTTCATTGATTTTGCAGGTCACGAAGTCTTTGGTTTCGCTGAATCCCATGTTATTGGGCCGGCCGCTGGTCGGAAAAGGCGAACGAATCCACATCCACAAAGCCCTCGCTGGGGTTGGCATTGTAGCAGAAGACGGCAAATTGCTCGCCCTGGAAAGTGCCGGTGCGCCACTCGTAGGCCAGGGTGAATTCGCCACCCAGTGGCTGCCATGTCCTGCCGTCCAGACTGTAGCCGCAAAAGCCCTTATGGAGTTCGAAATCCATGTCAGTGCGGAGCATGATGGTTGTGGCCTTAATGGGCGTAGGAGCCACGCGTTCGTCCGTCTTTTGATTGCTTTCGGTATCTTCAATGACCCGCATACCTACTAAAAGCTCACCCTGCTCGTTACAGGTTATGGTAATGTGGCCGTTGAATTTTCCCAACGTGCCGAACCCGCAGATATCGCCGGGCTTGAGATTGGTAAGATCGAGCGTCACTGTCCCATGGCACTGCGGCCCCCACCCTTTCTGGGTAAGCGTGTTGCGTGCGATCCAGAAACTGTCCGACTGGGTGGCCTTGAGGCGGAGCCAGCCGGGACGTTCGGTAAGTGACCAGCGCGTGTTGTCGGGATTGTGGTTCCATTGCCACTGCAGGCCCAGTTGAGTCGAATCAAACTCGTCGGAGGTTGCCGGATGCATAACCGGTTTGTCCAAGATCGGTTTGGTCGTGGTTTCAGGTACGAGGTTGGGCGCATCGGGTGTACCCCAAATCGGCCAATCATCTTCCCAGAAAATGGGGCTGATGTTGGTCATGCGGCCGATCGACTTGTAGTCCTTCATCACAAAACCGTACCAACCGCCGTCCGGCAGATCTACAATGGCCCCCTGGTGTCCGCCTGTTCTATCGCTGATGGACGTTTTGGTCTCCCAGGAACCATACAGGTTTTTGGCGCGCGAGACGGTCATTCCGAGCCTGCTGGGAATCGAGTTGAACAGGTAGTACCATTCACCGCGCTTTACGATCTTCGAACCCTCGGCCCCTTTGTTGTAATAGACCTCTTTGGCATTAACCACCTTGGTAAAATCCTCGTTTAGTTCCAGCAGAGTGAGTGTCCCATCCCAACCGCCGGAGGTGGCGATGTAGCCCTTGCCGTCGTCATCAATGAATAATCCGGGATCAAACGCGCCACGATCCAGTTCGTGGTATTGCCACGGCCCGTGGGCATCGTTGGCATGGTAGATGCGGGTATTCTGATTTACAGGCGTAACCACGACATAGAATGTGCCCTGATAGTAGCGCAGGCTGGGAGCGAAAACTCCGCTGCGGTAGGCGGTTCCTCCCTGTAGGTCGTATTCGGGGCGCCCGTCAAGCCGGTCGATGACGTGCGAGACATATTCCCAGTTCACCAAGTCCTGGGAGTGCAGAATCGTTAGTCCCGGCGTGTTCACAAAGGTCGTGGTGGCAAAATAGAAATCCTCGCCTACCCGAATGATATCCGGATCAGGGAAATCCGCATACAGGGGCGGATTGGTATAAGTTCCGTCGCCGTTGTCCGATTGCCGCGAATGAGTAGCGTTGGCGAAAATAACAAGCAAAAAACATACGAGCGAAATACTAATCTTAAATTGTGAATTTAATCTTTTCATACGATCCTTTCTTATCGATTCAGTGCTATGACAAACTGACTACTTTTACTGAGTCATTTTCAAAATCCTCCAGCCCCCTTAGTCTAATTTAATGTCCACCTTCCAGTGCTCCGCGACGGCCTTCAGTTCGTCCAATGTCAGGTACGTCACCGCACCATGCTTGGGCCGTGAGAAGTTTGTTCCCTTCATTACGCCTTTGTTGAAGCGTCCGATATGGTTGTAGGTCACGAAATCGGTGGTTTCGCTGAATCCCATGTTGTTGGGCCTGCCGCCGTAAACATCGTACATCAGCACGTAGGTGTCGGTCCCGAGGTGTTTGAACACATTGGGCGCTTCGGTGGGAACTGTCTCCGGATCGATGCGATTAGGCTCGGACTTGTATCCCGTGTTAATCTTATCAGAGACGGCATGAAGGATCCTGGCGTTCGACACGTAGTACAGATGGAACTTGTCCCCCACCTTGGTGATATCGCCGTCAATGCCGCCGATGTCCGGGATCATTTTCGGTATAGTCTCCAGCTTGGTAAAGGCGTCATCTGTGTAGGACCAATAGAGATTAGCGTTCTTGTTGTTGTAGCGAATGGTGAAATATACCATCATCTTGCCCTTGGCATCGTCATAGACCGTCTCGGGTGCCCAGGAGCAGTCAATGTCTCCGAGTTCGGGGAAGGCCGTGTCCACGCGGAAATCGGAAACCGTCCAGTGGATCAGGTCGAAGGATTTCATCAGGACGATGGCCCGGTTGTTTCCCCAGCCGTACTTCTCCTGAGGCCGCTGCCACGGTGTGTCGCGGAAGCCCGCACGCTGGCCGAAGATGTGCAGATCGGTCATGGCGAGATAGAATCCCCCGTCGGGACCCCGCGTCATATGCGGATCACGCACGCCTTTTTGTTCGGCCAGCTCGGCCCCGTCAAAGATGGGTTGGCCGTTGTTGAGATCGGTGAAGGTGTAGCCGTCGCGGCTGACGGCCATGTACGCGGACTGGGTCCGATCTTTGAAGTAAACCATCACATAGCCGCCGAAGTCCTTTTCTTCGAGCTTTCGGGCTTTCTGGGGTTTTTCAAGGCTGGGAACGATAACGATACCGCCGTTTTCCTGGGTCGCCGGAGGAGTCTGTCCAGCCTCGCTTTGATAAACAAACCCTCCGATCACAACCAGCCAAACCAGGCAAACAAATTTGCAGGAATAAAATAAGAGCTTCATTGTACCCTCCTTTGAAAAGGGAATCTCTGCCGGAGCTTTGATAATTTCGTTGTCACATTGTTTCTCATATGCAGGAACCTTTCGCTACTCTGATGATTGTCAATGGTGTGCAAACATGCCCAGGGTCAAGCCTTGGAAGCCTCCGGCAGTGTCGGTGCTGAGGAAAGAGGACTGGAGGTCCTCGCCGAGCTGTGTGAAATCGCCGCCGCCGATCTTGTAGAACAGGCGGGTGCGGGGGCCGGAGCCTTCGATCTTGAGGTCGATGGACGCGACGTTATCCGGCAGTTCCTGGGTGGCCAGGACCTTAGGTTGCGTCCGTCCGCCGCCACGGCGGAAGCCACGGCCGGAACCTCCGGCGGCTTGTTCGACAGAAATCTCGGTGGGGTGGCCGGAGTCGATTTTGATATTGATGGCGTAGTAATGGCCCTCGTTCTGGAAGGCGGCCAGACCGGCGACGCAATCGGCGGTCTTGGGCTGGGCCGTCATGGTTACAGTGCAGGTAAAGTCATTGTTTTGCTGACGCACGGCAAGATAAGACGGATTGCCCTGGCCCGAGAACAGGTCGTCGCGGGGTTCAAGGAAGAGGGCCTTGGCGGTTTGGGAGGTAGCGTACCATTGAGAAGCAGGCTTGCGAATACCGATCCACCGATAGTGCAGTGTGTCTGAATCGAACGTATCGGTGAAGCTGATATCACCTGTCGTGGCTACAGCCGGTGCCTTGTCAACAGGCAGATTGGGTTTCTTCACGGTCAAGGGAACCGGTGTGTTGGGCGGCAGGATCACGGGCCAGCCGTCGGTCCAGGTGACAGGGAGCATGAATGTCTGGCGGCCGGTGTTGTAATTGCGACCATCATAGGGCTGACAACCAAGGAACACGGCGTACCAGTCGCCCTTCTGCGTCTGCACGAGGTCCGCATGGCCCGTGCACGTGACCATATCCGGTCGATTGTTCGGCAGGTTCATTTGAGTGAGAATGGGATTCTTATCCCAAGGCACATAGGGGCCGCGCAAAGAATCCGACCTGAAGATCACTTCGGTGTGGGCCGTACCCGTGCCGCCCTGGGCGCACATCAGGTAATATTTTCCGTTGATTTTGTAGAGGTGAGGACCTTCGCACCAGACCGGTCGTTTTGTGATGTCCGTACCGCCGTCGACAAGCACAGTCTTTTCGCCCACAGACTTCTTTTGATCGAGATCGAATTCTTGGATCCGGATGGTGCGATGACCGTTGTACTTGGCCTGTCCCACAGGCCCGTCGCAACTGAGGAGGTAGCACTTGCCATCGTCATCGAAAAAGATGTCGGGATCGATGCCGCCAACATTCGTCAACCGGACCGGCTCTGACCAGGGGCCTTGGGGATCCGTGGCGGTGACATAGAAGTTACCGATGCCGCCGACGAGTGTATTGACCACATAGTAAGTGCCGTTGTGATAACGGATGGTGGGTGCGTACGTGCCGCTGGACATCTGTCCGCCCCGCATGGCGAATTGAGAAGGACGGTCGATGACGTTGCCGATTTGCGTCCAGTTTACCAAATCCCTGGAGTGCCAGATGGGGATGCCGGGGAAGTAATTAAAGGCGGAGTTAACTAGGTAGTAGTCGTCGCCGACCCGGCAGATGGAAGGATCGGGATAGAAGCCGGCGATAATGGGATTGAGATATTCTCCGGTTCCCGGCGTGGCGGTGGCCTTACCGGTGTAGGTGAAAGAGGTGAACCGGACCCAGGTAGGCGTCTCCGGGGTCTCAGCGGCCACAATGGCAGCAACCGGCATCAGTAAAGCTACTGTAACGAGAACGGTTTTCAACATAGCGTAACTCCTCAATAAAAAACGTAAACAATCGGAAAGAACAATTGTTCATCCATACCCTTTACTTTGATATTCAATTTATTTCATACGATGAGTAGCCCTATAGCCCCTCATTTTCTCCTGAAAGTAACCAACGTCGGCAAAACAATTCGATAGGGCAACAGGCTATAATCCATACGACTAACCGGATCACAATTCTGGTAGAGGAAACACAGGTTATTGCGATCAATGGTCGGTGTTTCGCAAAGGTCTCCTTCTTATCAATAGCCATATAAATACACTATTTCAGTTCTGGTGCTTCCCACGGAATCCAAGTTTCACGTTCTATATTATACTTCGAACGCAGGATGTCCGTCGATTCGCCGTCTTCTTTGCCAAGCATGAACCTGTCGAGGTAGGCCTCGAGAGCGGGCGTGAAATTCGGATGCCATGAACAGTGGCCGACGTTCTCCTCCACCGCTCCCATCCGATCCGGTACACCAAGCGCCTTCCACACTTCGCGAGCAGCCAATGCATCCACACGGGCGGCTTCGGCGCCCATTCGCGCGATCTGTGAGCTCTCGATCATCAAGACGGCGCGGGGCGCGATCATCGCGATCAGCTCGTGATGGTCAATGGGCAGCTTATCGGGGTCGTTATTAAACTGACGCAGCGCTCGTGCATACCAGGGGAAGTCATCACTCGATCCCTGAGCATGGAGGAGATTCTCGACCTCGACTTTATCGCGTTTTTCGAGCATGTCCGAGTAACGCCATGAAATCGTTCCACCGCCGCCGGACTCATGGGGGATGGTCAGCGCGATGCGTTCATCAAATGCGCCGGCATAGAGGGCGATTTTTCCCTGGAAGGAACAACCGCTTACCGCGAGCCGCGTTGCATCAATCTTGGCGTCCGGGAGCACCTCCAATGCATCGATGATGCGGCTGATGCCCCAAGCCCAACGTATCATGTAGCCCGCGGTGGCATTCGGATAGAGCTTCATGAAGTTGCCCGAGGCGTAATTGATACCCCCGAATCCCGTCGGAGCCACTTGGTTGGCTCTGAAGGTGATGGTGGCAATTCCTCGTTTGCTGAAGAGTTCGCGCGGGAGGCTGCCCGTAGGCGTGTTAATGCCGATTATGGCAGGAATCGGAGTATCAGGGGCGCCGCTGGGGCGGTTGATGAAGGCGGTCATCTCGAAGGTATTATCACCTTCGCCCACGGTTATCTTGATCGTGTTGCCATCGAGAGTCGCCTTAAACGTGCTCGGCTTGCCCGGCTTTTCCCCGACAACATATTGCTCGATCATAGCCTTGATTTCGGCACGCCGACTACGCCACTCTTGGCGAGTGGTTATTCGGGTGCCATCGTTTTTTGTAAATGGATCGGGGAGGTATGGGATGGACGGAAGTTCGTTAAATAAAAGCAAGGCCGGTTTTGCGTAGTCCGCACCGGTATCTTCCTTGTCATAGACGAGGGGTATTTCACCGACCGCGAGCGTACCTGCCGCCGGGGCATCGGCAGCCATGACAGCCGGGGCCAGAGTAAGCAACACTGCAGCAAGCGTAATGGTCTTAAACATAGTTTAGACTCCTCGAAATAAATGCAAATTATCAGAGGAACAGCTTTTCATTCATCCTCGTCATTCGATTAGCAGCCCCAACACCCTTAATTGCCGGAATGATCCAAGGTCAGGAGAGCGAGTCGATAAGGCAACAGGCTGTAATTCCCGCGACTGGTCGGGTCACGACCCTGGTAAAGAAGCTGAAGGTTGTTGGGATCGAGAATCATCTTTTCATCATATCCATCGCGAATCAGTTCTCCATGGCTGATGTCTCTTGTCCAGGGTTCCACACCGTCTGCGAAGGTGACGTTGTTGATTCCTGCGAAAGGCGTCTCCCACGTATCGGCACCCGGTACGGGTGTCCATTCTCCGTTGAGATCGTTGGATGTCCAGGCGCGATAGTACCGTGCCGGGCTCAGGGCTTCGATCAGAGTCAGATAGGTATCCGTGCCCTTGATTTTATAGGTAATGCTCGCCTCGAAAAGGTTGTTTCGATTATCCTGGATGGCAATCTCCGGGTCGCTCATGCCCTTGGGGAAATCCTCAATTGTGGTCCGGCTGCGATAGAAGCAGCCGTTATCACCGGTGAAGAACAAATAGGCGTGGGTGTCGTCGCAGATCACGTGGTAGTCAATCGGAAGCCTTGGGGTGCTCGCAGGTAGCTTGGGGAAGAAATTCTGCGGAGCTGTCCATGTTTCCGGCTTGGTAATGTCGTCGGTGGTGCAATACTGCGGTTGCTGCGACTGGAAGATAAAGTACCATTTTTTGTGCGGGGTAAAGTATAAGAGGTGCGGTGCACAATGGTACCCTTTTAGAGCCGGATTGACATCAATGTAGGTCAGCTTGGCCTTGGGGGCCTCGGACCAGTCTTTGAAGTTCAGGTACACCATGGTCCAGGTTCTGGCCGACGTCGAATAAGCGGTGGCATAGATGTGCCACAGGTCGTTGTAACGGACGACCGTCGGGTCTTTGACAGACACGATGGTATGCGTTTCATCGGAGATTGGACTGACCAGCACACCGGTGGATTTCCACTTGAGAGGCGTGTCGATGGGCAGTTTCGGAGCGTCAGCGCTTGCTGCTGACTCAGCCGCCAGGACCACAGAGGCGCTGCCGGCCAGCAATATCGAAACGGTAAGATAAGTAAGTACAGGTCTTTTCATCAGTTCACCTTTCACAGAAAAGAGTTTATAGGATAAAAAAATACGATTCATTAGTTTTCTCACTTCCCGGCGTCACCGACTCTCACGGTGAATCCCTTAAGAGGTTGGTCATTTGCGTCGAGGAACCGGGCGCAGAAGTCGGCGGCTCCGCTGCGGTTGACGATGGCACCGCGTATAACGTTTGGGCCCTTCTTCAGCGTCAGGCGTTTTGAGACGCCGTCGTCAACAATGGTCTGGCGGTCGCCGTAGATACCGATGACCTCCTTGCCGTTGACCCACCAGACGGAGGCCGAGTTGGAGCCGATAGCCAGACGCACGCCGGGCATCTCCTGCGGGCAATTGACGACCGTCACGGCCCAGAAAAGGGCGTTGTTGGCATTCTTGCCGAAAGTAGCGGCAAAGTAATAAAGATTGACGTTGTATTCGTTTGTGTCAACGGCATGCCATGTGAGTTCTGTGTCGTCAACAGTCACTTTGTCGCCGTCGTGCGGTATCACGGTGAGTTCATTGGGAAAATGCTCTGTCTTGACCGTCTCCTGGACGGCGTTCTGGGTGTCTCCGTTGGCGGTGATCGGCTCGAGAATGAGCCAATGCTGCACAAAACCGTCGGCATTGATACCTTTTTCGGTGGATTCGGCCGTGGTGACCTTGAGGGAGGGTGCCGGGCCGTTACCGGCGCAGCCGGCTACGACGGACATGGTCAAGAACAACAAACCGGCCAGGATGACGAGCGCCGGTATCTTCTGTATATTGCGGAGCGTAATCATAAGAGTTCCTTTGCTATATTTTCGGTTTCTGAATATAGTGTCCAATTTTCGATGGATTGTCAAGGCGTTTTGAAGAACCAGCGTTGTTTGTCGCCGGCGGGATCGAACTTGGCCAGTGTCGCAAAACTGCTGCCGACGGCCGAAAGAGTCAGCGATTCATTGGCAGTCGAAGCGAATTTGGGCATAATGCGCCAGGTATCGTCGGTGAGCTGGTCGAGACGCCAGAGCTGTTCGTGTCCGCCGGTAAAGGCAGGGAGGGCGACCAGTTCGCCGTCCTCGCCCACTGCAAGTGTACGGTCGGTGCCGGCGATGGTAATCTTGAAATATGGTGAGCCTGGGTAGCCGCCGGCGTCGGCAACAGGTGTGACAGTCCACTTCTGCTGGGCCTGACACATGTAGTTGGACATGCGGATATCGATATTGCCGGCAGGCCAGTTCACCAAAACCTGATTGACATCCTGCGGCGGAATCACACCACCTGTGCCGCCGAACATTCCTCTTCCGCCCCCGCGTCCGCCGCGTGCGGCACCAGTGTCTCCACCGCCGCGCGCCGCACCAAAACCTGCAGCGCCACGTCCGCCGGGTGCAGCTCCAAAGCCTCTTCTGCTGCGTCTGCCGCCAACCGGCACACCCTCAACAGCCAGCTCGAGTGCTGTGCCGGTGCGGACTGACTCGATTTGGTACGTGCCTTCCTTGAAGTTTTCGCCGCCTACAGGCCAGCCGTCCTTCCACAGCAATGGACGGATATCGACTACACTAGCGCCACCTCTGTCGAGATCGGCTTCCCAGTGCAACGAGAACTTCTGTACTCCGTCTCCCAAATCCATGAGGCCGAAATGGCCTGGGCCGATGACACGGCCACCGGAGCCGATGACCAGTTTGCCGCCGCCCTGCATCATATCGATGCCCATATTGTCAATGAAGGGGCCTGTTACTTTCCTGGAGCGACCCACGCGAATATTGTACCCGGAGTCGGCGCCACGGCAGCAGGAACCGTGTGTAGCCAACAAATAATACCAACCGTCGTGGTAAATCATTGTGGTCGCTTCGCAGTTTATCGCAACATTGTAATACTTATCATCGACGCGTAGGCCAGTTTCAGGATCGAGTTCAACCACGCGCGTATAGCCGAAATAGGAACCATAGGTTAGCCACAACTTACCGGTAGTGGGATCAAG
>CAYSKI010000060.1:0-20870 GCA_964431695.1 uncultured Pirellulales bacterium | reverse complement strand
TTCTCAGTAACGGCATTTGCAGCCTTCAGCCGGACCAAAAGCGATTCGCCAAAAGCGCGTATATTACCTACGACCGGAATGCCAACATCGTATCCCGCAGCTTTGCAAACAGTATTATCCGCTCAACACAGCGTCTGACATATAGACAGGCCGACAGGATTCTTAAGGGTCATACCAAGGAAGTCAGACCGGAAGTAGTCAAGCTGCTCAATAACATGGAAGCTCTCAGCCGGGCAATCGAAAAGCGGCGGATAAAAAACGGGATGCTGCACCTGGATTTGCCGGAGACCGAATTAATCATGGACAAATCAGGTCAGGTCATAGATGCCCAGCCGGCCGATACGAGCTATCCGCATACGATGATTGAAATGTTCATGGTCGAGGCCAACGATGCGGTCGCTTCCCTTCTGGATAGACTCGATGTCCCCTTCATGCGGCGGATTCATCCGGAGCCGGACGCTTTGAGCATGAAAAATCTCGTTACGATGGTCAAAGCCTTCGGATACACACTTCCTCGAAATCCTGATCGAAAAGTCCTTCAGGATTTATTGAATGCCGTTAAAGGCTCCGACAGTTCATTCGGTGTGAATTTAGCCGTCCTGCGAAGTTTCGAAAAGGCACAATATGCACCGACGAACATCGGTCATTACGCTCTGGCCTCGACGCATTACTGTCACTTTACCAGCCCTATTCGACGGTATGCCGATTTACTTGTTCATCGTGTTCTGGAAAGTTATTTACAAGACCGCATCGAAGAAGCGAAAAGAGATGCGGCAACTCAGGATTTAACAGAGACCGGTAAACATATCACTTTTACCGAACAGCGGGCCGAAGACGCCGAAGAGGAGCTTAAAACAGTTTTAATCCTGCAAATGCTCTCGAAAAGAATCGGTGAACATCTCGATTGTGTCGTTACCGGCCTGACGAGTTTCGGCGTGTTTGTGCAGTGCCGCAAGTTCGGAATCGAAGGCCTTATCAGGACCGAAGACCTTGGCCCCGACGACTGGAAATTCAATGCCAAAAATCAATCCCTTGTAGGCAGCCGTTCAGGAGCCAATATTCGTCTGGGCAGGGCGATGAAAGTCAACATAGTTTCGGTGAATGTCCCGGCCAGGCAGCTCAACCTCAGCCCTGTAGAACCTTTGGCACAAGAACCAAAAGAGCGGGAAAAAATAAAATCCCGGCATAAAAGGAAATACACAAACAAGCGAAAAAAGCGGCGGTAAAAAACATTGCCTAATCAGTTTCCTTGATTTGTTGACATTCCGGCATAATTCTGCGATACTTATCACTTTGGATTAAATCGATAAATGTATGTTTTTGGAGTAGAATATGAAAGCATCGCAGATGCAAAAAGGTCAAACCGTCACAATCGATGGCAAATTGTACGCCATTGTTGATTATCAGCACGTTAAATTAGGCAAGGGCGGAGCGGTTTATCAGACAAAATTAAAGAGCCTGGCCGACGGTTCCATTCAAAATATTCGCCTTCGCTCCGAGGAAAATATCGAAGAGGCTTTTCTGGATAAAAGAACTTATGAATACCTGTATTCGGCCGGCAGCGAACATATCCTGATGGATACGACAAACTACGACCAGATCACTCTGGATGACGACGCATTCGGAGACGGCCCGAAATACCTCAAGCCGAATACTCAACTGCAGGTCAGTATGTACGAGGGAAAACCAGTTGTGGTGACTTTACCGAATACGGTGGATTTGGAAGTTACCGATACGCCGCCGGAAATCAGAGGCGCAACGGCGACAAATCAGAATAAACCCGCGACACTCGAAACCGGCCTGATTGTTCAGGTGCCGCCGTTCATTAAGACCGGTGAGCTTATCCGCGTCGATACCCGTACCGGAGAATATGTTACACGGGTAAAAGAATAAGCTGTTATCTATCACTGGCAAACGAGCGGCAGTCCTCGTTATAACAAAATAAAATTATGCCTTTAGGTAAAATTAATAAAACTCTTGTCAAGGTTTTTGGGTCCCGCAACGAACGGATGGTCAAGGCGTATTCGGTCGTCGCCCGGCAGGCCGGAGAGTTCGAGGAGCAGGTAAAAAATCTCGACGGTGATTCTTTGAAGGCAAAAACCGCCGAACTCAAGGAAGCGATTGAAGCCGGGAAAAAACCCGAAGATATATTACCGGAGGCCTTTGCGGTCGTCCGCGAGGCGGCAAGGCGAAATGTCGAAATGCGGCACTTCGATGTACAGCTCGTCGGCGGTAACGTGCTGTACGAGGGGAAAATCGCCGAGATGGCGACCGGCGAAGGCAAAACCTTAGTGGCAACTCTGGCGGCGTACCTTGTGCATCTGACCGGCAGGAAAGTTCATATTGTCACCGTTAACGACTATCTCGCCAAGCGCGACGCCGAATGGATGGGTCCGGTTTATGAGGCCCTCGGGTTGACCGTCGGGGCGATTCAGGCGGATATGGATACGGCCGGTGACGAGAGAAGAAATCAATACGCTTCTGACATCACATACGGCACAAACAACGAGTTCGGCTTCGATTACCTTCGCGATAACATGAAAACCTCACTGCGGCAAATGGTGCAGGGATCGCTGCAATATGCGATTATCGATGAGGTCGATTCGATCCTGGTCGACGAAGCCCGGACGCCTCTGATTATATCCGGCCCGGCTTTCGATGATGTCACCAGATATAGAAAGGCGGATGATGTCTCTCGAAAGCTCATCAGCCTCCAAAGCAGTTACGACCGCACCAAAAAACAAATCGACTCGGCCGAGAGAGCTTTGGCCAGCGCACAGGGTGAAATTTCCGACGCCAAAAAAGATAAAGACAGCAAGCGGATTGAAAAAGCTCAAAAGACTATCGAAAAGACTCAGGTGGAAAAGGAGGCCGCCGAAGCGAGGTTGATAAATGCCACACAATATTACGAAGTTGAATACGATAAAAAAGCGGTCCATCTCACACATGAAGGCGTCGGAGCCGCCCAGGACATAGCGGGGGTCGGCTCGTTTTTTACCGGCTCGAATATGGAATGGCCGCATCTTTTAGAACAGAGCCTGAGGGCACACGTCGCTTTCGAAAGGGAAAAAGACTACGTCGTCATGGACGGCAAGGTGATTATTGTCGATGAATTCACCGGGCGACTGATGCACGGCCGGCAATGGTCGGACGGACTTCACCAGGCCGTCGAGGCAAAGGAAAATGTGACCGTCAAGGAAGAATCCCAAACGCTTGCCACTATTACCCTGCAGAATTTTTTCAAGCTTTACGACCAGATAGCGGGAATGACAGGAACCGCCGCAACAGAAGCGGAAGAATTCCTGAACATATACAAACTTGAAGTAGTTGTAATACCAACCAACGAGCCGTGTATCAGAGACGACCGGGAAGACGTCATCTATCAATCCGTTCAGGAAAAGTTCAATGCCATAGTGGAGCAGATTCACGAGGTAAGCTCCACCGGCCGGCCGCTGCTGATAGGGACGATAAGCATAGAAAAAAGTGAGGCGCTATCGGCGGCCCTGACAAAAAGATACGGGCTTGAGCACGAGGTTCTAAACGCCAAACAACACGCCAGAGAGGCCGTGATTGTCACCAAAGCCGGGCAACAGCACAAAGGGCGTGACGGCGGTATGCGGGGCAACGTCACCATAGCGACGAATATGGCCGGCAGGGGCACGGACATAAAGCTCGGTCCCGGAGTAGCCGATATAGGCGGGCTGCACATACTCGGCACAGAACGGCATGAAGCCAGGAGAATCGATAACCAGCTCCGGGGCCGCTCGGGACGACAGGGTGACGCCGGCTCAAGCCAGTTTTTCCTTTGCTTCGACGACGACCTGATGCGCATTTTCGCGCCGGAGTGGACCGTCAAAGCGTTATCCTGGATCGGCTGGGAAGAAGGACAGCCCATCTATCACAAGAGGATAAGCAAGGGTATCGAAAAAGCACAAAAGAAAGTAGAAGAGAAAAACTTCGAGGTCCGCAAGAGCCTGCTCGAATACGACGAGGTGATGGACTACCAGCGAAAAATATTCTACTCACGCAGACGCAGGATTTTATCCGGTAAGGGACTCAAAAATATCATCCAGGAAATGATAGATTCGGCGATCGAGCAGAATTGCAAGACCATTCTGGACGAGAATTATCCCTACAAGTGCATATTGGAGTGGACTCGAACCAATTTCAGCATTGATTTGAAGCTTTCCGACATAGCCGGTATCAAAGTCGGGGAAATTGAAAACATCATTAAAAAGCGGGCGAAAGACAACGCATCCAACAATATATCGCTCTCGATGGGTGAATATCTGGAAGATTACAACGACCCCAAAAGCTGGGATGTCGCCGGTTTGTGCAAATGGGCGATGAGCGCCTTTCGCGTAAGCCTTAGCCCCGGTAAAATTAAAAATCAATCTCCGGAAGAAATCGAGGAGCAATTAACATCTGCCGCTGCTGAACAAATCGACAAGAAGGATTGTTCGCAGCTTATCGAGTTTCTCAAGGAAGATTTCTCAATCCGCACTTTTGTCGAATGGGCAAGAGCTAAATTCAATATCAATCTGGATACCGCGGAACTGGCGGGCCTGACAGCCTCCGATATCCGCAAACACATCGGCCAAAAAGCCGCCGTCAAATATAAGCAAAGGGAAATCGAATATCCGGTTGAGTTTGCAATGAATATGGTTTACGGGCCGCAGGGCACTAACGTATATGCCTTTGAAACTCTCGTCGGATGGGCAAATAAAAAATACAACGCCGGACTTACTGTAGAAGAAATACAAAACGCTAAGCCGCGTGTGTTGCAAAAGCAGCTTCTTGAGCTAAGCGAGAGTTTTAACAACGGTAAACTGGAGCAGGAACTTTCCGAGAAAATCGCCGGATTAAGCATCCCCGAATTGGTGAAATGGGCAAACGAAAGATTCGATGCCTCTTTAAGCGAAGACGACCTCTCGGATGACGGCGGCGAAATCAAAGATAAACTATCGCTGCTGGCAAAGGAATTCCTGCGTGCCGAGCTGAGTGACCTTGAAAAATACGTCTTGATACAGGTTTATGACAGCACATGGAAGGACCATCTCTATGCGATGGACCATCTTAAAAGCAGCATCTGGATGCGTTCCTGGGCCGAGAAAGATCCCAAGACGGAGTATAAGCGCGAAGGCTATCGAATGTTCGATGAAATGCTGGCCACCATCGAGGACCGCGTCACGGATATTATTTTCAAAGTGCACCTCGAAGCCGGTGCCCGCGCCAGGAGCGTCTGGAACGTCAGCCAGACAAGTCACGATGAGGTCGGCCAGTTCGCGATGGCCGAGCGACAGCGAGCCGCCGCCCAGGCACCGCAGGGTGAGACGAAGGTAAAGCAGATTAAACTCGATGCTCCCAAGGTCGGACGCAACGATCCCTGTCCCTGCGGCAGCGGCAAAAAATACAAGAAATGCTGCGGCAAAAATACTTAATATTAATTATTAAGGAGAGACAAATGTATAATGGTATCTTTAATGTTCCACTACCGGCGAATGAGCCGTCCCTGCAATATTCCCCCGACAGCCGCGAACGTGCCGAGCTGACCGAAAAGCTTAAAGAGATGTTGAATAATCAAATTGAAGTTCCCATGATTATCGGCGGCAAGGAAGTCCGCAACGGCGAACTTGCCGATATACACTGCCCGCACGACCACAACCACATCCTGGGTCGGTATCATCGGGCGGACGCCACCTCTGCAATCAAAGCCGTCGATGCTGCTCAGGAGGCGAAAAGGGACTGGAGCAAGATGCCGTGGGAATCCAGAGCGGTTATAATGCTCAAGGCTGCGGAGCTTTTGTCGGGCAAATACCGCCAAACACTAAATGCAGCAACAATGCTCAACATGTGCAAGACACCGCATCAGGCTGAGATTGATTCCGCCTGTGAGCTGATAGATTTCTGGCGATTCAACAGTTTCTTTATGCAGGATGTTTACAGTGACCAGCCGATGTCCTCAAAAGGAATATTGAATTACGTTGAGCATCGGCCGCTCGACGGATTCGTTCTGGCACTGACGCCGTTTAATTTTACATCGATAGCAGGAAATCTCCAGACCTCGCCGGCCCTGATGGGTAACACGGTGGTTTGGAAACCGGCGTCGGCGGCGGTCTTACCGGCATATTTCATTATGAAGATATTAGAAGAGGCGGGTATGCCGCCCGGCGTGATTAATATGGTGCCGGGGCCGGGGCCTGTTGTCGCTCCGCCGATTCTGGATGATTCGCGGCTGGCAGGCATTCACTTTACCGGAAGCACGGCCGTCTTTGCGTCAATCTGGAAGACTCTTGGTCAGGATGTTCGAAAATACGTATCTTATCCGCGGATTGTCGGCGAGACTGGCGGCAAGGATTTCATTTTTGCTCATGCAAGCGCCGATACCGACGCGCTCGTGACGGCACTTGTCCGCGGGGCGTACGAATACCAGGGGCAGAAATGCTCGGCTGCTTCACGGGCCTATGTCCCGGATTCGACCTGGCCGAATGTAAAAGAGCTGTTGTTAAGTGAGATTAGTAAAATAAAGATGGGTGACATTACCGACTTCACAACCTATATGGGAGCGGTTATCGATAAAAAGGCATTCACGTCCATCACCGAATATATCGCATACGCCAAAAATTCCCCCGATATGGATATTATCACGGGTGGCGGCAGCGACGACTCGAAGGGATATTTCATCGAGCCGACCGTCGTTGTCAGCAAAGATCCGAAGTCGAAACTGATGTCCGAAGAGGTATTCGGGCCGGTCATGACGATTTATATTTATCCCGAAGGCGAGTACGAGCAGACGCTGGAGTTGTGCGACCAGACGTCTCCGTACGCATTGACCGGGGCGATATTCGCAACGGACCGCAGTCAGATAATCAAAGCTATGGACGCCCTGCGTCACTCGGCGGGGAATTTCTATATTAACGACAAACCCACCGGCGCGGTGGTGGCCCAGCAGCCGTTCGGTGGCTCAAGGGCTTCCGGGACAAACGATAAAGCCGGCAGCGCTCTCAACCTGGCAAGATGGGTCTCGCCGCGAACCATCAAGGAAACGTTAGTGCCGCCGACCGATTTCCGGTATCCGTATATGGCTGAAAAGTAACCGCAGCAGTATTAACGAATGGTGTCTTAGGGCGATAGCAAGTTAGCGTCATCTTATATCGACGAGGTGATTTGCTATGAACGGTAACATGAAGAGTATTTGGTACCTGCTTATTTTGTTTATAGCGGTTTCGATTTTCGCCGGACTCCCGGTCGCCCAGGAAATCACGCCCGAACAGATGAAGGCCATATACGAAGAGGCCAAAACGCCCTACAAATACGGCATTATAATCGAGCCGCCGGAGAACAAGAGCGTGGATTGCCCGAATGTCTTTCGATACGGCGACAAATGGTATCTGGTATATGTACAGCTCGAAAAAGATTCGGAAAACGAAACACTCGGCTATACCACCCAGCTTGCGGTAAGTGACGACCTGCTTGGTTGGCAGCCTCTCGGAACGATACTTCCGGCCGGTGCCGAAGGCACATGGGACCAATGTAACGCCGGAGGCGGCATCTCGCTGTTCGATACTACCTGGGCCGGCAGCAATACTCTGCAAACTTATGACGGACGGTACTGGATGTCTTATCTTGGCGGGCCACACCCCGGTTATGAAACTCCGCCGCTGTTCATCGGTATCGCCTCGACTGCTGACCCATCGAAACCGCAGCCGTGGCAGAAACTTTCCTCGCCGGTCCTGAAAACCACCGATGAGGACGTAAGGCCCTTCGAGCGAGAGACTTTGTTCAAGAGCTTTATCTTTCGCGATCCGGACAAGACTCTCGGCGCGCAGTTCGTGATGTTTTACAACGCCCGTCCGCCCAGGGAGAGCGAGCGTATCGGCATCGCTGTTTCCGACGATATGAAAAGCTGGAGACGTTACGGCGAAAATTATGTCCTCGAAAACAAACATCCGAGGAACGAAAACCGGGCGGTCATCAGCGGCGACCCGCAGATTGTAAAAATGAACGGCTTGTGGGTCATGTTCTATTTCGGGGCATTCTGGAAACCCGGCGCTTTCGATACGTTCGCCGCTTCGCGCGACCTTGTGCACTGGACCAGGTGGGACGGACCCGACCTTATCAGGCCCTCCGAGCCGTGGGACAAAACTTTCGCTCACAAGCCCTGGATACTGAAGCATAACGGCGTCGTGTATCATTTCTACTGTGCGGTAGGTGACAAGGGTCGAGCCATCGGATTGGCCACATCAAAAGACATGAAACAGCAGGAGCCATAGTCGCCGCTCATGGATTCCCCAGTCCGAGTTGCGATACCCATATTGCTACTTTTATTTGACATGTGGGCTGATATGGCGTATAATCTGAAAATTAACACACTCTAATTATGAGGGTACGATATGAAAAGGTTAATATTAATTCCCCTCGTTTTATTTTTGTTCCCGATGTTTTGTCAGGCCCGGAGCAACGAAGGTGCAGCAACCGATGCGAACCAGCTTCTACCGCCGATAGTGACTGATAATTCTGTGGAAATCTGCCTGAACAGCAGGTACTCACAGCATTCTTTAAGCGGCACTGCAAGTACGCAACAGATAAGTAATGTCATCTGGGCGGCGGGAAAAGTTCCCTTTACCGGCACACACAGGGACATATATCTGCTGACACCGGAAGCGACATATTTATATGACCCGAATAGTCACTCACTGACGTGGCATTCGAGCCAGGCCAGAGACGACGGCGCCTTCGCGATAAGATATGAAAGCGAGCGTGATTTCGATACCGGTGTTTCATTTATGCCGGCCCTGCTGGCATCCGTATCTTTGTGCCGTAGTTCCGAATCTCCGATGGCGAGCTGCCCGAAAGGAATCGGATATCCGAATGCAAGATTGATTTTCGGAGTCCGGTCGTCAAGAGAATTGACAACTGAATTGGCAGCGCATTGCACCGTGTCCGAAGGCGAGTCGGGTTGGCTGCCGGATCCCTTGACAACGGGTGATAATAGTCTCGAAGAGATTCTTTCCAATCTGAGATATGTCAATAATTTCAGCGAAACGAATTTAACAGTCCAGCAGATTTCTCAGATTCTTTGGGCAGGTTACGGTTGCACGGACCATAATCCGAGTGGAAGGGCGGGACTGACTGTTCCTTCGGCCTGGGCAAATTATTATTTAACCGGCACGATTTATCTGGCGAATGAAAACGGTGTTTTTCGATATCACAACAGAAATCCCTCCACGAACTTAACGACAAGAGACCATCGCCTTGAGCAGATAGATTCCGGTTCCGCAGGAAGAAGCGGCACGCGAGATGTCGATTCCAGAGGCAGGCTTCAATCGGCCGTTGAAGATTTGCCAGAAGCCCCGTGTTATGTCATCATTTGCCTGAGTTCTTCCTATCTCGAAGATCATTACGCCTGTCTGGAGACCGGTTTTGTTGCAGGTAATATGCTTCTACAGGCAACGGCGATCGGTTTGGGATGTCACTTTAGTGCCGGATTGACTTCGAGCGAACGCAGCGGGATTCAGACCGCCACAAATATCCCTTCATCGCATGTTCCCTATGCAATCGTTAGTATCGGCCCAGCGGAGATTGTTGTGTCGATTTCGGTTTTCCTGCAGGGCCGGGACCATCCTGATACCGGGTGGGTCATCCCGCTTACTGTTAAGTTTTTTACACCGGGTGCCGATGTGCTGGAAGATGTTCCGGTTAATGAGTACGTATTAACTACAGTTAAATCCGCTTCCGGAAGTACGGCAGTTTGTAGGGCGACAGGCCTCACGCCGGGAACATACGATATCACTGTTCAGGGTGACTATACTCTGGTGAGTCTAAGGAAAAACGTCACCGTCTCCGACCCGAATACCTTCGTGAATATGGGTACGCTTCTGGAGGGCAACGCCAGTCTGGACGGCAGGATAGACCTTGACGATTTTGCCATCATGTCGAAGAGCTGGCAGACCGACGAATCTCAACCGGAATATGACATCCGGGCGGATTTCGATCGAAACTCTCTGGTAAACATAACGGACCTGTATATATTGGCGGAGAATTGGCTGTTGAATTCACCGGTTGAAATCCGGCCCTGACCTTCCCCGGAGAATTTTTTCGAAAGGCAGCTTTACAAAGTTGACGATCCGCCAAACTGCCTTCTTCTGTTGACAGATTGGTCATGTCCAAATAAAATCCATACAGAAATTCTGTTATATTTATAAACATTCGGAAACCCATGGGAGTGTTAAGGGGATAGAATGTATTTGAGAATTCGCAACAAAACTTTCAGGAATAGTAATTTCAATAGCATACTAATAATACTGTTTATTTGTACAGTGGTTGCGGCAGTTTTTTTGACTGGTAGTGCTGCTTTTTCGATGGAAAAAGGTATAACGAACACATCGGCCAGCCGGTTTGCAAAACTTCGCAGCGTCGATATCGACGACGTTCGGTGGACCGGCGGATTCTGGGCCGAGAGGTTCGAAACCTGCCGAAAAAATATGATTCCGAATATGTGGACTCTCCTGGAAAATCCTGAAATCAGCGGCGCTTACGAGAACTTTCTTATTGCCTCCGGCCAAAAGCAGGGAAGGCACAGAGGGCCGAAATGGAACGACGGCGATTTCTATAAATGGCTCGAAGCCGTCGCTTTCGTCTATGGCGTCACCAAGGACGAGCAGCTCGACCGGCAGATGGACCAAATCATTGAGGTAATCGGCAAAGCCCAGCGCGAGGACGGCTATATTCATACATCGGTCATAATATCCCAGCGAGGTCGGGCTGGTGGAAACACCGAAACCGAATTCGAGAACAGGCTCGACTTCGAGACTTACAATATGGGGCATCTGATGACCTGTGCATGCATTCATTATCGTGCCACGGGCAAGACTACGCTTCTTGATATAGCCAGAAAGGCCGCCGATTATCTTTATATGTTCTACAAGAAAGCTCCCGAGAACCTGGCGAACAATGCCATCTGCCCGTCCCACTATATGGGCGTGGTCGAGATGTACCGGACGACCAGAGATCCCAGGTACCTGGAACTGGCCAAGGGACTGATTGATATTCGCGACCTTGTCAAAGAAGGTTCGGACCACAATCAGGACCGGATTCCCTTCCGCAAACAGACCAAAGCCGTCGGTCACGCCGTCAGGGCGAATTATCTTTACGCCGGTGCGACGGATATTTATGCGGAAACCGGTGACAAATCCCTGATGGATGCATTGGACAGTATCTGGCGTGACATTGCATACACTAAAGTATATGTCACCGGTTCCACTGGCGCCCTTTATGATGGGGCTTCGCCGGACGGCTCTAAGAGCCACAGTGCCATCCAGCTTGTTCACCAGGCATACGGCAGAGAATATCAGCTTCCTAATGTCACGGCGTACAACGAATCTTGTGCAACGGTGGGCTTCGCATTGTGGAACTGGCGTATGCTGGAAGTCACCGCGCAGGCACGCTTTGCCGATATGCTGGAGTTGACACTTTACAACGGCGTGCTTTCGACCATCAGCCTCGACGGTAAAGAATATTTCTATACCAATCCGCTTCGGGTGGTGGAAGATTTGCCTTTCGAGCTGCGCTGGTCGCGCCAGAGAGAAAAATATATCAGTTGTTTCTGCTGCCCACCGAACACGGTCCGGACAATTGCCGAGGTGATCTCTTATGCCTACAGCATCTCGGACGAAGGATTGTGGATTAATCTCTACGGTAGTAATGTCCTTGATACGAACCTCTCCGGCGGGGCAGCTCTGAAGCTCAGGCAGCAGACCAATTACCCCTGGGATGGTGCAATCAGAATCATCGTCGAAAATGCGCCCGAAAAAGAATTCTCTATCTTCCTGCGCATCCCCGGCTGGGCGGAAAATGCCGGCGTGACAATCAACGGCAAAACCATAGCTGAAAATATTAAATCCGGACAATATTTCCCAATCCGGCGAACATGGTCGGCGGGCGATACTATCGAGCTTACCCTGCCTATGCCGGTGCGGTTGATTGAGGCGCATCCGATGGTCGAGGAAATTCGCAACGAGGTTGCGGTCAAACGCGGGCCGATAGTTTATTGCCTAGAATCCACGGACCTGCCGGAAAACGTCGAAATGCTGGATGTAGCTATCCCCCCGGCGATAAAATTCAAAAGCCGTTTTGAATCTGACTTGCTTTATGGCGTTACCGTGCTTCAAGGCAAGGCCCATGTCTTTGCCGGAGGCGATTGGAGCGATAAGCTTTACCGCACATTCACGGACCGGCGGCCGGAAGAGGTGGATATTCGCCTTATCCCTTATTACGCCTGGGGTAATCGCGGCAAATCCGAAATGACTGTTTGGCTGCCGTTGCGGTAATCTTCGATCCATTTTCTCACTCCCGGAGGTTTTGAAATTGGGTTTGTTTTTTACTGGTAAAATGCCAAAAAAATTGCCATTTTTCTCATAATCTTTTTATATCAAAGAGCTTATATTTAATTACCCATTTTAACATTGGCTTTGTTTTGCATTTTTTAACCACGGATTTCGCGGATTATATTGATTTGGACCTGTTTCAAAAGGCCGTCCCAGCCTAAGCTAACCCAGGACAATGCCCTGGGCTAACAGAAATTTGAATTAATTTTTCGTTTTGTTTTGTTGTTGCCCCCCCGATTTTTATGATTTGTCGTTTTCTGTCTTCTGACTTCTGTGTTCTGTATTCTGTTTTTTATGTATTTTACCCAAAAACCGCCTTAATACAACAAAAATCCCATTTTTTAACCGAAATTGTCCTTGAATTGGATCCTGTTAATTCCGCCTGCTCGTACTTTTACTTTTACTTGGCAGATTTCAAAGGTAAAATAGATTACTCATTAAACAGCGGATGAAGGCACCTTTGATTAACAGAGAGATTCTGGAATATGAACGATGTAACGCGGATTTTAAGTGCAATTGAGCAAGGCGATGCGAAAGCAGCAGATGAACTGCTTCCGTTGGTCTATGAAGAACTGCGTCGCTTAGCTGCCCTTAAAATGTCTAAGGAAAAACCCGGCCAGACACTTCAGGCAACCGCTCTTGTACACGAAGCCTATATCCGTCTTGTAGGCTCAGAAGCCCGGGGTTGGAATAGCCGTGGCCACTTCTTTGCTGCTGCGGCCGAAGCTATGAGGCGAATTTTAATTGACAATGCTCGCCGTAAAAGGAGCCTAAAACGTGGTGGGGGTCACCAAAGAATTGAATTCGATGCTGCTATTTTAAAAGGTGGTAAGTCCTACCAAATGGATGACCTGATTGCTCTGGATGAGGCTCTGCAAAAACTTGCCGGTGTGGATAAAATCAAAGCGGAACTGGTGAAACTCCGCTTTTTTGCCGGTCTGACCTCGGAGCAGGCAGCCGGAGTTTTAGGCATTTCAACAGCTACTGCCGAGCGATACTTTGACTATGTTCGGTCCTGGCTGCGAGTAGAGATTTCGCAAAAAGGCAACTCCAGTCATGCGTGATAAAAATTTTTATCAAACTTTCCGATTTTTCTTGAGGGAACTTGTCATCATTTCACGCACTGTATATTGAATCGATGGTCAAAGGAGTAACTTATGTGTGCTGAACCGACAAAAAACGAGGAAACCATATACCACGAAGCGATATCAAAACCACCCAAAGAGCGGAAAGCCTACATTGAAGCGGCATGTGGTGATGATACCGAACTTTTAGCTCGTATTGAGGCCCTGCTCAAAGCCAGGGATGTGAAGGACAGTTTCCTTGAAGTGCCCGCTTTGGACCCGGATATTACGCTGGATGAATCTCCCATTTCTGAGAGGCCTGGGACGATAATTGGGCGGTATAAGCTGTTGGAGCAGGTAGGAGAGGGTGGATTCGGCGTGGTTTATATGGCCCAGCAGGAAAAGCCCATTCATCGTAAAGTCGCTTTAAAGATTATCAAATTGGGAATGGATACAAAATCGGTCATTGCTCGATTCGAGGCCGAACGCCAGGCCCTGGCAATGATGGATCATCCTAATATTGCCAAGGTTCTGGATGCCGGAGCAACCGAGACCGGCCGGCCTTACTTCGTTATGGAACTGGTTAAGGGAATGCCAATTACCGAGTATTGCGATAAAAACAATCTCGATACACAACAACGACTGGAGCTGTTCATCGATGTCTGCAAGGCTATCCAGCACGCGCATCAAAAAGGAATTATACATCGTGATATCAAGCCCACCAACGTGATGATTACGCTCCATGACGGCAAGCCGGTCCCAAAGGTCATTGATTTCGGTATTGCCAAGGCAACGTACCAGCGTCTGACTGAAAAAACAGTTTTCACCCGATATGCCCAGATGATTGGTACGCCGGAGTATATGAGCCCCGAGCAGGCAGAGTTCAGCGGGCTGGATGTGGATACTCGCACAGATATCTATTCTCTGGGAGTCCTATTGTACGAGCTTCTGACCGGAGCAACTCCTTTCGATGCACAGGAACTTCGAGAGGCGGGATACATTGAAATACAGCGGATTATCAGAGAGACGGAACCCCTCAAGCCATCCACCAGGTTAAGCACGATGGGAAACATTCTAACTGATGTTGCCAAACACCGCCACATACAGCCTGACCAGCTTCGCAAAATCGTCCGCGGTGATCTTGACTGGATTGTGATGAAGACATTAGAGAAAGACCGCACCCGCCGGTACGAGACGGCCAGTGAATTGGCAAGGGATATCGAGCGGCATCTCATTGATGAGCCGGTGGCGGCCGGTCCGCCGAGTACGGTTTATCGATTGCGTAAGTTTATCCGGCGCAATCGTGCCTTGGTTACCAGTGCGGCAATAGTACTTATGGTGTTGGTTGCGGGAATTGTGGTCTCAACCATTTTTGGCATCGGCCAGGCCCGCGCCCGCACTGAGGCCGAGCGAGCTCGCGCCGAAGCTGAACTCCACGCTGGCGCCAAAGCCGACATCATGATGTACGTCCAGATGGGAATGCTCGCGCAGGGTGTCAATGCCACTGTGGGTGAGGTTCTCGATACCATGTCGAAGAACACCGAGCAGTTCGCAGGCTTCCCCCTGACCAAGGCGGTTTATCAGCAGTTTGTGGGCAATATGTATGTTGGTCTCGGTCTCAATGAAAAAGCAGAACCGCACCTGGAAGAGGCCGTCGAGCTGTTTCAAGAGGAGCTTGGTCAACAACACGCTTCGACCATTGCAGCGCGGGGCGACCTTGCCTATTTGCGTACCAAGCAGCAGAAGCCTGAACAGGCACTTGAACTCCTGAGCGAATCCATGAAAGCAGACAGCTTCACGCCGGAGGCTGCTCTCCGCGGCCCTGGTATTGCAACAATTGGCCTGGTCGAGGCTTACGTGACGGAAGAGAAATACGACGAAGCGATCGCTGTCTTGAAACGCGCTATCGAATTAGCCATTGGGATTGTGGGCGCCGAGCATTATTTTACTTTGGAGGCCAAGTGGGGGCTGGCCGACGTGTACGAAAGGCAAAGCCGGTACGAGGAGGCTCAGTCACTGTACGAGGAGATACTGGAAGTCGCCCGTCGGACGCTGGGCCAGGAGCATATGTTTACTTTGAACATCAGGTGTGGGCTTGCCAGGCTCTACGGAAAGCAAAACCGATACGAGGAGGCTCAGTCGCAGTTCGAGGAGCTACTGGAAGTCGCCCGCCGGACGCTCGGTGAGGAGCACGGGCTTACGGCAACGATCATGTACGACTTTGGCAAGATGTGCCAAAAGGCAGATAAGCGCGACAGGGCGATACAGTTATTCAAGACGGTCATAACCATTCCGTGTTCCGTGCATGGTGAGCTATGTCCGGAGACTTTAGACGCGACTCTCAGGCTTGCACAACTCTGTGATGACAGGGAGCAATACGATGAAGCAGAGCAGGTCTTTCTCAAGGCACTGGACACGGCGCGCCGCAAGCTGGGTGAGGAACACCTGGATACGCTACAGATCATGGACAAGCTGGCCGCGCTGTACAGAGAGCAGAGGCGTTTTGAAGAGGCAAAGCAATTCTGTGCAGAGGTGCTGGATATAAGGCGTCGGGTACTGGGCCAGAAGCATCGAGAAACGCTACTTAACATGAGTCGCTTAGGCTCGCTTTACGTGAACGAAGGCCGTTATGAGGAGGCGAAGCCGTACTTTGAGAAGCTGGTCGAGCTTAATCCCGACAATGATTACAATTCTTATGATGTTGCATTATTGCAGTTATACACAGGCGATATTGAAGGCTATCGCAAGACGTGTATGTGGATGCTTGACCACTTCGCCGGGAGTGAACATCTTGACTGCGCGCACCATGTGGTCTGGGCTTGTTCGCTGGCTCCGGATGCGGTCGACGATTTCGTGAATGTCGTAAGGTTAGCCGAGCGAAAATTTGAAAGCGGTGACAAGACTAACCAGATCTTGAAAACAGAGGCACTGGGTGCGATTCTTTATCGCGCCGGCCGATTTGAAGAGGCTATTGAGAAACTCGAGGGACTCGTCACCACTTGGGAAAAGGAAGGTCGATGGCCAACCCCGACGTCAAGGTCACCTGCATATATGTACTTCTTCTTGGCCATGGCCCATCGTCAATTAGGCCGGCATGAGCAAGCAGTGAAATGGCTGGCTAAAGGCACCGAGCAGGCTGAGCAGGAGCGTGCAGACCGTCCCTATTGGTGGTGGTTCCAGCGAATGAAGCTTGAACTCCTCGAAGCCGAGGCCAGGCAACTGCTTGGCGTCTCGGAACAGTAATCCCCTGCGGACACGGGGAATTGCTGACCGGGACAATAGGCTTCAGAGCTGGATAATTGAGAAATTCCTACCGGATGATAGCAGCAGACGATAAAGGTGCGCCCAGTATGCGACTTGAAGATACTAACAATTTTTGAAAGGGTAGAAAGATGAAAAAGAAAATTTTATTCGTTTTGATTTTGGTATTGGGCCTGGTTACAGAGGTTGCGAAGGCGGATTTTGTCTTCGGTGCCCCTACGAAACTTGGGCCAACTGTCAATACTTCGTCTGAAGAGTTTAACGCGAGTATCTCTGCCGATGGCCTGTCGCTTTACTTCATTTCCAACCGGCCTGGTGGAGTTGGAGGGCGAGATATATGGGTAGCGACGCGGGCAACGACAGACGACGACTGGGGAGAGCCGGTGAATCTCGGGCCCACCATAAACACTCCGGCAGGCGAATGGGGAGTGAGCATCTCGTACGACGGTCTTTCGCTCTACTTTGATACCCGCCAGTCCGGCACATCATCAGCTATTAACGACTTATGGGTGGCGACGCGCGCAACGACAGACGACGACTGGGGTAATCCGGTCAATCTTGGGCCAATGGTCAACAGCTCGGGTGACGACTATACGCCGAGCATCTCGTCCGATGGGCTTGCGCTCTACTTCATGTCCAGCCGCTCCGGCGGGTATGGTAATTACGACCTATGGGTAACAATGAGGGCAACGACAGACGAGGACTGGGGTGCCCCTGTGAATCTCGGGCCGACTGTAAACAGCTCGGTTTATGATATAGACCCTGGTATCTCGCCCGACGGACGGATGCTCTTCTTCACCCGCACAACTGATGGAACAGAAGCAAACATATGGATGACATGGCGGGCAACGACAAATGATGAGTGGGGTGAGCCCATAAATGTTGGGCCAACCATCAACAGTTCGGCGTTCGAGCGATACCCAAACATCTCAGCCGATGGCTCTACCTTGTTCTTTCGTTACAGCCAATCCGACTTTAGGATTGGTGGGGATATATACCAGGCACTAATCATTCCCATCGTTGATTTTAATGGTGATGAATTCGTGGATACCAGTGACTTATTGATCATGATTGACCACTGGGGGACAGATGACTCCATCTGTGACATCGGCCCCATGCCCTGGGGCGATGGTATCGTGGATATATATGATCTGGAAGTATTTATGAGGTACTGGGACCAGGAGGCATATGATCCGACGCTAATCGCCAATTGGAAGCTGGATGAAACAGAAGGCACTATTGCCTACGACAGTGCTAGTGAAAACGATGGCACGCTTTATGGTGAACCTGTTTGGCAGCCGGAAGGCGGCATGGTCGATGGTGCTCTTGAGCTTGATGGAATCGATGATTATATCGACACAGACCCTGTCGCAGAGCTTACATCCGGCCCATTTAGTATTTTTGCATGGATAAAAGGCGGAGCCCCTGGTCAGACAATTATCTCGCAGGTAAATTCAGGCAATTTAATGATGGCCGATTCATCAGAAGGTAAGCTCATGACGGAACTTGCCTCTCAGCGCGGTGTAAAGACGTTAGTCTCTGATGATGTAATCACAGATAGCGACTGGCACAGAGTTGGGCTGACGTGGGACGGAATCGAAAAAATCCTGTATGTGGATGATATGGAAGTAGTATCAAAAGTTTGCAATGCAGGAATTTCAGATAATGGACTATATATCGGAGCGGGCAAAAGACTCGATGCAGAAACTTTCTGGTCCGGCCTGATTGACGATGTACGAATCTATAATCGAGCCGTAACACCTTAAGTAAATTCGGAAAGAAGCAAAAGGTATAGAATACCAAATGGCTGTGAGGATTTCCACCGTAAGATGTCCTTTGGTCTGCGGCCCTTTTTTTATTTGTGGGAATTTCGCCGGATGGTGAAATGTACAGAGATTCGGCGGATTTGCTCGTGCCTTCTGTGCTATACGTGTCGGCGACAGCATTGCTCTTGAAAAAAACAGGTTTTCTTATCTTCCTCCATTTTTAACTAAAAAATAAAGATTCGCCCTTTAAAAAATACGTAGTTACCACAATTGACAAGTACCCCCTTCCAGTTAAACTGCCCAAAGTACAATGGCAGGGAAATGTAATCGAGACTCATTATATTTTTATGGAAAGGGCAAGTCATGTCTATCGAACGTTCAAAAGAACTAAGGCGACAAGTCGTATCTGCGAGGCCATTCGTATTGCTCGTGGCAGTTTGTGTGGTCCTTGCTGCTCCGCAAGTGGGGGTATCCGCAGAGGACTATGTGCTTGACACGTTTGGGGAGAACATTGAGGAGAAAGATTTCGCCGTCCAGCTTTTGAGCGACGGCTCAATGGTTACTCTTCGGTCATGGGATATCACATGCACCAGGTGGATAGTCTACGAATATGACTCCGAAGGTCACCTTGTGGGTTCACACTATGATTACTATCTTAGTGGCTGGGTGGAGGACTACACACACGAGTTTTCATCTGTGAGTCTGAGCTGGCCTGGGGGAAGTGAGACGATGCTGTACGGAATAGGTGCAAGTGGCTGGTGGAACACTAATCAAGTTGTTATTTCCTCCTATGTACCGCCCGCGTTTCCGCTATATTGTACGATTTCAATGACGACAACTTCAGGTCAAACAGACAGTTTTAATGGAACCGTCAACTCATTTGGTGATCCCGACGAGGAGCCCAGAGTTGAACTAACATCACCACCCTATAGCGGATCATTCCGGGTAACGGAGCATGATTTCGGACAACAGGTCATCCTTGAAAGCCTCTCCATAGACGCTGAATCAGCAGAATGGCTTATGACGGGTATGGAAATTGAAATAAAACTCTACGGAAAAGAGATGGAGAGCTCTGAGTGGTATCAGATAGGCGTGTACACTTTTGGCCCTGGAATACAGGAGATTCCTATTGATGACGATATAACCGTAAGGATGGTGAAGTATGGCTTGTCTGGCACAGAAGGTATCAAGCTCAGCGCATCAAGCAGTGATCCTACTCCTGGATTGCAGAGTGTAACGTTAAGTATTAGAATGCCGCAGGTGATAGTTTGGACGGGTGGGGATGGTATGGATGGCCACTTTATTTCTGAGTGGGACGACTGGCATGAAGGCATTTCAGGGGATTTGGTAATTCATGTGAGTGTTCTTGATGGGGACCACTCTGTTGAAGGGGCTACGGTTTTTCTTGATGGTCTGTCCCGCGGGCAGACCGATGCTGATGGACATCTCAGGTTTCTCTTACCAATTATTTCTCTTCCCCCCGACCCCATCGAAATAGGACAATTCATAGGAACAGTCGAGGCAACATGGAATTATATATCAGCGAAAAGTGAACCTACGCTTCTATATGAGGCGGAAAGCCTAATAAACGAACCGCCGAAAACGCTCACGCCCGAGCAAGTAAAATTCTACCAATGGGAACTCTTGAAACAGTTCATTGGACAGCCTGAGGTACCGCTACCGTATCCATTAGATAGGATCCAAACATTGATTAGATGTCTCTTCTATTGGGGTTTGGAAGATGGATATCGGGCA
This sequence comes from uncultured Pirellulales bacterium, assembly GCA_964431695.1. Lineage (GTDB taxonomy): Bacteria > Planctomycetota > Phycisphaerae > Sedimentisphaerales > Anaerobacaceae > JAFGPS01. The sequence continues at coordinate 638 of CAYSKI010000060.1, read as the reverse complement.
CAAGCAGGAGATGTGGTAAGTGTTCAGACATACAAATTCACCGCCCCCGGTGTAGCACCTGTATGGCTCGTGAGGGAAACAATTGTACGGGATGGCAACGTAGTCGTATGGCACAATAGTTGGACAGAGAACGAGATGAAATATATTCAGGGAACCTCTCCTGCCCCCGGCTATGTTGACCTTCTAGATCAGAATGAATTTGGTATGACTCTCGCGTCACCTGCCTGGCTCTATGTAACGGGTCCAGATGAATCTCATGGTGGATATGAGCCGTCAACCGGGCTGTTGGTGCGTGATTTTCGCATGGTCATTAGCGAGCGTGAGGATGAGCCATTCGTTTTACTCATCCCAGACCCTCAGAAAGGAGTATATCTGATACAGGTAGTACCAGATCCAGATGCCTTGCCTACTGATACTTACAGTCTGGAAGTTACATCAGGTGATACAACAATTATTTTGTGTGAGAACGTTTCGATCAGCGATGTTCCGGAAAATCCGTATATAATTAGAGTGACCGAAACAGGAATAACTACGATAGTTTCAGCGTATGTCGATTTATATCCCGATACAGTCAATCTCAGTGCTAGTACACTGTCCGCCCTAAGTTGACGGGTAAAGTTTTCTCAATTTGATTCGTG
>CAYSKI010000059.1:0-21048 GCA_964431695.1 uncultured Pirellulales bacterium | reverse complement strand
GGCTTTGACGTATGTAAGGACCTTAAGCTTCGTGCGAAATGGCGGTTCAATAAAACACATATAATCTGTGCGTTCAGGAGTTTTCCGTAGGCTGCAAAACACATCGATAGAGTTATCTTCCATTGCTGTTTGCAGATGTTGCATACTCTCTATTAGAATGAAATCAATTTCAAGGTTATTTTGTTTTGCTATCTCGCGCCAAATATCGACAACTGCGCCGGAGAATTGACCATCGCTATAGATATTCCAAAAATAGTAATTGCCTACACCGAGCCGAAGTGTTTGCTTCGATTTTACCGGATATGTCACTTTGGGTTCGCAACCGCCGGTCAGGATAATGAATAACCCAAGAAATAAGCCAGCAGTTTTATTGTTAAAATTAACTAATTTCCTTAAAGCTACAAAATAATGCTCGTACATTGCCGGTGGCTCCTGAAATATCAGATAGTGGTTTTTCAGCATCAGAAATCAATCAGAATCACTTGAAGTAAGCTTAGCCTGCTCGATTTTTCTGTTTATTAAAGTGGCGGTGACGGCGGCGGAAAAGCCGTTGTCTATATTGACGACGGTCACGCCGGAAGCGCAGCTATTGAGCATGGTCAAAAGTGCCGAAAGTCCCTCGAAGCTGGCGCCGTAGCCAACGCTGGTGGGGACAGCTATCACGGGACAGCTCACCATTCCTCCGAGCACACTCGCTAAAGCACCTTCCATCCCCGCGACGACAATAATAACATTAGCATTCTGGAGTTTCGGTAAATGTCCGAATAATCTATGCAGGCCGGCCACGCCCACATCGCAAATCAATTCCGTCCGCTGGCCCATAATCTCCGCGGTGACTTTCGCCTCGGCGGCGACCGGCAGGTCCGATGTCCCCGCGGTGACTATCGGCAGGATATTTTTTGAAGGTGGAAGTTCTTTCCGCTCAAGTACGATTGCACGGGCCAACTTTTCATAGCGTACCTGCGGGAATTTGTTTGTCTTGGCTAGAGCCTCAAAAACATCCGGTTCGGCCCTGGTGGCAAGGACATTATTTCCTTTGGAAGCAAGGCTCTCGAAGATTCGAATAATCTGTTCAGTGGATTTGCCGGGGCAATAAATCACTTCCGGAAAACCGCGGCGAATCTGCCGATGATGGTCAACACACGCAAAACCCAAATCCTCGAACGGCAGATGGCGGAGCTTCTCTATCGCCTCGTCGATCTTCAACTGCCCGTTTTTAACCTGTTCTAATAATTTTTTTAATTGTTCAAGCTGAATATTTCACCTGACTTAAATTCGTCTTTCGCGACTCGAAATTCGTTCATATACGAAAAAAGTCACCTGTTAATGTTTATTCAAATCCTTTGATTTTTTGCTCAAGCTCATTTAATCCGAATCCTTCGTTGACAACAATATGTTTTTTATCCGTCAGAATCAGCCACGGAAAAGACTTGACTCCCCAAGTGAAACGCATCTGTTCCTCATCGGTTTGAATCGTTCCCACAGAGAAGACAATGTTATTTTCCTTAATCCATTCATCGAGTTTTGCCTGTTCAATCTTTGATTTTTGAATGGCAATAACTACTACATTTTTTCCCTTTAGCCCTTGTGCTTGTTTAGCTAATTGTATTATACAATTCCGCGACGGCCGTTGCTGGTAATCGAAAAAGCAAATCAAAAGCATCTTGCCCTTCGGCTGTTCAATGTCAAACTCAATATCTATTCCTTTAAAATCTGGTATCTCTTTATCTTTAATCGATTCAATCATCTTTGGCGGCATATCTGCTTCGGTCGTCCTCTTTTCTCCAAAGATGTATGTCAAATTCGTCCGAGTATCCTTGATTTCGTCCCCGGATTTAAGTCCTAATCTGCCAAGGGAGAACTCTGTTTCATCTATTGGTTTATTCACATCAGTATTGATCAGCGTGGCATTTCTTTCTGATGCTTGTCGTTTGTCTTTATGTTTGTGGTAAACACTCTTAATAACAAAGACATCTGCGATCTTTTCGTAGTCCAACTTCCAATGGCCCTCGCTTACTCGACTTGATGTAAAAAACTCTCTTAAAGAACATCCTTTTGATAAATCAAATACGAACCGTGTTATAATTCTCCCATAATTTCCGCCGCGGTCATTGTCGGTTTCAAAAGTAACAATATCTCCATTTCGTATAATACGACCATTCGAATGAACCGTTTTGCCCCCCAACTGATGATAATATCGTAGTTGGCCAACTATGTCTGGATAAATTTCTTTTTCCAAAATGTGAACCGGATCAAAACCGATTCCTTCAAAGTTCCTTGGCCACTGATCTCTGGGATAAATATTAAGGTTTCTCCTTTCGCCTTGTTGCCCATAACCAGAATAGAACAAGACATAATCACACTCACCCTTACTCATGCCAGCCATGGGATTCGTGACACTTTTGTTTTCCTGGCCTTCTTCATTTTCAATCTCTTCTATTGGAAACCATGTCCATCTGATAGCATCCCGGGTTCTATCTATAAGAAAGTCCGCTTTATAACGTCCTTTTCTTTCGACAATTTCCTGTCCGGATCCAATTGAAACGGAAGATGTAATTTCCGCTTGACCTTGCCATGTTTTTAGTTTGTCTAAATTTGCCTCGTAGCCATCGGCGATTATCTTGAGAAGCTCAATGTCTCCCTTAATTTCCCCGAAGCAAGTCTGAATAGCCAACGCAGGTAGAAGAATTAATAATATAAAAATCTTATACCTATACATGACTATTCAACCTGCCTTAATTTCGTCCTTATTTCTGAGTTATTTGTCCATTAATATTTGACCAACTACGAACTATGAACTTTGTGCTTTTGGCTCAAGGGTCAAATCTGCAAAAAGCCCGGCTTTGAATTTATGATACGCCAAAGAAGCTACCATAACGGCGTTGTCCGTGCAATATTGTTTTGGAGCGGCTAAAAATTTCCTCGCCGGCGTGGTCGAATCACAAAGTTGTTGCAACGCCTGCCGCAATGTACTATTTGCAGCTACGCCGCCGCCCAACAGGATTGTTTTCGCCCCGATTTTGTTGGCCGCCCGTTGTGTTTTTTTAACTAAAACGTCAATCACCGCCGCCTGGAATGAAGCTGCAACATCAGCAATTTCCTGCTCACTCATAGAATCTACTTTATCTTCGCCCTTCATATCCTGGCCGCGGCAATAATACAGCACGGCCGTTTTTACGCCGCTAAAGGAAAAGTCCAGCGAGTCCTGTCCGAGCATCGAACGGGGGAAATCGACAGCTTTGAGATTTCCCTTCTTCGCCGCCTTCTCGATACTCGGGCCGCCGGGATAGGGCAGCTTCAAAATCGTGGCAACTTTATCGAAGGCTTCACCGGCGGCATCATCGATAGTCGAGCCTAACAGAGTCAACTCCAGAGGCGACCGACAATCGAAAAGTGAGGTATGCCCTCCGGAGACAATCAGTGCCACTGCCGGCAACTGCAAATTTTCCTCGGACAACATCGCCGACTGCAAATGGGCGTGCAAATGATTGATTGCGATCAGAGGCTTTTCCCAGGCGAAACTGAGCGTCTTGGCGGCGGTGACACCGACAACCAAAGCAATAGTCAGCCCCGGCTGATTGGCAACGGCGATTGCGGCAATATCGTCCTTGGTCACGTCGGCCCGCTCCATCGCTTCGGCGATGACCGGATATATCTTTTCGATATGAGCGCGGGAAGCTATTTCGGGCACGACACCACCGTATTTTTCATGCAGCTTTGTCTGTGAGGCCACAACGGATGATTTTATTATCCCACCGTCGGCAACAACCGCAGCGGCGGTTTCATCGCAACTGGTCTCGATACCCAAAATACTCACGGATTTATCCTTCATAAAACCGAATATTAGCCGGATTAACATCAATTGTCAATGTTTAGTGAATTGGCGTCATGTCCGGCAGTTGTGGACGATGTCAGTAAAATGGGGGCCTACGGCAGACACACAGTTAGAATCGCCGTCCCCCCGACCGAGCACGATATGGCCGTAAATATCCTGGCGGAATTCGAACAACGAGAAAAATCAAGGATTTCCGAGCTTATCAAAGTGACAAATGGAATTGTCCTGATAGTAATCGCTCTGCTGGTACTGGTAGCGGTAGTTGGAATCTTCGACAAAAATGGTAAATGGTTTCTATCCGTCTGGATGTTAATCGTCGCCTTCGCCGGAGCTGCCCTTATTCGGTGGGCCTGGGGCAAAAAATATCGTGACAAGAGAAAATAGGCCAGGGCACTGAACGTGTTTACGCCACAGCGGCGGTCTCGGTCTCTTCGCCGAAGCGAACGCTGATTTTCTTACTGACGCCGCGTATCTGCATTGTAATCCCGAACAGCACATCGGCAATGCTCATCGTACGTTTGGCGTGGGTAATTATGATAAACTGCGAATCCTTTTGAAATTCCTTAAGCAGCATATTGAAACGTTCGTTATTGGCCTCATCCAGTGCGGCATCGACCTCATCGAGGAAGCAGAACGGCGACGGTTTGGTCTTGAAAACCGAAAAAAGCAATGCCAGTGCCGTCATCGATTTTTCCCCGCCGCTAAGAAGTGATATGCTCCTCGTCTCTTTGCCGGGAGGTTTGGCAATTACCTCGATACCGGCTTCGAGTATATCTTCGGAATCTTCAAGCATGATATCAGCTTTGCCACCGCCGAAGAGTTTGCGGAAAATTTCCTGAAAATGTATCCTGATTTGCTCGAAAGTTTCCTGGAATTTTTCCGTACTCTTTTTGTTGAGACGGCTGATTAACTGCTGCAATTGTGCCCTGCTGCTATTGAGGTCCTGGACCTGCTCGCTTAAAAATTCATGCCGCTTTTCGAGGCTCTCCTGCTCTTCTATCGCATCGACGTTGACATTGCCGAGTCGTTCAATCTTGCCGCGAAGCTCGGTAATTTCCTCCTTTATCTGCTCCCAGTCAACTTCCTGCCGGGTGTAATCCTTGTAGGCTTCCGCCAGGTCAATCTGCAATTGTTCCCGGACTCTTTCGATAAGATCCTGCTGCCTGACCTGCAACTGGCCCAATTCCACCCGAAGCTCGCTTATAAGAGCCTCGGACTGTTCCTTCTCGGTACGTCTGAGCCGAAGCTGCTCCTCGGCCTGCTTTCGCTGAGCCAGAAGGCTTTCGATTTCCTCCTGCAGCAATCGACCGCTTTCCTGGCTCTTTTCCTTTTCGACAAAAAGCTCCGACACACCGGTCTCACAGTTAAGAATTTCCATCCGGGAAGCTCTTTCCTGCTCGATACAGTTTTGTATCTCATCCTGCGCAGCTTGTGTGGCGGTCAGGTTTTCATGCATTTGTTTATGCAGGCTTTCGATAATTTGCCTTGATGCTTTGCTTTGTTCGGCGATTTGCCCCAGTGCAATCTTCAAATCGGTGTGCTTATTTTCCAAAGCCTGCCTTTGTTCTTTCTGTTCGGCATATTTAGCTTCAAGAAGCTCTATCTGCGTCGTTCGCTGGTCGTTCACTTCCTCCAGCTCCTGCAGTTTCTGCTTCGATTCATATTCCTTCCTGACCGACTGGGCAATCTGCTCGGCCAGCAGGTCAATTTCACTTGTAAGCAACGGTTCCTCTTCCCTCAGCCGTTTTACGTTCTGTTCTATGACACTGAGTTTCGAGGCAACCTGCATCTTTTCAGTATTGGCTTCATAAACGGCGGTCCGCAGGTCTTTGCACAGCTTTTCCAGATGTGCATTCGTTTGGTTGTTTCTTTCAATCCTTTCTTCGAGTTCGGCTATTTCAGATGTGACACCGGCAATGGTTTCTTCCAACTGGTTCAGCCGGCTCCTTCGTGATATCAGACCGGTCGCCCTGCCCATAGGTCCAAGCTTGACTACTCCGTCATTACTTAACAACTCCCCTTTCAAAGTGACAAACTGGTACGGCCCTTGGACTTTTTCGGCCAGTTCGGCCGCCTGTTCCAAAGAATCGACAACGAGTGTTCTGCCAAGTAATTTCCAGACCAGATGTTCGTATTTGCCGTCAAACCTGACAAATTCGACAAGCCTGTCCTTTACGGAAGGAATATCCGCCCAATTTTTGTCGTCCACGAACGGCTCTATTTTATCAAGGCATAGAAAATCCACCCTGCCGTCGAGTTTCTCTATGGTCTCGGTATCGGCCAGCATTCTTTTGGAGTCATTAACAATAAGCGCATCCGTTTTTCCTTCGAGAGCCGCTTCGACGGCATTGGCATATTCGATATCTGTCGAGACCATCTCAGCCAGCATTCCTTCGATATAATCGTACCTGCCGCTTTCGTTCGAGCGGTTCTGCAAAATGCTTTTGACTCCGGGCTTGAGTCCCTCGCATCTTTTTTCCATATCCGCCAATATCGAAAACTCGCCGTTGAGTGCACTTCGCGTCTCTTTACTGTGGGCCAGCCGCTTGTTATCCGCCGCCAAAGAACTGCCGATTTCCTCGCTTTCCCTGCGTTTGGTTTCCAGGCTGTCCTTTAATTCGTTCAGCACCTTCTCAATATCACCTGAACGGGCCTCATGCCGGGCCTTCTCGGTGAGAAGCTCCTCAAGCTCGGCCCTCGCAACCTGTGCCCGACCGGCAAGGCGGTCCTTCTGGCTGGTCAAATTATTACGATATACAGAAATGCTCTGGACCTCGTTGTGAAGCTGAGCGGTCCTCCTGACGATATCTATTATGCCGGATTTTTCATCCTCCAGATTAGCTTCCAGCGATGCACATTCAGCGTTCATCTGCTGGAGAGCTTTTTTGATATCCTCATTCTCCCGGTTTTTCTCTTCGAGCATTTTTTCGCAGTCTGCCAGATTTTTTCTGTACTGGGCAGAATTTTCCTCGGTTAGACTTTTTTGCTCCTGTAACTTTTCGAGCTTTGCTTCTGCCGCGGTCCTTCTCTGTTGCAATTCCGCGACCCTGGACCGCAGAAAATCGATCCTCTGAATCTGTTGCTCGATCTTGCTCCGAACGGAAACAAGGCGATTACCGGCATGATTTATCTTGTGCTCTGTTTCTATAATCTCTTCGCCAAGTTTGCTTATCATGCTGTCCTGTTTTGCCACTTCGGCGGCCAGATGTTCTGAATGCTGGGCCTCTTTCATAAAGGCGGTTTCTTTTTCGGATAATTGTGCGAGATTCTTGTCATACTCAACCAGGGAATAATTGACCTGAAGCTCCTTGAGCCTCTGTGTATATTGCAGATAATTCCTTGCTTTTCCCGCCTGGTGCTTAACACTTCGGAGCCTTTTGGCCACCTCACCGAGAATATCCGCCAATCGCAGCAGATTCTGTTCGGTTCGCTCCAGTTTTCGCATCGCTTCTTTTTTGTGAGCTTTATACTTACTGATACCGGCGGCCTCTTCGAAAATAAATCTCCTGTCCGTTTTCGAGGCATTGACCAAATGGTCAACCTGTCCCTGCTCAAGAATCGAATAGGCTTTTGTCCCTATACCGGTGTCCATGAACAATTCCCGGACATCTTTCAGCCGGCAGACTTTATTGTTGATTCGATATTCGCTCTCGCCGCTTTTATATATCTTTCGCGTGATTTGCACTTCTTCGGTATCAATTGGTAATTGCCGCCGCCCGAGACCCTCGGGATTGGAAATAAAAAGGCTCACCTCGGCGGCACCGAGAGGCTTCCTGCTGGAACTACCACTGAATATGACATCGGCCATTTGCCCGCTTCGCAGGCTCTTAACACTCTGCTCCCCCAGAACCCACTTGACCGCATCGACCACGTTGCTTTTGCCGCAGCCGTTGGGTCCTACGATAGCTGTCACGGGGCAATCGAAAACGAATTCCGTTTTGTCTGCAAAACTCTTAAAACCATTTAGTACAATTTTCTCAAGTCTCATTTAATACCCTTAACGTCCGGTAACTGTTAATATAAAGTACAATCCGTATTTTTAAGGAAATACGCAATATTGTTATCGGCCGAGAACTGATTATTTCTTGACATTTAGGCCGATTTTTGGCAGGGGACCGGCGAGAAACTCTGCGTTAACGGCTCCTTTGTCACACATTTGCTTCAAAAGAGCTATCGCTTCAGCATACGAAACACCCAGACCTCCTCGACCTTGCTGATTCTCGGTTAAAGGCTCCGTGCAAAGTGTTCGGATAATATCACCGAGATCGAAAGAGCTTTTCATCCGCGCCACAACACCGTCTCGTATGGGATGTGCCCGGATAATCGACAGAGCATCCTGATCGGCAGGTGCGTTGACTGTTATTTCTTTATCAGGTGACTGAACAAAAATATTTCTGTTGCAAATAATAGGTGCCCCGAACAATACAATTCGCGGTTGTCCGCTGCGGGTAACATAAATCGTCTTTCGTTCGCTCCGGACAATTTGTTCCAGAAAAAAGTTTTTCCCGATCGGCTTTCCGGCTATGGTAACATCGTTCAACTTTCGCAATTGCTCATATGCAAACAGACAAATGTTGAAATCACCGTCATTCAGCAACGCTCTGGCGACGGCAACGGCGGTCTGACGAGACATGGCAGATGACGTTATTGCCTCCAGAGCCTCGAGCCTATAATCGGAACTGCCGTCCATCGCAATCCGTCTCAGCGGCTCCAAACCTGCGCTATTGCCCAGACTAAGCATGCATCTGGCGGCACGCAGGCGCACCCTCTGATCGGACGAATTCAGCAATCCGAAAAGGTCGGCAAGAGACTGATTGCCGATAGCTTCAAGAGCAACCTCGCTTTCCTGGCTTTCCGGCGAGAGCGCAAGTTGTCCGATATAATGATTGATTCTTTCTCTGGTAATTTCCGGTGTTTCAGTTAGATACAACGCCCCGATTAATGATATGAACCTTTTTCTATCCTCCCGGTATTTCGCCGGTATTGTTACTTCAATCCGGCCGGGAGATTCCGCCCGTGCTATGTCACGACCGAAACGCTGATTCAACCGATTGCGAATAGCATTAGTCAGCTTAAAACCAGGCTTCTTAACGACCAGCACGACTTTATAGTCTATTAGACTTTTCCCCCCGGCCAGGATAAATCCCGTCCTTTTGTCGATATCGGAAGTGCTGATTTTATCTATAAAAACCGGTCCCTGGGCATCGGCCAAAATTTCAGTCTTTATCCCAAAGCTGCCCGTAATTTTCATTTCAGCAGGAAAAAGCCATCCGCCTTCCAGAGAAGTCGTTTGTGTATCGGGCAATGTAGTCACAACGACATCGAAATACTCGCTCATGGCATCCTGCACCGGCATATCCGCTTTAATCAGAACTACCGCAGTGTTGGGGCTGTCAATGAGGCTCTCAGCCTTCGATATGGTATCCTCGGATAATTGTGTCATTATGTATCGTGTAAGATACGCTCTGATCCGCGGCGGGCATTGCATCGAACCGGTCCCCCTTAAGCCCCCGACAAGGCCGTAACCTTCCACGGAAAGCGATTCAGGATAAACAACATCAACCAATGACCCTATCGTCGCGCCTAAATCCGGCGTGCGTTGAGCCTTATTCGGTGACTGGCAGCCCGATATACAACAGATAAGCTGCAGGAACGTTATTATACAAATTGCTTTTCTTTCGATAATATCCATCTCGCACGATACCTTAAATAAAGTACAAATCAAGGCTTATAACGCTCAGGAAATATTACGATTTCTCCGAGATTTCGTCAAGATTAATTCCGGCTTTTTCATTCGCCTATAATCTGGCAAATAATCGTCCTGGTTCTTGCACGCGTATCGAAATCGACCAGGATAATCTGCTGCCACGTTCCCAATGTCAATCTACCGCTCAATATCGGCACACTTAACGACGGCCCAAGCAGTGAGGCCCTGACGTGGGAATGGCCGTTGTCGTCGTGCCAGGTCTCTTCATGCTCATACCGGGCATTTGCAGGAGCGATTTTCTCGAACGCAGCGGCAATATCATAATTGACTAATCCCGGCTCATATTCGGTTGTTGTAATTCCCGCCGTCGAACCGACATTGAAAACTGTTACAGTTCCATCTTTTATGCCCGAACCGGCAAGAGCTTCGATAACCGTCTCGGTCAGATTAACCACATCACAGTTGCCTTTTGTCTTAATCCTGATTTCCTGCGTTTTAACCATTCGCAACACACCTTACCTGAATTATAATTTCACATTATGAACGAATAGTATAACAAACCATAGTGTAATGTTCAAGCCTGACTCAATTCGGCATCAGATTGGCTTCCGAACTCGATTTGAGTTTTTCCTTGCATTAGAGGTATTCTCGGCCATAATACCACCAGTCGAATCGCAATATTAACGAAGGAGCGGCGGCATGGCACAGGAAGAACAGGTATTAGTTATAGAAACAAAAATCCTCGAACGGCCTGGTTTGTTTCAGGGCCTGGCGTTTGATATAGACCACTATCTGCGTGAGATTTTCGTTCAGGGTGTCCCCCGTTTCATACCCAGGTCGCAGGCCGAGAAAGACCCTTCCCACAAGCAGCTTATCCCCTATGTCATCATGGCCCATAAAGGCAAATATTTCAGCTATGTACGGGGAAAGCGTGCAGGTGAATCCCGCCTTGTCGGAAACCGCTCTATCGGAATCGGAGGTCATATTAATCCCGTGGACGATATGCCCTTATTCTCTGATTTTTATGAGACATATATTGCCGCCGTCGAACGTGAGGTCGCCGAGGAAGTCATTGTAGAAACAACCCATACCGATTCGATCGTTGCCCTGCTCAATGACGATTCGAACGAGGTCGGGAGCGTCCACCTTGGAATAGTCCACTATTGGAATCTCGATACCCCGAAAATAGATAAAAAGGAGCAGATGATTACCCAGATGGCTTTTATGACGCTGGAGGAACTGCAGCAGGTCAGGGACACCCTGGAGACATGGTCACAGAAATGCCTTGACGGCCTGTCTCAGATGAAAAAATATGCCGAATCAAAGGCCGGGTCAGATATTCCATTTAAGAATCGATAAGTCGAATGAAAATTCCGGTATGTTATGCATTCGCCATGCCGGACCGTCAGCAGATCGATCCATTAGCTTCCTGTACGATTGACTAACCAGGGGCCTACATTCTATAACCGCATTTGTAGTGTTTCGAATCCCTTTCTTCTCATATTAAATCATACAATAATAACTGTTTTACTTTGCATCTTTGAACTTAAAACAGCCGGTTTACGGCTAAAAAACAACAATATCCGGCACGATATCACCAAAAACATTCTTTGCCCCATACAAAAGGCCATTATTTGCGTTACTCCACCGGCCTTTACAGCCTTAAATTTATAGAGACACGGTTAAAACAAAAAATATGAAAAGGAGTATAAAAATGAAATCGCTCATATCAATAATATTACTTATCATCACGGCCATTTCTATCACAAGCTGCACTGTAGTAAAAGAACGCCATTACGGGCGCGCAACACATGAAGTAATCGTAACTCATCCACGTCATAGACCCGTTCGGCCGATACCCCCGCGACGTCCCGGACCACGTCAAGGAAGATCCGGCCGTTCAGCGCCATCCCGCCGCGGAGATTGGCATGATTAAGTTTGTTTTGAGTTTCTGCCGGACTGAGCTAATGAGGCCTTGAATATACCTTGCCCACGTCAGTCTGAATGAGTTTTACAAACTTATCGATAAAACTCCGTATATTTAACAAACTTTTGGATCTGTGTACGGTCTTTATATTTTCTCCTTGATTTTTTTCAAATCCGCAGCATAATATATTTTAAAGCCGTATGAAATTATCATCCGAGCTTGAAGGATAGTTGTTATCAGCATATAAATGTAATCCAAATTATGGATAATCGATATACTATCAGAATTCAAAACCCAGCGGAGGATTTGAAATGAAGTGGATATCGCTTTTATTGATACTCTCGGTTATGTTACTGGCCGGTTGCCGGGAAAAGCAAGTCGCAGACACCCAGGAAACTTCCGCGATCAACGTCAAAAAAGTCACAAGAGTCGAGCCGGATATACAGATACGTTCGAACGCCGAGCCGGGGACAACGGATTTTCTGACAATTAAAGCAAAAGCCGATTTGACCGACGATGTCGATGAGTTTGTCACCTGGCTGAAAACAAAAACAAATATCAGTAACGTCGTCCATTCGAAAATGATGTATCTCACATCAAATCCGCCGAAGCAGGTAGTCAGCTTCAATCTGGATGGTGTCAGCCACAGGCTTGTTTTCACTATAGATACCAATAAGACATTCAAGCTGTTGTAACATGAAAAGCAACCTAAAGCCGCTTTTGCTCTGTCCCGGAATGAATTAAGCCTTTTTTGCTCACACTTAAATATCCGGAAGATAAAAGTACAGTCCTCACAGTCTTTAACATTGCGCATTCTCAACTTTTATTATTTTTACTTGTTTTTTGATGTAATCCAGACAACAATAATCTTAAGGACCGTGATATCTATAAAGCTACTCTGGTAGAAAGAAATGTAGGAGATCCCATTTTAGCTTATCTTAGGAATAGATGTCTTGTATACGAAATAAGCCGTATTTAAACATTCCCGGATCGATATGTTTATATGCCCAAAATGTAAAATACCGTTAAACAGGAATAAAAATAGGTTCGGTTTTTTCTGGGTGTGTCCATCATGTAACGGCAGAGTCGTTTCACTTCCCATCTTAAAAAGATCAATACCCCCTAAAATAGTAAATCGATTGTGGCAAACAGCAAAGTCCGGGCAGTATAAAGAAATCCGAAAGTGTCCCGCCTGCAAACGCTACATGTCTGAGGTCCCGATTACAACAGGGAATAAAACTGAATACCTCGATGTTTGTACCGGATGTTTTCTTGTCTGGTTTGATACGCATGAATATGAATCTCTTCCCAAGGTGACGAAATCCGAACCGAAAGAGCCTAACTTATCGATGGAGGCGAAAGAAGCCCTGGCACTGGCCCAACTTGAGGAACTTAAAAGAGACCATAAATTCACCGATTCTTTCGACAGCGGTCCGGAACACTGGTGGTACATCATCCCCGCACTTTTTGGGATTCCTATAGAATATAACGACACTCCATTACAGCATAAGCCGGTAGTGACATGGTTACTGGCCGCCATAATTACATTGGTTACAATTATTTCCTTCCGGGATCTTCGTTATACTATTGCAACTTTTGGATTGATACCGGCAGAATTCACTCGATATTTCGGATTTACATTTATTAGTTCCTTTTTCCTGCATGGCGGTATCATACATTTGTTAGGCAATCTTTATTTCCTGATTGTTTTCGGAGACAACGCAGAGGATGTCCTCGGCAGAGGAAAATATTTACTTTTATTAGCTTTAGCTACTCTTGCGGGGCATATTGCTCACATTCTTGGTAATATTCACTCAATGATCCCGTGTGTCGGAGCAAGTGGTGGTATCTCCGGTATCCTGGCATACTATTGTCTGCGCTTCCCACAGGCCAGTGTCGGTATAATATTCTGGTTTCGGTGGATTCGTTTGCCTGTAGGATACATGCTTGCTATCTGGATTCTTTTACAGTTGCTCGGAGTATATTTGCAAAAAGCCGAACTCAGTGATGTTTCGGCACTCGCACATCTTGGTGGTGCAAGTGTAGGAATACTTTTTTGGTTGTTGGAGAAAAAGTCATTTTCATTACAGAAAGCGTAAGATAGATGTGAAAATTGGAGTTCGAGATTCTCATGATTGAAACAATAATCACTGAACTGCGCCGGAGGATTGAAGAAATTACCGGATGCCGTAAGCCTAAACCCGAACGGCGGTTTCACAAACACGACCAGTATATTTCGTATTCACTGAAAACGGCGGACTTCCGCAAGTTAATGAAGGAATTTCGCCCGCGATTTCTCGAACTCGGACTTTCCGAACGCCTTAAGCTGGCCCAAAAACTTCTCGGCAAACACATCGGCGAATTGGGACACGCCGGTATTTATGTTCTGACCCTCAGTGTCGAGCAATTGCAGCCGCGGAATTTTTCGTTGCTGGATGCAGTGGTGGATGATTTTCGAAGCTGGTCCCATGTTGACCATTTCTGTACTGAAGTAATGGCATCCCTGCTGTTCAAATTTCCCGAGAAGACTCTCGCCTTACTGGAAAAATGGAACAGTTCGCCGAATCGATTTAAACGCCGGGCCAGCGTAGTAGCTTTCACCTACAACGTCGCTAAATCGGCTCAGTTTACCGAAGAAGCCATAAGGCTCTGTGAAAATTTAGTCCGGGACGACGAGGACACAGTTCGCAAAGGCCTCGGCTGGGCGCTCAAAGATAATATGCGCTCGGCGCCGAAGCGAATACTTCCCTATGTCAAGGACCTCCGCAGGAGGGGAATTTCATCTACCATCACCCTCTATGCTATCCGTAATCTAAAACCGGCCCAGCGTAAGGAAGTTCTTGCGATAAAGAAAAACCATGTCACTTGACATCTCGCCGAACACCTGCCCTTATCGATAATCATTTGCCGAAATAAAAATATACCTTGCCCCTGTATTTGCCGGTTGCCTGGTTCATCTGACCCTGCGGGCCGAGCGTCTCGGGCCTCTGGCTCTTTGTGCCGATGGCCGGAATGCCATGCAGAAAAGCAATTCCCGTTTCAGGGACATTTATTCTCGTTCTCATTGGATTTTCTCCGCCTTCTGGTCGATACACTCCGAGGAATGAATCATCGGTGCCGTTGACAATTGTAATGTCACCTTCATCGGTCGAAAACACTACCCAGCGCCAATCCCTGTAATAGCCCCTGAATTCGGGATAATCCCATGTCCTTCCCGGCGTATGGTCCTTGTAGCTATTGCTAAAGACATCAAGCCGGCCGCCCTGCAGGCGATTCTTCCAGACGCGGTACGGCCCGCGTCCGCACCATCTCATGCCGCGCATCTTATCTTCGGGATAATCGAAATTCACTCCAAAAAGATATATCCCCCCTTTTAGCTCGAACTCGTACTCCAGCTCGACCCAGCCGGTCGGATAAAATGTCCAGAGCGTATAATTCATATCGTCTTTGTATCCCGTATTAACCACGATTTTATCGTCAATCTGCCTGCAGGTGACTTTAGGCCTATTCATAGCGCCGCCGACCAGAGCAGGACCGCCGGAAAACGATATCGGCCTGCCGCCTGCCGTGACAGTGGTAAGCAGCCCGTTATTTGTATCGAATTCGACAGTCAGCTCACCGATACCAATATGGACCCTGCCGTCCTTAAGGAATGCCTCTTTCACAGGATTGCCGGACATCTCGGTCCGGACGAGATTTTGGCGGTAATAATCCGCCTCGCAAGCTTCCCACGACCAGATCCATATTTCCCTGCCGTCGGGATCTCTGGCCGTCAAATACATTATTTGAGAACGGCGCCAGTCATCGGGTAATGACAACTCAATAGTTCCGGAACAATGCGGCTCGACGTCGGGACCGGCAAAAGTTCTGCTAAAATTAACACTCATTTCCGTTGGTTTATCAAACGGCCCGGGAAGATTAACCAGCTTTAACTCAAAGGAACAATCGCTTATATTCAAAAAATCGTAGCGGTTTTCGATTTCAAGAATACCGTTAAAATCGGCCGGAAGTTTCTCAAGGCCAATATATAAAGGCGACCAAATCTCCTTGACCGAATAAAAGCTCGCTTCCTTCTCGTGATAGGGCCCTACAATACCGTCGGGCGCCTGATTACCGGCGACGTCAATCCGGCCTTCCATATCCGTTCGAACAGCACCCTCATCGGCAAATACCCACAGGAATCCCCCCGCTCCCATCGGTGAAGCATACATCGCATCCCAGTGATCCTTGAGTCCGGCACCGTGACCGCCGTCGTATAAACCGTGCAGGAACTCGGTCGGCATAAAGAGCGTAGTGCCGCTAAGCTTCTGTACCGTGCTCTCGTAGCTCTCGTAATGATCCGTATCCACACCGCCGAAATTCTCCCACGGGTGCAACACGGGACGTTTCTGTGGATCATACAGGGCAAATTCATCGTCCAGCTCGGTATTCCACCCGCCTTCGTTGCCGTTGTCCCAGAATAAAACACACGGATGACTGACATCTCGTGTCACTAACTCTTTGATAAGCCTTTTGCCGAGGTCGGTATCATATGGAGGTTTCTGCCAGCCGGCCAACTCATCCAGAACGTATAGCCCCAATTCGTCACAGGCCTGGAGGAAATGAACATCCGGCGGATAATGGGACATTCGAACAGCATTCATGTTCATTTGTTTTATCAATTCCACGTCGTTATAACTTATCTTGCGGCTTAGGCATCGACCGGAATCCGGCCAAAAACTGTGCCGATTGATGCCTTTGAGCCGAATCTTCCGCCCGTTCAAATACAATCCGTCACCCGGACGAACTTCGAACGTTCTGAAGCCGAATTTTTCCACGACGGTATGAACATCCATACCATCTTCCAGTAATGCCACATGTACCTGATAAAGATTCGGCGTCTCCGCCGTCCATAACTTCGGGTCGCTGACTTTCGTATTGAGTGTCACCTTTTTCTGCCCCGGCTCGATCTTCGCTTCGAATGGCTCGCCAAGTTGTCGGCCGTTTAATTCTGAAATTACGGCCCTCACGAGATTACTTTTGCGTAATCCGTTTAGATGAACGTCAATGGAAAAATTCCCGTCCGCGCGGGCATCGACGGCCATCCACTCGATAAATTCCCCCGGCACGACTTCCAGATACACAGGACGGTATATTCCCCCGAACACCCAGTAATCGGCCTGCCGCTCGGCCTGTTCGACACTGAGATTCGACGATACCTTGCTAACGGTAACTTCCAGCAGGTTTTCGCCGATCTCGACCAGCTCTGTAATCTCGTATTTGAAACGATAGAAACCGCCCTGATGAACTTCCCCGGCGGATTTTCCGTTGATTGTCAATTCGGTATCGGTCATTACTCCCTCGAAGACGATGAAAATACGCTTGTCCTGCCAATTCGAGGGCATCTCGAAGGTCCTGCGATATTTCCCTTGTTCGTTGCTTTTATGACGTTCATTGCCGTAATTATAACTGCCGAATCCCTGGAACTCCCAATTGGAGGGAACCGGAATCGTCGTCCATTTGCCGCTGTTGCGTCCGCCGGTACAGTAGAAATCCCACTCAACGCCGTCATCTTTACCCTGCCCGGAAAGATAAACAATCTCGCTCGGAACGGCAAAACATTGCACCGAAATCATAACGACAAATATAAAGCTGGTAAAAACTACCATATTTAACGACTTGTTGCTTTCAATCATAATTCTAATTCCCATATACCGGAGGTTTTCATCTTAATCCAGGCCGATTACTATATATTTAACCGACAGCATCGCTCATGCATAATACATGCTAAAGGAGCAGTTCGATAACGTCAAGTATTATGTGTGTTTAATCCGGCGGGATAAAATGGTATTCTCTTTTCATACTTTTATTTTTTACACTATTTTTACTTGCCCTGTCGGAAAATACTCGGCAGAATTTAATTGTACAACAGCGGATTATTCGACCATGACAGAAGTACAATAGAAAACAAAGCACAGGGCCGGATATGATTTTGAAAAAGTTAAAAATTTTGTCAACCTATGAATCGTTACAAACGTCTTTATTGATGGGTGTGAATCATTATTGTTGTTTATATGGTCTATGAAAAAAATCGCAAATTCATGGGAAAGGAAAAAACAATGAACTCTAAAAAACACATTCAAATTGTAATTGTCGTTTTGTTTTGTACAGGAATTGCACTTTCTGCCGAGCCGTCTTTGACAATTTATAACCAGAATTTTGCCGTTGTGCGTGACCGGCTCAATCTGGACCTTAATAAGGGCGAAAACCAGGTCAGCGTCACGGATATTACCGCCCATCTCGAGCCGGATTCGGTCATCCTTCGCGACCCGGCAGGCAAAAGGGCCATACAGATTCTCGAACAGAACTATCGCTCCGATCCGGTTTCGCAGGGACTGCTGCTTTCTTTGTATGAGGGACAGGAGATCGATTTTCTTGTCAATCAAACCGAAAACGATATCGTTAAGGGCAAAATTATCCGCAGCGGATACGTCCCTCACCAATCCGGTATGCGCCGCTACGGTAACCGGTACGCCCAGACACAGAGAATGTACACCCAAAGCGGAAGCGGCCAGCCGATTATCGAGGTTGACGGTAAGCTGCGTTTCAGCATGCCCGGACAGCCATTGTTCCCGGCACTGTCCGATGACACTATCCTCAAGCCCACAATTAACTGGGTGCTCAATACCAACAGGCGGGGAAAACTTAACGCCGAGTTGAGCTACATCACAGGCGGGATGAGCTGGAAGGCGGACTACAGCATGCTCGCCCAGAACGACGATGATAAAATCGATGTCATCGGCTGGGTGACATTCGATAACCAATCCGGCAAAACCTTCGAGAACGCGAAAATCAAACTCATGGCCGGTGACGTCAGTAAAATCCAGCAGGGCCATCGCGAATTGTACGAATACGCGGCAAGAAGCGAAATCGGAGGAATGGGAGGAATGCCATCGGCGGTTTCCGAGAAGGCCTTCGAGGACTACCACCTTTATACTCTGAATCGCAAGACAACGCTTCACGACCGTGAAACCAAGCAGGTCGAATTTCTGCGGGCGAACGACGTCAAGGCCGAACGCATATACGTTTATGACGGTGCCAAAATCGACTGGAACCGGTATCAGGGATATTCCCCGGACAATATCCGGCGGAACAGGGACTACGGCACGGACTCCAATCCCAAGGTCTGGATTATGAAGGAATTCGAGAACTCCGAGGACAATAATCTCGGGATTCCTCTGCCGCGGGGGATTGTACGGTTCTATCGCCGGGACGACGACGGCCAACTGGAATTCACCGGCGAAAATATCATCGACCACACGCCGAAAGACGAAACCGTTCGCGTTTACACCGGCAACGCCTTCGACCTCGTCGGCGAGAGAAAGAGGACCGACTACAGCATCAGCACATCCGAAGACTGGCTGGACGAATCATTCGAAATCAAGGTCCGTAACCGCAAGGATAAAGACGCCGTAGAAATCCGAGTCGTCGAGCATCTCTATCGCTGGATTAACTGGGAGATCGTGGAAAAGTCCGATGACTTCACCAAGACCGACAGTCAGACTATGGAGTTTCGCATCCGGCTCGAACCGGGACAGGAAAAAGTTATTACCTACAAGGTTCATTACTCATGGTAATATTTCTCTTACCTGCCGAATTGCGTCGGTTGCTGCGGCTCCGCTATTTACTTGTCAGAGACCATATTATATTTCTTCTCGAATAAAAATTTCGATCCCGGTGGGATAACAAGAGTGCGGGAATACGGTCCCTTGCATTTGACAAGGGACAGTTTTATGTAACCTCCTTTTACGAATCGTGGATGTCTGATTGGAAACTGCAAATCGCCGGCCCAGTTTGCATCTATTGCAACGACCTTTGATGAAGAAGCTGCACCGGGCGAATACGGCCCAATCGAACCGGAATCGGCGTAATACTCAAGACCGAGACAGACCTGCTGGTCGGAATTGTTCATAACATGGACGGTAACCATTGATGTATAGGTCTTTCCGATTATCCCTTCTCCGGAAAGGTAAGTAGGAGCCGGCATTTTAATTGAGATGATTGAGAACTGCTGTGATTCATCGGTTATATTTATAACATCGTTTATCGGCAAAGCGGCGGGAGTTCTGCGAAGCGGGATGATAATTAATAACGGTGAAGCAATCAAGGTTATTAAAATCAAACATATAACGGCTTTGAGAATTGTTCCTATCATTTTCGATTTCATGGTTAATGTCAACGCCACGAAAAGAAGGATATACAAAATGATAACAATAACAACAACGATGATACCGATTATGCTAAACATAACATAATCCTTCTATCATTCCGATTCGTGATGAGACTGACTTGGAACTTAAGGTGGAAGAACGATATATTTCCATATTTTTAACCTACTATTTTCTTTTGAAGAGACTTTCAACGTCTCTCAATAAAAAGAAATTCAACGCCGTACGAATTGCAATTATTGCCGCAAGCTGTCCGATATCGTTCCATGTCGGGGCTAAAATCGTTTTGATAATACTGGCGCCTATAAGAAAAGCCAGCCCCAAAGAAAACGAGTGCCCGATTTCCAGCCTGCTTTCCTTGAGTGCACTAAAAGCTTTTTTTGTCAGAAATATATCTTTAACATATATTATCAGCGATTTGAATATCCCTATCATAATTACTATCATCGCCAGGATCTGGCAGATATTGACAATGACGTTGTTGAGATCACTTATTACTTCAGCCATTTTCTCAGCCATATTCGTTCTTCCTTGTAATTTTTCATTGGACCACATCCATAGGTCTTATACAAATATCATACTAAGAGCCTCTATTTTGTCGAGCCAATTCGTCTTTCCCGATTATTCAGCCTGCCGGTTCAACCGGGATTTTTTGAAATCAGCTTCGTTTTACTTTCTTCTCTGAATCCATTAGTTTCGGATTTCGGATTTAGAATTTCGAGCTTACGGCCGAAGGCTGGCGATTGGCTTTGTTTTTATGCCGGTAAAATGCTGCCATATTATATATCATGTTATTTTCAAAGAGGTTATATTAATTGTTGCCTCACGGGAATTGGGTTTGTTTTCAATTTTTTCTCTGTGTTCTGACTTCTGCTTTCTGTCATCTGACCTCTGTTTTCTGTCATCTGACCTCTGCCTTCTGATCTCCGACTTCCGACTTCTGTCGATAGGGTGGCAGCCCCAAGCGAAGCTTGGGGATGGGTCTGGGGATGATCCATCATATCAAAATCATCCGCCTCTATTTCCTTGTTGGCATTTTCCAACTGCTGCACTAACTTACGCTTATGAAGCTCGTCCATCGTCTTGTGCAGGCTGTTTTCGATCCGCCTTTCGTACATCAGCAGCCGTTCCAATACCCGCGAATTCGACATATCTTTAATAGCCGCCCTTCCCAACACCAAATCCGGACCGGCACCTCTTCGGTCATCCCGCATTTCTTTTGGCTTCATCGAATTGATTTGCTTTTGCATGGGACTTGGCTCATCCCGCTCGATCATAACGTCGAAGACCTGGTCCTGGACGCGTACAATGCGTTTGAGCCGCCATCCAAGGCTGACAATCCGCTCGGTTAACATTGTTTCCACAGCCCCCT
>CAYSKI010000058.1:0-21085 GCA_964431695.1 uncultured Pirellulales bacterium | reverse complement strand
TTATACTGCATGAATATCAGGTTGCGATATGGAAGTATCTTTTTCAAAATTACTATTAATAGCTTAAGGCAAGCTCGGGTTCTTCCTCCTGCTCAACAGCAGCCGTCTCGCCGGTAATGCTCATATAGATATCAGGCCAGTTCGCGGTAATAACGGCGAAGCATATCAACAACGACGCCGCTCGATAGTGTGAAAAAATCGGGTGGAAGAAACCGTCCGCCGCCAAAGCTATCAGAAGCAGGAAACTGGTTATCCCGAAATAATCCAGGTAAGGAATATTGCTTCTGGCTAATATAAAGCTTCGCCAGAGACATCCAAAGAACAAAATCAATACGGCAACCAATCCAATCAAACCGCATCTGTCGAGCCATCCCAAATACTCCGAATGGTAAAACGCCACCAAAGGAATCACGCCCTTGGGCGCGGGATGCATCGCCCCGACACCTCTGCCCGTCAGGAGGAAATAAGGTTCCTGCCTGAAGCTCGAAGAAATTGTCTCGTATTCAATGCCCCGCCAGCCGTGTCGCCACTGGTAATACGTCGGCACGGAATAATTTCCCTGCCCGTCGTCGGCACGGAATCTCGCCAGGAAGTCGAAACCTATCAGCGATGCGGCATATATCGAGAACAAACCAACGAACATATACAGGATTGAATTTTTGATCCTGCCTCTCATAAATATCAACGAAGCAAAAAGCATAATAGCCAATGCCCCGTACGTCGATCTGGTTTCACTCAAAACGACTCCGGCCAGACCGACCATCAGCATTAAAACAGAGACAACGAAAAATCCGGCCTTACTGACCAGCCTGCCGATGGCCATACTGATTAATACCAGATACAACATCGGAATAAGGGCGCGTGTACCTCTTTCGCCGACCAGGCCGCCTAATTCTACAATCCGGTCGGTCTCAGCTACCGGTGCCGAATAAAGTCCAAAACGGATGAAAATATGGAATACGAACATCACTATTAACAAAACAACACTGAATTTGAAAAATCCCTTGACCCGGGAATAATCCGTGAAGTATCGCAGCGAAAATACGGCGACGGCTGCAAAATGCACCACCCTGGAATGCGTAAGCGCGTCACGAGGGTACATAAGCATGCCCTGTATTAATGACAAGGCGCTTATCAAGGCCAGGATCACGATGCACCTTTTGATAATTCCGGAGCGGAAATGTTTTTCCCGGTGTACAAAAAGAGCGGCAAAAAGAGTCAGCCAGGCTATAAAATCCGCCGGCGCCCAGGTCAAAGGCAGACCGAGATTGCCGGCCCGATTGATATAGCCTGCCAGGATGCTGTTGAATGTGGCTACAATCAGGAATATGTAAAAGACCCACTTAGGTTTCAGAACTGCTAACGGCACACAAAATGCGACGGTTATAACACAAAGTATCGCAACGAATGTCGCCATAAGATTACCTTATAAGTAAACGTCCGAATAAACTTAAAGCCCGAATACACACCAAATCAATATCGGAAATAAACGGCGGTGGTTACAGGATAAAACATAGTAATTGCCGGTATTTTACCCCGGCGTCTCAGCCGGAGCGGCGATAATCATCGATCATTCGCTTAAAATCTTCCCCGACCTCCTTATACATCCCAAGGGCAATTTCCTGTTGCTTTCGGCTGACGGCATCAAGATTATCGTTAATCATGCAGAACATTTCTATCAGCTTTTCGGAACTAAGCTGCGTATCGACGATGCAATAATTCTCAAGACCGAATTGTGCCATGAAGTCCTCGGTCTTTTTGTGGTATGCAATTGCTATCAAAGGCGTTGCTGCAACAAGGGAAAAAATCTGCGAGTGGGTCTTATGTCCCACGAACATTTTGCATTGCGAAATTGCATTGATATGTTCGACAGTTCCCGGAAAACCTTCGACAATTTCACAACTATTTTTTTGACCGACAAGCTTGATAATATCTTCGATACAGGGATGGTCCGCTCCCTGCATCTCCATCGGGAAAAAACGCACTTTATAGCCGCCGGTCTCAATTGCATGATCAACAAAAGCGGCAAAAGACCGAACGTAATGCTCCCACGCCAAAGCAGCCTTTTTATTTCCCGTCCAGACGGAAATCCCCAGAATATTCCGCCGGTCGCTCGGTTTGGTCCGTGACTTTACGACATCGTACAATCCGAAAACAGACTCTCGCGTCTTCGATACGCGTTCGCGAGAGACTCCCAGTTTTCGTATTTGCTCTTCGGAAGCTTCGTCCCGGATGAATACTTGTCCGGCACCGGACAGGATTTTTTGCACCATCCTTTTGTTTGCCGGAGATTGGAAGTCAAATGTCCCGATAGACTGCGACCATAACAGCAGTGGCCTGTTATACATTAACGCTATCGCCATATCGAAAATTTGCGGCGTTTTTATGCTCCCGGCAATTATAGTCGTCAAATGATGCCCGCCCGTGCTGATGACTAAATCGGCTTCTCTAACGGCCTCTAAGAATTCCTTATTAACAAGAAATCGCAAATACCACGGGCGCCTGCCCGAAACCAGAGCGTCACGTACCAGGGGAAAATGAATCTGTCTCGGCAGTTTCACCTTACAGAACAGGTGAAAAACTTTCCCGATTAAAGTTGCGTTCTTTTTACGGGAAACATCCCATCCCCAGGGAATCACCCGCACGGCCAATTCAGGAAAATCCGGCTTGTCAAGCCAATACTCCGGATGAGACGCCGAGACCTTGACATGTTCGATACCACAGGCCTTGAGCTGCCTGAGCACAAAATACAGGACCGCCCTGTCACCCTTATTCGTGGAACATTGATTGATAACAAGAACATTCATACAAGATTTTACCGTCTTTTATTAATTCGCCCTCGGATAACATCAAGCAATTCGGCC
Source organism: uncultured Pirellulales bacterium (assembly GCA_964431695.1). Classification (GTDB taxonomy): domain Bacteria; phylum Planctomycetota; class Phycisphaerae; order Sedimentisphaerales; family Anaerobacaceae; genus JAFGPS01. The sequence goes on along the minus strand of CAYSKI010000058.1, from coordinate 18,221 downwards.
GCCTCGGACCGTAGGGCGATAATAGTAAAACATGCAAATACAATCAGGCCGGATAAAACAAATAATATCGCCCAGTAAATATGTTCCGTCGGCACAATATGATTCAACACCAATAACGCCCCGATCGAAACTATAGTAGCCGCCAAAGGCCCCAACAAGCTGCCTCTGAAATATTCGTAAAGACCGATTCCGGATTTTCGCAAACCATATAAAGGCAGCCAAACACCTATATACGACCACAATGCTATAATCATAGCCACAGCCGGTGCCACGGGAACGGACACGAAACCGGTTAAAAGAACCACCTCGATAACAATCGCGCCAATCGCGCTTGTTATCGCCGCAATGGTCAGACTTCTAAGATGTCCCATGCCAACTAAAGACGGAAGCCATATCCCGAAGAATCCGCGGGCAATTTCAGACAACATTAACAATCGCATGACAAGGACCATATCCGGCACAATGGCATCTTTCAGCCAGAATACAAATATTTCCCTGGCATAAATAAAAAGCAGCATCACTAAAACACAGGTCATAACACAACTGATATGAGTTCCTTTTCTTACCACAGCTTTCAATTTTTCGATATGCCCGGCTGCAAAAAGGCTCGTCACCACAGGAAGGAAGACATTTTGCGCCCCTGCTATAAGCCCACGGGTAAAATTCGGAATTCGCGTGGCCACATCGTACACCGCCACGTCATGGGCGCTGCCGACCTTACCGACAAGCAGGGCCAACGTACTGAACATAAAAATCATACTGCCCGAACGTCCGGTTGCGTGCCCGGTGTATCGGAATAGCTCCCGGATTGTTTCTTTTTTTATCGAAAAGATATTAATCTTAAAACCGGGAATGGATTTTTTTGAAACTATGAACATCAACACTAAAGACACCATCGCGGATATTGCGAATGCCAACTGTACGGCGATAATACTCTTCCATACCACGAGAATTCCAACTGTCACAATCGCCCTGAGCAGATTGGAGACAATAAGGACAGTGTTAACCTTCGTGTCGTATTGATAGCCCCTCAAAGTGCCGCTGAAAGTTGCTTCCAGCATTTTCAGAGCCAGTGTCACGCCGACAAATATGCATGTCACCCGGGCCTCCGGCGCCAAATCGTCGGTAATCGCCTTAAATATGCCGGAGATGAAAAACGACAATATTATCGCCGCTGCTATCGTCAAAACAGCCAAAGTCAACAGTACAATAAAGGAAGCCGAAACAAATCGGCTCAACTGCTCCGAATCATCGCGATAAAAAGCAACAAAACGATTGGTTGACAGTGAAAACGCGGTCTCGAAAATCATCGGGTATCGCAGGCCGGAAGTAAGCAAGGCCCATACACCAAAAGCGTCGATGCCGAGATTTCGCCATATAATTCGAACCAGAACCAGCGAAACCGCGGCGGTGACAAACATGCCGGCCCAATTCGACCCGGCATTCATCATAACTCGTTTACGAAGTGACGCCATAAATCCCACAACCTTTATCTATACGAATTCCACGCCTTCCGGAAAATAATCATCGAGAAGTAACCAGCCAGTTCTCAGCAAATACGGCAAGATCCGACATGTTGATAATACCATCGGCACCCAAGCCTATATCATATTCGGGATTCCACTCGGAACTTCCGGAGACACTTAACCAGGTACAAGCCAATGAAACCAAATCCTCCAAATCAACATCCCCGTCACCATTGAAGTCACCCGGACATATATTGACGGTAAATGTATAAGCCGCTCCGGAGTAGGGACAACGCACATCATCCAATTCCGCCCCAACCAAAACTTTCTCACCATAAACGGCCACCGACCAACCGAAGTGGTCTCCATAATCAGCATTGGAACTGATAAGCCGGGCTTTCGCAGTCCAATTTAATCCGTTGAAGCCAAATACATAAGCAGAGCCGGGTCCGTAGGTCGTATCCCAGTGCCCGTCGGGAACACCAACAACTACAGTATCGTCGAAAACGTCCACAGCCCAGCCAAATTGATTACGACACCGGCCGTCGCGTAATTCCAGCTTCGCCTGCTCGATCCAGTTCGTACCGTTAAAATTGAAAACATATGCCGAACCGGAATTACAATAAAGGTCATTCGGCTCTGCGCTATCATCGCCGTATGCACCAATTACCAGAGTGTCACCGGAAAGAGCCAGATGGTGACCAAAATGGTCGCCATGTGCGGCATCGGAGGCGATAAGTTTCTGTATTTCGAGCCATTGTCCGCCCTCGAACTCGAATACATACGCCGAACCGGCCGTGTAACCGGTGGTATCTTTTCCCGGCGCCCCGATAAAAGTAGTGTTACCGTCCTCGGAGATTGCCACGCTGTTTCCGAAAGTGGCCAATTCTACGCCGTCGGAAGCCAATAGTTTTGCCTGCTGAACCCAGTCGGAGTCGTCATAGCGGAATATGTAAGCCGCACCTGATTTAAAGCCGTTATCGTTTGCCTTGTTTGCTCCAATCAGCACGGTATTACTGTCGGCGGATATCGCCACGTCGAATCCGAACTCTTCCCAGTAGTATCCGGTGCCGTCGGCCAACAGCTTGGTCTGTTCGGTCCAGCTTGTGCCGTCGTAGCGGAATATATATGCCGAACCGGTCCAGTCACCGGCATCAGTGCTACCGGTGGCTCCTACAACGATAGTATCTCCGGAGATTGCCAAGGACCAGCCGAACCAGTCATTCATTTCACCGTCGGAGGCAAGCAGTTTGGCCTCCTGTATCCAATTGTCACCGTCGAGTCGATACAAATAAACCGAGCCGGAATTGGAACCATTATCATCGTCACGGTATGCCCCGACTACCGCCCTGTCGGCCGACATATCTACGGAGTAACCGAAATAGTCACCTTCCGTACCGTCATCGGCGATAAGACGGGATGTTTCACTCATAAGGCACTGTGCATATACCGGATTCATACCGGCAAAAACCAATATAAGAATATAAACAAAAAATAACTTCATTCGGCTTTGCCGGATCGGAAAAAGGAAATTGTAAGTAAAAAGCACTAACATCAACAAGTTTCTTAATCTCAATTAGTCTCAGCAGCCAATAATTGCAGCGTCCCGGATAATATTTCTCTGGCTGTATATACGACACTGCTGTTGTGCTGATTGTTCAACACGCTATCCACTTGTTCATCGAGGATTTTTTGTGCATCCGCCGCCGTCTTCGGGTCTTTCATTTTTATTTTTTTAATTGCCCGCTGCAATTCGAACAGATATTGATAATCCTCGACGCCCTCCCGCCAGGCTTCCCATCGCCGTGACGGAACGATACTTTCCCTGAGTTCGGCAACAGGACTTGCCTTGGCTCCGTAAACTACACCGGAAAAACCATGAGGCCTGAGCGTATCGTTCCAGGGAACGGCACCCGGTTTGTAACCAAGCCCGTAATAATAAGTCCAAAAACCCGCCCCAGTTTGGCCTCGATTGAATGCGCGCCACGGCAACAGGCGGTAATAGGAATATGGTTCTTTTGCCTTCATTGGCCTCAAACATTCATACGTCCAGAGTTCCTTGCCGAAGCCTTTGATCGTCTCGAACCAGTCGGGATAACGCGTACAGTGACTGTCCTGAAGGCACCACACGTCGATAAGCTTGCGAAAACGCATAAATTCTTTCGGGCCCTTGCCGAACGAGTTGGCATATAACCGGATTTTCGGGTCCGTATCCTTAACCAGTTTGGCTAACTCGTAATAATCATCGGCGATAGTTTCGTCGAACGGATACAATACGAACCTGTCATAACCGATTCCCCGGTTTTTCAAATGCCCGACCAATTCTTTCAACCACGATGTAAAAACTTCTTTCCAGGCAGGTGTCATCCATTCGACGTCTCCGAACCGGCCGAAATCCTTTTCCGCAATACTAAAGTTCAACCCTATCAAAAACGTATCGGCATATTTATGTCGGCCGAGAACTGTATCCAACCTGGCATAATTCGGTTCTCTGATAATCCCCGGAGCATCGGATGAAAATCTTGGAAAAGGCAAATCCTGCGCCGGAATAACGTAAACGTTTATATGATGACTACGAAGGTCCTCGGCCATCTCGGAGGCGGAAGCGACTTCGTAATAAGCCCAGTTACAGGTATTGAGGGCAACTTTATTCGGGAATTTGTTTTTGTCAACTTTTATAGATATCGGGATATTTTCCTGCGGCAGTTTTTCTCCCCTTTCGGTCGTTGCAGAAACAGAAATAGTGCTTTTATAGCCACCGGGAGCCAATGTCGGATTGAATATAGTCAGCCATATCTGCGTCACCTCACCCGGGTCCAAAGTAAACGGATGCTCGTTTTGCAAGACAAGGGCGTCAGCTATAGAGCCTATTTCACTTCCCTTGACATAAACCGCCCTTCGGACCGTGAACGTTTTGTTACTATCAATTGTCTGTCCGGAAGGGCCTTTTAACGAAGAAATAGTGACAGCCATTTTTAACGGCTCATCGGAACAGCTTACAATGTTAAAAGCAGCCGATTCGTATTCGTTCTGCCACATCTGTACGTTGATTCGGCCGGGATTTTTACGCAGGTGCACCTCCTTTTCAAATACAATATCCATTGGATTTGCCGGCAGGCATACGAACGGCTTGCCGTATTCGATTTTATAAATTCCGGCTTTGATTTTTCCTGTTTTTGCTTTTATTTCCCGAATCTCACCAGGCAAATATATCCTGTCCTTCGGAAAGTTAATTTCCTGCGAAGGCTTCTCCAGCTCTGAATGATTTTCTATTTGTGCTGGGCTCAAAAACTTCTGTCTGGCCTCTTTGACGGCTTCCGATGCAATAGTGACGCTTTCCTGCAATTGTAAATAATCATCGATTCTACCTAACAATTCTCCGGGTGTTTTAAATACCTCAAGATTATCCCTTAATTGATAACTTCCCGCGGCAGAAAGCGGCTCACCGAATACTTCCACTTCATCGGTAAAAAGAGTCAGTCCCTTCGGTCTCATCGCCACCTTAACATACCGTCCCGCGGCATTAATGTCCCCTATTATAAGAGTACGAGAAACACCCCGATAGCCAAAGCCCCGAACGTTCATAAGGTCCCTGTTGCTCACCATGCCGGCAAATTTGAACCGCCGTCCATCATCGCTTAACAACACAGCGGCAAATTCGGGAAATTCCACCGTTGCTACACCGCCGCCAACCGTATGAATCCGAACTTCACCGACGGCACAATTTTGCCCGAGGTCTATGACAATCTCTACGGCCGGCTCCGGTTTACGCCAGCCGACTGTGCTCTTGCTCGTCCACTGACTGCCGAGCTTTCTGCCGTCGGTCAACTGCACTGCATCCGTATCATCCGTACACAACGGATAATTAGGCTTCGGTGAAAAAGTATAACTCTTACGATATGCCAGATTTTCCAGCGCATCTGCCGGCAAACAGTGACACAATAACAATAACAACAAAAAAAGATTCCGCTTTGACATGACAGTTTATATTAGGCCGGTTTATGCAATCGAAACCAGTCAATCGTCGCTTTAAGGCCTTCATCGAAACCGGTTTTGGCTTCGAAGCCGAAATATTTTTTGGCCTTCGAGACATCCAGCCGCCGTCTCGGCTGACCGTCGGGCTTGGATGTATCCCAGCGAATTTCACCGGTAAAACCGGTCAGCTCAACTATTTTTTCCGTAAGATCTCTGATTGTAATTTCAAAACCGGCACCGATATTGACAGGCTCGGAACCGTTGTAATGCTCCGTGGCCAATAAAATCCCTTCGGCGGCATCGGCGGCGTAAATAAACTCGCGCGAGGCACTACCCGTCCCCCAGCAGTCGATATGGTCCGCCCCGCTTTCGATTGCATCGATGCATTTCTTGATTAACGCCGGAATGACGTGGCTGCTGGCGGGATTAAAATTATCACCGGGACCGTAGAGATTTACCGGCAGCAGGAATATGGAATTAAAACCGTATTCGGCCCGGTAAGACTGCGATTGAACGAGCAGCATTTTCTTGGCCAGTCCATAGGGCGCGTTCGTTTCTTCCGGGTACCCGTTCCAGATGTCCTCTTCCTTGAAAGGCACCGGTGTAAATTTCGGATACGCACAAACCGTGCCAATCGCCACGAACTTTTCAATATTGCGCAATCTGCCCTGCTCGATGAGCTGAACGCCCATCATCAGATTCTTGTAGAAAAATTCTCCCGGATGCTCGCGGTTCGCACCGATACCGCCGACGACCGCCGCCAAATGAATAACGATATCCGGCTTCATATCATCGTACATTCGGCTTATATCGTTTATATCAACCAGGTCGTAATCTTCGATCTTAGGAACGAGAATGTTCCTGCAGCCGTGTTTTTTCAGTCCCTCAGTGACATATACTCCCAAAAAGCCCGCGCCGCCGGTAATTACAATTCGCCTGTTCTGAAAAAAAGTACTCATCGCTACTGTTCAATCCTCAACTAATTATTTATCCTTCCATACCGTGATTTTCGTGCTCTTCGATAATTTTTTCCCGCTGAGCTATTTTCATATCGGCATCGGTCATCATTCTCGCCAGCTCCCTGAATGTTACTTTCGGCTCCCAATCGAGCATTTTTCTCGCCTTGCCGGCGTCACCGAGCAGGATATCGACCTCGCTGGGTCTGAAATAACGCTCGTCGATTTCGACATACTGCTGCCAGTCCAAATCGAGATAACCGAACACCTCCTCAACGAATTCCCTGACCGAATGGTTTTCACCGGTGGCGATAACATAATCGTCGGGCTTTTCCTGCTGGAGCATCAGCCACATCGCCTCGACATAGTCACCGGCATAACCCCAGTCACGCTTCGCTTCGAGATTACCCAGATAGAGCTTGTCCTGCAGGCCCGATTTAATCCGGGCGGCCGCCCGCGTAATTTTCCTGGTCACAAAAGTTTCGCCGCGTCTTGGTGATTCGTGATTGAATAAAATCCCGTTGCACGCAAACAAACCGTAAGCCTCTCTGTAATTCAACGTCTGCCAGAAGCTATAAACCTTCGCACAGGCATAAGGGCTTCGCGGATAAAACGGAGTTTTCTCCGTCTGGGGGATTTCAACGACTTTACCATACATCTCACTGCTGGAAGCCTGGTAAAACCTGACCGGTCGCCCGCTCGAACGAATCGCCTCAAGCAATCTCAATGTCCCGAGGGCATCGGTATTAACCGTGTATATAGGCATATCGAAGCTGACGCGAACGTGACTTTGAGCGCCGAGGTTATAAACTTCATCCGGCCGAATATCGTTTATAATAGTCGAGAGATTACCACCGTCCGTTAAGTCACCGTAAACAAGTCGAAGCCGCGTCTTTTCGTGAGGATCCTTATACAGATGATCGATCCTGCCGGTATGAAACGTCGAACTTCGGCGAATTATCCCCCACACTTGGTACCCTTTACCCAAAAGGAATTCCACAAGATACGAGCCATCCTGACCTGTAACACCGGTTATTAACGCTTTTTTCATAAATCTTCCTCACGATAACAGTGAATTATAACATTACATTCCTGTTTAAGACTTTTCACTTTCGATAATCAACCGCAACATTTCGTTCAGGTTTGTTTTCGGCTTCCAGCCTATGGTTTTTTCGATTCTTTCAAGGCACGGCACCCGCCTCATCATATCCTCGATTGGTCTTCCATAGGCAACTTCGATCGGGATATACTGCTTTGTGCTTTTGCTGCCCGTGATTTTGATAATCCTGTCCGCAAGCTCTTCTATGGAAATCTCTTCACTCGAACCGATATTATATACTTTTCCCGCCGCTTGTTTGCAATTCATCAGACCGATCACCGCTTCGATAAGATCTCCGACATAAGTAAAACAGCGGGTTTGCCTGCCCGTTCCGTATATTGTCAGCGGCTCATTGTTCAGCGCGCTGCGAATAAAACGGGGGACCACCATTCCGTATTGTCCCGTCTGCCGCGGCCCGACCGTATTAAAAAATCTGCCGATGACAACATCAAGGCCGTATTGCCGACAGAAAGCCAGACCAAGAAATTCATCAATCGCTTTGCTGCAGGCATACGACCACCTTGATAAGCTCGTGCTGCCGAGAACAATATCGTCATCCTCACGGAAAGGAACAGCCTCATTTTTGCCGTACACCTCGCTGCTCGAAGCAATCAATATTTTTTTGCCGAATTTATTGGAAATATCCAGCACTAATTCAGTCCCGCTGATATTTGTTTCAATCGTACGGACAGGATCTTCGGCTATCAGCTTGACACCGACCGCAGCGGCCAGGTGAAAAACCATATCGCATTTTTCAATCAAAGACTCCAGTAATCCGGCATCTCGCACGTCGCCTTCAACGAATTCGAAACCTGGATGGCTTTTGAAAGCTTCGATATTGCTCAGACTGCCGGTGCTGAGGTTATCTATGATATCAACCTCATTGCCGTCTTCGAGCAGTCGCTCCGCCAGATGAGATCCTATGAATCCTGCACCGCCCGTAATTAAAGCTCTCATATTTATCTTTCGTAGGAACCTAATAATCTGTCATGATTGAACCTATAGCTTGTCATTCCCGCGAAAGCGGGAATCCAGAATCGTCAATCTAATGGATTCCGCATCAAGTGCGGAATGACAACCTAACTAATCAAAGTTGACAGGGTTCTAATACCAGCAAAAACTAAAGAATAATAACAGTTGGGAAATTTACAAGATAAAAGAATGCCGCAATTGTGGTCAATCTGTTTAGACTCCGTCCCCGTGGGCTGCGCATATAACTTATGCAACCTTTACGAGGCCTCCAATACCACCATCGAATCCGGCTTTTTCAGCCGCACTGATACCACCCGACCGTAATCCCGATTTATCCTCACATTATTTCTGCACGGGCGGACCGACAGTACGACTATGGCATAAGTATCGTCAAATAAAGAACATAGCTTTAGCTAACAAAGCCTTAAATCCGGCAGAGATTCCGATAAGAATGCTTTTTTAGAGTTTTAGATGAACCGCTGAACAACAGATAATCACACCAAGCCCCAAAGACCGATAATGTCGCTGCTAACGACTTGATATTTTTATTTTAAATAAAAGAAAAGTAAACAGCCTTCTGATATTTTCCAAATTAATCGAGGATTTATTCGGTCCAAAATGCGGAGCCCGGATGTTTCAACCGTAGAAAGAGCAGAAGGTTTTATCGTTTTCCCAGACGGTTACACAATGAAGCTGTGCCAGGCCGAACTTGCCAACGAGCCTGCTCCATGTGAAACTCGTTATATTTTCGACGGTGGGATTGGCCCTGCCGAAATAGTCAACATCGATATTCAGATTCTTATGATCGACGATCTTTATAAGCTCATCATCCACAATTGTCTCGAAACCGCCGATACGAAAGTTTTCCCCGCCGTTGGGGATTTTTATCGTTACTTCGACGATGTAATTGTGTCCGTGGCCCGTCGGATTCGCGCACTTGCCGAAAACTTCCAGATTTTTTTCTTCGGAAAAATCCTCGTTCCATAGTTTGTGCGTCGCCGCAAACTCGAATTTCTCGCTGAAATAAACCATCCCAGTATCCTTTGAATCTATCGCCACTGTTCTTGACGGATTCAGTTTCAAACTTAATTTATTCAATCCGGCCGCGCCGAATTTATCGGCTAACATCTCCCAAACCGAGCTTAAAAGCCCCGCTATCGCAAACAAAGTGACATGTTTTGCATTCCGGAAATTTTCCCCGATTCGTTCTATGAAAACCGGGACCGCAAACAGGCGTACATTCCCGTCTATATCGGATACGTTAACGACAAAGCCCGTATCCGGATCAACTTCGCCGGTGACTTCGACGGACAATTCCAAAAAGATTGCCAGTCCCTGGCCCGCAGGTCTGGATGCAAAGGAATTCGCCCCTTCGAGATGTTCCGGCAAAAAGGGATTGATCGAAAATCGCACTGTCCTTGTGAGTCTATGCACGAATAAATCCCTTCTTTCTACTTATGCATCAGGCTCAGAACCTCGCTTCGGCTCCTCGGGTCTTTTTTGAATATCCCGCGAAGTGCAGAAGTCACCATCATCGATCCGGGCTTTTTAACACCGCGGATAGTCATACAACTATGAGAAGCCTCCAGCACAACAGTGACACCGAGCGGCTTCAAATTGCTCATGAGAAAATCGGCAATCTGATACGTCAGCCTTTCCTGCGTCTGCAGCCGGTGGGCAAAACAATCCACGATACGGGCCAGCTTGCTGACCCCGAGCACCAGTCCCGAAGGCAAATATGCGACATGAGCCGTGCCTATAAACGGCATTAAATGATGTTCGCACACACTGTGAAAAGGAATGTCACGCAACAGGACGATTTCATCGTAGTTTTCTTTAAAGACCCTCCGAAGATGCACCTCGGGATTCTCGTGCATACCGCCAAGCAACTCGGCATACATCCTGCCTACGCGCTCCGGCGTTCGTCTCAGGCCCTCGCGCTCGATGTCCTCACCGACCGCCGAAAGTATTTCTCTGACAGCTTTTTCAATTCGTTCAGTGTCAACTTTTTTGATTTTTTTCTTCATCGGCATAGTTTCATAACTCAATTTCTACTTTTTTCCATCCACCAGATTTAAAAGGTACGTCGTAAGTAACCTGACCCCGAATGCGCTCGATCCGGCCGTCGAAGATTCCGACGCATTCTGAATCAGGTCCACCCCGGCTATATCCAGATGCGCCCACTTGGTGTCACCGATAAACTGCTTCAAAAAAGCCGCCGCCGTACAGGCCCCGCCCCACCGGCTCCCGATATTCTTCAAATCGGCAATCTTGCTCTTCATCTCTTCCGCATATTCATCTCCGCTGGGCATCGGCCAGACCTTTTCGCCGCTGTCCTCCGAGGCCTTCTGCAATTTCTTTATCAGCTCGTCGTCGTTGCCCATCAGACCGGCCTTATATTTGCCAAGAGCGACCATGCAGGCACCCGTCAGCGTAGCGATGTCGATAATCACCTCGCACTTCTGTTTGGCGGCGTATGCAAGAGCGTCACAGAGTATCATCCTTCCTTCGGCGTCGGTGTTCTGGACCTCGACGGTTTTGCCGCTGAATGTGTCGATAATGTCACCCGGCCGATAGCTCGAACCGCCGGGTAAATTCTCCGCCGAGGGTATCAATCCATACACACGAATCGGCAACTCAAGCTCCGCCAATGCCTTCATTGTACCCAACACGGCAATCCCGCCGGTTTTGTCTAATTTCATCTCATCCATATTCGCCGCCGGCTTGATACTGATCCCGCCGGAATCGAAAGTGATAGCTTTGCCCACCAAAGCGACTACGGGCAGTTTACTCGCCGCTTTAATATTTGCAGGGCTGTATTTCAGGATGATAAATCTCGGCTCGTGCTGTGAACCGGAGCCGACTGCAAGTACGCCGCCCATACCTTTCGCCGTCAATTGCTTTTTGTCGAAAACCGTACAGTTCAGCCTCTTCAAGCCGCGTGCAACTTCCTGAGCGGCGGCCGCTAATTTCGCCGGATAAATGACATTGCCCGGCCGATTGGCGAGAGTCCGCGCGAAACTTTGCGAGCTGCCGATAATTACTCCGGCAGATAGACCTTTTTTCAACTGTTTGAGCTTTTCCACATCAGGTTCTACAACCTCGACCTTAAGCGAGCTTAACCGCCCGTCCTTGCTCTCGGTAACGAACTCGTCATATACATAACTGCCGAAATATGCTCCTTCGCCGTATGCTTTTCCGACCGCATATAAATCAAAACGCCTGCCAAAGGCATTATGCAGCGCAAGAGCGGCGGTTTTCGCCTTGATCTCGACAGCCTTTTTCGCCGCGTTGGCCGTCGCATTGCGAAGAGTATCCACCGTAGCTTTGTCCTTTTCGCCGAGACCAACAAGCAGAATCCGCCTGGCCCCGATTTTTTCGTTTCCATATACGATGGCACTGGTCTTGTCGGCGCCTTTGAAATCGCCCAATTTAATCAACCGGCTAATCGCACCGGCAAGTCTTTTATCCAGTTGTGCATTCACCGGATCCAGCTTCTTCGCATCAGAAAATACACCAATGATAAGAACATCTGTTTTGCACCGGATAAAATCTATATTTCGTGTCGTCAATTTCACATCAATAATCTTTTTCATTTTTGACCCCTACTTCTTTCAATCCCTACTTTTTATCCCGGCTCGTTTTTGCCCGATGCCGCAGATAACTTTCAATAAATCCTTCAATTTCCCCGTCCAGCACAGCATCGACATTGCCGGTCTGGAAATCCGTCCGATGGTCCTTGACCATCTGGTACGGCTGGAGTACATAGCTTCGTATCTGGTTGCCCCAGGCGATTTCGCCCTTCTGGCCGTACAGCTTGGCAACCTCGGCGTCGCGTTTCTGCTGTTCCAGCATATACAGTTTTGCCTGGAGCATTTTCATCGCCTGCGCCCTGTTCTTATGCTGGCTCCTTTCGTTCTGGCACTGCACCACGATTCCGGTCGGCTCGTGTGTAATCCGCACCGCCGAGCTTACCTTGTTAACATGCTGACCGCCGGCCCCGCTGGCGCGATAAAAGTCAATCCTTATGTCGTCTTCGTTGATATCGATGTCGATATCGTCATCGAATTCGGGGATGCAATCCACCGCGGCAAAGCTCGTATGCCGGCGTTTATTCGCATCGAACGGACTTATCCTAACTAAGCGATGCACGCCGGTCTCGCACGAAAGTTTGCCGAATGCGAACGGCCCGCCGACCCGCAAAGTTATCGAGCGTATTCCCGCCTCTTCGCCGGGAGTGATATCGAGCTCCTGGAACTTGAATTTATTCATCTCGAAATATCGCGAGTACATCCGCAGCAGCATACTGGCCCAGTCGCAGCTTTCCGTCCCGCCTGCACCGGCGTGGATACTGAAAAAGCAGTTCTTCATATCCTCGGGCCGGGAAAGAAGACCCGCCAATTCCACCTGCTCGCACTTCTTTATAACAACTTCCAGATGTCCTTCAAGCTGGCTCAGTTCTTCTTTGTCCGACTCGGAGACCGCCAGCTCGAACAATTCCCGCAGGTCCTCGACCTCATGGGATAATTCCTCCACCGGCTCAATAACCGATTTGAGCGCGCTTAATTGGGAAACTACCGACTGGGCGGCCTCGGGATTGTCCCAGAAGCCTGTTTTGGACATTCGGGTCTCTAACTGCTGCATTTGAGTCTTTTTATTGATTAAGTCAAAGCCAGTCCCGGATGTTTTCCACCCGAGCCGACAGTTCCGTTATCGCTGTTTTTATTTCTGCTGTTTCCATAATTATTATCGTCCGTCGTCGTGCGTCATGCGTGATGCGTCAAACTAAATACGCAATACTCAATACGCAATACGCTAATTATATACCACAGATATAAACAATCTGCAACCCCCATGAAAATATTAGGAATTTGATTAGCCCCCACCCCTGTGGTGGGGGTATTTTTTCATTCCACCACAGGTTTATGTTCACCACGACCGCAGGAGTCGCGGCTAATCGAATTGATGTTTGTTGACGTATTCGTTTCTTTTATTCCAATCAATAATAATTCAGACAAAAACCGAAATTTTGATCGAAATTTAATTTGCAGATTCTCTAAAGACAATTACAATCAATAAATTAAAAGCGGGGAAAAATATCTTGGATTATATATTTATAGTCTGGAATAATTTGCATACGAACTGTTTTTTCATAACAAAATAAGAGTAATATTCTAAACAAAAAGGATTGAAATATGTTCAATTTAAAATCATCACAAAAAGAAGCATACCTACAAATAATCATGATAATCACAGTAATAACATTCATTACATTTGTTTGTCTTCTATTTTCTCAGAAATTGTTAGAGAATAAACGTTTGGTTCGATTAGCAACCTACAGAGTTTCTATTCCGGGGATACCGGCTTCTTCAGGCAAATTCTACTCATTAAATGGTGATAATTACCTACTCGTACTAAAGAAAAAAAATTCTGAACATTTTGAGGTTTACTACATAAACATGAAAAATAGGGAAATAGGAATGCCGAGCTTTGATGAATCAAAATATATTCCACTTTTTCGAAGCTCACTAGTAAATAAGGACGTGCTTGAAGGATATCCCGTAATAGGATCGCTAGATGCAGATTGGAAAGTTAATAAAAATGAATTACAGATACGAGTAACAGGTTTTACTCGAAAAGCGATGGAATGGGTTCCTGATGCTAATGAAAATGTTCTTCGTAAATATTGTTCGATAGCTTATAAAGAATGGATTGTTCTTACAAAGTTAGGGGAGGACAATTCATGAAAAAAGCATTATTTTTTTACCTTCGACAACCACGATCCCAAAGTCGGATATATCTCACCCTATGATGTCATTTTCAGAAACATGTCGAAGGGATCATTTAATCGAGCATCAAGCATCAAGTATCGAATCATGGACATTTTCAGCTACCCCTTTAGATAGGTATAAACCACCATCTCATGGGGTAAAAAAATCGGGGATTTTGGTTGCGTTAAGGGGGTTTTTCGTTATAATACTCAATGAACTATGGAAGGTTCATGGCGGCGTAACGAATAGGAAATAGCAAATCTTTGTTTTGGGAGTAATAATAAACCCGAAGCACTAAATTCGAAATCCTAAACAATATCAAATGTTAAAAATCCAAAATTGTTAAAACAAATCTTTGAAATCCGTATTATCCGTGCAATCCGCGGTTAAAAAATGAAAAACAAAGCCAATGTTAAAATGGGTAAAATAGTATAAGTTCTTTGAAATAAAAAGATTATGGGAAATCCGGCTTCACCTGCGGCCACGCCGTGATAAAAAACGAAGCCAATTTTGGGGATTATTGGATCCAGACCGATATGACACTGGTTGCGTTAAAGAGCATGTGCATGAAAACAGGTCGAAATAATGAGCCGCTCTTTTCATAGGAATAACCCATTCCCACGCCCAGCACGTAAAGCGCCGGCCAATGCAATTTATCCACATGCATCAATACGAACAACGCCGAGCTTATGGCAATCGCCAGCCACGGTGAATTTTTCACGTTCAGAAACGAGCGTATCATTGTCTGAAAAAGGCCGCGAAACAACAACTCTTCAAGCAAAGGTGCGACTATGACGGCAACAACCGTTACCAATATTCGAGGCATCAACTGGGGATACTCGCTTAAATTCTTAAGTCCCTCGTGGCGCGGCATCTGGAAATCCGGACCGTATATAAAATGGCCAACGTACAGAGTGAGCATCATCACGGCCATTATCAAAGGCCAAATCGCAAGAAGATTGACAAAGGCGGCTGGAAGATCTCTATATATAGTTCTGATATTCAATCCGAAACCTTTTAATCGCCGGGCGAAAAAAGGCCTGACCGAGACAATAATTATAGCAATAGCCACCAATCCGGTTGTACAGACAACAAGATTGTCCAAAATAACACCCTGCGAATCGGGTAAATCCCCCACCAGCCATCTGACAACTGAACCTCCCAAAGCAACGGAAAAATACGATACAAACAGCAAAAGGAACGGTAGAAAAAGGGGCATCATGTTTCGCCTCGGCCTCGAATCATCCAAAGCCCTTGTTCCCAAGGATGTCCGGAGCAGCCAGTACCCGAACAGCAACGAACCTGCAAGGCAAAGAATAAAGTCCGGCAGATTTATCGTATCTAAAATACTTTTAATATTTTCAAGAACATTCATAGATATATATTTCCACAAGCTTGAAAATAAAGCATGTTTGTATTACATTAGCGGCATCTTTTCAAGGGAAATAGATTATGGATATTTTTCGTATAGAAGGGCCGGTTAAGCTAAACGGCACTGTGAGAATCAACGGGGCGAAAAACGCCGCCCTGCCGATTATGGCCGCCGCAATCCTGGCACCGGGAAAAACTTCACTCAAAGCAGTCCCGAATCTTTCGGATATTTCCGTATGCAGCGAGCTGCTTACTGACTTAGGCTGTAAAATCAATCGCGAAAAAAACGACGACCTGTCCATCGACTCGACAGTCATCGATAATCCTGTAGGCGAGTATGAAATTGTCCGCAGGATGCGCGCCGGCATTTGCATACTCGGCCCGCTGCTTGCCCGATGCGGCACAGCAGAGGTATCAATGCCCGGCGGATGTGCTATTGGCGACAGGCCCGTCAATCTGCACATAAAAGGATTAGAGGCCCTCGGCGCAAGAATCCACCTGAAAAACGGTTACATCGTAGCTAAGGCACCGCACGGTTTAAGAGGTAAAGAAATCTTTATGGGAGGCTCGTTCGGCTCAACCGTATTAGGCACGGCAAATGTCCTGATGGCGGCGACACTCGCAAAGGGCCGGACTGTTATCGAGTCGGCCGCCTGCGAGCCCGAAATTGCCGATCTGGCAAATTGCCTGAACAAAATGGGGGCTAAAATAAACGGCATCGGCTCCCCCCGGCTGATTATCGAGGGCGTCGCGGGTTTAAGACCTGTCGAATACAAGATAATTCCGGACAGGATCGAGGCAGGCACGTTCATGATCGCCGCCGCAATTACGGAAAGCCTGCTGAAGCTGGAAAACTGCCGGCTTACCGATATGATGGCTGTTGTCGATAAGCTGAGAAATATCGGCGTTGTTATCGATACTCACAACGACGGTTGTGTCGTCGGACGTAAGGGTAAAATAAAGCCGACCGACATTACGACTCAGCCGCATCCGGGTTTCCCCACCGATTTGCAGGCCCAGTTTATGGCTCTGCTGTCACTTGCCGAAGGTAATAGTGTCATCATTGAAAAGATTTTCCCTGACAGGTTTATGCATGTAGCGGAATTAAATCGAATGGCGGCGAATTTACGCAAAGAGGGACAGGCGGTAATCGTCGCGGGAGTTAAAAAGCTCATAGCGGCCCCTGTGATGGCATCGGACCTGCGAGCGTCGGCGGCACTTGTCCTTGCCGGCTTAGCCGCCGAGGGAACAACCATAGTTAACAGGGTTTATCATATCGACCGTGGTTACGAAAGAATCGAAGAAAGGCTGAATCCTCTCGGAGCAAAAATCGTCCGCGAAAAAGAATAAAATAAGTATGGTATTCCCGGATTTAAAAAACCTATTCCCGCATAAACTTGCTATCAAGTTTATCCTTTTGCCTTACTCTTGTTGTCTTGTGGTCTAATAAGCTTTGCAACATTTCTCTGTAGTCTTTGTTCAGCATTTACACCTGCAAAAGCCCATGCCTGCTTAGTCAGCTCCCAGACCATGCTGACTCTCTCGGCCGGGTCGGCATCGACATAGCCGTTATCTTCCTCGTGGAGTTTCTTCAATACACACTTTTTACGATTAACTTTGAATTCCATTGTCGTTTATGATAACCGCGAAATTATTCCTCGTCAACTAACGACTTCAAATAATACACGATGATATCTCCAGATTTGCACAAATAAACTCAGTTTTTTTGTAATGCCAGCCATGGCGAAGTCTCTGACGGAGCAAGGTCATTCCCGTGAAAACGGGAATCCAGAAAAGAACCACGAGTCCCGATTCACCAGCGACAAGAGACGAATTTCCCCACTCGATGCAAAAATCTTCCGTGAAAAAGAATAAAATCTTAAAATAGTTAGCTATCCTTATTTATTTTTGTTGAAAACTCTTATTAGTTAGAGGTTAATTCGTTGGCCAAACCTTCTCTGCTATTGACTTGAATTTTGCTATACCTAACGCACCTCTCTCGTTTCTTGCTTTAGAGCCTGGCCTTGTAAGGGCTTTTGTAATTGGTTCTCTTTTTGCTTCGTACAATTCAATTGCTTCATATTCATGATCAAACAAGACCAAAAGAACGGTATCCCATTCTTTATCGAGTTTAATACTTCCGATTCGGGTTCCAGGATTCGGATTCTTTGGCAGGCATCTTCCTTTGATTTGCACTTTTATTTCTATTCCATTTTCTCGTCGTATTGCATCATATCCAGATTGACGAGCCTCTGCTAATTCCAAGCCAAGAAGAAAGGCTGCCGTGAATTCCGCTACTTCACCTGTGATACCTAATGGTTTTCCGGTTAGTGCCTTATATCGCTTAGCTAAATCTTTTGCTGCATATAAAACCATTCGAATTTCTTCTATCTTGCTTGTCATATGTATAAACTGATAAACTTGGGACAGCAAAGTCCCACTATTCCTAATAATTATAGAAGTATTATGGCCATCTTTTTTTTCTTAGTATGTAGCTACGATCATTAGGCAAGAACCAAAAGAATTCTCGTAACTCGGGTATTTTACACTTGTCATGATCTTGCTCAACGTTAATTTCTCGAGCATCCCAAGCTAGCTCATTTGTGAGATC
>CAYSKI010000057.1:0-21386 GCA_964431695.1 uncultured Pirellulales bacterium | reverse complement strand
TCTCATCGTATATTGAGTAATGGTCCAGCGAGAGATTCACATTTGTCTGGCCTGTCAGATTTACATGCAAGATTGCTTCGTTCAGAGAGTACGTTCCGTCACCGACGGAATCGTCCATCCGCAGACGACCGCTTACGACCCGGATCCGGCCATTGTTGTCGGAATAATACTCCCAGCCCTGGGTTGCGTTCGGCAAGCCGGAGCTGAAATCCTGAGAATATGGAACCGTCAGGATAGCGGACAAGGAAAGATTTGAGAATTCGACCTCTCTTTGTGAGAATTGGTATAAACCGATACTCCCATCACTGAAAGCACCATTATAATCCAATTCAAGCGTTCCATTGATAAAAAGCTGAACACAACCCGGTAAATATACGAGCTTGAAATCATACGTTTGATTATCATTCCAACCTGTTGAGCCCAGCGTATTGGCACGTAATTGCTCAGTAATAGGCCCTGAATGTTCCCATGCATAGGTATTTCCTTGGTTTTCACCGGCTGTAGCGCCCGAAACAGTCGAAAGAGCCAGCCCTGTGTATCCCGTAACCGTTCCAGAGCCAAAATCAAAATCGTTGTCGGCCTGTTTCCAGTCAATGAGGATGTAATCGGCGCTATCGGATACATGGTCGTTGTTGTTATAACCAATGACAAAACCTATGAAGTCATCGTCATGAGTTGTTTTGACTCTAAATTGACCCTCCAGCATATAGCCTACGTCATTCGTGCCGCTAAAAAGCGCAGCGCGAGTCAGTCCGCCACTGATTGTTTCGGCCGTTGTGGCCGAGTTAATGACAAATCCTCCACCAGCGGTATCATCCGCCATGAGGTTTTCAGTCCAGGTATTCAGGTCAAAGAATATCTTTTCGTGGACCTGGATATTATCGAATTCACGTCCATCATCCGTCGGTGAAGGCCAATTATCATACTGCTGGAACTTGATCCGGACATCGGAGAGGTCCGCACTTGCGCCGAACAGACCGACCAAATTCAGATCCAGTGAAATATGTGATGAGCCGGTCAAATCCGATATCTTAATCCAGTTCGTACCATCGATGCTGATGGCAATCCCATCACCGTTAGCATGGCCTGTGAAGTACGCCGGCATAGTATTATGATTCTCATCGTATATCGAATAGTGATCCAGTGAGAGATTAACGTTAGTCTGGCCAGTGAGATTTAAATGCAGGATTGCCTCATTCAAAGAATATGTGCTGTTACCAACGGAATCATCCATTCTCAATCGTCCGCCGACAATCTGGATACGTCCCTCGTTACTGGAATAGTATTCCCAGCCGCCGATGGCATCCGGCAGGCCCGAACTGAAGTCCTGATTGTAAGGTATATCCTGAACAATCAAATACGCCGAAGAAACGTCCCAGCCAATAACGTCCCAGGCTATAACATCAACGGCGGTGATATCCAGAAATTCTCCCGGAGCGGCGGTCGGGTCCATAATTCCGAGGTTTAGATGATCCTTCCAGTGACTGGCCTGCCTGCCGTCACCGTAATTTATTCCTGTCGAGAAGGTGGCAAGATTGGTCATGCCGCCGTCGATCGAGAAAAATTTGGTTCTGGTATCGGCGGTCCAGTCGATGTCTGCTCCGGCGCTTATGCTGTTGCTGGAATAGCGATACAGATCCAATGTGCTGATGTGTGTATAATTATATTCAAAATGCTTCGGATTTTCGTCGAGATAATCTACGCCGCTGGTGAATCCCATTGCATGAACGATCTCGTGTATGGCTATTCCCACAAAATCGAACGAGCCCTGTGTAATTCCGTCGCTTCGGTCGAAGTCCCATGAATACTGGTCGCTGAATGTGATAGAGGCATCGGTTGCTGTATTTCCTGCGGTTCGCAGTCCGAGTGCCTTGGCATTGGCCGTGGTTATTCTTATTCTGTTATTGTTCGCATCCGCATTGTTATCGAGATATGGTGTTATGCTGCCCGAGCCGTTGGGATTGTCGGAGGTCAGGTTGATGTAAACTCCGAGGCTCGAGCCTGCCGGCAGAAAGTTGGTTGCCACGTTGTCACTACTACTGGTCTGGTCGTTCGATAGAGCTGTATATACCTCCGAGTACGTATTCAATTGAAGTATAAAACTGCTCTGCCCAAGGATTCCGGATGAAAGTGTTTTGAAGTCGATGTTGATATTGATAATAATGTCGTCGGTGAACATTGCTGATAAAATATCGGCAGCTTCCTGGAAGGCATCAATAGCCTGTTGTGACATACCGGCTGCCGGAACGAGATTGAATTGCAATCCATGGCCGCTTAGTTCGAGAGTCTCGGTTTCGGCAGGATCGGAATCATACACCACCAGCTCGGTCTGCTCAATCATGACATTCGATGAAGATACCTGCATAGTTGCATCGTTTATTTCCAGCAGTTCGTATTGAATTACCTGCCCGGTGTTATCGAGAAGCGGGTCCTGGAGCGGCTCAGGTACGGTAATGCCGAGAAGGCCGTCTGCCGAGAGCAGGATCCTTGGTTCGAGTCTCTCCAGTTCGGCGGGTCTGGTCGGTTTTATATTCGCTGACCGGGAATGCCTCCAGTTTTTGATGCGTTTAAATAGTCCCAATCATCCACCTCGCAGATAACGATGCATGAATATTAACCCTTGCTCCATAAAGGGAAATGTCCCAAAACCGCCCCTCCATGTCGGAAAAATGCCTGACTGCTCCGAAATCAAGGCATTATATGCTATTTATACCATAATCGAGCGGAATTGTCAAGAGCGGCAGTTGCATTTCCAGGATAATGCTATTTCTTGAATTTACTTTCCTCGGGGATAATAAACTTGTCCTGCCCTCGGCCATGAGCTCATGTCGAAGGATTGGGTTTGTTTTTCTGGCCCCTGAAATCCCAAAATTTCCCATAGTTACTTGTCATAAAAGAGCTTATATCATTTTGCCCAATTTAAAATTGGGTTTGTTTTTCATTTTTTTCTTCTGTCTTTTGTCTCCTGTGTTCTGGATTCTGCCGTTTCAATTGGCTTTGTTTTTTCAAAAAAGGTCAATTTGTAGAGAGTTCTTTATATCTGTCGAATGTTCCATTACCGCCCCGACCCCGGAACCACTTTTGTAGGGGCGGCCCCGTGTGGCCGCCCAGGGCAATCACATGGGATTGCCCCTACCCATAATTTTACCCAAAAACCCCATTAATACAATCGAAAACCGCGATTTTTGGCTAAAAATGTCCATGACTTTTCACTGTTATATAGTTTTGCTTAGCAAAACCGCGGGAGCATATCGTTTGTTTTGTATCCGTTCTCAGCAGCAGCGCTGCGGCGAAGGATAGAAATGAAAAAATGTACCGGATGTCTACATCACTAAAGAATTTCGAGATTCTAATTTTAGTTATTACACTTGCCCAAAGGGAATTTATTTTCGATATTTTAAATAGGGATATATATAGGGACACTTTTTAGTCCCTTTCCTAAATTTGAGTTAGGTAAAAATTATTGTGGGCTGATTAAATGAAGCGTAATAGTGGATTCACATTAGTGGAAGTTCTTATTGTCGTAGTAATCCTGGGCATCATTGCGGCGGTTGTTATCCCTCAATATACCGATGCGAGTACGAAAGTAAGAACCTCTGCTTTATCGTCTGATCTTCATAGAATTCGTTCCCAGATAGGACTTTATAAATTCAATCACAACGAGCAGCTTCCGGCCGCAACGGGTGACGACTCAAGTGAATTTGAACGGCGGATGACAACTAAAACCGACGTTAGCGGGAATGCAGGTTTAGATTATGGTCCGTACATACTGAGTATTCCGAAAAATCCTTTCAATGATTTAAATACTTTGCGTATTGATGGAGCCCCGGCTGGTGCAAACACCGAAGGCTGGAGGTTTGATACCACAACCGGAGACTTTCATGCCGATGATTCCGCCGCCCATGCGGCATTGTAAAAGGTTATGCGGAAATATTAGGGATGTTCGTCAATAAATGTCCCGATGACCTCGCGACATTTTATTAGTGCAATCCTTCCTGCTCTGCGAAGTAGGATTTCGCTACACAGCACGAGTCAGGCTTTCACGATTTTATTTCTGCCCTGTTTGACATCGGCGGTGGCATTACGCGTATCGATGACAAGCCGGGAGTTTTTCACAATCCAGTCGTAATCGTAGTCACTGTGATTTGTCGATATCAGGACGGCATCGTATTTTTTGAGCATACTGGCCGAAAGCTGCTTGCTTTTCATCTTTAAATTGTACCGCCTTTGCTTGTGCGTAGCGGGAATGTATGGATCGTTGTAATCTACCTTCGCACCTTTGTCCCTTAAAAGCTCTATCAGCTCCAGCGACGGTGATTCCCGAACATCATCGATGTCCGGCTTGTATGCCAGGCCCAGAACGAGAACCTTTGAGCCGTTGAGACTTTTTTTGCGGTCGTTGAGCGCATCCATTGTCCGGGCTATCACATAGTGCGGCATATCGGTATTGATTTCGCCGGCTAATTCGATGAACCGCGTCGGCATACCATACTGGCGGGCCTTCCAGGTCAGATAGAACGGATCAATCGGAATGCAGTGCCCGCCGAGTCCGGGTCCGGGATAAAACGCGCTGAAACCGAACGGCTTGGTGCCGGCCGCCCGAATTACCTCCCAGACATCGATACCCATTCGGTCGAAGACCATTTTCAGCTCGTTGACCATTGCGATATTGATACAACGGTAAACGTTCTCGAGGATTTTCGTCGCCTCGGCCGCTTCGACGGAAGAAACCGGTATGACGGTCTCTATCGCCAGCTCGTACACCATTTTCGCTATTGCACGACATTTATCGGTAAGACCGCCGATGACTTTAGGAATGGTGCGGGTCGTGAAATTTTTATTGCCGGGGTCTTCCCGTTCCGGAGAATAGGCAAGGTGGAAATCTTTGCCCGCCTTCAGCCCGCTCGTTTCCAGGATCGGCGCCATCAGCTCGCGTGTAGTTCCGGGATAAGTCGTACTTTCGAGTGTTACAAGCTGGCCCGGCCGAAGGTACCGGGCGACAGTCCGGCAGGAACCTGTTACATATTTCATATCAGGCTCGCGATTTTCGGTCAGTGGTGTGGGCACGCAGATAAGCAAGGCATCGACATCTTTGATGCGTGACATACGGGTTGTAGCGGCGAACTTTTTCGCATCGACGATCTTTTTTACCTCGGCGTGGGGGACATTTTTAATAATACTTCTGCCGGTATTGAGGACCTTCACTTTATGCTCGTCAACGTCAAAACCGAGCACTTTGATCCCGGCGTTCGCGAATTCACGGGCGAGCGGCAGACCAACGTAGCCAAGACCAAGAATCCCGATGCGGACAGTTTTATCTTCGATTTTTTTCTTCCAGTCTTTCATCTATAGTTCCTATTCAGCCGGAGCCGAACATGCGGCTCAAAAGTATAATTAATTACATAAAACCACAGGAAAATTTAACAGTAAAGCTACTGTTGATAAGTATATAGACTCCGGGATATATCGGCAAGATTTTGAATACTATTTCGTTGAATCTTCTTTTTCTTTTGGTTTCAAAATGCCTTTTAATCCGTCGGTGACTCCCTTACCCACGTCTTCGACTCCTTTGATGACCCCTGTACCGACATCGGTGGCTCCCTTGCCTATATCCGTTCCGGTATCGAGTATCTTTGCGCCCGTATCGATAAGAGCGCCCGGCAAAGCCCCAAGGTTTGCCAGCTCGGATACGAGAGAGCCTATCATCTCTTTCGGCAGTATGTCGGTCCCCTGTTGGGCAATTCCTCCGGCAATCGCAAGCAGGATTTTACGGGTCAAGGTGATGGTATCAAGATCATTATCGTTACCAAGATCGGTCATCTTGATTGTGTTGAGCTTGAGAGGAATCGTATCGATTTTACCGGGAACGGGGAGTAATTTTATACTGACCTGCGT
The DNA here is from genome assembly GCA_964431695.1 of uncultured Pirellulales bacterium. Taxonomy (GTDB): domain Bacteria; phylum Planctomycetota; class Phycisphaerae; order Sedimentisphaerales; family Anaerobacaceae; genus JAFGPS01. Next base: position 15,491 of record CAYSKI010000057.1, on the reverse strand, counting down.
GTTCGTGATTTCGAGACTGTCTATGTGCAGCTTTTTCCCGCCCGGCTCCGATGGTTGCTCCTGCTTTGCAGGAAGCTGTTTTATTATGTCCTGCAGGTTGTTACCGGATATTCCCCTTTGTTCGAGGACTACTTTGGCTCCATCCAGCTTGATGTCTTTGATATTGACGATATCGCCCAGGAGAGATCCGATGTCAACCGTGATATTGGCCTGACTCAATTCGAGCAGTTTTTCATGCTGATAACCGGGCGGATTATTTATTGTAATATTTTCAAAGTCAAGTTTGCCGCGCAGGATAGAAAGATCAACTCCGCCGACACCGACTCCCACATTGAGGGCCTTGGTTCCCGCAGTTTCGACAGCGACTCTTAAAGCACTATTAGCGAACAGGCCGACGGCAACCACAATTACCAACAATACAATCAAAATCGCCGCAAGACCGAAAAATAATATCTTAAATGGTTTTTTCATCTTTCAAATAATCCCCGGATTAAATTTGTCATAATTCGAATACAGGACTTTTTTCAACTTGTTTATAAACCGGATACAAGCTAATATATTATATCACAGTATCGAATACACCAAAATTTGCACTCTTAAAAACTATAGCCCAGGCCCAGGAAGTACTTCACGTCGGTCTTATGGGAACCGATTGCCGGTGTGTCGTCATGATTCACAATTGTTTTGAAATTCACAAACACATCTTTCATGACGTCGGCACGCAATTCGCCCGTTGTTGTAAGATAATAGTCGGAAAATTTGCTAAGGGCCGGGTAGTATGTCAAATCATGGATGAACGAAAGATTCTTCATGAGCTTTTTATCGAAGTTATACCCGAGCTGGGCCGAAACTTCGCTGTTGCTGTCGGTTTGGTTATCGTATTTTTCGTAAAGTGATGCCAAACCAAGCTCGGTCGAAAAATTCATATCCGCCGATTCTATCCATTGATAACCACAACCGATGCCTATTGTTACTCGTCGGTCCAGTTCGGCAACGGCATCTTTTTCATATCGGCCGTCTAAATAACCGTACATCTTCTTCGTGAAGAAATAGTCATACTTGGCCCTGGCACGCCACCAGTCTTCGATTGTTTCTTCCTGACCTGTATCCGGATTATCCTGTTTTGACTTTGCATAATCCGCACTGATTGTAGTGCGGTCGTTGTCGGTGCGCTTTTTTAGATTTGCGCTTCCGGTAATGCTTTCGGTCTTTGTGTTGCCGTGTGTCGAAGTAAGTCCTGCGGAAAGATTTCCCGTCCATTTCGGAATTGGCGGATTGATAGAGACAATGTCGGCCACTGCAAATTCCTGTGCCTTGATTGCTTCGTCGCCTGCGATGGAAAATCGGCCGGCCTGGGAACTCACGATTTTCTGTTGTAAGGCTGTCCCGTCTTTTAATTTGACTGTGATCGGCTCGTCGCTGCTGAGGGTCTGAATATTTGCCGATTCCACAGTCACTTCCCCGGCGAGGTCGGATTTGAAAGTCATCTTCCCGTCAACAAGTTTAACAATTTTCCCTGTCAAACTATCCCCGTTTTTCAAGTGAATTTCATCCCCATATCCCGCCTGAATACACAATACCAGTGACATTAATATAAGCATCATTCGATAACGCATAGCAAACTCCTTTCATATCTAACCATAAAATAACAGCTATTTCAAACGTTTGGCACAGCCGCTTCCGGCACACTCTCATTATTATATTCTATGCAACATCATTTTTCATGTGTACATCATGTTGCGGGAACGGGATTGTAATACCGTTTTTATCAAGAGCAAGCTTTATTTTTTCTATCAAATCGAAGCGGACAGACCAGTAATCGGAGGCGTTGACCCACGGCCGGACAACGAAATTGACACTGCTGTCGCCAAGCTCGGAAACGGCTATTGTATATGCCGGTTCCGGCAGGATTCTGCCTTCGCCTTTAATAACTTCCTCGATCACTTGATGTGTTTTTTTCAGGTCGTCTCCATAGGAAACACCAATGACCAAATCGATGCGTCTTGTTCCATTGGCTGTGTAATTCATAATGTTATTTCCCGTGACCTGGCCGTTGGGAATAATGATCCTTACATTGTCCGGCGAATTTAGAACCGTATTGAAAATCTGAATCTCTTGTACGGTCCCCATCTTACCGGCGGCCTCGATAAAATCTCCCACCTTAAACGGTTTGAAAATAATCAGCATAATCCCTGCCGCGAAATTGGATAAAGAGCCTTGTAAGGCAAATCCAATTGCTAAGCCGGCAGCACCAATAACAACGACAAAATTGGTCACGGGCACTCCGAGTTTTTGTAGCGCGGCGATGATAACAAACACCAGCAGTGCAATTTGGCACAGATGCTGGACAAAACTTGTCAGCGTTGGATCTACCTTTGCCCTTGTCATCGCTTTGGCAACAAGATTTGAGAGCAACTTGGCCAGCCATCGCCCGACGACAAAGATTATAATGGCGCCTACAACCTGCAGCCAGTAAGTAGCCATGTACTCATACATTTTAGTTAAAAAAGCGTCCATAATATTTTCTCCTTAATTGTTTCCAACCTATCGGTTCAGTGACATTTAGATTCCGCCATTATTTCTTCCCAATAAATATGAATTTATTGTTGGTGAATTGTGATTTTACCTGTCCGGGTTGTTATATTCAAGTATTTTTCAACTGACGAAACCTTGAAATATTCACTCTAAGGATAAATTTCCAGGTAGGATTCTTAATCAGTGAATTTTATTCGTAACTAAATAATAAAGCCAATCAGAACCGGTATTATAGGACTTTACTACACAATATTGCACATTACTTGCTTCATCACTTTAAAAACTACAAAGAGGAGGCCTCAAATATTAAATGGAAAATTCAAGCCGAAATATATAACGCCCATAAAACGGATATCTTCTCGCTGAACATCAGATGATGCTTTAATATGTATGTTCGGTACGCGCCTGAGTCTCAAACTGGTAAGGCCGGTCCAAATTAAGAAGGGCGATTCAGGATTGTTTGATCATAGACTTGCAGAGGTAAAAAAAGCTACAAGCAGATGCTCGCTGTCGAAATGCTCATCGATGGATTCTAAAGACCGCTCCAGCTAATAGGATCTGTCCATTGTTCACCTTTATGTGGCGGACATATAGGGGAGCCACGGTCTACACCCCATTTTCCACGGAACAAAGTCCAATTCTGGGAAGATTGTACTATTTCTTGGAACCACTCGCGGTTATCTACGTGTGGAAACAATATTGCGGTGGCGGGGAAAGGCCCGTCTGTGCCTGTATAATCTTGCAAATAAAAAAATCCATATTTTTCAACATATTGACGTCCACTATTGTTATCTCCGTTATCGAAATAAGAAGCATGTGTGCCATAGCCGACATAAACACATGGATGGGTTTCAATTTTATTAACGTCACTCCACATACGCATTTCCTTACTTGTATGACGCGAATAGACAGCATAGGCAGGCTCGTTTTCCAAAGTTGGATATGAAGTTGTCCATATCAACTGAATCATTTCCCAATCACCCTCATGATCCAACAAAAAATCAAGCACATCATATGCAAGCCCATCGGGAATTGGATTATTTAAGTAATGGAACCAATATTGAATAACATAGTATTGATTATCTCTATATACCCGTGCATATGCAATTGGCCTTTCTGGATCATATTTGTAATAAGCTTTTTTATATTGGCTGAAAAGTTGCTCATACTCTTGTGACTGACTACCTTCTAAGTCTATATTTTCACCTACACTCGGATCTTGGGCAATACTACGACGGGCTATAACTCCGTTAATTGTAGCATGGTCTAGAAATAGTTCTACAGGCATAGGACGATACTTCTCTTGAGAGTGAAAATATAATACTGGTGCGTATGACTTTACTATCTCCCCAGATTCGTTGGACAATCCAAAATACTTGAATAATACTTTTTCATCCTCATTAATCTCGACAGACTCATTAAGATCAACAAATTCTGTGAGGATAGGTTGATTAACAGCAGAAACTCTCATGTCACAAAATCCAGTTGCTAATCCGTATATATTGTAATCACCATTGCCGTCTGTTTGTGTAGACCATTTTTTGTTACCTTTTATAGCCTCTACAAGAGCTCCCTCTATTGGTGGCCACCCAAGAAAGTGACGAACGTACCCGGTGAGCCTAATCGTTCCTTCTATTAAGTTAAAAGACCAGGATTGGCTACCTTGACTCCATTGCTGGTCATCAAAAGCATATACTCGCCATTGATATGTACCTGGTTCCAAGGCTTGGTTTTCTGGTAATGTGAAGATTGCTGTCTCATCGCTCGAATAATCTGCCTTATCCCAATACGTTGAATCTTGATCTTGCGTCTGGTCAAAACTTTCCACGACCACATCATTTTGTAGAATCTCAATCTTAAACTTTAAACTGTCACCGTCTGGGTCGTTAGCAAAAAAGTAAAATATTGGTGTCGTTGAAACACAAACTCCATCAACAGGCAAAACAAGGGTTGGTATAGAAGGTTCCATATTACCCTCAGAGGCGTAAATGCTTACAGTCAAACCTCCGGTGTAATTGGATGTCGAACCGGGTCCTGGAATAAATTGTGCCGGCAGACAGATAAAGAGTGGACCGAATATCGGCTCCACTGGATTCTCTGTCGGAGGTGGTGACAAATCCGGGACAGTTACCGGCATCCAGTAATAGTGGCTTGGGCTGAATGTATGAATGGAAAATGTATTTAAATCTTCCATCGGATCCGGATTAGTTGACGGTGAACCTAACCAATCGGGTTCCGGAATATCCGTTCCGGGGACAAATATCCGAAGATTGTAGAAATCTATTTTATCCATTTCTGTCCATTCACTACTATTTCTACAAGACCACTGGGCATCTAAAGTGTACGTATAAGTCGGAGGAGGCGGAGAAGGATATCCTGGAATCTGAGGCATAGAAAATTCGGTATATGTAAACGACCACGTACCCTCGCACGACACGTAGTATTCGCCTGGATCCAAAGGCACTGGAACAAGATTCCAGTTAAAGGACGAGCTCGGGAAGTAATAACTATACAAAGGCGAAGAAGCTGATCCACATAGTCCCTTAAGAGGCATGGCAAATATTAGGACTATAAGTATAAATATAATATTTGTCTTATAAGGCAGTTTTTTTATCATAATCTTCTATCTTATATGTACGAACCGGGATTTCCCATATGCACTTCATTGAAACACTCCTATAGGGCAGAAAAATCATGATAACATAATTTCTTCTCTTTGTCAAAAATATTCTGGTATTGCTATTTAGAGCGAATAAGTTCGACATTTCAGGCGTTTCAGAATGGTAGTGACATGTGAGCCATACCATTGTTCGGCCTTGCGGGTCCGCCGGCCTTCTTAGTTCAGGAATTGGACAATTCGATATGAGCTTAAGCTTTTCCCCATCTGGATTTTTGGTGTAATTATTTCATTGGGTTGAGCAGCTAATCTTACTTGGTGGAAACTAAGTAGCAATGGCTGGAATGGGGTAAAAATGGGCAGGGGCGGATTTGAACCGCCGACACACGGATTTTCAGTCCGTAAAGGGTCTTTGTAAGTATATGTGAAAAAACCGTTTATGACTGTTAATAAAAGACTTATGAGAACAGGCGAAGATTAGCCGAAGGTCAAACAAAGGTCAGACGTGCATGTTTGGCACGCACTTTGGCACGCGCTTGGTAACATCGCTGGTAAGACCGGTCAATATTAAAAACTTTGCGGATGAGTCGGGTGGGAAAACCTAGCAACGTAAACAGATTTTGCCATATTAGAAGAAGCATTGATAAACTACCTTTGGCTGTCCATACAATGATTGTAGCTATTGTCAGAGCTTCAAAGATGTGGTAGGGAAGGTGGTTACTCCATACGATTAAACAGTCTTCTTTTCAGTTCTTTATAACTGTACGCTTGGCAGCGATATACAGTTACGTGGATCGAATATAAAGTTAATTCATATTTCTTACGAATAACGAAGGTTTTTCACTTCCTCAAATTGAAGTTAACCGTTTACAATATGCTCAGCCGACACCACGTGTGAATGACTGTGAATACGGTATTTGCTTGTACCGACACTTAAGACCGATGATAAACGGATTCAATGGCCTGTTTACTTTCATTTCATGTAATAATTACAAACTAATACATTGTAGTCTGTTACGATTTTCAAGTTTGATTTTCTTATTAGAAAACTACAACCATTTCTACAACCAAATCGAAAATATCGTGATAAAAGAACGCATAAAAAAAAGATTGTGGCAGATAAGATTTTCTTGTTTGACTTTGAGCTCTTCATAAGTGGCCGAAAGCCGTTGGCTGCTCATTAACCAACGGCAATGCTCTGACACACATTCCTTGTGGGATCCTCCGAGTCGCGAACACCTCCCGATGCATGCGGTCACTTCACGTGCGCCACCACCAACTCCGGATCGAAGTCCTTCATGAGCGGGATGTGCGGATGCTGGGCGTCTTCGGTGATCTGCTTGACCCGGTCGGCGACGTAGGCCTGGAGCTCGAGGACCGTGATCCGCCGGTCGGGGATCAGATCCGCCGCACCACGCAGGCCGTTGAGCAGCGCGTAGGTGAACGCCCCGTGTCCGAGCTTCGTCATCTCGAGCGACAGCTCCATGCCACGGCTCGACGAGAAGACCATGACCCGTGAGTCCTGCAGCAGGGGCGCGGCCAGCTCGTCCTGGGAAGCGCGCTGCCCGCCGAAGGACCCGGAATGGCAGCAGTCGGAGAGGAAGAGCACCTGAGCGGCGCGGACGCTCTGCAGCGCCTTTGCCAGGTCGTCCCATGGAAGGTATCGGCTCGGGCTTCCGTCGGCCTCGTGCGGCACGTAGTAGAGGCGACCTCCCGGGCCACGGCCCCCGTGCCCCGAGAAGAACACCACGGCCACATCGCGTGGCGTGCAGCGCGCCTGGAGCGACTGGAGCGCAGCGCGAATCGCAGGCACTGTCGCGGCCTCGTCCGTGAGCACATGCGTCTCGACCTCGTGGAAGGCGAGCCCCTTCTGCTTCTCCCAGAGCTCTGCGAGCGCGATCGCGTCCTCGTGGGCAAACCTGAGATTGCTTTCTTCGCGCTTGTAGCGGCTCACGCCCACCGCCAGGACGTGCAGCGTACGCTTCACGGATTCGGCGCTGCCGGGGCGGACGATGGTGACCGCGGACGGGAGGCTCCGCATCCCCCGTCGGTCCTCCGCCAACGCCGCAACGACGGCCTTCGTCGTCCCCGGGGGGAACTCTACGGTGCAACGCACCAGAACGCTGCCGCCCGGACCGGGCTCGAGCTCCAGCGGCTTCCCTTGCTGCACCTCCAGGTCGCGCCCGTCCACGAAGACGCGGACCCTCGCGATCTCGGTCCCGGCAGCAGCCGTGGCCTCGATGCGGCATTGGACGGCACGGTGCTCCATCTTCTCGATCGTGGTGTCGACGCGCGGTGGCGGGGCGGCGAGCTTTAGCTGCGGCACGGTGCCGGGGTCCAGGCCGCGGAGTAGGTGTGCCACGACCTCCGGCCGGTGGAAGACCACCTCGTACAGGTCGAGCGGGAACGTCTGGCCGCCGATCGCCCAGCCGACGCGCCGAAGCAGGTCCGGCGAACCGGTGAAGTGGCCTGTCGGCGCTACGGCGAGCCACTCCTCTCCGAGGCGAGCGAGGATGAGCTGACCGGCACTTGCCTCGGTCACCGGGTCCAGGAATGAGACGAATCCCCCGTAGAGCGGGAACCACAGGAGGCGCTTGCCATCCGGGCGCCACGCGAGGCCGTTCGGCGTGTGCCGCAGTGGTACGGACCAGCGCGTTTCGAGCGTTTCGGGGTCGCGGAGGCAGATCCGCTTCGCGAGCTCCGCCGTCGCGAGCGTCGCTCCGTCGGGGCTGTAGGCGAGGGCGAACACCCAGTTATCCAGGAGTTTCCGGGCAACCTGGCGCTTCGCGGTCGGATCCCAGACGGCCAACCCTTCGTATCCGGGGACCGCGGCAACCTGATCGTGGCCGGGGCGCACGACCGGCTTCTTGTCTCGCTGCATCTCGAAGGGCGCGACGTGCCGGTCGCCCGTCCGGGCATCGAACACGACTAGGGACTCGTTACTCCCCCACTGCGCAGCGAAGATCCGCGTCTCGTCCGAGGAGAACGCGACGGCATCGATGGTATTCGTCTCGTCGATCTTGCGGAGCGGTCGCGCGGACTCCACGTCCCACAGGATCAGATGGCATCCCGTGGTGTAGAAGGCGCCATCGTCGAGCCGAAGCGCGGAAGCCGTGATGGCACGCTTCCCGTCCCGGCTCAGCGCGACCGCCCGGATGGGCATGGGTTGGCCTCCGAACCGCTCGACGACGACGCCCTCGTCGAGGTCCCACAGGGCGGCCTCCTTCGGCTCTTCGGAGGAGGCGAGCAGGAGCCGGTTCCCATCCCCTGTCCATGCGAAGGCCACGCCATGATCACCCGGTGGCTGGAGCCGCTGGACGCGCTCGATCCGTGCGTGCAGGAAGTCGAACGTGGCGACCGCGATCTGCTCGTCCTCGCCCGGTGCCGACTGGCCACGCATCAGAAGGCGGAGCTTCTCTCCGCCGGTCGTGAACTTCATCGACAAGAGGCTGGGGATCTCTCCCCCCACATACGGTTGGACCGGCACGGAGGCGACCCGTAGCCGGCGGCTCGCGTGCCAGAGCTCCGCAACGATCGGCTTCTCCTCGGGCCGACTCAGGACCAGGAGGAACTCGCCGTCTGCACTGAATCCGACGTCCGCCTTCGATGCCTTGAAGGTGTGCAGCACACGTCCGGTCGTCGTGTCGTGGAGCACCGCTCCCCTGTCGTCAGAGACGAGGAGCGAGCGGCCGTCCGGACTCACGGCGAGGTCACCCACCCATCCGTGGGCCAGCGGGTACTCGCGCGTCGGAGCCTTCCGCACCAGATCCCAGTCGACGACGCTGCGCCCGTACGCGACGAACAGACGCTTCGCGCGCGGGTGAAAGAGGATCTTACCGTTCCGGGCGAAGCCGAAGATCTCACTCCGCTTCTCCGGCCGGACCACGCGGATATTGAAGGAGGCCGTCACGACACCGGAAGCCACGTCCCAGACCCTGACCCCGCCTACGTCATCGACGGCGGCGACGTGCCGGCCGCCAGGCCCGTAGGACGCATCGTGCACGATGTCCCCTACGGGCAACGCGAACGTGCGGACCAACCGCCCGGTCTCGACATCGAAGAGCCGGAGCAGGCCCTGCTTTCTCCCCCACTTGCTGTGCCCGTCGATTCTCCTCATGCCCTTGTGATTGACACCGTATAGGACGCGGTCGCCGTCGGGACCGAACGCCACGGCGTAGACGAGGTCGTACTCGTCCCCCAGGGGGAACGTGCGGATGACCGATCCCGACCGGCGGTCGAAGAGGAACTCGTTCACGACGAGATAGCGGCCCCGGGGTCCGCAGGCGAGGGCGAGGTCGTCCGAGTTGTCGCGCTCCTGGCGCAGCGTCATGACCTGCCGGCCCGTCGCCATGTCCCAAACGTGCGTGCGATCACCGGCCGTCACGACCTGGCGGCCGCTGGGATCGAGAGCCCCCGCCAGGACGTAATGCCCGAGTTGCAGGACCAACCGGGGTTGCGGCACCTCGCGCGCTGTCGGCGCCTTTCCGCGGACAGGTTTCTCGGCGGCGAAAGTACCTCCGTCGAGCATGTATACGGCCAGTGCAGCCGTTAAAAACAGCTTCAGAGCTTTCATTCTATACCTCCCAGCATTTTTGATTTATCCAAAGGTCGGATTTCACATGCAACCTCGTATATCCTTGCTACCCTGTCTCTTGCGGACAGGGGCTGTGTCTCTTTTCTAATAGGAAAACAAGGCTTCTACAATTCGGTGAAACATTTATAGAATAACAGAATCCGTGCGAAAATTCAAGATTTCCAACTTCATTTTGAAAATATTTTAGACACAATAATAGAAAAAACACGAATTTGGTGACTGATTATCGTTTCTTTAACGTACATCAACCACTATCCCCGTCTGAAAATCAAGTTTGGTAGCAACTGACGACATAGGTAGATTCACGATGTCTGTGATAATGTATCGTGAAGTTGAAAAGCGCCGGACTGTGGAGCTATTTGAATCGTGCGGACCTCGTGTGGTCACCCGAAAACAGTATGAAGACATCGTGGCTGCCCAGAGAGAAAAGAAACTGAAATTCGAGTACTGTTTAGGCTATGTAATTGAAGAACGGTTTTACGCGATAGCGCCTGTCGGTTTAAGAAGCGAAATAGAAGAACTTGGAATTGATATTGTTTCTGCTGAAACGTTTGCTAAAGCGGTTAATGAAGAATATTCTGACATATTCAAGCAGGCTGAATCTGATATTCATAGATTATATGTCGAAGGCAAACTCAAAGCTGTTTATTACGAGGAAGATATAGAGGGTTTTGAGACGCTAATAAGTAATTGGAAGGAACAGAGACTTTCTGATAAAGAAATGCTAAAGTTGGTAGATAAACTTTTTGTGAGCGGTCAAGAACTCTACGTCTGTGACGAATTGCCGGAGTGGAAGGATTACATAGATAAGTATGATGAATATCTGTTTGGGGATGAGGATGAGCGTTTTAGGTATAGCTATGCTATATTGGAGGATTGCCCGAAAGTCTGGTTGGATGAACAGGGTTATTATAAGAAGCCGACAAAACCAAGCGAATGGATTACCCGGGGTACAGAACTGCATTTGGGATTGATCAACAAAAACGATAAGGCAAAAAAGTCTATACAGGCTGTAGGGGCTGAACTAAGAGATAAACTCGATACAGCCGAACAGAATATTCGGCTTTTTCTGGCCGTCAAAGTAATACTTGATGCGGCAGCAGACGCTGTCGATTTAGATGTGCCTGGTGATAAGGGTATGCTTGCCAATCCCAGCAGCCCGACCTTGTTTTTGATAATTTTTTAATCTGCAGTCATTTTCTGTCACTCCTTTCTTTGTTTTCGCGACAGCGCAACTCCACACCGGCTACGCCTTCACTCCGTTACGCTGTCATTTTACTATACCTTATTCAGTAGGCGTCAGATAAAGTCTTAACTATTGCACGTTAGGTGCTGCACAGAAACAAAGCCTGTAAGGAAAGTAACTTATGGCCAATTGGTTTAACGATATTGCAACTTTCTACGATGACGTTAATTAGTTTATGGTCACTACATCTACTTGTTCACCGGATTTTACATGGTAGCTTTTTCTGTTTTTATCAATCAAGTCCTCCCATATAACCATCTCTCCCCTAATCGAATACGAATTGCATACCATTGTATGCACGGGGTGCGGACTTTGGCCTATTATTATAATTCTGTAAAGCTTGTTATTGTAATTGTTGTCTTTTTGTAACATTTTACACCTCCTAACACAGCCGTTTGGAAAAACTGCGGAACCTAATGGAAAACCGGAATTTTAACCATTAGTTGTTATAGGGCCGCGCCCATTTGTAACGTTACCATGGACCAGAGAAGAGACAGAAAGGCAGGAAACGGGACAGTTTTTTTGTAGATGTTGTTCCGATAAAATATTATTTAATGTCCTTTTCACGTCCTGTTGAATTAAAAGGACAATCGAATCGGCAGGATAATAGGTTTAGATTTGGTCCCGGCAAACGATGCTTCTTCCGTGGTTTCTATAATGTCTCTTGTTATGCTTTCGTGTATCGTAGTAAGCTCTTGCTTCACTTACATACCTCCTCCATGTTGGGAACTGTAGTAATTCGTCGGTTTCGTCGTGATGCTTTACGATCCAGTTATAAATCTCCTCATCCGTAGCTCCTTTTAATTTTGGTTCGCGTTGTAATGCTTCAAGGTATTGGCCATATGCTTTTTTTCGCGATAGGGCAAGCTGTTTGTTTTCCTCTCGTGGTAATCTCAAATTCTCAAGCACAAGTTCAATTCTTCTTTGGAATTGTTCTTGTTTCATTGTGAGCTTATTGTAATACTCTATGACTCCATGATCGCGAAGATGGAAAATTTCCTCAGGTAAAAGCTCTTTCGCCGTTGTGGCAATGATGGGTATTTCAGGTGCCATTCTGTTCAAGTCACACAGGAACTTTCTGCAAATACCGTTGAATTCATCATATCCAAGACACAGGTCGTGAATGATTAAATCATACTGGTTTTCTTTTATGGAAGTCAACGCATCCTGAGTTGTACTTACTGATTCAACAGTCACCCCCATATCATGTAAGACGTCTTGAAAAAGGTCTTTCCAATCTTTTTCGTCTTCAATAATTAGAATTTGTGGAAGCATTATAGACATCCTTTATTGCTTAGGAATTATTAGCAACTGAATTATAGGCAGATCTTCGCTAGCGTTCATCGTGAATAATCCGACGTATCAACCTGCAAAAGTAATCGAGCTTAAATGTTCTCTTTTCAATCAATTCGACAACAGAAGGACTGTTTTCAGCGACGTGTTTACCCTGATTTGTTTCCCAACCTGTGATTAGAATTATCTTGGTCTGAATACCTGTATCTTCTATTACCTTTACAACGCGAAGTCCATCAATATTTTCTTGGTCTTCGTCCTCAAGACGTATATCTACTACAGCCGCTTTGAATTGCTCTGTCCTCAATAGTACCCTTGCATGTGCAAAACTATTTGCAATTTTAATGCTATATCCTTGACCCACAATCGCATCGAGAAGTGTACTGCGCCATTCCGGATCATCTTCCACGATCAAGACGTCATTCATATCAGACGATGAGTGGGAAACTGATAAACGTTTGGTTTCGTTAGTAACGACTGGAATCTCAATAACAAAAGTCGTTCCCTTGTTACTAGTATTCTTTAGTGTAATATCCCCATCGGTCGCCATCATGAATGTCTTACACCACCATAAACCAATACCAAGTCGGCCTTCTTTCGTCGAGACACCTGGAGCAAATAAACGATTGCAGACTTTTTCTGGAACACCACGCCCTTCATCCGTAATTTCCAGGCAGATATGTTTCTTGTCAGGATTACAAGAACCTTTGATATGAATATTACTTTCAGGTTTGTCACGCATTGACTCAATAGCATTCTCTATGACGTCATGCAGTACTTGACGTAGTAGGAATTCAGCACTCTTTACCATTGGTAGGTCGTCGGATAAATCAATATGCACATTTATAATTGATCCATCGTGCTCTTTTAATTTATCCACAATCCCCTTAAGTATCTTTTCTAAATCAATTTCGGTAACACGATATAACGCACCTGTTTCCATATAAGGATGTACTAATCTCTCTGAGATTTCAAAAAGCAAATCGATTTGTGACTCGATCCGGTCTAGCGCACGTATCGAGACTTCATCTAATGACGGATTCCTATCTTTGATAAGTTGAGCTGAGACACGGCTAGGACCGGCTAAGTGACTCATGCGATGAGCCAAACTTGCAGAAAGTAATTCAGCCATTTTCAATTGTTCTCTTCGACGCTCTTCTTCGTACCTAGCATTCAGGATGGCTGTGGCTGCGTAATCAGCAAAACTGCTCAAGGCAGATATCTCATCAATATTAAACATATGACGTGTACGATAGTTGGCAAACATGATCCCAACAACTTCTTCTGTGCTATCTTCGGTTGCTCTAAGCGGCAGTAATAGAGCAGCCATTGACTCTATTTTTTCACGATCAACAAATCGCTTTCGTGGCGATTCACCAGGCCGATCCACGTCACACGTAAGAAAGTCAAGTGTATGTACATCTGAATAAAATCCTGGTTTTCGCTCTTTTAAAACTGTCCATGGAACATCTCCCTGATAAACTTGTCGACGCATAGGGCCATTATCATTTATATCCCCTGCAATGATAGGGCCAGTACCCTCTACTGGAAACTTGTCCTGGGATTGAATGTATGGGTAAAGCGTAACAATGTCTGCACCAAGAGAACGTACTGCGAGATCGGCTATTTTCTGCAAAACCCGCTCAACATCTCCTACGCGAGGTAATCGTGAAAGCTCGACACCAACTTGTCCCATTGCATCTAAAATGCTTATTCTAGTAGCGATTGGTTCCGCTACACGTGTGGCTATGGATTCCATCTGCTCCAGATCATTTTGTGTAAAAAAGTTTTCTTTTGGTGAATCCGCATTAATTATTGCCAGCACTTCATCACCATAAATAATGGGAACGGCCAAAAGTGATGAAAAATTCTTACCGGAACGTGAAGGGGCAAAGTGAGGGTCTTTTTCGACATTTGGGCAATTGTATGGTTTTTTAGACCTGACTACCCATGCAGCAATACTATCTTCGTCGGTTTTATATACTACTTCATTTTTTCGGCCTGGTCTTGGTGCACCCAACCTAGCTTTTATTTGTAGTATCCCTTGATTATTATCTACCACCATCAAGGATCCCCCAGTAGCATTGACTACTACTAATGCATGGTTTAAAATCTGATGCAGAATAATATCCAATGTCTGGGTTGTTTCGATAGTAAAATTTGCATGGGGATTCGGATTAGACATTTTAAATTCACATTTTCCACATTAAATGCTAAGCTACGCAACCAAGTTTCCCAATATTAAGATAATATCAAAATCTTCATTAGATTACAATAAGTAGAAGCGGTTTCTCATAAAATTTATTGTTGATGGGATGGATTTAACTACGTTTCATTGTGAATTGATAGGAATAAAGCCTCTGCAGTGCGGAGAGGAAAAATGGGCAGGGGCGGATTTGAACCGCCGACACACGGATTTTCAGTCCGCCTTTCGCGATTGTAAGTCCTTGTGGGAAAACGATTAATGACGGCAAAATAAAGACTTATGAGATTGACCGTGGATTTTCAAAAGATTGATATTAGATTAACCGTGCATATTTGGTGCACACTTTGGTGCACAGGCGATAGTTTGTACAATCCATTTTTAAAATAGTAATGCCAGAAGCTTTGAAGCCTTTATTACCTCTCAGCTTTGCTTTTTAATTATGGAGAAAATTCATGAACACCATAACAAAAAAATATCCGGATTTAATGACAGAAGAAGAGCTTGTCAATTATCTGAGAATATCTAAAGTCAGCAAATCAAAAAATCATCATAATGTCATTGAGAATTTAAAACGAACGAGAAATTTGCCCAGAATTCATCTTTGCCGCAAAACTCTGTATCCGTTGGAAGCTATACGTGACTGGATAAAAAAAGAAACCAAGTAGTGTAAATTTATTCATCCGATCCATTAAGCGGCCCTCCGGTAGAACTTCAGTAGCCCGCCAAGCCGCTCCTGGCAGATGATTTCTCCCGTTCCCGGGGGAGGAGGTTCGATGATTTCATTAACTTCCATACCTGCTTGCTGGACAAATGGTTATGGCCAAGACGTCTTCAATAGTAGTTGCTGTGCATTTAGGCTAATACTAAACTAAAGCATTTATCAGTGGAAATAGCCTGTATCGGGCTTCCTAGTAATGTCAACTTACTCATCTTATATCTCATGCAGCTCCCTGTAGCTGTTTTTCGATGCAGTAAGCCAAGCACGTGATGAGTTTGATCC
>CAYSKI010000056.1:0-21665 GCA_964431695.1 uncultured Pirellulales bacterium | reverse complement strand
TATAGTAGGTAGCGTAAAAACCTACGGACGCGCAAAGAGCATTTGATTAATAGATTACTATAGAAGCAAAATTATGCCATACTATGTAGTGTATAGTATGATTATAAAATAAGCCGTAACAAAAATGAACTCAACAACCTCCGCTGGAAACCTGCCCCATAGGGGTAACAAAAAGGCAGAATATAGAACACAGGACACAGATCACAGAATGCAGGAGACAGCAAAGAATTGACGACATACAACCAAAACACAGAGCGGAAATTAACGTCACCCCGAGCTTGCCCCTTAGGGGCGAAATCGAGGGGTCTAATAAAACAGCCCGCGATGCGGTTCATTATTGAAATAGAGACAATTTTTCATCAGATTCCTCGGTTCCGCTTCACTCCACTCGGAATGACGATAGGATTTTCTTTTCGACATACGCAATACGCATTACTCAACACGCATAACGAACCGAGTCATGGACATTTTCACCTAAAATCGGGGATTTTAATTGTATTAAGGCGGATTTTGGGTAAAATACGTAACGAATTGAATCGCGAATATCGAATAACGAAGTACCCGGCTTCGTAATACTACCTATGGCACAAGTTCGCCGAGGTAAAAAAATTGAAAACAAAGCCAATCCTTCGACAAGCTCCATTCGGCCCGAGCTCATGGCCGAGGGCAGGACAAGTTTGTAACGGCAGAAGTCAGAAGCCGGAAGACAGATAACAGAAGTAAAAAATGCAAAACAAACCCAATTTGGGTCGGGTCTAAATTGATGTAAGCTCTTTCATAACAAGTAAATAGGTTAAAATAACGGGATTTTACCTACAAAAAAACAAAGCCAATTTTATTCCTATGGAATAAAGATCCCTGAAACCCGATACGGAGTCGAGGCTCTCGAATGGAAAAAAAACCTATATACCAAATATATTGCAGATTTATGTTTCGTTGGATAATTAGGGCTTGTTTTTTGGATTTCATTCATTATAATCTCGTTATCATGGAAGTTTAATGGATGTGATTGGATTCTGGTATGGCACGGAACCGAGGAAAAAAGGCTCTTTATGAGGTGATGAGCAAGGCCAGTGTAAAGCCCGGCTCCGGAGGAATTGTGGAGCAGTTGCATCCGAAAAAGGCCGATGAGCCCGAGTCGGAAAAAGATAAAAGGCCCGTCCTGGAAAAATCCGGGGTTGCGACGCAATGGTGGAATAAACCGAGAATCGTCCAGTTTAACGGCGGCAGAATCGAGTTTTCTATACACTATCAAATTGCCATTGCGATAGTTTTGGGTCTTGTTCTGCTGGTTTTACTTGCTTATAGGCTCGGCCAGTGGTCTATGGCCGATATGCAAACAGCAGGGCCGGTTCGATTGACGAGTAATGATACTCTTGAAAATCGGACAGGGCAAAACAACGGAAACGAAATGCAGCGAACCGAACCGGTGACACAAAGTCCACCTGCTCAGCAAGCCGCTGTCCCTGCCCGGTCAACAGGCAACAACGTTATTATCCTGACCCAATATGGAGCGCGGGCGGATTTAATCCCCGTGCAGGAGTTTTTTGCCCGACGTGGTGTAGAATTAGACATAGTTCTGGAAAACGGCCGTTATTTTTTGCAGACAAAAAATACATTTGATAATCCGAATAATACCGGTACAGACGGATATAAGATGAAGCAAATAATCACTAAGATAGGAGCCGCATATAAGAACGAAGCTCCGGAAGGTTACGAAAAATTTGCACCGCATTATTTCAGTGATGCGTACGGCAAAAAAGTAAAGTAGTTTAGGAGAAAATTTGAATGTCAATTGATCGTTCGTTAAAAATTAAAGGCGCTTTGACCAGACACCGCAACGTTTTGAACAGGGCCGAACGTATTGAGCAGCTCAAAGATGAGGAGCGATGGACGGAGGGCGATTCTATAATGGGGCTGCCGAAAGTTGCACACCGCAAGAGCCATGCAGGCCGCAAAGACAAAGAAGGTCCTGAAAAAGAAGCTGCAACCGAAGCCGTGGCTGAAACAACGGAAACCGAAGTAAAGGAAAGTTAAAACTCGGGACAACATTTCTTACTCGAAACACTAATTTTTTCATTCAAAAACGATTATAGAGATTGTACGTAAAAAATGTTTTAACGAAAGGCCTGTAATCCTTGCCAAGACCACCGCAATACTTGACAGCTTACTGCTGACGCCGTTACAAGCAATCCGTGATGCGATAGATGAGTTTGTGGTAATGCCGAAGCTGCTTTCCAAGGAGGTATATAAAATTCTAAAACTGAATTGGATATTCGCCGTTATTCTAATTATCGCTTTTTTGGTATTCGGTTATATCTGCATCTTCCAGATACCGTTTGCTTTATTTAAACACCAAATCAATCAGACAAGCTCACCAAAAAGTGTCAGGGGGCTGGTTCTTGTGATTTTAATTTGTACAAATCTGCCGGCCAGCGATTCCGGACCGTTAAAGACGACAATATAATCCGTTGCCGTTCGCCCGACAAGCTGCTGGTTTCCATCTTGGGCGAGGTTCCGATGCGCCTTTTTGCTCAGACCTTCGACCAGGACTTTCAGACGTTTGCCCAGAAACTCCCGGCTCAACCGGTCGCTGATTTTCTCCTGCACGGCAAGAAGCTCGACAATTCGTCTTTGTTTAACTTCCGCCGGTATCGAATCGGGCAATCTTTTATCGGCGGTTGTGCCCGGCCGGGGTGAGTATTTAAATATAAAGGCGTTTTTATATTCTGCTCTTTTAGTTAAATCAACAGTCGCCTGGAAATCATCCTCGGTCTCCCCGGGAAAGCCGACAATAAAGTCACCGGCAATTGCAATATCCGGCACAATTGCTCTGGCCTTCTCAAGAAGCTCGATATACCTCCGGCTGCTGTATCGGCGGTTCATTGACCGCAGGATTTTATCCGAGCCGCTCTGGGCAGGAATATGCAGATAACTGCATACTTTTTGCGAACCGGCCATAACCTTTAAAATATCATCGAAAAATTCCTCGGATGGATAACTGGTCACAAACTTAATCCACTCGATTCCCTCGACGTCACCGGCTGCATCGAGCAGATCTGCCAGAGACCATGGTTTTTCACCCTGACTGTATTTATACGAATTGACCGTCTGGCCCAACAGCGTAACTTGCTTAACTCCGTTATCCGCCAGTCTTTTAATCTGTTCGATGACAGCATCGGGCGGCCTGCAGGCTTCCGGCCCGCGAACATAAGGGACGATGCAATACGTACAGAAATTATTGCATCCCCGCATCACACGTATATAGGCCTGTCCGGGAATGTCCCCGTCTTCGATGCCGTAAGACGTCTCGAATTCCTCTAAGGCCTTAGTTTCATTTTCCGGTGTCGGCCGGAGTATTTTGTCGGTCAAGGCGATTTCTTTTTTCTTTGAGTTCATGGCGTGGTTGATAAGCTCGGCGATTTTTGGAATTTGTGCCGGGCCGCAAACGATATTGACAGCTTCGTGCTCGAGCAGCTTGTCCCCGAGTCGCTGGGCCATACAGCCGATTACACCTACCACCATATCAGGCCGGGATTTTTTGATGTGTTTAAGATGACCGAGATGCGAAATAACACGCTGTTCGGCATGTTCGCGAACGGAACACGTATTGATTAATACGACATCGGCGTCTTTGACACTGTCCGTGAAATCAAACCCGGCATCTTTCAGCGCCGAACCGACCAATGCCGTATCCAGCTTGTTCATCTGGCACCCATAGTTTTGGATGTACACTTTCACAGTGTTCCTCCAAACCTTTCAATGTGCATAGTTCGAGTATTCATAAGCAGGTAAATATACAAAACTTGGAAGGAAAAATCAAATCGTGTTCTATGGGTATTCAGCCCCCGGTTGTGCCAGGGGTCTCTTCCTCAGGTAAAGTTCGATTGAGTTGTCGCTGGAGGTCTTTGAGGCGGTTGGATTCATCGAATCCGATCCGAATAATTGTAAAGGCGGTCTTATTGTGCATCAAAGGCTCATCCAGATTCACCCACTTTTTACAAAAATCGCCGTCCGGCGTTCCGGGAATAGGTGAAAAATCGGCCAGCATCCCGCGAATACCCAGGCTGTGAACAAACCGCATCGATTCTTCAATCTCCTGGATATCGATAGAGGGGTGGCCGAGAATCTGATAGGCAGTAATATTTCCCGGACCGCCTTCAGGCGGTTTTATCTTGCTGCCTATAAGGCAGCCGCCTGCGGCAATAAGTTTTTGAGCCGCCTCGGTAAGCTCCTCGGAAAAAACCTTCGAGCCGGTTTGTTTCTGCCACTGCGAAGAAGCGCTTTCAAAACCCAAATAAAAAGTCTTGAAACCGGCCCGCACCATCAGCTCCGCCAATTCACTTGTCACGAAGCGAGCGTTAAGGGCGTTCGGACTGTGTAAATTGATTTTTGAATCCCGCATTATTATTTCTTCCAGAAACGGGACCAAAACCGTCTTGCTCTGGAACAGCAGGGCGTCATCGTAGAAGGCAATATTCTCTGCCCCCAACCGGAGTAAAAGCTCGAACTCGGCCAACGAATTTGCTGGCGGTCGCGGCACAAATTTGCCATACACCTTAGGCACCGAGCAGTACGTGCAGCTAAAAGGGCAGCCGTCACTGAGTTTCAAAACGCCGACTTTCAGGTTTTCATAGACCTCCCATAAGGCCGGCTGCGTCAAATCAGGAACTATATTCAGATATTTCCAGAGCGGCTCAAGGTCCGTGCCATGAATTAAAATATCCGCTCCCAATGTCTGTGCGTGTGGGCCGCAGAGGGTGACATAATTACCACCCAAGATTATTTTCGCCTTCGGCTGCAATCTGCGGATATCCTCGATAACTTCCCGGACGCCCGGATACCAGTATGTCATCGTCGTCTGGATAAAAACGAAATCAAATGGTTTTTGACGAGTTAAAAAATCCGTGAACATATCACGGGGCAGACCAAACCGCCGAAAGTATCTGGGAATGGCTGCCAAAGGTTCGGGGTTGGGAATTTTTTCAAAATAGAATCGGCCCCGGCCCCACATATCGGATGCGAGTGATTTTTGCCGGATAGAAAAGGGGGCCAGCCGGTCGAGATAATCGAACAGCATAAAATCCGCCCGGCCGCGTAATTTCCCGGCGATACTCAACATGCCGTACGGCTTGAGCCAGAAATCGAACGCAGCGAAATCATAAATCGGCGGATTGACCAATAAAATTCTCGGTTTCATCACTCAAAATATTTCAATCTGTTAATCTTCTATAATTCCAAAAGCTTGACAAAATTCATTTGGATTATACGATTATCAGAATTATGGAATCTTTGCCAGATAAAATCCGTTCTCCGCAGGACGCCTTACGGCGGTGCAGCAAGGCCGTTCAGAAGCTATGGATCCTGATGGACCCATGCACGCTCTGTCCCCGCCAGTGCAAAGTACTTCGCAGCAAGGGCCAAACCGGTTTTTGCGGCATCGGCGTTTTGCCAGTTATCAGCTCGGTCGGTCCGCATTTCGGCGAGGAAAGTGTGCTGGTCGGCAAGGGCGGCTCCGGCACGATTTTTTTTGCCGGTTGTAACTTAGGCTGCATTTTCTGCCAGAATTACGAAATCAGCCATGAACGGCAGGGCCGACAGAAGACCATCGAGCAGTTGGTTCAATCTATGCTCGATTTGCAAAGCCACGGCTGTTCCAATATCAACTTCGTCACTCCCACGCACATGGTGGCCGCCATTGCCGCGGCAATCGAACTGGCCCGGCAAAAAGGCCTTACGATTCCGACAGTCTATAACACCGGCGGATACGATTCGGTTGAGACTCTAAAGCTGCTCGAAGGCCTTATTGATATTTACATGCCCGATATGAAATATTCCGACCCGGACGTTGCCGGGGAGCTTTCGGCCGCTCGTGACTATCCAAAGATAAATTTCGCCGCCGTAAAAGAGATGCACCGACAGGTCGGCGATTTGAAAACCGAAAAAGGTCTTGCCACCCGCGGCCTGTTGGTCAGGCATTTAATTCTGCCGGGGGACCTGGCAGGCAGCTTTAAGATTGTAGATTTTTTGTTCGAGAAGATCAGCCGAAAAACCACCATCAACGTAATGGCCCAGTACCGTCCCAATTACGAGGCCCTTTCCCATCCCCACATCAATCGCCGGCCCTCACTCGAAGAAATCGCCTCCGCCCGCCGATACGCAATGACAAAAGGCCTCCGAGTCCTTGAATAAATCAATTTAAAAATTATTACAATTCGTACTTGGACTTCCTTATTCCGTAGCACCGTATTTACGCAGCAGGTCGCTTAATCCTTTATAGTTGAACCCTATCGCATTTGGAAGATAATACCTTTTAAACTTTATTAAGAAATATTACAAATAAACCGCTTCTTTAAACATACTATCATTTATATGATTAATGGCATAGAAATCGGGTATGGTTTCGAAGTTTTTGAAAAAATTTTCAAACGCACTCATAATGCCCGAAAATTATTGAACCAAATTGAAATTATAACATTTTATCCAGAAACAAGTTAAAATTCTTCCATTGCACAAAAGGACGATTTATTGATACAAAAAGAAGATTTTTTTTTATAGACTTTACAGTACAATTAAAATATAATACCATATAAGAGCCTGTGTTTGTACGAATGAACCGGTGTGTATGCGCGAATGAATGTACGATAGCGATTGAAATATATTTAAAACAAGAAATGAAGGTGGGCAAACATGTTTAATGACAAAAGAACAGGATTCACACTCATAGAACTCTTGGTGGTCATCGCCATAATTGCATTGTTAATGGGTATTCTTATGCCGGCTCTGCAACGAGTCAAGGAGCAGGCCCAGGAAATGTCATGCCGGGCCAATCTGCGTCAATACGGCATTGCTCAAACCGTTTACCTGGACGACTTCGATGATAGATACCCTTATGCCTGGACGTCTCTGGTCATGACTGAAGAGCCCGTTAGCGGATATCAGCGCTACTGCCGATGGCACGATCCGAGATATCCCGCAGATGGTCCCTTCTGGCCGTATCTGGCGGCGGACAAAGTGCACTTGTGCCCGACGTTCAAAGTGCTTGCCAAATCCTACGGACAAAATCATCCGAGTCACGACCCGTCTATTCCTGTCGTTCCTTACTATAGCTACAGCATGAATTACTTCCTTAGCAGAATCAAACGCTCTGAATTCACAAGGAAACATTCGGAGATTTTTTTCTTCTCCGAAGAGAACATGTGGCTCAGACCCGGCTGCGTCTGGGTCCTCAACGATAATGCTTTGTGTGGTGACGGCCGGGACTGGTTCGGCACATTTCATGCTATGAAAGGCGGAGACCTCAATAGCGGCACGGTCAATGCCGTCTTTGTCGATGCCCACGTACAGGTGGTACGTTCCGCATTAGGTGAGGACCAAAACGATACATCACAAATGGAACGAGACGGCAGTTACGAGAAATTTTGCTGGCCGTATAAGCGTGATGACGATAGATTATGATATTTCACAATAGGCGTAGAGTATCTTTAAGCCGGCTTTAGGGTTTAATTGTTAAATTATCATTTCCTTTAACTGTTTTGCGTTTTTGAGTGCGTGTCCGTGGGCGTCGTTGTTGAAATAGACGTAAACACCGCTCGCTTTTTTCGATCTGTCTCTAATCCACCTGGCCCAGTCCTGCATAACAGACTCCGGATAGCTTCCCGAATATCGTCCGGTCGTACCGTGAAAGCGGATGTAAACCGTATCCGATGTCACCACCAGTGGTGATTCCTTATCGGGCATATCGTGAATGCAAAAACCGGCGCCGAATTTTTCGAGGAGCTTGTACGTATCGTCGCAATACCAGCTTTTATGCCGGAACTCGAATACGGCGGTTTTCCTTTTGGGCAGCAGCTTGATAAAGTCCCCGAGTCTATCGAGGTCTATGTGAAGACTCGGCGGTAATTGATAGAGAACAGGGCCGAGCTTACGTTTCAATAAATCGATACCATCGAAAAACCGCTGTAACGATTCCGAGGTTTCTTTAAGTTTTTGAATATGTGTTATATACCGATTGGCCTTGACGGCGTATAAAAAACCTTCGGGGGCGTTTTTTTGCCATCTTCGTATGGACTGCTCTTTCGGCTGGCGGTAAAAAGTGTTATTGATTTCGACCGTGTCGAACTGCCGGGCGTAATGCTCGAGCCATTTACTTTTAGGCATATCGGCAGGATAAAACAATTCCTTCCAGTGCTCGTAATACCAGCCGGAAGTGCCGATTCGTATATCGCAAGCCGCTCTGCTCATAGAAATATCCTAACAATTTGAACACATTTGAAAAACATTTATAATATATAATATTGTTTGTCGAAGGGATGTAACGAAATGGATTTTGGACCGCAGCAAATTGGTAAATGGCTTATAGCGGCGGGGATTTTTGTTGCCTTGTTAGGCGGGCTGATTATTTTATTGGGCAAAATCGGGCTGTTCAAGCTGCCGGGCGACCTGGAATTTGGCTCCCGAAACTGGCGGATTTACATCCCCATCGCAAGCTGCATTATCCTGTCGATTATCCTGACGCTCATTCTGTGGCTGATTAACTATTTCCGGCGGTGAAACTTTGTTATAATTAAATCCATGATGTGTCGCTGAAAAACCTGCCGTAAAACGGCAGACTAAATATCAAGGAATGGATTCCCGCCTGCACGGGAATTACAACAAAAATGAAAAATGCCGAACTAAGCGCGCTTTTCGAACAGATGGCCGATGTGATGGAGATACTCGGCGAGGACCGCTTCCGCATCAACAGCTATAAAAAAGTCGCGCGTGTTATCGGTGATCTGCCGACTGATGTTGAGGATATGCTCACGTCCGGCGTATTAGCCGAGCTGCCGGGTATCGGAAAATCGAGCCTTGCCAAGATCGAGGAATTCATCAGGACCGGCACAATTACCGCTTACCGTGAACTGCTTAAAAAAATTCCGCCGACTTTATTGGAGCTGCTGACCATCCCCGGTATGGGACCGAAAGGCGTCAAGGCGGTTTACGAACAATTGAATGTCACGAGTATCGCCGAGTTGAAAAAAGCAATCGAGTCCGGCTCGCTTGCCGAGTTGCCCGGATTCGGTGAGAAAAAAGCTGCGGCAATCGCCAAAGGTATCGCATTTTTAGAGACATCCACCGGCCGAATTCGTCTCGACCAGGCTCTGGAAGCGGCGGAAATGGTCACCGACCTTCTGAGGAATTACTCCGGGAATTTAACCATTCACACCGCCGGCTCACTTCGAAGACGTGCCGAAACTATCGGTGACGTCGATATCCTTGTGGCTTCCGAAAAAGGGGAGAAAATCATCGGGGCATTCACAAACGCCGGATTTGTGCTGGAAGTTTTAGCAGCCGGTCCGACAAAAGGCTCGGCGATTATCCAGACTCAGACTACGCCGGTGCACGTCGATGTTCGCGTCGTGCCGGAAAAAAGTTTCGGCGCTGCTGCACAATATTTCACCGGCTCGAAAGAACATAACGTTCGGCTGCGGGAAATCGCCGTAAAAAAGAAACTCAAGCTCAATGAATACGGCCTGTTCAAAGGTAACAGGATGATAGCAGGGCGGACCGAACAGGAGATTTATCACAGGCTCGGACTCGATTATATCGAGCCGGTGCTTCGCGAAGACCGCGGCGAGGTCGAAGCAGCGAAGAATCATTCCCTACCCGAACTGATTCGATTCGAGGATATCAAGGGCGATTTCCACATGCACACGACCGCCTCCGACGGCAATTGTGAAATTGTCGAGCTTGCCGAAGCTGCAAAAGATTTGGGCTATAAATTCATCTGTATTACGGACCACTCGAAGTCATCGGCGATTGCCAACGGCCTGACGGCAAAAAGACTGGCACGGCAAATCAAAGAAATTCGAAAACTCAATGAAAAAATCAAGGGCATCAACATCATGGCAGGTACTGAGGTGGATATCCTTGCCGACGGCTCTCTGGATTTCAATAACAAGCTGCTCGCCGAGCTGGATTTTGTACTGGCCTCGATCCATTCCGGCCTTGCAAGCCCGCGGCAGAAGGTGACGACACGAACGTTAAAAGCGATGGATAATCCCTACGTAAACTGCATCGCTCACCCGACAGGCAGATTAATCGGCCAGCGTGAAGCGATGGACCTGGATATCGCCGCCGTAATTGAACATGCCGCCCAGACCCACACGGCCCTGGAAGTCAACGCCAATCCAATGCGTCTGGACCTCAGGGACACGCACTCCAAAATGGCAATCGAAGCGGGCGTAAAACTTGTCATCGGGACAGACGCCCACAGTACGGGACAACTCGGCCTGATGGGTTTCGGCGTGGCGACAGCCGGTCGCGGCTGGGTGACAAAAGCCGATGTGCTCAATACTTTCTCTCCCGCGAAAATCAAAAGCTTTGTCAAAGTCAAAAGACCTTAGATACAGGAATGAAAGTGATAATAAAACTCGCTCCACCGAATACAAAAGGTTCGATGTCACTGGAGCAGGTGATAGCATCCAGGCGTTCTCGGCGGGATTTTCTGCCGGAGCCGCTGAGTCTCGAACAAATCGGTCAACTTGCCTGGGCCGCCCAGGGACAACAGCCCGGTGTTAAATACCGAACCACACCTTCGGCCGGGGCAACGTATCCTCTGGAGCTTTTCATCGTTACTGCCGACGGCCTGTTTCATTACCTGCCCGGCAAACATGCTCTCGAACAGCTTTCCGAAATCGACCTGCGAGGTAAACTCTGCTCGGCGGCATTGGGACAGGAATTTATCCGCGAGGCTCCGCTGATATTTATTTTCGCCGCCGAATTCAGCCGGACCACCGGCCATTACGGCAAACGGGGCACCCGCTACGTGTATATAGAGGCCGGGCACGCCGCTCAAAACATCCATCTCCAGGCCGAATCGCTCGGCCTTGGATCAGTTGCCGTTGGGGCCTTCGACGATGTCTCGGTTTCAAATGTTTTATCGCTGCCGGACAATCTGGAGCCTGTATATGTGGTAACAACAGGCTATTATCGGAAATAAGGCTCTATCATGCCATAAAAGGGGGAAAAAAGAAAACCAGTACTTATCCTGCGAAGTAATTTTGCCGATATTTCTTTGGCATTTGGGGTCTTTGACCGGAATGTCAAACCGGATGAAAGGGATAAGCAATGAAAAAAAGGCGTTACAGTATAAATGAAATCGTTAGTATATCGGCCCTTGTCGGTTTATTTTTATTCATGCTGTTTGCCGCCGTAGGAACAAAGAGTTCCACTACAGCCAGTGAGGCAATAGCTCCCACCGAACGTGTTTACGACATGGTCGATTTTGTCGAGGCTTCCGTTGAGTTTGTTCCGGAAACAAACAAGGGGCCCAGCGATATATACATAAAATTTGAGGGGCTTGACGGAGAGGTGCTGGATGAAAATCACAGACATTGGTGTGAAGTAATCTCCTTAGACCAGACACACAGCATGTCAATCTCCAGCTCAGGATTGCTAAGGCAAAAAGTGAGCCCTATATTCGAAGACATTCGAATTGTAAAGACCATCGACAAAATCAGCCCGAAGCTGGCCGAGGCGGTATGTAAAGGTACTGTTTATCCAACGGTCGAAATTCATGTGACCGCACAGGCCTTCGGCACAAGTCGTGTGACATATCTGGCCTACGAGCTGAAGAACGTATTGGTCACATCCTATGTAGTCGGTGTTGCCTCCCAGAGCGATGATGTCCCCGGTGAGGAAGTGACACTAAATTTCGAGCAGATTAAAATGACTTATACCGAGTTCGATTCAACCGGCAAAACCAAAGGCAACATCGAATACACATGGGAAATCGAGCAGTCCCAGGATTAAAAAAAACAAAGACAGGAATATGAAAAGAGTCGTCTTCGGAGGAGGGCGGCTCTTTTTTTGATCTTGCGGGTTGCCAGCCGGTCCAGCCGCCCGTTTCAACTCCCCCGTTGACGACCGGGCCGGCCATTGTGTGATCTGTCATTTAGACAGGCGAAAAAACTTTCACAACTATCTTCTCATTCTCCTCCTCATCCTCCTCCTCCAAAAAGGCAAACCCGCTGTGGAGACAAAAGGAAATTTCGGAAGGTAATCCTGAAAATTATCCTAATTACCCTTTTTACCACTAAGCCACGTTTACCAGATTGACATGTGAATGTCAAAAAGAAAAAATGGAAAAAATGAGAAATATGGCGTAAATTATAGAAATATCTTTCTTTAATATGGCTAAACAAAAGGCCGTGGAATCTTCAAATGATGGGGAATTGATATAATATGGTCCAGGCATCTTGGTCGCCGGGGTTAGAAAGTTATAGTGGACACGTTCGAATGCATTCCGAACAAAGCCCGTGCTGGGCACCATCGAATTGCAAAAAGTCCCGTTTTAGGGTTTATTTGACCTTAATATTATCAACAAACAGGTAATTAACAGCACTTAAGGCATTTTTATCATTGTATGGTGTGCCAGTTTTGCTCCTGTGTTGCCTGGAAGGGGCCTAAATTAGCTTTGACCTGTACGCAGAATTTGCCTTTGAAACCGGCCGGAACTCGCCACGAGTACCTGCACATGGAGCCTCAACCATATTCGAACCTGCCTGTTGCCAAAGTCCTTCCTTCTTCATCAAGAATCCTGAATATCGGCTGGGACTCTATCGATCGGCCTTTCATTACACCGGCAATATATTTTTCACCTGCCTGCCCCTCAACGGATAGGCCGATGGATATGGTTTGTTCGTTAATTTTTACCGTGTTTGTCTTAATAACCAGAGGCAGCCCCGGCTTCCTGTCGCTTTCGTTAATAAGCGAGAGCGGCTGGCCCCTGACAGGCTCAAGAGACCATGTGATTCCGTTGGCATCGGTTATTGAAAGCGGGGAAAGGTTCGCAATGCCCTGCGGTACAGCAGAAGTAGGGGGCTGGCTACCGTCTCTGAACAACAAAATACCCAACAAAATAATTAACACCGCTGCGAAACCGGCTAAAATAATTTTTGCCTTCGTGGAAATATCCTTGAAGTAACTCAATAACACAGCCCGCAGGATACTACTCATAAAATACCTTTCAGCTTATTGTAATTTGTGTTGAGTCGGCCGAGATTTATTGTTCAATTAACCTGCATCCGTTCATTATAGCATATATCCCCCAAAAAACAGTTTTTTCTTTTTATTTCGGCTTCGAGGAAAGTATAATAATCTAAAAGAATAAAAGGAATTTCAGCAATGCGACATCGAAAAAAATCCGCTTTTACACTGGTCGAATTACTCGTGGTAATTTCTATTATCGCATTACTGATGGGAATCTTATTGCCGTACTTAGGTCAGGCCCGCGAGCAATCTCGACGAGCGGCATGTATGGCAAACCTGCATTCCATCGGCCAGTCCATCTATATTTATGCTAATGATAATGACGATAAGCTCATACCCGGTGATTGCAGTATCGCCTGGGACGTCTGGGGCCAGAGAACCGAACAATTAAATAACGAAGAGCAGCCATATCAACATGTCAATTTGGGATACCTGATTTCTTCCGGCATACTGCCAGTGCCGAATGACAACGACCACATATTTTTTTGCCCATCGTCTCGATTACCCGATGGACTCCGTCCCTATGAACATTTCGCAGACAAGTGGGGCTGCATAGAGAAAGAAGCTCCGATATCTTATATGTTTAATAATGACCTTGACGGATTCGGAAACTACGTCCAATTGGGGGACCAGCCTGTATTGGCACACAAAGATAAAATCAATTACCTTCTCGGAGACGGGAGCGTCCAGCGTTTTAGAAGGACACGTCTTGAATTCAGCGGCGGCAGGCCTGAATTGCTGCAGGATGTAGCGGCCAGAATCGGCGTTTGTTTTCCGAACTTTATGATTCATAACTGGCTCGAACAGGACCGGATCGATGTGGCCCAGGCACTGGAATACCTCCACAATCCGGCGGAATGGATGGATCAAAAGAGTGCTTTATCAACGCTCGGGCCGATTCTTTTAGCGAATGTCGGAACAAAGTCTTTGGTTTGTGACGTCGTTGGGGCCTGGAGCGGGGAGCCGGATCCCGAAGAGCAAACCTCGACCGGGCATGGGTGATGATAGTTCTTCGTCGGCCGTGTCGGCCGTGCCGGAGAATGTAATGGAATTTTCCCGTAAATCATCAGGAAGAAATACATCGAACGTTTTTAGCAGCATACAAGACAATTTTGCCGGATTTTAGAGTTGGCTTTATTTAAATACCCGGTTATGATACCGCCCAATGAATAAGATAATAGCAGACAGAGCCGGCAAAATCGATGCCAGCGGGATACGTAAAGTCTTCGCCCTGGCTGCTACTTTAAAAGACCCGGTGAATTTTTCGATCGGTCAGCCGGATTTCGACGTGCCGGATAAGCTCAAGGAAACTGCAATAAATGCCATCCGGTCGGGGTATAATAAATATTCGCAAACAGCAGGAGACGATCTGTTATTGGAGAAGATCGCCGGACAGGTTCGAAACGAATTCGGCTGGGAAAAACCCGCTGTAATTGTTTCCAGCGGCGTAAGCGGAGGGTTGCTTTTGATTTTTTTGGCAACTGTCAATCCGGGTGACGAAATAATCATCCCAGACCCGTACTTCGTCATGTATAAGCATTTAATCAATATGTTGGGCGGAAAGTGCGTCTTTGTTGACAGCTATCCGGATTTCAGGCTGCCTGTCCGGAAAATTTCCGATGCCGTCACGGAAAAAACCAAAATGATCATCCTGAATTCGCCGTGCAATCCGACCGGTGCCGCTTATTCACAACAGGAAATCGAGGCTTTGGCTCAAATTGCCGCCGAGAAGGATGTACTGATCTTAAGCGACGAGATTTATGAGAAGTTCTGCTACGACGGCGATTGTCCAAGCATAGCCGGTTTCTATGAAAAGACACTCCTGTTGCGTGGTTTCAGCAAGTCGTGTGCGATGACCGGCTGGCGGCTGGGTTATGTCGCAGTTCATAACTCTCTTAAAGATATTATAGAAAATATGACCAAGATTCAACAATATACGTTTGTCTGCGCGCCAGCGCCTTTCCAGAAGGCAGCAATTACGGCGATGGATTATGATATCGGTGAATTCATCGATTTGTATCGGAGTAAAAGGGACCTGCTTTACGACGGCCTCAAGGACAAATTCGAGCTTACCAGACCGGGCGGTGCATTTTATGCGTTCGTAAAAGCGCCGGACGGAACAACAGCGACCGAATTCGTGGAAAAAGCAATCGCCAACAACGTGTTGATTATTCCCGGCAATGTATTCAGTGAAAAAGATACGCACTTCAGGGTAAGTTACGCAACCACTGACGAAAAAATCAGGCAGGGGATCGATATTCTTTGCTCTCTGACATAGGGGTGTTAGTTTCGATTATCCACCTTATGTTTTTAGCATGACCGTATAAATCAAAAACGATAAAACGACCGCAAAATGACTGACAAACAAATGCACAAGCAAACACAAGCACAAAAAAGTGTTGTCTATGTCAATCCGACAAATTATCTTTTCAGGAATGCAGCATGATAAAGGACATGATTCTCGGGACAGCAGGGGGATTGGGATTATTCCTGTTTGGCATGATCCTTATGTCAGAGGGTCTAAAGAAAGCGGCAGGCAAGAAGCTCAAGGGCGTTCTCGAGTCAATGACGAAAAATCGTGTTATCGGCTGCTTAGTTGGAGCAGGCCTCACGGCCTTGATCCAATCGAGCTCCGCTTCAACAGTTATGGTCGTGGGATTTGTGAACGCAGGGCTGTTGACTCTGAAGCAGGCGATCTCAGTAATAATAGGGACAAATATCGGGACGACTGCTACAGCGTGGTTGGTCTCAATATCCGGATTTCATATTGAAATCACAACATACGCACTGCCTGCGATAGCAATCGGCTTCGGTATGCATATATTCGGGCGGACGCGTACGACAAAAAACGTGGGAGAAATCATCCTGGGTTTCGGTATCCTGTTCATCGGGATAGACTATATGAGGGGTGCGTTTGGTGGTTTGGAAAACAGCGAGCGGACTCATGCATTTTTTGTGAAGATCGCGGATATACCGCTTCTTGCTATTCTGGCGGGGATGATCGTGACAATGTTAATACAGAGCAGTTCGGCGGCTGTTGCGAGCATTCAACTACTTGCAATGAGCGGGGCATTCGGAACCGACTGGGACGTTGCTCTCAAGGTATCGATACCATTCATTCTGGGCAGTAATATCGGCACAACGATAACAGCCCAGCTTGCAGCATTAGGGGCTAATCTCTATGCAAGACGCGCGGCGTGGGCCCATACGATGTTCAATGTCATAGGTGCAGGTATTTGTTACTGGTTCATCGGACCAATACATTCATTGGTGGATGTGATTTCGCCGTGGGAACTCACAGCCGAGACTGTCGGTGGATCTATTGCGATTGCTCATACGATGATAAAATTATTTGAGGCAATATTTTTCCTGCCTCTTACAGGTATTCTGGAAAAAATTGTAATCAAGCTGGTGCCGGAGAAGGCGGGTGACTTAATGGCTCGTCCGACGGTATTAGAACGTCACCTGCTGGCGACACCTGAGCTGGCGGTTCAACAAGCACGACGAGAGATAGTGCGAATGGCACGAGTAGCAAAAAGAGCGGTGATAAGGGCAATCGAGGGGGTAGCTGTTGACGATAGAAAAAAGCTTGAGGCGGCGCGAACGATGGAGGAAGTGACTGATAATCTTCAGTATGAAATTACGTCATATCTTGCGGCTTTATCCGAAAAGGAGATTTCCGAAGAGATGTCGACTGAACTGCCGGTGCTGATGCATACGATCAACGATTTGGAACGAATCGGCGATCACGCCGAGAATATCGTTGAGATAGCCCAACGCAAGATCGAGCAGAAGCTGTCGTTCAGTGACAAGGCATTAGGTGAGATTAACGAGTTGAAAACAGAGATTGAGCAGATGTGTGACAGTATTATATACGCTCTGGAGAAGAATGACATTGCGGCAGCAACATCGGCCTTGGCAAGTGAGAATAACCTCAACAGAATGCAAATAGACTTTCGTCGCAGCCATGTCAGTCGTATGGCGGAAGGCATTTGTAGTGCAGAAAGTGGATTGATATTCATCGATTTAGTGGACAACGCTGAAAAAATAGGCGACCACCTCACGAATATCGCACAGGCGGTTGTGGGTGGTCTGCAATGGGACGGAGCAGAATTTAAGGTTCACAAAACGCATAAGCCTGACATTAACGAGCAGTGAATTCTCTCGCAAAGAATAATCTTGAAGCCTGAGCTTGACCTAAGAAGATTAATCATGTAAAAGCACGTTGTAATCAGGAAAGTTTGTAAATGCTGATTGGGTTAAAAAGTAGTTAGCGATTCAGATAGTAGTATTTTTCTCTTACGAAAATAACAGTATGATTAAAGATATAATTTTCGGTGTAGTTGGAGGGCTGGGATTATTTTTATTCGGTATGGGATTGATGTCCGACGGTCTGAAAAAGGTCGCCGGTCAAAAACTTAAAAATATCCTCGAATCAATGACCAAGAGGGCAATTGTGGCCTTCCTTGTCGGGGCGGGTGTTACCGCATTGGTGCAATCCAGTTCGGCTACGACGGTCATGGTTATAGGTTTTATCAACGCAGGTCTTCTTACCCTCAAACAGGCAATAAATGTCATCATCGGTACAAATGTTGGGACAACAGCGACAGCGTGGCTGGTGTCAATATCCGGAATCGGTGCCTTGAAAATTACAATCTATGCCCTTCCCGCTGTCGGGATAGGATTCCTCCTGAGTGTTTTGGGTAAAACAAGAAAAACAAAAAGTATCGGGCAAATCCTGCTCGGCTTGGGGATATTATTTCTTGGCCTTGATTTTATGAAAGAGGCCTTTAGCCCATTGGAAAAAAGCACTAAGGTACAGGAAATTTTCATCTCTCTTGGTGATAAACCCCTTCTGGCAATTTTAGCCGGTGCAGTGGTTACAATGCTGGTTCAAAGCAGTTCGGCGTCTATTGCTATTGTACAATTGCTGGCTATAGGTGGCGCTTTCGGTACAAACTGGCAGACAGCACTTAATGTATCAATACCATTTGTTCTTGGCAGTAATATCGGGACAACAATAACAGCCCAAATCGCAGCATTACAGGCAAATCGAAACGCAAAAAGAGCGGCCTGGGCACATACAATATTTAATACGCTTGGATCTGCGATCGCATATCCATTTGTTCTTTTCGGTCTTTTCGGGGCTTTTGTCCTGTATATTTCTCCCTGGCAATTGGGACGTAATACGATTGCACCATCAATCGCCATAGCACATACAATCTTCAATGTTGTTACTTCCGCGGTCTTTTTACCAATGTCGGGCTTTTTGGCAAAAATTGTCTGGAAGCTGGTCCCGGAAAAACCAAGCGAGGCGCTGGTCAGACCTGTCGTTCTTGAAAAACACCTCCTTGAAACACCTGTTATCGCACTGGAACAGACGGAACGCGAAATCATTCGCATGGCCGAGACAGCCAAGAGGGCACTTACGCGCGCCGTCGAGGGAATTCTACAGGATGACAGGAAAAAACTGGCTTCGGTCATGGAGATAGAAGATTTTGTCGATACCTTTCAAATCGAGATAACAACATATTTATCCGCTCTTTCACAGGTACAACTATCGGATGAGGTATCTATCCGGCTGCCTGTTCTGCTTCATACGATAAATGACCTCGAGCGTATCGGGGACCATGCCGTCAATATTGTCGAAATCGCTCAACGTAAGATCGACCAGAAACTTTCCTTTAGCGATTCTGCAATGGCCGAAGCCGAACAGCTTAGAACAGATATAGACCAGATGTTCGACAATATCATAGCGGCTCTGGAACATGATGATATTCAGGCGGCGAAATCGGCCCTGGCCAAAGAAGCGAAACTCAATAAAATGCAAATCGATTTTCGCCGAAGTCATGTCGATCGCATGAGTAACGGCATTTGCTCAGCCGAAACAGGCCTGATATTCATCGACCTGGTTGATAATATAGAAAAAATCGGCGACCACCTCACGAATATAGCCCAGGCTATTATTGGCGGATTACAATGGGAGGGGGTCAAGCCGAAATTATCGACCAATCCTTAAAACTTGCTGTTGTCAAACCATCGAAATAGTAGTAGAATTGGCGTTATGAAAAGCTCACTTCGAAAAATAGCAATTATTCTGCCTTGCCTGCTTTTGCTGCTGGGTTGGGCTTTGGGTGACGAACCGAATGAAACCGGTACAAATCAACCAAGTGTAACAGCGGCGGTGATTGTTTGTAAAGACATGATAGATGACGGACTATACAAATCCATCAAACGCAGGACGAAGATCGCCCTCGATGGAGGAGCTGACTACCTGATCTTCGAAATCGGCACATACGGAGGGCTTCTTCAGTCTGCAGACGATATAGCCAAATATTTGATCCTCGATATTCCCCAAATCAGCAGTAAAGCCCATACCGTAGCGTATGTTACCACCGAAGCAATATCGGCCGGTGCAATGATAAGCGTCTCCTGCCGGGACATTATCATGCGGGAAAACACCACCATAGGCGACTGTGCCCCTATTGCCATAGGTAGTAAGCTCGAAGGTGTCGAACGGGAGAAAACCGAGAGTTTCACACGTGCCGCCTTCACCCGAGCGGCGGAAGCAAACGGCTATCCCGTGGCTTTGCTTAAAGCCATGGTCACAATGCAAACAGAAGTGTACCGGCTTAAAAATCTGCAAACGGGTGAATTCGAATTTTACGAAAGCGACCAACTGCCCAAAGACCCGAACCTTTATGATCTGGAAAACAAAGAGTTGGTTGTCAAGGATAACGAGCTTTTAACACTGACCGCTTCTCAGGCTTTAGAATACGGCATAGCCAGGGCAACGGTTCAGGACCTAGCGGGGGTCCTTAGTTTTTTAGCCGAGCGTGACGGCGTAAGTTTTACCGGTGAACCGATGTTACTTAAGACTACATGGTCGGAAGAGATGGTCAGGTGGTTAAACTCGCCTGCCGTTATGGCAATACTTGTTATGCTTGCCTTATTGGGTGTCTATGTCGAATTTAATTCCCCGGGCCTGGGATTACCCG
Source organism: uncultured Pirellulales bacterium (assembly GCA_964431695.1). Taxonomy (GTDB): domain Bacteria; phylum Planctomycetota; class Phycisphaerae; order Sedimentisphaerales; family Anaerobacaceae; genus JAFGPS01. The sequence goes on along the minus strand of CAYSKI010000056.1, from coordinate 1,632 downwards.
GTCTTGTGGCGGCTATATGTTTTGCTATTATAATCGGCAGCAAATATCTTATCGGCATGGCAAACTGGGTGGAAGTGGCGCTGTTCATTACAGGGATTATTCTGCTATTAATCGAATTTTTAATTATACCTGGTTTCGGGATTGCAGGTATTACCGGTATTGTCTTCATACTTGTCGGCTTATTCGGAATGCTCGTTAAAAATCAGCCGGATAAATTACCCTGGCCGGAAGATGCCGTTGACTGGAGTTATTTCTCTCAGGGAGTTTTGGGGTTGTCTCTGGGATTTGTGGGATTTGTCGTATTGGCATGGTTGCTGTCGAAATATCTGCCGAAAATTCCATTCCTCGGTGGACTCATCCTTGTCCCGGCCGCTGCAAAACATAATATTCCGATGCGCGTTAGTATGACCGCTCTGCCGGAAAGTAAAACTGCCGGCGTGAAAATCGGTGATACGGGTGAGGTTATCTCGACACTCAGACCCACGGGAAAAGCCCGGTTCGGGGATGCTATAGTGGATGTGGTTGCTCAAGGTGACTTTCTGAACATAGGAACCAGAGTTGAAATAATTGAAATCCACGGAAACAGAGTAATCGTCAAGGCCGTAATAAAATAATCAAAGGAAGAAGCTAATGGACTGGATGCTTGTACTTGCTGTTTTTCTTTTTTTGGCATGCGCGATATTAATTATAGCCGAAGTATTTGTTCCAAGCGGCGGACTAATCAGCATCGTTGCTCTGGCTTGTCTTGTCGGAGGAATTATATTATTCTTCAATCGAAGCACAACCGCCGGATGGATAGGAGTTGCTTTTGCAGCAATAATGATACCGTCGGTCTTAATCATTGCTTATAAAATATTCCCCAAAACGAGATTCGGCAAAAACGCAACACTTTCGCCGCCGCAGCGGCAGCAGGGCGATGCAATACCCGATACGGCCCAGCTCAAAGAGATGCTCGGTGCCGAGGGTATCGTTCTGACGCCGCTAAGACCGGTCGGAATGTGCGATTTTTCGGGACAAAAGATTGAATGTGTAGCCGAAAGCGGGTATGTTAATAAAGGCAAGAAGGTCAAGGTTATCGATGTTGAGAGTACCCAGTTGACCGTTCGCATAATCGAGGATAATTCTTGAAAGGGTAAAGGATATGCTTAATTTAACAAATATAATCTTAGGAGCTGGTGAAACCCAAGGGAGTGAAATCGGCTTGATCGTTGTTTTACTAATCGTTGGCGTTGTTGCTTTTATAGCATTACTTTTAGGTATAAAGTTCGCCAGGCTGTGGCTTCAGGCGTATTTTTCCCGGGCCGACGTTCGACTGTCCGAGCTCATCGGCATGTGGTTGAGGAAGGTCGATGCCAGAACCATCGTCATCAGCAAGATAACCGCGATTCAGGCGGGCTTGGAATTAACTACAAAAGATCTGGAAAGCCATTATTTGGCCGGCGGTCGGGTTCCCAATGTCGTACGAGCATTGGTGGCCGCAAACAGGGCAAATATTGACTTGAGCCTGAAAACGGCTACAGCAATTGACCTGGCGGGCCGCGATATCCTCGAAGCCGTCCAGACAAGCGTCAATCCCAAGGTGATCGATTGCCCCGATCCTGCGAAGAGCAGAGGCACGATAGATGCAGTGGC
>CAYSKI010000055.1:0-21804 GCA_964431695.1 uncultured Pirellulales bacterium | reverse complement strand
AGCGTCACGTTGCCAACGTGAATGTCGTGAGTTCAAATCTCATCGCCCGCTGTAGATAAGAGCATAAGAGCACAGGAAAGTACGGACACAGAACTTGTGCCCTTGTGACTTATGCACTTATATAGTATCGGTGAGTTACCGGTCCCGCACCTACTTTGAGCGTCGATGGTCTTGGAAACTTAAAGTGGATGTATGCAAAGGACACCTGCATCTATATTGACGGTCGATTCTCAAAGTAGGTGCGGGATTTGGCGTTGGTCTCCGGTACGTTCGGATCCGGTATTTATCGAGTCCGGGCAACCGCCTTAAATAAATGCCGGATTGAAATCGCGAAGACCGGCTAAAAGCCGCTGTCCCAAAGGGACGAAAAGCGGGTTGATGCCTTTTTTATTTATAATCTAAGAACTGCTCAGGCAGAATCGTTCAGGAGCACCGAAATGGCTGAAGAAGAACTAAAAGAAGCACAATCAACAACCGAAGAAGCACAACCTACAGAGCCAGAGGAAAAAAAAGATGAAAAGCCGGATTTGCCGAAGAATATCGTTACAATCGAAGATGCAGGACCGTGTAAAAAGAAGGTCATAATAGAGATACCCAGGGAAACCATCGATTACTCTACTAACAATCGATTCGAAGAGTTGCGTAAAGAAGCCATTGTTCCTGGTTTTCGGAAAGGCCGGGCGCCCCGGAGGCTCGTCGAAAAAAGATTCAGCAAAGAAGTAACCGAGCAGATTAAATTGACCTTGCTGGCGGAAGCAAGCGAGGCTGCCATCAAAGACAATGAGATAAAGACCCTTGGTGAGCCGGACATTGACTATGAAAACATCGAGCTGCCGGAAGAAGGTCCGATGAAGTTCGATTTTGAAATCGAAGTTCGGCCGGAATTCGAACTTCCCGAGCTGGAAGGTATCCCCGTAACAAAAACAAAGCTGGAAGTAACGGACAAGCAAATCGATACTGAAATCGAACAAATGCTGAAATGGTCAGGTATGTGGACTCCCCGCAGTGAAGGTGCCGTCGAGCTTGACGACCAGATAATCGCCGATGTGCATCTTAAAGTCGAAGGTCTCGAAGAACAGGAAAAACTGGATAACGCCGAGATATTCGTCAGACAAAACGGCCAAGTCGGACAAGTTCCTGTCGAGAAGCTCGACGAATTTCTGGTAGGAGCAAAAGCGGGCCAAATAAAAGAATTAAGCGTTGATGTCCCTAAAACATATTTCAGAGAAGAATATCGGGGCAAGAAGGTCGAAATAAAGATTGAAATTAAGGACATAAAATGGCTCAAGCCCGCCGATCTGAACGAAAGTTTCTTCCAGCGGGCAGGGGTGAAAAATGAACAAGAGTTTCGGGAAAAGATCCACGATAAACTGCAAAACCAGCTCGAGGGACAAATACGAACCGAAATGAGCGAGCAGATTTACCAGTATCTGCATGACAATACCGACTTCGATTTACCTCTGGATGTTATCGCCCAGCAGGCCGATACCGTGCTGCGTCGTCAGTATGTCAACCTGCTGATGAGAGGAATGCCGCGAGAGCAGATCGCGGAACACATGGAACAGTTACAGGCCGGCAGTGAGGAACAGGCCAAAAGACAGCTTAAAACCTTCTTTATCATGGATAAAGTAGCCGAGAAGTTCGGGATTGAAGTAAGCGAAGAAGAGATTAACGGTCACATCGCCCAGTTAGCCGCACAGCGAAACCAGCGACCCGAAAGAATGAAAGAGCAAATGGAGCATGACGGCTCACTGGCACAGTTCAGCCTGGAAGTTCGCCAGGACAAGTGCATAGAGAAATTGCTCGAAACGGCAAAAATAACCGAGAAAAAACCCGATAAGAAAGAGAAAAAGACTAAAAAGGCAACTGAAAAAACGAAGAAGAAAACCGCTAAAAAAGCTGCGAAAAAAACCGAATCCAAAGAAAAAGGTTCCTGAAAAGGCCAAACTATAGATAAAAAATAAAACCGACGGGCAGGAACATCCGATTAAGGAAATATCTAAAGAATTACCGGCTATAAGAAACTTGAGGTTAATTAAGGAAATAATGAATGTCTCTTGAGCACCGTGCAAAAACCATGGATATGTACAACCAATACGGCGGCAGCGGACCCTACCAGCGATATCGCCAGATGAGCCTCGACGATATGCTTCTGGAGAATCGTATCGTCTTTCTAATCGGGGAAATCTCCTATGCCAGGGCAGCCGAGGTCATCATGAAGATGCTGTATCTTGATAATCTCAAGCGCAACAGCGAAATCAGTCTTTACATTAATTCACCGGGCGGCAGTGTGGACGATACAATGGCTATTTATGACACTATACGTTTTGTCCGTTCCCCGGTCGCAACTTATTGCATAGGTCGGGCACAATCCGGGGCTGCGGTCATCCTGGCGGCCGGCACAAAGGGCAGCCGGTTCGCCCTGCCGCACGCAAAAATCATGCTGCACCAGCCCTGGGGCGGTGTCACCGGCCAGGCGGCCGATATCAAGATCCAGGCCGAGGAAATACTCAAAGCCAAGAAGATGATTAATGATATCCTATCACAACACTCGGGCCAGCCGGTCGAAAAAATAGCCGCTGAAACTGAAAGGGACAGGTATATGACCGCAAAGGAAGCGCTTCAATACGGCCTGATTGACGAGGTGCTGCACGAAGAAGAGGGCGGAAAACGAAAAGAACAAAAAAAGGAAAAAGAAAAAAAGAACGAAGATAAAAAGGAAGATGAAAGTAAAGAATAGAACCTCAAACCACATTCGAGATACAAACTATGAGCGTTAATCAAAACTTAGTACCGATAGTAATTGAAAAAAGCGGCCGAACCGAACGAGCATACGATATTTATTCGAGATTGCTCAAAGACAGGATAGTTTTCCTAGGCGGGCAAATCAATGACGATGTGGCGAACATTATAGTCGCACAAATGCTCTTTCTAAGCAATGAGGACAGCAAAACCGACATTCACTTTTACATTAATTCCCCCGGCGGCTCCATTACTGCAGGTCTGGCCATCTATGACACTATGCAGTTCCTGCGCTGCGACGTTGCTACGTATTGCATGGGCCAGGCGGCAAGTATGGCGGCATGGCTACTGGCCGGTGGACATGAAGGCAAGCGATTTCTACTTGCAAACAACCGAATACTTTTGCACCAACCTCTTATTGCCGGCCAGCTAATCGGCCCGGCAACCGACCTGGAGATAGAAGCACAGGAAATACTTCGACTTCGAACGCGAATGTATGATATATTAGCCAAACATACGGGTCAAACCGTCGAGAAGGTCGAAAAAGACTGCGACCGTAATCTTTGGCTCGATGCGACAGAAGCAATCGAATATGGATTAGCTGACAGGGTGCTGCAAAAAGCACCGGAGATTGTCAGTCATGACAAGGAAGAACAATGACGGCCGGACAAAGAGTAAAAAATACCGAACAACGAATAGTAAATTGTAAACTTCTGAATTCGACATTCCTTGAACGATATTTCAAATGCTCATTCCCAGTGTTTCCGACTTCCGTCTTCTGTCTTTTTTCTGTCTTCTGTTTTTTGGGCTTAGTCGGCTGTAACAAAACCAATGAAAAAGCTCAACTGCTCAAACAGGTCAAACAATTAACCGATGAAAAAACGAAATTAACAAGCCGGATTGAACAAGCCGAATCGGAAAAGAAACAATTACAAGGCCAGGTTCAGGTTCTGTCCGCTCTGCCCGAGGATGTCAAGGGCGAGAATCTTTATAATCTTCAGCAAATCAAGATCGGCGGTTTTACTGATTTCTACGATAAAGACGATGACGGCAAAAAAGAAACTCTGATCGTTTATATCCAGACAATCGATGACCAGGGCGACAAAATGAAGGCCTCAGGCACTGCGGAAGTGGAACTCTGGGACCTGGATCAACCGAACGGTCAGGCCAAGCTCGGCAACTGGAAAGTCGGCCCGCAGGAATTGAAACAACTCTGGTACGCTACGATGTTGTCAATAAATTACAGGCTGACTTTCGATATTTCCGAGATCGTCAAGGATTTCGATAAGCCCTATACAGTCAAAGTAAAATTCACCGACTATCTGAGCGGACGAGCCTTCGAAGCCCAAACAGTCATCGAACCGTAACAACCGCGTTCAGGTTATAGCTATTCTGAATATAACACATCCCACTTTGTCTTGTTGAGCACAACAAAGGAAAACAAAGCATCAGGCCGATGCGCCAAAAGGGGCAAAGCACAAATCTGATATTTCAAATTTGAAATCTTAAACTGTTCCGGTTATGATACCGCTATGCAAGAATTTATTGACAAAATTATATGCGGCGATTGTATTGAGGTGCTGGGTAAGGCGGACGAGCCTTTCGCAGATTTGATTTTCGCGGACCCGCCTTTTAATATCGGATATAAATACGATAAATACTACGACAAGGTCAAAAAGAAAAACTATATCGCCTGGACGAAAGAGTGGATGGGTATTTGTAAAAAAGTCCTCAAGCCGCACGGCTCATTTTATATCGCGATCGGCGACGAATACGCCGCCCACGTCAAAATTATCGCCGATGAATTAGGCCTGTTTATGCGGAACTGGATTATCTGGCATTACACGTTCGGCCAGCAGATGAAAAATAAATTCGCCCGGGCACACACCCACATCTTTTACTTCGTCAATGATAAGAAAAATTTCACCTTTAACGACCTCGCGGTTCGCGTTCCCTCCGACAGACAGCTCCTTTATAACGACAAGCGAGCCAATCCGGTTGGAAAAATGCCGGACGATGTCTGGGATGGATTCTCCCGCGTCTGCGGGACATTCAAGGAGCGTCTCGGCTGGCACCCGTGCCAGATGCCGGAAAATCTGCTCAAACGAATTATTGCTGCAAGCTCGAATCCCGGCGACTTTGTACTCGATCCGTTCTCTGGCTCAGGCACAACCGCATCAGCAGCTTACCAATTAGGCAGACACTATATCGGCGTGGAAATATCCGAGCAATATGTCGAAAAAGCAAAAAAACGCCTGTCTGAACTGAAAAAACCCCGTTACGGCAATCTCTTCCTCGACCAGACCGAGCTGAACGAACTTAAACAACTCTCGGTGGATATGGGAAAACCACTGAAAGAAATCGCCGAAGATAAAAATATCCTGGAAATTTTTACGAACCAATTCTCGATACGAATGAACGGCCTGCTGCGACAGTGCGCAAGCACGGCGAGCCGGAAACAATACAGTTCCCACCAAATAGCAACGGCAGTAAAGGATTTGGCCGATTGAAAAAAACGAAACTGAAAAATATTCCTGAAAAACCCCACGTAGAACGTGGAGCTACATACTTAGCCCCGCTTTTCAAGCGGGGTTTGTTGTTTGCCGCCAGTGCCGTAATGCTGACGGTGATTCAGTCGCCGATAAATTTATCACCCTTAGCGTGGGTAGCTCTTGTGCCGTTTATCATCGCCTGCTCGTCACAGGCCAGAGTTCGGCGATTAATCTATGTCACCTTCATCATCTCATTTCTTTACTGGATGGGAAACCTGTACTGGATCGCTCCGATTACGATTATCGGCTGGATTGCAATGTGCCTGTACCTCGCCGTCCTCTGGCCGGTGCTGGCATTGTGTTTGCGTTACTGCCGCACTAAAAAAGTGCCGCTGTTTCTCGCTTCGGCGATTCTGGTTGTCGGCGTCGAACGAATGCAGGGCCTGTTCTTAGGTGGTTTCTTCTGGCGGTTCCTGGCGCACAGCCAGTACCAAAATATCACCATTATTCAAATCGCCGATATCTTCGGGGCCGGCGGAGTCTCGTTTCTTATTGCGATGATCAACGGCCTCCTGGCCGAGCTGATTATCGCTATCCGCGAGAAAAAGATTCTCACGTCTGTACAATTTACAAAAGTTATTCCTGTTATTGTCGCAGTCGCCGCAAGTTTCTTCTACGGGCGTTGGAGAATTAGTCAGGAAGCCGAATGTATCCGGCCGGGACCGACAGCGGCGTCACTGCAATCGAACGTCCCCCAATCGGTCAAGAGAACGTTCGAATCCAGCGATGTTTTGTTCAGCGATTTAACGGCTCAGAGTAATGCTGCCGCCGAAGCCGGCGCCGAGCTGATAGTCTGGCCGGAGACAATGGTCCAGGCAATACTGGATAGAGACGTATGGCCTTTTCTGGAGTCCCCCGACGAGTATAGAGCTTTCGACAGGCAGCTAATGGACCATGCAAAAGATACCGCCTATGTGCTTGTCGGCGCCTATGGCGGCAAAGTCGAACTGCATAATTCCGAATATCACTTAGCCAAATACAACTCGGCGTTTTTCTACGGGCCCGACGGCCGACAGGCCCCCGAAAAATACGATAAGATTCACCTCGTTCCCTTCAGCGAAGCACTGCCGTTTCGCAGGAGTATCCCCCGGCTGTATAATTTTTTAATGAAATTTACGCCGTATAATTATGATTATTCACTCGACTACGGCAGCAAATACACCGTCTTTAATATGACCGGCGATCCTAACCGGGAAACTCCCGACTACAAATTCAGCGTGATGATTTGCTACGAGGGAACAATTCCATACATTGCCAGGGAATTCGCCCTGGATGAAAACGGCAAAAAACAAATCGACTGGATAGTAAATATAAGCAACGACGGCTGGTTTGTGCGATTTAAATATGATAAAGTCATTCCGAGCACAGAGCTGCCCCAGCATGCGGCGGCCTGTGCCTTTAGGGCGGTTGAAAACAGGCTCGCAATACTGCGCAGCGTCAATACCGGGATAAGCTGCCTGATAGACAGCTCCGGTCGTATCCGCAACGGATTTACCGCCGGTACTCTGCCCTCGACGGCTATGGATCGAACGGGAGTCTCGGGATGGTTTATCGATACAATCCCGATAGACACGCGGACGTCTTTTTTCAGCAAATACGGCCAGTGGCTTGATTTTTGTTGTGAATTCTGCGTTTTTTCCTTGATAATATTATCGCTTATAACCAGATTTGTCCGATTCAGAAAATAGAATAATATTATATCGGAGCGGCAAAATGTTAAACCAGCTCATACATACTCAAACACGAAAGTTTAAAAAAATATTCCCCGCCATTATTCTGGTCTCTATCGTAATCTTTCCTGCATTATTTAACTTTAGCTGCGAGCAATCCAAAAAAGGTCTGCAGGGCCGCGATATTACCGCAATGACAAACACGCAATCCGAGGCAATCCAAATCATCGGCCAGGCCTTGGCCGACAGTGATCCTTTAGTCAGAGTCAATGCCATTGAAGTGGTCGCCACCACCCGGCAGCTAAACTTTATGCCGCGTGTCCAGCAATTACTTCAGGATGTCTCCATGCCGGTCAGGTTCGCAGCCACGCTGGCCATCGGTGACATGGAATATTCCCCTGCCAAAAACCTGATCAACCGATCACTGAAAGACCCGGACAACAACGTCATTATCGCCGCCTCCTATGCAATGACCAGGCTCGGTTATCCCGGATATATCGAAGTTCTTCATAAATCTATAACCGACACAAACCAAACCGTCAGAGCCAATGCGGCGATGTTATTGGGAAAGAGCGGTGACAGAGGCTCGCTCAAGCTGCTATATTGGGCGCTGCAGGACACGAAGTCGGACGACAGAGTGGTGTACCAAACAGCCGAAGCAATAGCAATGCTCGGTGACGAGTCAATATATCCCAAGCTGTGGGCGATGCTTTTAAGCGCTTATGCCGACGTCAGGGTCATCGGAATAAGGGCTATGGGCACTTTAGGGACAAAAAAGGCCGAAGATGCTTTAATTACCATGCTGGATGACGATGTGCTGGAAGTCCGCCTTGCCGCCGCCGAACAACTCGGAAAGCTAAACAATAAGATCGGTGAGCCTGAAGTTCTTGATGTCTTCCGGAAAAATCTCACAAATCAAATGGATCAACAGTCCCGCGGGCGAGTTTATTTAATGACGGCAATGGCAATAGGTCAAATCGGCACGCCGAGCCTGACGAAATACCTTCCGGATATGATGAAAAATGAGTCAAAATTTGTCCGCCTTGCCGCAGCAAAAGCCGTTTTTCAACGCTCCACGAGATAAACTATCCCTGAAAAACACTATTTTATCGGAGCTTTTATTACTCATAACCGCCCTCGACTTTAATTTGGGGTATTTACAAAAAAGAACTTGACCTTTCCGAGTTTTAAGCGTAAAATTATAGAGTACGCATAAATAACAGGGTGTGGATCTTTATTTCCTGAGCCTGCGTCAAAAAAAGTCGATCTTTTATGACGATTAGCGCGGACGTGGAAGTAGCCTCTCCTGAGGCATTATATGTTGCCGGAATTCCCTGTCTTGAGGTAACGGGTGTACCGAAAAAAGAGACAAATCTATTGAAAGGAGCTTGTTTTGAGCACGCTTACTAAGATCCTAATAGTTCTGCTGACCATATCGACTATCTTACTCTGTGGTATAGTCGTTACATACGTAGGAAGCGCCGACAACTACAAAGAGCAATTCGACAGTCAAAAGAATCAAATAAATTCCCTAAGACAGACCAAAACCGCCGCAGAGGATAATTTAAATAAAACGATTAAACAGGCACAAGAGCGTGAGGCAGAGCTTGGCAATACAATTAAATCGCTACAGGCGGATATAAACAAACTACGAACCGACCTGACTGATGCTCAAACCAGAAGAGAAGATGCCCTCCAGAGAGCGGATAACTGGCAGGCCATAGCCATGGATTTCTCAAAAACTACCGAGATGCAGGTCAAGTTAGCCAAAGACGCGCTAAACGATAGAAATCAGATAGATGCCGAGAGAATCCAAAACCTCAAAGAGCTTGAAGAAAGAACCACCTCTCTTATAGAGAAAATGGCTTTAATAGACCAGTTGGAAAAAGAATCAAGGCGTCTGCGCGAGGAAAATACCGCATTACAGAGCAAGCTGGATAAGTTACTACAGCAATACGGCAAAACGGTCACTGTGCCGACTCCCGTTACACAGATAGCCGATAAGGCTCAGTTGGCCCCCCCGGCCACAGACATCGGCTTAAAAGGGACCGTAAGTAACGTTAAAATGGAGAATTCATGGGCGGAAATATCGATCGGGTCCGCAAACGGCGTAAGGGAAAATATGGTTTTTCACACCACATGCGGTGACAAATTCATTTGTGATATCGTCATTTTCGATGTCGATCCTGAAAAAGCGGTCGGCACTATAAAGCTTATGCAGGAAACACCGAAAGTCGGTGATGTCGTTAGTACTAATTTATAAAGATTTTTGTGAGGTCAACGAATGAGTCCTATTGCACAGACTCCGGGTGGGAAATTTTCAGCACCGGATAATCTTTATACTGCCCTGCTGGCCATAGCATTCTTTGTTGTCCTGGCCACGGCGGCTATGGTTGCTTATCTGTGTTATACGCGATATGATACAATCTTCAAAATTGCATCATAAAATCTTTATTGACAATACCGCTCTCTAAAAGTATATAAGGATAACCTAACGGAAATTGTCAGTTGAGCAAATTGGAGATTAGGCATATAGTATTGCGGAAACAGTATTTCGGTGAACTTACCTGACAAATGAAGATTTTTTAAGGAAGAATACTTCAAATAAAGGATTATTCTCATTCAAAAAAGATTTAATCCCCTTTTTGCACCGAGTTTGCTAAAGAAAGGAGTCTAATGTGATACTGGACTCAGTCCTTGGTTGGTTCAGTATGGACATGGGTATCGACCTGGGTACCTGCTCTACCCTGGTATGTGTTCGTGACAAAGGTATCGTCCTCAATGAACCCTCCGTAGTTGCCGTCCGCAAAGGAACCAATATTGTTCTGAACGATGGCCAGGCAGTCGGCCTGGTTGCCCGTGAAATGCTTGGTAAAACACCCGGCTCGATTAGCGCAATTAGACCCTTAAAGGACGGCGTCATCAGCGATTTCGAAATAACCGAAGCAATGTTGGGCTATTTCATCCGCAAGGTACACGGCCGGGGTGGCCTTGTCCGGCCACGCGTCGTTATCGCCGTACCCAGCGGAATCACTGCCGTCGAACGAAGGGCGGTTATCGACAGTGCCGAGCGCGCCGGTGCCCGCAAGGTCTATCTCGTCGATGAGCCTATGGCCGCGGGAATCGGAGCCGGATTGCCCATTACAGAACCTACCGCCTCAATGGTAGTCGATATCGGAGGCGGCACCACCGAAGTGGCCATTATGTCTCTGGCCGATATAGCCACCGCCGAATCAATCCGCATCGGCGGCGACGATATGGACGAAGCCGTAATCAATCACCTCAAAAAAACCTATAACCTGCTCATCGGCGAGGCAAGGGCGGAAAAGGTCAAGATACAGGTCGGTTCGGCCGCTCCGCTGGAAGAAGAGCTGACAATGGAAATCGCAGGCAGGGACACCATCTCCGGCCTACCGAGAAAAATTGTAATCACAAGCGAGGAAATCCGCGAGGCCCTTCGTGATCCGATAGCGACAATCATAGATTCCGTTACAATGACTCTGGAAAAGGCCGAACCGGAACTTGCCGCGGATTTAATCGACAACGGAATCCACATCTGCGGCGGCGGCTCGCTGCTGCGGGGAATGGATACAGTTCTGGCAAACGCCACAGGACTCAAAGTCGAAGCGGTCGAAGATCCGCTAAGCTGCGTGGCAAGGGGCACAAGCGTCTATCTGGAAAATCTGGAGTTGTGGAAAGATACGATGGACCACAGTGAATACGGATGGGAATGATTCACGATGCGTAATGTACATTGTACCTTATTTCATACAATACGCATGATGATATACGTAGTACGATAATGGCATGGAAGCAAACGACATACAGGACTCATCAAAACCGCAAATCTATTCTGAATTCCCTCTCCAGACGGATGCTGTTTACATGGTGCATGTTGGTCGGATTAATTCTGCTGATGGCACCCCAGAGCATCACAAATAAATTCCGGTTCACTTTCACGCGTGTATTTCGCTGGCCCATAAGTCTCGGCAATAATATCTCCCTGGCAACGTCTCAACAAGAGCCTTTTATCGGCCGGCTCAGCCGCAGTGAGGTTCAATACGGAAATGAAATTGACCTTTTAGAACAGCAACTCATACAGGCGTATGAAAGAATCAACAAGCTTTCCGGGATACGTAACAGATTCCCGCTCACAAATAGCAACCTAACGATAGCGGACATTATGACAAAAAAGCTTAACGATTCAGAAGGCGAGCTTATCATTAATCGCGGCCAAACCGACGGCCTGAAAGCCGATCAATTCGTAATGGCAGATTTTTGCATAATCGGAAAAATATCAGACGTCGATTCCGGCACCGCCCGTGTCAAACTACTTAGCGATAAAACATCCAGCGTCGCCGTAACAATTGGTGAACCGAATTTTCCCAGATTCATGCAGGGTATCGGCAATAATTCCGCCACGATAACTCCAAAAATATCGGCAACAAAATCGATTAAACCAGGCGATAAGGTTCGCGTGCAAAAGGCGCCGGGAATTCTGGATGTTCCGATGATTGCAGGAATTGTGACCCAATGCAAAAGAGATGACACGGAACCGTCTGTCTGGGATATCACCGTCCAGCCGGCTTGCGACATTGCACAAATTCAGGACGTAACCGTTATCATAATGAATCCTTGAGAGTACCCGTCTCTTACCGAGGAGATATAAATGCGATGGTTCCGGTTTGCAGTATTAGTTCTATTCGCCACAGTTCTGCAGGCCGGATTTATGGCCAATTTTAATTATAAACCCGATTTGCTGCTGTTACTTCTTGTTTTCTTTGCTGTTTACTGCAACACATCCGAGGCAATCGTAAGCTCTTTTGTGATAGGATTCGCCGCAGATTTAATCGGGCCTATAATGGGTCCTCAAACTATAAGCTTCGGCCTTCTTGGGACTCTGTTAGCGTATCTGCATCGAGTGCTTGCTATAAGAAAAATGCATTATCAGGCACTTGCTATATTTGTCACAGGAATTCTTACCGACATCCTGGTCAACTTACTGAACTTGATCAGAGGTGAGCCGCCATTGCCGGGCTTTTTCGGTAGTATGTTAAAAATATCTCTTATCTCCGGCATTGCGGGGCCGTTTCTTTTTATACCATCGGCATGGTGGATGAGAATAAAAACAAATCGCTTCCGAAGAAACAGAACAATATAATAAATCTATCTTTTCAGGACGCAACGCATAAACATATTTAAACATTTGCCTATGCATAAAGATGTTCAATAAACGTATTAAAATCTTCATCGTTTTCAGCTCGCTGCTGCTGTTAGTATCACTGGCCAGACTTGCACAAATGCAACTGCTGGCCGGCTCACAAGTCCAGAACGATATCACCGAGCTCAAACGCCAAAGAGGTCTGACCCGGCAGCTTAATACCCTCAGGGGCAAAATACTCGATAGAAAAGGACGAGAACTGGCCCTTGACGAGCCGCGGTTCTGGCTGAATATCGATTACAGCCTGAGCCAATATTGGGACGAGCGTATCCAAAAGTGCATGCTTATGCTTGCTGCGAAAAAAGACGATCCGCAAAAAGCAATCGACAAAACACGGGAAGAGATTCACAACAAGATCGAAGATATAAAACTCATCATTAACAAATGCGTGCACTTCGGACTCGAACCGAACGAAATAGACAACAAGATACGACAAATCAACGATAACATCTGGAATGTACGGGCATATTGTACGTGGAAGTGGAATTATCCCGACCAGGAATTCGAACAGGCCGTCCCCGATCCCAACGACAGGCTTTTGCTTATATATAAAAAAGGTGATATCGCAGAAATGTATCAAAGCTATCCTTTACTTGAGTTAGAAACCGAAGATGACATCTTTGCCGCCCAGTTGGAATTCCTGAATGTCGAAGGTATCGAGATTCTTCCGAGAGCGCAAAGGTATTATCCCTACGGGGCAGTTGCCGCCCAGACAATCGGCTGGGTTGGGGAGGCATCGCAGCCTAAAGATACTGCCATTTTCGAGGACGATAGATTAATGCGCTATCTCCCCGGCGAAGTCTGCGGAAGAGAGGACGGCGTCGAATATGTTTGTGAAGCAATCCTTCGAGGCAGACGCGGCGAAAAGTTCATCGACATCGACAAACAGCTTGTAAGCCATACCGAATACAGGCCAGGACAGGATGTCGTGCTGACGCTGGACATCGAGCTGCAGAAGAGAATCGAGCAGCGCTTGGCAGACTATCCGCACGACCCCAACATCGGTCCGGGTATGGCAGCCGTAGTTCTTGACGTCGAGACCGGTGATATTCTCGCATTGGTGTCACTACCGGTTTATGATTTGAACCGCGCCCGTTACGATTTTAATAAATTATCAAAATTATCAGAACCAAATGATCCGAATAAACCTTTAATTAACCGGGCAATAAACGCTCATTATCCTCCCGGTTCGGTTGTTAAGCCGCTAATACTTATCGCCGGCCTGGAAACAAATATGATTACTCCAGAAAAAACTATCTCCTGTCCGGCCCACGCACCGCCACCCGGCTGGCCCAGATGCTTGATTTGGAAACGAAGTAATAGCGGCCATGATATTCTATGGGCCGGCAATAATAATGCAAGAAATGCAATCAAAGGCAGTTGTAATATTTATTTCTCCCGCCTCGCGGACAGTATAGACTCAAAGATTTTGCAATACTGGCTCTACGAGTTCGGTTATGGTCAGAATCTATTGTCACCACCAGATATTTTCAGCGGTCAGGGGATAGCGGACAGCGGTAGGGTGGCAGCCACTGAGCAAAGCGAAGTGGATGGACCATCGACCTCATTAAATTCGGTCGCTGCCACCCGTCGTAGCCGGACAATGCGGCAATCACCCGGAGTGATTTCAAGCAGGACGCCGAGAGACAACAATCTAACCCTGGAGCAGATGCCGCCACTGCTTGAGAGCCATAGAAAGTATTTCGGTATCGGGCAGCACAACCTTCGAGCAACACCGCTGCAGGTAGCTAACTCCATGGCCACAATAGCAAGACGGGGTATCTTTAAATACCCAAGGCTGTTCAAGGAATTGCAACATACACAGGAATATTCAATCGACATCTCCAACGAGACTCTCGACGTCATTTTCGGCGGGATGTGGGCCGTTGTTAACGAAACACATGGAACGGCAAACAGGCAATTCGGCCCGGTTATCCATACATTCACCGAGCAGGACGTCAGGATATACGGCAAGACAGGCTCAACGGAGAAACCGGAACACGCATGGTTCGCCGGCTTCGCCGAGGACAGCCCTTCGGCGGTGAGCTCAGGGCCGAACCGCACCGACAGAAAGCTCGCCTTCGCCGTTGTCATCGAAGGCGGCCAGCACGGCTCAAGTGACGCCGCCCCGCTCGCACGTGACATCATTCAGTACTGCATCGAAGAAGGTTATATCGGCAAAGATATATATTCCGCTCAGGGTCTATAAATCCGGTACCCTGAGATATAAATTATTCTGAAAATTTCTTGCAAACAATCAGGTGACAAATTAACATCCCTGTGAACAAGTCGTGCAAATAAAACTGTTAGATAATTCTTGAATCGAAAGGAAATTATCTATGTACTGTCCTAAATGCGGAACGCAAAATCCCGATAACGCTCAATCCTGCAATGCCTGCGGTGCGATACTAACTCCGTCCCCGACAGCCACAGGACAAATTACCGTCAAAACGAGCGGCATGGCAATCGCTGCTCTCGTTCTCGGTCTGATGAGTTTCTTACTCGGTATCCTGACAGGTATCCCCGCCATAATTCTTGGGATTATAGCCTTGGTCAAAATCGAGAAATCTGGCGGCAAGATAACCGGTAAAGGTCTCGCTATTGCAGGGATTATTACCCCTGTTTTCTCTTTTGCCTTGATGATGGTACTTCTCATGCCGGCACTAAACCGCGTCAAGATGCAGGCAAAGACAGTCCTATGCCAGGCCAACCTTAAACAATGGGGTAATATCTTCCTTCTATACACACAAGATAATGATGGCAAGTTCAACACGCGTTACGGCAATCGAGGTCTTTGGATGGATGCGATGCTTGATTATTATGTTAGCTCTGAAGAAATACTGCTTTGCCCGGTTGCTACAAAAATTGCAAATCCCGATATGACACCAGGAGTGGATTACTGGGGCAACACTACAACAGCATGGGGAAAGATTCCAGCCTCAGATGGGAGAACAGAAGGTTATTACGGCAGCTATGGTGTAAACGGCTATATTTATGTACCCGGCGAAGATCCCCTTTACAAACCGGCTAAAAGATTCTGGGGGACACCAAATGTCGCAAACGCCTCCGATGTCCCAATGTTTTTGGATTGCTATTTCTGGTGCGGGTGGCCGGATGATGATGACACACCTCCCGAATATTATGACCACCAAATACATATTGATGAAAATTCAATGAACCGTTTTTGCATTAATCGCCACAATGAAGGCATCAATTGCACTTTTCTGGATTTTAGTGTCAGAAAAGTCGGGCTTAAAGAATTGTGGACACTCAACTGGCATAAAGGTTTCAATAGAGCCAATGCCCAGACCCTTGCCGGCGGAGTTAAGCCTACCGACTGGCCACAATGGATGAGTAATTTCAAAGATTATTGAAAAAACTATGCAAATCATACAACAGATTTAAAGGAGAATACGAATGTACTGTCCGAAATGCGGAACGCAAAATCCCGATAACGCTCAATCCTGCAATGCCTGCGGGGCTGTTCTAACTCCGTCTGGGGCAACCACCGCACCAATAACACCCAAAACAAGCGGCCTTGCAGTTGCTGCACTTGTTTGTGCGATTTTGAGCATTTTTACCTGCATGATTACCGCCCTCCCGGCGATTATTCTGGGAATTGTCGGTCTGGTCAAAATCAATAACAGTGCCGGCAGATTAAAAGGCACCGGCATGGCGATTACCGGAATCATCGCGCCCGTTGTTGCATTGCCGTTCGTAGCGCTGTTAATGGGGATTCTTATGCCGGCACTGGCCAGGGTAAGACAACTTGCCTTCAGGGAAGTATGCCAGACAAATTTGTCCGGCCTCTCAAAGGCTATGATATTTTATGCGAATGATTATGGCCGGTATCCAACGCCGGAAAGATGGTGTGATTTACTGATTGAAAATTGCGAAGTCGAACCAATATCATTTATTTGCAAGGGAGCATTCGAAGGCCCCTGCAATTATGCCCTCAACGAGAACATAGCCAAACTGGGGACCTCCACACAGGGAGATATCGTCCTGCTGTTCGAGACCCATCCCGGCTGGAATCAGGTCGGCGGGCCGGAAATCCTGACCACCGACAACCATCAGGGCGAAGGCTGCAACGTCGCTTTTGTCGATTTGCATGTGGAATTCGTCAAAGCAAGAGACGTTGAGTTCCTAAAATGGAAGCCCGATTGAAAACCAATATATAGCTTTTGAAAAAAGATTTTTTTCAATCACGATCCGGACGGCAAACCGGGAACGGAAGACGATATCAAACTGCCGATTAATCCGGAAGTTCTAGGCTTGCCGGATAATTAGCCGTTGGTTTTACCAACGGTATGAACCTTGTAAATGACATGAACGAATTTTGTTTTCTATCTATTCTCGAGGTAAGTTAGGGCCTTTTCGATGATCCTTCCGACGACCGGTGAGGCGACGGACCCGCCGCTGTCACCTTTACCCAATCCGCCGTTCGGCCGGCGAATGGAAACCAAAACAACAATCTCCGGGTCTTCCACCGGCGCACCGGCGACAAACGATGCAATATTGGAATTATCTTCGTAACCTTTTTGGCCGACCCGGGCGATATTAGCGGTCCCGGTCTTGCCGAAGACCTGCCACTTGTCCAGCTTCGCCCTCCAGCCTGTCCCCCCGTTGCTTCTTTCGTTGACCACTCCGACCAGGCAATCCTGCACAATCCATTCGGCAACTTCGCGCTTGATGATATAGCCGACCGGCGGCACGGGCCGTTTGATTTGAACAATCTCGCCGTTATTATCCACAATCGCTTTGACCAGATAAGGACGAACCATGCGACCGCCGTTGGCCAGGATACAATACGCCTGAAGCATCTGCATTGCAGTAACGTTAAGCTCATAGCCGTACGGTATTCGGGTGACACTGTAGCTGCTCCACTGGCTTGTGGGCCGCAGCAGACCTTCGACCTCGCCGGGCAGCTCGACTCCGACCTTCTCGCCGAATCCGAAAAGTTTAAGCCCGTCATAAAGTTTTTTCTGTCCCATTTTTTGCCCGATCTTGGCCATCCCGATATTGCTGGACTTTATCAGGACCTCCCTGATGTTCAAATCGCCGAATCGATGATTGCGATATTCGTTGACCCGCCCAAATCCTTTGCCTGAATAATTACCGTTTTCGCAAAATATCTTTTCATCTTTCCGAATTGTGCCGTTATCGACGGCAATGGCGACGATAATCGGCTTTATCATACTGCCCGGCTCGAACTGGTCGGTTATCAACCTGTTGCGGCGGCTGTTGGGATCCGTCGATTCAAGATCGCCCGGATCGAAGTCGGGAATCGAGACCATGCCTAAAATCGCCCCCGTCTTCGGCTCGGCGACAATCGCCACCGCGGACTCGGCTTCGAAATCCCTGTATTGTTTGAGAAGCTCATCTCTAACAATCTGCTGGATAGTTGCATCGAATGTAAGGATGATTCCCACACCGTCGGCCAAAGTGCCGTTTTGCTCTTTCAGGCATATAGGACGGCGACGAACGTCGGCATAAAAAACATTCTGAACGCCGGAACCGCTCAGCTCCTTATCGTATTTAAGCTCAATGCCTTCCAGGCCGCGGTTGTCACGGCTGGTAAAACCAATAATGTTCCCGAAAAGATACCCCGTGGGATAGCTTCTCTGCCAGTCCGTTTGAGCCCCAATACCTTTAATCCTGACGGCGGCACTGCACTGCAAAACATCCGCATCCCGTTTAATTCTAACAAAGCCGGGATTCTTACCTTCCAGAATCTGACGGCAGATTTCATGCGCACCTATATCCAAAACCGGGGCAAGCTCGCTGGATGTCTCCTTTACGTCCTCGATGGCGCGCGGCTCGGCAAAAATGTTCTGTATCCTGTTACTTGCCGCCAGCACCCTGCCTCGGCAATCAAGAATTACGCCGCGTTGAGGCTGCCATAGCTGTAAGGACCTCTGCTGATTCAGACATAATTCGGAATAATGCTCGTTCCTGAAATACTGCAGATAAAAACACCGCGCGGCCAGTGAGAGAAACAAGACGATAAGAAGTACGAAGAAGAAGATGGTGATTCGAGCGCTTTTCAACTTTTAAATATCACTATTGAATTCATTAAGGCGCTGCGAAATTGCAGCCGGATTAATGAGACTTTCCAGTTGCAACTGCTTGGCGCCGAGTTCCTGTTTTAATTGGCTAACATCCGCCCTGTACCTGCAAAGCTCATAGGTGATGCGGTTACTGGCGTCACGAAGGTAAACAGCAAAAATTAAAATCGCCGTAATACAAAGTACAGCGAAAACAAAACGAAATTGTGACATCACAAACATATACATTACGATATGGATTATGTCGCGGTCTCGGTTCAGGACCGAAAACTACACGGGATTTTCTCGCCGAGCACTTTATCGGGCCGGCAGTTGCAGACGCATGCCCGGATCGACTCTGTCTTCATCGACTATTATATTGGCGTTCAGTTTGCTTATTTCCTTGTACCGGCTGCCGTTGCCTAATTGCTCGGCGGCTATTGTCCAGAGACTGTCATTGTCCTTCACGACATACCATTTCACCGGCTCAGTCCTGCCGCCTACGGAATTAACTCTTTCAAAAAGCTGATTGGAAAATACACTACGATTTTTAGTACCTCTCTGTGTCGAAACCGGCAGCGGTGGGATGACAAGCTTCTGGCCGACGTAAATTTCATCAGCGGACCTCAATACGCCGCGATTGGCCTCGAATATCCGGTTGACGTTAACTAATCTGTTGCCCTCGACTTTGCCATAACACTTCTTTGCGATATTAGACAAATTTCCGTCGCCATCCTGAACAACATAGGATTTGGGCGAAGCCGGCCTGACAGGTTCCGGTCTTTGCCGGGTATTTTCCGCCGGAACAACCGCTTCCGGCATATATGCCGACTCTTTAGTCGCAGTATCTTCAGTTACAGATGCATTTGGTGTCAAAGACATCGTGTAGCGGATGCTGTCCTGATTTACATTATTCTGGGCAACCTCGGTAACCGATCTGGATTCCTCCACGGGTCCGAATCCTGCATTTTGGGTATTTATCAGCTCCTGTGTGACTGTCTGGAAATCTCCGGCCGGTTCGGCTGCAAGCTGCTCCTGCCATTCGAACATGTCCTGTGCTCTGCGTTCCCTCTGGCCGATGGCTTGTGAATCGCTTTGCGGATCGACAATATTACCGGCCTTCTCGTTATTGGCAACCGCACTGCGGAAACGCGGCAGACCGTTAATAACAAAAGCTATGATAAATATGAAGACCAAACCCAACAGCAATCCAATCTTGGCATCCGAAGTCATAATACAACTCCAATTTTCTAACTCAATCCGGTTATTGTTTTTCAGCAATCCTTAATTTCGCACTTCTTGCCCGCCTGTTTTCGGCGATTTCTCCCCGGCTCGGCGATATTGGTTTCTTCGTGATGATCCTGTAAAAACCGGCCTCTGCATTCAGCTTAAAATTATTCTTAACCAGTCTGTCTTCCAGGCTGTGATAGCTGATAACGGCGATTTTGCCGTGTTTTTTCAGCAGGGCCGGAGCCGAATTCAACAACTTTTGTAAATTGTCAAGCTCGTTATTTACGGCGATTCTCAACGCCTGAAAAGTCCTTGTCGCCGGATGTATTCTGCTTTTCCGATTTCGCCCCGTTTTTCCCAGTGCCCTGCATACTATCTCAGCCAGTTGACCGGTCGTGGCAATCCGTTCTTTTCTACGTTCATGCACGATGAATCGCGCAATTCGCCGCGATGCCCGATCCTGCCCAAATTTAAAAATCAAATCAGCTAAATCTTTTTCGTTTTCTCTATTGACTATATCGGCAGCAGTGCTCTTTAATCTTTTGTCAATTCTCATATCGAGCAGCATATTTGTGTTGAAACTCAGGCCAAATTTCTCATCGGCCACCTGAGCCGAGCAAAGACCCAAATCCGCCAATATAAAATCGACTTTTTCTATTTCCTGTCTGCCGAGGCACTCGCTGATATACGAAAAATTCGAATGAACTAAAATTTTCCCGCAGGAAAGCCCTTCTAATCTGGTCCCGGCCTTTCTCAAAGCATCTTTATCAAGGTCAAAACCGACTATAGTCCCCCTTTTGCTCAATTTTTTACCGAACAGAAAACTATGACCTCCGTGTCCAATGGTCGCATCGACCATCACCGCATCCGTCGGTAAGTTTATCTGTTCGACCAATGTCTCGGCAAGAACCGGAATATGCTCAATAATTGAACCATTCACTTTTTCATACCAAAAGTCAAGGTCTGATATCCAATTCCGGCGAACTGCATTTGCTCACCCAACCGCGATACATCATGTTAATCCATTGCCCTGTTAAACGACCGGGGCCGTTCTCCTGTGGCTCTGTAGCTGCTTAACATCGGACGAAAATGTTACGCCGACAAAAGCCTCGTCGAGTTTTTTCAGCCGTTCGAGACGCTCGCTGAGAACAGCAAGCGAGGCGAAGGTCTGATCGTCAACTTCCCTTTGACCTCTGAGGCTTTCGGCAACAACACGACAATGGTCCGAATCCATTCCTATCATTATGCCTCCATTCCTACGGTTAAAGTTCTTCGTTCTTTTTCTGCAGGACAACCTGCCTTGCCTGCGACATCTGTTTCTGATATTGAGCCATATTGTCCGAGAGATATTGCTCCCAGCTTTCGCTGTTCCACAATTCAATATGGTCTCTAACACCTATTAACGTAATTTGATCTTTCAGTCCGGCTCTTTTCCGCAAACTATCGTTCAAAAGCAACCGGCCCTGGTTATCCAATTCAACCTTGCTGGCCAATGCGAAGCTGATTCGCTCGAACGCCACAGTCTCGTCGGGAGCGGTTGCGCCAGGCGCCACCGCAAGGGCGATTTGCTCGAAATATTTCTCCGGATATAAACAGAGAATGCCGTTGGCCCCAAGAACAAGATAGAAACTGCTGCCGTGCACATCGACGTCAATTTGGCTTCTCAGCTTGTTTGAGATAAGAACCCTGCTCTTGTTATCCACAACGTGCTGGTATTCACCTGTTAATAAAAGCATGGCATTCGTCCCACTTAACTTATACAATGTGGGGAATTTTACCACTTTTTACCACTTTGTCAAGAATTTAGTCCAAACTTTTATCAATAATATCAAAATTTTGTTATAGGACTGTTGCGGAAATAAGCTAATCCACGCCGTCAGAAAAGCTTACGAAAATACAACAGCTTTTCCACTACCCAAAAATTTTCCCGCTCCCCACTGCTTTTCATAAGGTTGTATTAATCTCCCCCGCCAAAGTCGAACTTATTCGTGCAAGTCGTTATATACTTATATCCACGTCTAAAACTCAACGCGGCAACTATACATCTACTTTTTATCTTGACAATAAGGCGCTTTATCTGGTATAAGTAACTGATGGTTAGCTATGCCTGCAAAGGTAAGCATCCAGAGTCAAACATTCTCAGGCAGGCGAAAAAAACATCATTAATCTTTAAGGTCCCTGAAAGTCAGACCGCCGGAGTTGTAAACTTCGGAATTAGCGTTTCTGTTTTTCATTAGGTAGGGATTTTTTAAAGAATGGAGGTAGAGTCAACCCAATTATAAAAAACAGGTGGAAATTTGTTTATTTATAATGCAGAAATTCCACTGGTTCCTGATGATTCT
>CAYSKI010000054.1:0-22346 GCA_964431695.1 uncultured Pirellulales bacterium | reverse complement strand
GTGATACGATCCGGAGAATCCGTTCTAATCATCCTGGAAAAAGAATAGAGATATGATTTCAGGATGAGGCACGATTTGGCCAGCAGGGAACACTAACGCGACAATGGGCATTGAAAGGTACTCGGCCTGTAGGTTGGAGACAAACACAATATGAGTATCTTTATGTCTTTGGAGCCGCTTGCCCGCAAACCGGACAAACGGCAGGATTGTTGGCTCCGTATCTTAATACGGATTCAGTAAATGCTTTTTTCAAAGAGTTTGAAAAAGAAATAAAGCCGGATGTCCATGTTATAATGATTTGGGATCGGGCGGGTTTCCACACTTCCAATAATGTTAGATTGCCCAGGAATGTTTCCTTGATTCATTTACCGGCATATTCTCCTCAATTAAATCCGATTGAAAAGCTCTGGCAATATCTTCGAAAACATCATTGGTCAAATCGAGTTTACGCTGATTATGACGCCTTACGATGCGCTGCAGTAGAGTCTTGGCAAGAAACATGTCTGGATAAAGTTAAAATCAAATCTATTTGCAGGACAAAATATGTCGAATGCGAATTTATTTAAGACCCTTGGTATAAAATCCCCGTTAATTCTGTGGAATCCGTGGTTTTTTAGCGAAAAATGACCTTTACTCGGTACTGTTAAGCTATAACCCTTGACATAAACAAAAAAAAGCGGGCCATTTTACCGATTTCAGTGTTTTGTAGCAGTTTCGGCGTGAAATGGGCCTCGTGAGAAGTCAAGCGTGATTCGTAGTGCGGAATATGTGAAATTTTCCATCGGGAGCGGATGCGGCTAACGAAAAAAGAAAAATCTCTCTCCGGCAGCGAAAAAGCACTCAATAGTATCGGCTTATGAAGGATGATGATATGGAATCTTACGCATTTTCTCCTGAGCTACCTGATCGCGATGTACGTGGCAGTAAACTTCATGGTTATAGATACTCAAGAGGCACTTGCAGTGCGGAAACGCGCATTTCCTGCCAACAGCCGAAGTCTTTAGCGTTTTTGGCATCGTTACTCCTATTAGATAAATCACGAAACAGAAAAGCTGTAAAGGTTAGTTGTCTTAGTCCGCAGCTAAAAGATTTCTAATCTTTATGTTGTACAATCACTTATACCATATTATTGGGCTTTGTCAAACAAATTTTTTCTCTTGCCCGCCCTGCTGATGCAGGATATATTCGGCTTTGAGATGAATTCCCGATTTTTGAGCCGGACGCGAAAGGCTCTCCGGTGCACCCGCCATTTACGGTACAACGACGGGGACAGAGTATGTAGGTTGTGCAGTTCGGATAAATCGGAGTGGATTGAAGTTCCGTCGAAAAAAGGGAGAATGATGAACTTGATTGAGAATAGCAATTTCGGTATGGGCACTGAGGAATTCGGATCCGATATCCCAGTTACACCGCAAGAGAACTTCGTCAGGGACGCGTACATGGCCGTGGATGAAGCGACTGCATGCGGACTGGATCGGCTGCGCAGTGAAAATGGCATCATTCCAACTTGTAGATTGGGCTGTTGTCACTGTTGCCGGTATCATATCCTTACGAACATTGCAGAGGCCCACATCCTGGCGCAATATGTCAAGCGGGAATTGTCGGCAGAGCAGATAAACGACCTTCGGATGCGAACGCATCAATGGCATGAATGGGACAATTCCAGGCCGGGCAGATATCCGTCGGCCAACATTGATGAGCAGATAGATATTTCCAACTATGACCATTGCTGCCCTCTGCTGGTAAATGGCGCATGCATCGCCTATCCCGCCAGGCCTCTCGTGTGTCGAACGCATTTTGTCTGTTCGAATCCCCTGCTCTGCTTCGCAGCCAACGATCCGGAATCTACAGAAGACGCACCGGCGGTACTGTCGTCTATTGTGACGGCGACAAGTCCGTTTTCAATGGCAATAAGGGATCATATCGAGAACGCGGGCCTGGATTACTCTTGGTCACTAATGCTTCTTCCGCATTGGCTGGCGATTGAAATGGGTTGGGATTTCGCCATATCGCTGTGATTTCTCGCAGATATTCGGCAGGAGAATTAAAGGTGAACAGTACATTTTTCGATGAGTTGTGGTTGATAATGACAGGTTTTAAGTCTTATACGGAAAACATATATTCATTGTTAGAATTTTAAGAGAGGATTATCAAATGGAAAGCACAAACCAATATGTAACGAAACGTGAATTTTACTCCATCTCAATGAACATCCTCCTCATAGTTCTTTTTGCAATATCGCTCTCTAATCGTGAAGGTTTTTGGAGATTGTATATGGTTCTGTGGGCTCTGGGTTTTCTCTTGTACTGTGCATATAAGCTGCGATTAGCAAAGATTAATAGTCAACCGAGTGATGTAAGTCAAAATTGATTTTCTAACAATCGGATAGAAAAAATATTAAAGACGTTTAACTACTTTTAGACTTCGTTCATGAGCAGTTGGTTTTACAAAGAATAAAAAGCAGGCCTTAAATTGTAAATAAAAAAAAGTTTAAAAAGAATAGGTAAACGTCCCTAATAAATTCTAGAAATGGAAAATGAGCATTCTCAAAAAAATACCAAATCTCCCAAAGTTCTTTGATGGATCACCGTTTATCGTAAAAACGCTCGATAAAATCCGGTATCAGATAGATAAAAATGATAGCGATGGAGAATTGTCCGAATTTTACTGGTTTGCGAGAGAGTATCCAAGAATTTATAGGTACCATTTAGATCACGCTCAACATCGACTTAAAGAAATTCATAATAAATACATTCATAATGCTAAAGAGTTAGACAAAATACTTAGAAAAGCATCTGAAAATTCTTTTCAAATTGCCATTTCAAATAAAACAATCCACCAAGTTTATTGGGACTTTGAATGTTATTTAAACTCAATCAACTGTGCCCTCGATATTCTCGCAAGAATTATAAGTCCAGCATTTAATGAGCAAACACCAGTATCTTTAAACAAAATATGCAATAAAAAAAACTTAGAGGGACCTGTTGAAATTTTAAGAAGAGCGAAGTCAAGATGGATCAATCGTCTTAAAGATTACCGCGATTGCTTTATCCATTACACTCCAGTTGATAATAGAGTTTATTTAAACCTTAACAAATATTCTGATGGTTGGGAGATACATGCAAAATTGCCAATTAATCCAAATATCAGAAATATAGAAGGGTTTAAATTCTCACGAAGAGTAGAGTTGTTAAAATATTCATTTACAGTCTACAAACATATGGTGGCTCTTGATCGTGCTATCGCAAAAAGCATCAACAAACTTTATCTATCAGAAGAATACCCCAAAAGAACCAAGGACTTATTCTTTATTGGTCAAAGAACAAGATGATGGCTAACAAGGCAAGGTGGAATTAAAGGAGTACGCCTGCCCCAGGTACGGCAAGAGAATTCATCCCATGAGACAGCAAACAGCGACATCTCACGGGATAAAGCGAATTAGTTGATTGCTTTTATTATAAATTGGATTATAAACAAGACAGGGGGATAGAAAGGAGTCTTATTATGATTTTAGCGAACGTTATGGGTTGGATAGTTATTGGTGCGGTTGTTGTGATTGTGGTTTTGGTCATTTTAAAGAAAATAAAAGATAAATATTATTAGAGAGGAAACTCGGGGAAACGGGGAAAATTAAAGGTGTCCGCTTGCCCCATAGGGGGTACATTTTTCTATGTAGATGAGGGATGAGAGTCGATAATATAGCGAAAAAAAGGATATGAAATCTATGGAACAAATAAGCTTGAAAAAATATCCGACAATCGGCGTATGCGGTCTTGATTGCGGCTTATGCCCGAGATACTACACCAAAGGGCCGTCGAGATGCCCCGGATGCGGCGGACCAAACTTCCTTAATAAACACCCGAGCTGTTCTTTCATAACCTGCTGCGTTAAGAAAAAGAATCTCGAAGTCTGCGGCCAATGTCCGGATTTTCCATGCTCAAAATTCAAAACGGAAAAAGAATATCAGCAAATGGAGGAATCTTCTTCTTACCCGTCATATAAGGTGGTTCTGCAGAATTTGAACTTTATAAAAGAACACGGGATTAAAAAATTCATAGACTTACAGAAAAAGCGAATCAAGCTCCTCGAAAAAATGATTGAGAACTTCGACGACGGCAGATCCAGAAGTTTTTTCTGCAGAGCAGCTTGCCTGCTTGATTTAACGTCTCTGGAAAGCTCATTAAACAAGGCAATCCTAAAAATCAAAAAAGACAAAATTAAAACCGATGACACCAAAGCCAAAGCAAAAATTCTCAGGCAAAACCTCAGCGAAATTGCTTTTCAAAAAGGTGTGGAATTATTTAAGAAAAAGAAATAATCCTGACAAATTATCAGGGACATTTACTTTTTGGGCAATTAGATAAACCAAGGATAGCGTCAAATTAATCCCGGCTGTTTATCTGTCGTCACTCATATAGATAAAATTTCATTATCAATCAATTGCCTCTAACGTGACGGGGACTTTGTAATTCTTCTTTTCTTTTTCCAGCTCTACCGTCACTACCTTCGGTGAATATTTGCTGCGGGATTCGTTTATCGCATCTTTAAGTTGCTGGTCCAATTCCCGCATTGATTCCCAGTCATGGAAAGTACCCGTTGTTCCGGGCACGCAAATCCACAACTGTAAAGGTTCGATTCTCGGTACTTCCGTGATAGTGCATATACCGTTGACATCTGTTTTGCCGACTAATTTACTGATATACCAGTCTCTTTCCGAGTAACCCGGGCTGCACACACCGGTCGGGACACCGACCAACGGTTTGCCCTTTGAATCTTTGACTTCGATTTCGAGTGTGATATCCGGCCTGTGCGGAACAATCTCAACAAAGTATTCTCTTTTGCCCGGCTCGAATTTGACAGGTTCTTCGATCATAAGATAATAGATAAACTTTCTCCCGCGTGTCATCTCATTCTCATCCCAGTCACGCGGTTTTTCATCTGTCCGGATTTCCAGCACAAGGTCATCAACCGCCGGTACTCCTGCCAGCTCGAACCTTCCCTGCGAATCCGTGAAAACCTCCTCCATATCTACGTCCCCGACTTCATCCGACTCTATATCGAACTCGACCTCGCGGCCGACAAGCGGCTCGCCGAGATTGTCAATCACAGTACCACGAATAATCGTATCCGCTCTTAGCAGAGTGAAACTGCAGTCTTCCTGACGGAAAAACCTTTTAGCCTCGGTTACGAATCCCTCCGCCTGAGCTTCCAATCGAACTTCGGACCATATATCGGGCAGATTACACAGCTTGTAATTACCATTACTGTCCGTAACTGCAAAAGTCCTTCGCCAAAGTCCGTCGTCATCAAGGGCCGACAAAATTTCTTTTTCCTTATTCGTTTTGCCCAAACTCCTGATATCTATTTCATTTTCGCCGACCACCACATTCATATACTCGAGCTTAATCACAGCATTCATTATGGGTTGTCCCTGCCGGTCGGTAATTCTTCCGGTTATGACACTGGCCGGCTGCATTTTAAGCTCGATATCTTTTACCTCACTCGGATATTTGTCTTTGTCACTTTTAAAGATAATCCTGCCGGGATTGCCTTGAATAAACTCGCGTAGTTTCCCGCTATCCACCAATTGAATATCAACGTCACCACCCTGTTCGAGTTTTGTCTTACCATCATCCGGTCTGAACAGGGGCCGTAATTCATGCCTCGGATTCCGAAGCAGTGTCCATGCAACGCGATTCGGATCGCCACTTTCAACAGCCCGGATAATCATCGGAAATCCATGTACGGTTCTTCCCGGTCCCGGATGCAGTTTTATGGTGAACTCGCCTTTTTCATTCGTTTTGCCCCTTATGTCCTCATCTGAGGTGACAATTTCAGCATCGGCAACAGGCTTGCCTTTTTCGTCAATTACTCTGCCGCTGAAAAAACGGGTCTGTAATCTCGGCAATTGTTTATAATCAGACGGCACATTCAGATTGAACACTTCCATTGGAATCGGCTCGTAGTCATACGTCACTTCCATATCCAGCACCCGATCTCTGAATTCCTCGTTATAAGTTGCCGTGATGCGCAACGGAAGATTGCTTTTCGCATCAACCCATGCCTTGCCGGTCCAAACGTCACGATAAGTTATCTCAAAGACCCGTTGAATATCAGTACGTTCATCAGGCAGTTCAGTTGCCTTAAAAGGTGTTTCTTTACCTCTGAATAAAAGGATAATCTCGAAATTGCCGCTCTCCATGTAGTCCTCGAAAGGTGACACGGAATCGCTCAACTGTGCGGTCATCTCTTCACGGTTCAGGGTAAGGCGGTTCTCACCATCGTCGATAGTAATTTCCCTGGGAGACTCTTGACGCAGCATCGTCCTGTTTTTTAACCATGACCGGACCTCCCAGATCTGACTACCGGGACGGGTAAATTTCGTTATAATATGTATATTGTCCGCATTATTGAATGCCTCGATAACTTCCGCCCAGGCTGAAGTTCCGTTAAAAGCCCTGATACCCGCTATTACGGCAATAATAACAGCCGCCGCCCCGGCCACTTTTGTCATTCTGATTTTCACAGTGGAACCTCCGAAAAATATCCGAGCAAGATTAATCAATACATTTTGCCTGCACGGGCCGGAGTCGGCAGGTAACGAATTCATTAAATCTTCCCGAAGATGATTGTGGTCTTTATGAAAAACTTTATACGCTTTATCGAAACCGCTATCCAACGGAGTTTTCATCGGATTACCTCCCGTTCTCGAACTAAATAATTTCCCAGACGTTTTCGTGCCCTTTCGAGTACGCGATAAAAGCCCGACCTCGACAGTTTCATTATCTTACAAGCTTCATCGGCTGAGCCGTCCAGAAGATAGAATACATGCAAAGCCAACCTCTCTTTTTCCGGAAGTTTTGTTATCATTTCCCGAAGCTTTTCTATATGACCATCATTCGAGGTCTCATGGATATACGAGTCGGCGTTTGTCGGTTCGACACATTTTTCTTGGCTACGGTGTTTTTGCCGCCGCCATTCCTTGCAGCGAAGCCGGGCAATTCCGATAAGCCACCTGCCGAATTTATCCGGCTCACTCAATCGGCCCAATCTTTCATACGCCCGCAGGAAAACATCCTGCGCAAGGTCCTGGGCATCAGCGATATTACCGGTTTTATCATAGCAAACCGCCCTTATCAACGGAGCGTAACGGTCGTACAACTCTCCAAAAGCTTCCTTTTCGCCGGTAAAAACCGAATGAATCAATACTTTATCGCTTGGTATTGTCAAATCGAGGCCCTCTGGTTCTGACGTATTCTATATACATAAGTGACCGAAGTGAGCAATTTGTCCACCGGAATCTATAAATTTTTCAGCATTTTTCCCGGTATTAGTTCGGATTGACATTGGCAATAGAATAGAGTACATAATAACAGTAAAGAATCAATGGCGAAAGCCATCCCACAAGGGAGAATTACAAGAGACACATTATGAATGTAATTGCAATAGATATCGGCAATACGAATATCGGCATCGGGCTTTATCTCGACGATAAGGAGCAGTTTGTTAAATCCATCCCGGGCAATGCCAAAACAAAACTGACAAGCTGCCTGAAATCGGTATGGCAAAAAGTGCCGGTTGCAGAAGGCTCCAAAGAAAAAAAACGCAACGGCGTCATCGTCGTCAGCAGCGTCAAACCTGCCTGGACAAAGCTCGTCCAGAAGATAGTAAAAGATGATTTAGGTGAAAAAGTTTATATCATAGGCAAAGAGATCCCGCTGCCGATGACGCTCCGGGTCGATGAGCTGGACAAAGTCGGCACCGACCGGGTGGTCTCTGCGGCGGCCGCGTTCGATGTCGTCGAAGATGCGGTTGTGGTTGCCGATTTCGGAACGGCAGTTACTATCGACCTTGTCGATGAACACGGCGTTTTCCTCGGCGGCGTTATTTGCCCCGGCTTCGAAATCAGCGCAAATGCACTAAAATACAATACCGCCCAACTGCCGAATATCAAAGTCACCAAGCCCAAAGCCCCTTACGGCAGAAATACCGCCGAGGCCATAAACTGCGGCCTGTATTATTCTATCGTGGGAGCACTGCAGGAAGTTATCAGACGCTACGCGGAAGAAATCGGCACGTGGCCGCAAACGATTATCACCGGCTCAGGTGCAAAGACAATACACACCGACTGCGAATTTATAGATAACTATGTCCCTCACCTTGTCATTAAAGGTGTCTTTTTGGCCTATAAGAAATATATCCAAGCAAAAAAAGAAGCCCTTTAGGAAAAAAATGCCGGCATTAACGATACCCGAAATCTTCTACGAAAAATGGTTTTGGTTCGCAAATGCCATACCTATCGCTGTTATTGTGTATTTGGTTCGTAAGAAAACTCCTGCTTCCTTTTCGAAAACCGGTAATTTTTTTATTAGGCACAAGGTGACGTTCAGGAAAATTGCTGACGTTCTCCTTATCTGCATAATTCTATTTTGCTGGTCACTTCCGTTTTCATTTGGCAGGGATTTTTTTACATCTTTTTCGCATCTAGAGCCAATCCAGCATGAAACTTTAAAATTTGACCGGGAACTTTTATTGATTAGTCTGATTATTTCATCCGGTCAATCAGGTTTATTTCTTGGATTTATCTCATTCTTCCAATCAAACATCACAAAAACCAAAAGAATCATCCTTCTTTTCGCATGTTTGCTTCCCGTCGTATTTACTGCCCTTCTGTTGCTGACGGATAAAACCCTCGGTTACGGCTCAATTATCCGGCTTTGCCTTAACAGCTCATTTTTAAACTGGATTTTCAATGCACCAGCCATATTCTTGAATAAACCTTTCTACCAGTTTGCAAAAGGTATTGAGCAAAAATTGAAATCGTTGTTTGGTCAACATCCGGTCTAATATGAGAATCGTTATGGATTGTTACTCAGCAGTAATGACAGGTAAAGGAACCGGCGCGATATCGACGATTCAGCTATTCGGCGATTCGTCAGAGGACTTATTTAAAAAGATATTCCAGCCGGCGGGGAAAAAACCGGCAAAATTCGAGACCGGCAAAATCCTGCTCGGAACAATTCACGACGGCTATAAAAAAATCGACCAAGTGACAATCGGCTGCGAGCAGCCCCGGACTTTCGCCATCAACTGTCACGGCAATCCGCTTCTCGTTGAAATGATTATGCAACTGCTACGGCGAAACGGCGTTCGAATCCTGACCGCCGAGCAGCTTTTGATAAAAATCTTCTCGGCAAAGGAAAAAACCGGCACAATCGCACTCGAAGCAAAGCTTGCCCAGCCAAAGGCAAAAACACTCCAGGGCACAAAAATTATATTAAACCAAATCGATTCCGGTTTAAGTAAGATAGCCAAAGGCTGGCTGGAGAACTTAGACGACATTTATCCTGATAAGATTAAAGCCGAAGCAAGCCGAATAATACAGAAAAGCCGGACTGCAAAACTTATTATTTATGGCTGCAAAGCCGTCCTGACAGGCCCACCCAACAGCGGCAAAAGCTCACTGCTAAATTGTCTGGCCGGTCGGCAAAAATCGATAGTTACCGAGATTAGCGGCACAACTCGCGACTGGGTCACAGCCGAATGCCTAATCGATTCAGTGTCACTGGAATTGACAGATACGGCGGGTCTGGATGAAAAACCGCCGGACGCTCCGGGTAATATCGAAAAAGCCGCCCGGAAAAAAGCCCTTGAAACACTCGAGCAGGCGGATTTGGTTCTGCTGGTGCTTGACAGCAGCCAAAGCGAGAAACTTGACGACCAATTCATTCAAAAATTCGCCAATAAAAAAACCATAACTATTCTCAATAAATGCGACCTGCCGGCAAAATTCGACACAGACAAACTGCCGGACTTTTTATCGAACACGGTAAAAATAAGCGCCAAAACCAGTGATGGAATCGACAAGCTAACAGAGAAAATCCTGCAAACAACCGGGACGGCCGAGTTCGATCTACAAAACGCCGTTTGCTTCACAGACCGCCAAGTTAATCTCATCAGACAACTTACAACCATCAAATCGAAAGAGCAGGCCGCTTCTATCATAACAGAGTTGTTAAACGGCCGAGTTTATGTATAATCATATCCATGACCCCAACCAATCAAAATTTGACGCCTGCGATGAAGCAGTTTCACAAATTCAAGCAACTGCATCCGGACTGTATTTTGTTTTTTCGCATGGGCGATTTCTACGAGACCTTTTACGAAGACGCAAAAACATGCTCGAAGGTCCTTGGCCTGACGCTGACCAGCCGGAACAAAGGCGCTAATCCCATCCCGTTGGCCGGAGTGCCGTATCACGCAGTCGAAGGATACCTGAAAAAAATGCTGCAGGCCGGCTATAAAGTCGCCGTCTGCGAGCAGGTGGAAGACCCGAAAACGGCAAAGGGCGTCGTCAAACGTGACGTTGTGCGAATCGTCACCCCCGGAACATTGACCGACGATATTTTATTGAATTCCAAAGAAGATAATTTCCTTTGTGCAGTCAGCTTAGGGACAAGAAGCCGTGCCGCCATCAGTTGGGTGGATATTTCCACCGGTCATTTTTTCATCCAGCAATTATCGGAGGAAAAACTAGTCGACGAACTGTTGCGACTGTCTCCGGCCGAGTGCCTGCTCGCCGACAGACGCGGAGAATTATTCGAGGCCGAGACAAAAAAACTAATAAGGGACATCACACAACTAACCAAAGCTATCATAACCGAACGTCCCGCCTGGTATTTCGATCCCTACCAGGCAAGGCAGCGTTTGTTGAAGCACTTCGGCACGGCCACTCTCGAAGGCTTCGGCATATCCGACGATGACGATGTATTGATCGCTCCGGCCGGGGCTATTATCGAATATCTCAACGAAACTCAGAAAACCACGCTCGGCCACATCCGGAATTTGAAAAAAATCGACCGCCGGGACTATTTGCAAATCGACCCGGCCTCCTTACGCAGCCTGGAAATCATGCAGACCATTCGCACGGAAAGCAGCAAAGGCTCGCTTCTGGACAGCCTCGATGAAACCATCACCGGTATGGGGGGCCGGTTGTTCCGGAACTGGCTGTGCATGCCGCTGTGCGATATCAAGGCCATCGAACAACGTCAGGATGCCATCGAAGAAGTGAAAGATTCCGAGACCGAACTGACGGAGGTTCGCAGACTTCTGGCAAACATATCCGACACCGAGCGAATTGCCGCCCGTATAAGTACGTTCAGGGCGACTCCCCGTGATTTAGTCTCCCTTGCAGGGACGCTGCGGCAAATACCCCACTTGCGAAAGGTTCTGGGACAATTTCGATGTGATTTATTTGTGCATTTGTCCGGTCAGTGCGATAGCATGGACGAATTGGCGGATTTACTCGAAGCCGCAATTGAGCCGGAGCCGCCCTCGCACCTACGCGACGGCGGCGTGATACGGACAGGCTTTTCCGAAGAGCTTGACCGGCTGCGGTCGATTTCCAAAGACGGTCGGACATGGCTTAAAAACTTCCAGAAAAATCAAATCGAGCGGACCGGCATTGCAAATCTGAAAATCGGATTCAACAAAGTCTTCGGCTACTATATCGAAGTCAACCATTCATCGGCCGATAAAGTCCCCGCCGATTATATCCGCAAGCAGACAATAAAAAACGCCGAACGATATATCACCGAGGAATTAAAAGAGTATGAGACGCAGGCCCTCAGCGCCGAGGAAAAAGCAATAGAATTAGAGCAGCAGCTTTACGACCAGCTCCGCCGACAGTGCACACAATACATCAGCCGCCTGCAAGAGCTTGCCCAGACCATCGCACAATGTGATTGTCTTATGGCGATGGCGTATTTAGCCAAGCGGCGAAATTACACCCGCCCAAAAATATCCGACGACGGCCGGCTGATTATCCACGAAGGAAAACATCCGGTGTTGGCTGAAACACTTGGGCCGGAGTTTGTCCCGAACGACGCCGAACTGGGCAACGGCGCCGGCGAAATTCTTGTTATCACCGGCCCGAATATGAGCGGCAAAAGCACTTATATCAGGCAGGTCGCCCTGATGGTTTTAATGGCACAGACAGGTTCGTTCATACCGGCGAAAAATGCCGAAATTGGTCTGGTCGATAGGATTTTCACCCGCGTGGGTGCCTCCGACGAGCTGGTCCGGGGCCAGTCAACCTTCATGGTAGAAATGACCGAAACCGCCAATATTATCAACAACGCAACCGACAAATCTCTTGTAATTCTCGACGAAGTCGGACGCGGTACAAGCACTTACGACGGGCTGTCACTTGCCTGGGCGATAACCGAGCATATCGCGAACAAAATAAAATGCCGCACGCTTTTCGCCACACATTATCACGAGTTGACCGAATTAGCCGAGCTGTTTTCCAATATCAAGAACTGTAACGTGGCCGTCCGCGAGTGGATGGACGAGGTGGTCTTTTTACACAAAATCATACCAGGCGGAACCGATAAAAGCTACGGCATTCACGTCGCAAAATTAGCCGGCGTTCCGAAATCGATCCTGGAACGCAGCAAAGAAATCCTGGAAGAGCTTGAAAGCACTTTCCAGAGAGAAGCCACCGGCGAACATTTATCCCGACATAAAACAAAAGAGCCGGACAAAAATACTCTTTTCGTCCAGAAACATAAAAGCATTTTAGATAAACTCGCATCAACAGATGTCAACAAGCTAACACCGATAGATGCGATAAATTTATTGAATCAAATAAAACAACAAATCGATGAAACGTAAAGCTAAAAAGCCTATACAAAAGTCAAAAATATCCGACAGCGATTTATGCAAAGCCGTTAAACAAAAAGCCAACATCAGGGACGTCTGTATAATCTCGCCGTCGGATGTGGAAACTGCCGCATGGGTGCGATTGAAGTGCCGGTTCGGATGTGAAGGTTATGGTCAGTGCTTGGTTTGCCCACCATATACACCGACGCCGCAGCAGATGCGTGAAGTGCTGGATTCGTACACCAGAGCTATCCTGATACATTTTACGCCGGAGGCCCACGTAAAAGCCACGGTAGCCAAGCTTGAACGGGAAATCTTTCTTCGGGGTGCCTGGAAGGTTTTCGCACTCGGGGCCGGGTCATGCGATTTCTGTAAAACATGCAAGGTGGATGAACTTTGGTGCCGGCACTCGAGGCGTGCCCGGCCGTCGATGGAAGCGTGCGGAATCGATGTCTTTTCCACAGTGAAAAAGGCCGGCCTTCCCATCGAGGTCGTTAAAACCACGAAGCAGTGCCCCAACTTTTACGGATTGATACTGATTGATTAGTTTGTTCTAATATATATAATTTCAAATGCGGGAAATCATTAAAAGCATCCCGTTATGTGTTGTTATTGAATACAAAAAATGATTTTATCAATAAAGGGGAAAAGCCATGAAAACAATCCTGAAATCAAAAATATTTGTCCTGCTGGGACTTTTATTGATTCTGTTCGGCTGCTCGCAGGTCGAAATAACCGGCAGGAAACAGCTCAATCTTGTCCCCGATTCGATGATGAATTCGATGAGCTTCCAAAACTACGGCGAATTCCTCTCCCAGAACAAGCTAAGTACGAACGTCGAGCAAACACAAATGGTCAAACGCGTCGGCAGCAGAATTCAACAGGCCGTCGAAAAGTATTGCACGGACAACTGCATAGAAGACCGGCTCGTGGGCTACGAATGGGAATTTAATCTCGTCGAAGACCCGAACGTCAACGCCTGGTGCATGCCGGGCGGCAAAGTCGTTGTCTATACCGGTCTTTTGCCGGTGACCCAGACAGAAGCGGGCCTGGCTGTTGTCGTGGGCCATGAGATCGCACACGCATTCGCCAAGCACGGCGCAGAAAGGATGACGCAGGGTCTTATTGTCGATATGGGCAGTATGGCCTTATCGAAGGCACTCGAAGAACGCCCCGAACAAACCAGGAATCTTTTTATGACCTCATATGGCATAGGCTCACAGGTCGGAATATTGCTGCCGTATAGCAGAGTCCACGAAAGCGAGGCGGACCATCTCGGTTTAATTTTTATGGCGATGGCCGGATACGACCCGCACGAGGCAGTGACTTTCTGGCAGAGAATGACCGAGGCAAACAAAGGCTCACAACCTTGGGAAATCCTGAGCACACACCCCGCCAACGAAACCAGAATCCAAAATATAAAAAGTCTCCTCCCCGAGGCTATGCAATATTACAAACAACCTTAAAAATAATAAGGATCATTAGTCAACTTATCTTTGAAAAATATAGGAAGTTATGGTTAATTTACTTCCCTTTATGGAGAAGCATCTTATTTTTCTAACTTCACCAGATGTGCTTTAAGGAATTTCTCTATGGCTTTAACGGTTTCGTCTTTTACTGTTCGAGGGCTTTGGGCAACCCAAATCGTGAAGTTATACAACTCCTGAGTATCAACCTTGAGCCACTTGCCGTTCCTGTATAGAAACACGAACAAAGTTGTCATAGCAATGCGCTTATTGCCGTTTTGAAATGGATGATTTTTAATGAGAAGATAAAAAAGTATCGCCGCCTTGGCGATAAGCGTCGAATAGAGAGACTTTTTGGCAAACTTCTGAAAGGGTGTTGCTAAGCAACTTTCAAGAACATTTGGAAATCGGCTGGAGAAATCTGGAATTGGTTCATCAAAGGCCAACATTTCTCTGGCTAACTGGAAAGCGATATACTCCACCTCTTTAATTGTTAAAATCTTCACTACTATGAACCTAATAATTTCAGTACGCTACCATATTCTCTAACTGTTTTTTCCACAGCGAGATCAATTTCCTTTTTATCTTTCTCGCTAAGTTTACGGCCCATTATTTCGCTTATTTGGCTTTGGGGAATTGCGAAAGTTCTCCCGATCTTTACCGCCTTAATTTGCCCCTTCCTGACCTTGTTATAGACAGCGATTCTACTTATGCCCAACACATTGGCCAGTTGTGGGATAGTAATATAATCATTTTTCTTCATGACTAAACATCTTTCTATATTTGTAACCTATTGCATACCAAACGCTTATAATTCAATATATCTGTTAACTCAATGGTTATATATTAACCCATGTTAACCTAATCATTAAATGTTAACATAAAACCACCAAGATAACAACGAAAATCTTAAAAAACTGAAATCACAATAAATGTGTATGCAGTGTAAAACCAATAATTAATTACACTATCTTTGTGATTACCATACAAGGGATCACATCGTAAAAAAACTATTTTAGGGATTCGATGCGGATAATTCTGGGATCTTTTTCGGTGACAATCAGGCTCCTTTGTCTGGATGTATCAGCGCCGAAATACTGAAAGCATCCGACCAATAAATAATTTATAGTCCTGCGAAAATCTTCGCCGCTCGTGCTTATCATCGCTTCGCCGACCCAGACAACTTTTTCCCCGGCCAGGGCGGTGTTGGGATCGCGGGCAAAAACTTTAATTCCGAGCCGCTGGTCGTAATACGTATCGTAATAGGGAACATAAGTCGTGTAACCGAAATGATAACCACTCCAATACTCACCGTGAAAACCCATATACGGACGATAGAACGGCGTAAAACCTGATGTTTGATGCGAATCCATTGACGCCTGGAAAGTAAGCCGATAGTCGGATTTGTTAAGGTCCGCAGCCGGGACATATTCATACCACTTCAGAAGCTCCTCTATCCTTGCTTTGATTTCTTTGTTAAAGATGGGATTCTCGGAATTCGGGTCCACAGAGACATAAAACGATGACTTTTGTTTGATCTGGTCGATTTCGGAAAATCCGTTTACATGCACCCTGTATCCTGAAGTGCAGCCGGATACGCAAAGCGATACGGCGAATAAAATCAAACTTAGATTTTTCATTTTATATTCCCTTCAAATTTATTCCTTAAAAGTATCATTCATATTAAAAATAATACCAGATTTTTATATTTTTTCTGCGGCGGAGGAGCCGGCAAGAGCGCCGGTTGACCAGCATATCTGGAGGTTGTATCCGCCACAGGGACCATCGACATCGATAACTTCGCCGGCAAAAAATAAACCGGGACATATTTTAGATTCCATCGTTTCCGGATCAATCTCAGCAACATCAATACCGCCGCGAGTCACTGTCGCCTCGGCAATCGGCCCGGTACGAACAATTGAAAGCGGCAAAGCCTTGACGAGTTTAACCAGCTTTTTACGCATATCTTTTTTCAACTCCCCGGCCGGAAGCTGCTCGTCACAACCGGAAAGCTCACACACAAGAGTCGAAAGGCGCTTCGGCAGGAATCCCGCTAAAATATTAACCACTTTCTTTTTGGGATTCACCCCGATACATTCGATAATACGGCTCTCAAGCTCCGCCTGTTCAAAACGCCGGTCCATATCCAGCACGATTTCGATCGGTTTATCTTTAGCAGGCAGATAGTCGGTCAGGTATCGGCTTATATCCTGTGCCGCAGAGCCGCCCAAACCGTCATCGGTAAAAACCAGCGTCCCTTCGGCAGTAATTTTCCTGTTATTGAGACGCGTCGTAATCCGGACATTTTCCAATGCGGTTCCCGCAAGTCGCCCCGGCCAGGTTTCGAGAGTTACGAGCGGGACTAATGCTGCTTTAGTTTCAATAATACGATGTCCGAATTGCCGTGCAAACCGATAGCCATCCCCTGTGCAGCCTGTCCTCGGCCATGAAAGGCCACCGGTAGCGATAATAAGCCTTTCGGTACAGATGCGTTCCGTTCCGGCAAGAACGATAAACATCCCATCTCCTTTTGTAATACCATTGACACATTTACCGAACAAAAATTTCACGCCGAGGTTTTTTGCCCTTTTAAAAAGAACATCCCTTACATCGGCAGCACTATCAGTAGCAGGAAAGACGCAGCCGTCTATTTCAATCTTTGTCGGCACACCAAGACCGGCAAAAAATTCCCGCACGTTGCGCGGTGAAAATTCATAAAGACAGAAACTCAAGAATCTTCCCCTATCGTCGAATTTACGAACAAGCTCCCGCGGTTCGGCTTCGTGTGTCAAATTACATCGACCTCCTCCCGTTAGAAGCAGTTTTCGTCCGGGACTCGAATTTGCCTCGATTACGATGGTATCGGCTCCCGAATCGGCGGAGAAAATCGCCGCCATCAAGCCGGCCGGTCCCGCTCCGATGATGCATACCTTTGTTTTCATATAATTCTACGCCTTCAACAAGGTTTTTTGTAAATCTAACCTGTTGATACTTCCCTGTCAAACACTCGTATATTCACTATTTATTCCGAAGTAATAAACATATTCGATACAAAGAAAATGTATATGCGAAAAAACCCGATAAAACAGATTATAATAGATTTAAGACCGACATATTTATTAAGACCCCACAGCAAAATAAAAAAAATTATACTTTCCGTATGTTTTTACTGAGGGACTTTGCCGATTTAATCGAAAATATAATAGTCGAATATATTGTTCGGATTCCAATTGAATTTGACAAAGTAATACAGCGGGTTAAAAAACCGCCTTGAACAGTTAAAAGGAGATAATAGAGATGCCTGCAACGAAAATCGCAGATAAAGGCATGAAGATGCCCGAGATAAAAATGAAGGCCAAAGCACTCGGCATAAATCCCGGAAATATGAAGAAAACAGATCTTATTCATGCCATTCAAGCGGCAGAGGGAAACACACAGTGTTACGGATGGTCGAACGGATATTGTCCCAATATCGACTGCTGCTTTATGAAGGATTGCCTTAAAACCAGGCTGTAAATCCTGCATATTTTTCCCGAGATTCTCAGAGCTCTTCCAAGCGGGACAAGCCTGAGCTTGTCCCGCTTCTTTAAGACTTTGCGCAAAACGTGCGAAGTCTAAAATTTAATT
The DNA here is from genome assembly GCA_964431695.1 of uncultured Pirellulales bacterium. GTDB lineage: Bacteria > Planctomycetota > Phycisphaerae > Sedimentisphaerales > Anaerobacaceae > JAFGPS01. The sequence continues at coordinate 4,590 of CAYSKI010000054.1, read as the reverse complement.
TCAATCTATTGACAACACGTCTTTCGCACATTAGTGTAAATACAATCCGAGGGTTATTTCCCTGTCTTTCGGAAAATCATTCGTGTGGAGTAAAAATGCGCAGTTATGTGTTATTCATTTGTCCAATAGTTCCGGTGATGATTAATTGCGGATGCCGAAAATACAAACCCGCGGCACAAATGCCGGAGATATAAAGAACAGAAACAGAAAATAGACACGTAAAGGAGGCTGCCATGAGCATTACAATACAATGGCTGGGTCATGCCAGTTTTAAGATTTCTCACAAGGATGAGGTCATATATATCGACCCATGGAAAATCAAGAATACAGCACACGATGCAACGGTAGTGCTCGTCAGCCACAGCCACTACGACCATTATTCTTCGGAGGACATTGCCAGGGTCAGCAGCGCAAATACCAAACTCATCGCACCGGCCGATGTAATCGCCCAGCATGGCGCAGGAGAGCAAATCCTGCCCGGTTCAACAAAAGATATTAACGGCGTCGTAGTACATGGTATAGCAGCATATAATCCCGGGAAACAGTTCCACCCGAAGTCAAATCAATGGCTGGGTTTTATCATCCAGATAGATTCCGAGCGAATTTATTACGCCGGTGACACGGATTTAACAGATGAAATGAAAACTATCGACAATATTTCCGTGGCGCTGCTGCCTGTCGGCGGAACATATACCATGAACGCCGCGGAGGCCGCCGAGGCAACCGAACATATAAATCCCAAAATAGCGATACCCTACCACTGGGGTGACATTGTGGGTGGTCGAAAAGATGCCGAAGAATTTGAAAAAAAGGCCTCGTGCGAGGTGAAGATATTAAGCCCCGGCCAGACAATCGAGTTGGAATAGCCGATTGCCGGAATTGGAACTGTTCCTTTTCTGAGCGACCTCTTATTTTCGGGGAATGTCGTGACTTTTATGGCAGCGGGGACACTCAACTTTATTACCTTTGAAGTTAGGGGGTATTTTTAAATTCAGACCGCAGGCACAGGTAATGAAAGCAAACTTGTTGACTTTACGCATAATGTCACCGACCTGTCGCATCTGTGACTGAAGACGCTGCTCCTTTTCTTCTCCGGCTTTGGGCTGCCGCAACCCGATTTCTTCTTTCGTCATAGCGGAAGGAGGAACAATTGGTTTGGCATGTGTTACATTGCAATAAGCATCCGAATAATCCCTGAAAGAAACGCCATGAGTCAAATTTCGTAAAATCCTGATTCTCTCGGATATCGGCGGATGTGTGCTGGTCAGGTCGGACAGTTTCATCTGTCCCTTCCTCTTGAACGGATTGACAATATACATAGGTGCCGTTACTTTGTTGACAGATGCCAGCTGCGGGGCCGGATCGCTGGAAATTTTCTCCAAAGCGCTGGCAAGCCCTTCCGGATAGCGTGTCAATCTGGCAGCGCCGGCATCGGCGAGGTACTCACGTCTTCTGGACAATGCAAAGTATAAAAGATAGGCCATAATGGGAGCCAGGATTGCGACAACGATTGCGATAATCATTATAACAATCTGGGCCTCGCCGCCGCCTTTTCCGCCACCCGAATATCTTCGGCGAGAACCGCCGAGCGAACTATAAAACATACCTCGAAGAAATACCTGGGAAAGCAGGACGATCGAGCCGAGCATTATACCGGCAAGAGTAACGAAAAGAATGTCACGGTTGACAATGTGACTTATTTCATGTGCGATGACGCCCTGGAGCTCATCACGGTTCAGTCGAGCCAGAAGGCCTGCGGTAACTGCAACCGATGCCGTTTCCGGGCTGCGGCCGGTGGCAAACGCATTGGGAGCGGGATCGTTTATGATGTAAATTTTGGGCATTGCCGGAAGGGCGGAGGCGATTTTCATTTCTTCGACGACATTAAACAACTGCGGGTGCACATCATGGGTAACGAGTTTCGCTCTGCTCGCAGCCAAAAGAATTTGGTCGCCACTCGAAAAACTGATCAATGTCAGCACAATCCACATAACAGTGGCAATCATCAGGCCGACAAAACCGCCCGCCGGACTTTTAGTGACGGCAAAACCAATCACAAAGCCCAGAATCAGCAGCACAAAAGCCATCATAACCATCAGTACGATGGAGCTTCTCTTATTGGCTCTAATCAGTTCCCACATAAAACAAGTCTTCAGATTTAAAGTTTATAGTTTTAGTTCCACGATTCTACCTATATCGAGTTTATGTTGTTTTGCAGTTACTGATAACTCGATACAAAAACGGGAAAAAACTAAAAACTGACTTTTGGCACTTCCCGCTCGGCTTCAACTTCGATTTCGAAGAAGTCACGCTTACCGAAACTGAACATGCCGGCAACAATGTTCGACGGGAACATCTGAATCTTGTTATTGAAAGCCAAAACCTGGTCGTTATAGCTCTGCCTGGAGAAGGCTATCTTGTTCTCAGTGCTGCTGAGCTCTTCCTGAACTGCGAGAAAATTCTGATTTGCCTTCAAGTCAGGATAATTCTCAACGACCAGCATGAACTTGCTCAATGCCTCTCCGAGGGCTCCTTCGGCCTTTGAAGAATCGGCAACAGTTTTGGCACCCATAGCCTGACTTCTTGCCTGTGTTATGGCCTCGAAAGTCCCGCGTTCGTGCTTCATATAGCCCTTGGCGGTCTCGACCAGGTTGGGAATCAAATCATGTCTGCGCTTGAGCTGAACGTCAATCTGCGACCAGGCATTATTGACCTGGTTGCGTAATCGAACCAGAGCATTGTATATTCCGATCACAAAAAGAATGAGCAGAACAGGAACAAGCAGAACCAAAACTAAAACTATAAGAATAGATCCCGACATAGGCTTTCTCCTCTATTGAAGGTTATTTACTGGTTTTATTCTATTAGGACCTCTTCTTCATTATTACCGCAATGACAATAATAAGTACTGCGACACCAATTAATGCATAGTTCCACCAATCCATAATTTTCTCCTTTCATTGAATTTCAATCGTAACTGAACATATTAGTCAATAATTGCTGAATCTTATTATCCTTGTCCAGTTGTGCTCTGTCAAAAATATCCTGCAATTCACCTTTGTCGAACCACAGGCCGTCTCCCTTACTGCATTTATCGATAAGCAGAACCGGCTTGGAAGAACCTACGACAACTTTCTGCATTTTTTTATCACAGATCGGACATTTGCGGCTTTTTTCCATGGAACTATTATCAACTTTAAAAGAACTAAGCAGCTTACGGGCCTTTTGAGGTTCTCCAAGCAGAAGCTCGAGCTCGCCGGCATCGAGCCATATACCGTTGCAAACCGTACAGTAATCGATCTCAACCTCATCAAGCTCGAGGGTAATCATCGCACTATCTTTACAAACGGGACAATCCATATTCCCTAACCCAAGCTTATAGATATATAACCAAATCCACTAAAACAGCAATAAAAATCCCCGGTTTTAACCGGCCGATTCTAATATTAAGACGCACAGTAAGACAGAAAAATCAAAAATAAAATGACTAAATCCTCGATTATTTCTGCTAAGAAAATATCGGCTTTAACCTGCGAAATATACCTTTTTCCTTATACCATAACAGTTTAACCAATTGCGTGTCATATTATAATCGCCGAGCCTCCAAGTCAAGCAAGGAAAAATAAGTTTTGAGGCACGATATCGAATCTCCCAACCACTCTTTCATGGATCGCAAAGAAACGTCACATATTATCGGAATTGACCTATAGGATTTTTCCGGCATGTAATGGAATATATGGTCGTAACGACCGGTTTACAGACTATAATTTTGAAACGAACGTTCCAAAATCAGTAGTAAAAGCTGAAATAATTATTACTTGACGAGGGCAGCTTAATATATTATTGATTAGCGCTTATCGTGAACCAATATAAATTGAAAGTGCCGCGATATGATAGTTGACTGTCATACACATATAGATTTTGCAGGCGGTGACAGTGCGGAATCGGAGCATTTGACTGCGGTCGAAACTGTGGATATGTGTATAGTATTATCCACCTTAGACGGGCCGAGCGAAGAGATTAATAAAAAATTAGCCAGGTACGTCGGTAAACATAAAACAAAGATGGTCGGCTTTGCTGTCCTGGATCCCATGGACAACAAAGTTAATGTCAATTATCTGGAGTCTATCAAAGATAAATTAGGACTCAGGGGAATTGTTCTTTATTGTTCGGCCTGTAACATGCACCCCGCCCACAGCAGGGCAATGAAATTCTACGAGTCGGCACAAGAACTCCGTCTTCCCGTTTTTTTTCATAACAGCGGAGCACCTCTCAAAGCCGCCGCGATTCTGGATTACACTCAGCCTTATCTATTGGACGAGATTGCAAGGGAATTCCCCGCCTTAAAAATAATCATTGCAAATATGGGATTACCGTTTATTGAACAGACATTGTCAATGTTGGCCAAACATAAAAATGTTTATGCGGATTTGACGATAAGACCGAAAAACATCTGGCAAACATATAATACGGTAGTAGCCGCACACGAATACGGCGTGATGGATAAATTATTGTTCGGCAGCGGATTCCCATCAGGTAACGCCGGACAGTGCATAGAAACGCTGCTTGGATTTAATATGCTTCTTGCCG
>CAYSKI010000053.1:3280-22653 GCA_964431695.1 uncultured Pirellulales bacterium | reverse complement strand
AGGTGATCGATTGCCCCGATCCTGCGAAGAGCAGAGGCACGATAGATGCAGTGGCCCAGGACGGCATCCAGTTGAAAGCAAAGGCTCGCATAACCGTCCGGGCAAATATCGAAAGACTCATAGGCGGCGCCACTCAAGAGACAATTATCGCTCGCGTTGGTGAAGGAATTGTTACCACTATCGGTAGTGCAATGACATACAAAAGCGTTTTAGAGAACCCGGATAATATTTCAAAAACGGTTCTCGCCAAGGGGCTTGATGCCGGAACGGCTTATGAGATTTTATCCATTGATATCGCCGATGTCGATGTAGGTGAGAACGTCGGTGCCCAGCTCCAGGCCGCCCAGGCCGAGGCCGATATGCGCCGGGCGAAAGCCGAGGCGGAAAAACGACGCGCTATGGCGGTTGCACGCGAGCAGGAAATGCGTGCACTAGTCGTGGAAAACGAATCGAAGGTGCCTTTGGCAATGGCGGACGCATTCAAAAAGGGCAATCTCGGTGTCATGGACTATTATAGAATGAAAAATATTATGGCAGATACTTCGATGCGGGATTCAATCGCGAAACCGAAGTCCAAAGATAAAGAATAAAATTTTATAGATTATAAAATTAGATGATCATGAATTATTCCTTTTTACAACTTTTTATAATTGCCCAAAACGAAGACTTTGAATGGATGAATATTCTATTTCTCGTTGTACTTGCGGCTTTCTGGTTAATCGGGGGAATCGTAAAGGTAAAGTCCGAACAAGCTAAACGGCAGAAAAACAGACAATTACCTCGCGATGATGCTGCTCGCCCTTCGGCGGCTAAAAGGAACCCCGGTGAAATAATTCTTGAGAAAATCCTGGGTTCATTTATTCCTGATTCGGTTAATCAGCAACGTTCGATAAGTCAACAAACATTCAAAAAATCTCCCCCACAAGAGGTTAAGCCCGGGCTTTCTGCCAAATCCCGAGCAGATAAATATGTTTTGCGCCAAAAGATGAGTCAATTGCGAAAACAGAAATTATTGCTGCAAAAAAAATCCTTAGATCCGAAATTTAACGAATTAACACAAATCGAACCGGATATTGAAAAATTGCCTGATTTTACCGCCGATGCTGATAAGGATATCGTACCATCTTATCAAAAAGTTACAGCAGAAGTACCCATGTCACAATATTTGCTGGATTTTTCCGATTCTGATTCGCTCAAAAGGGCGATTCTGTATTACGAAGTCTTAGGCAGACCTTTGTCACTTCGAGATTCATCCAATCCTTTTGTGGGACTATAGCTTTGACATTGTTTATTCATTTTGTCGTTCTCTCGAATCATATACATAAAGGAATGATATGATGTCATTTCAGGCATGGATTAACTTAAAACTGCACTGTGAGGTACTCAAAATGAAGTCTGTTATTGTTTTACTATGTGCTATTTCCCTGTGGTTGAGTTTTTGCCCTGAAGAGGCTTGCTATGCGACAGCAGGGGGGCCCGGTGTTGCTGTTCTGTTAGTCGATACCGACCGGGTCATGGGAAATATTGATAAGGACATTTACGGACATTTCCTCGAACACATCAACCATTCGGTTGTCGATGGTCTTTTCGCCGAGCAAATCCGCGGGCAGGGTTTCGAAGGTAATGATTTTGAGACTTACTGGGAATCTTTCGCAGATAATGACAATGTCCGGACAGCGGATGTGAAGTTCGAAAGCGGCGAAAAAAGCATACGGATCGAAGTCAATAACGGCAAAGCCGGTATTCGTCAGGGTCGCGTTTACCTTCAAAACGGTTTTACTTACAACGGCTCGATCTGGCTAAAGCCTGAAAAAGGTTCGGTACAGGTGACTTTCTGGGTAAAAGATTCCGGCGGTAGTGTAATTGCCGAAGTGCCGCTAAGGACATCAGGCAGAAATTGGCAGAAGGCCGCTTACTCTTTTTCCTGTGAAAAAACAGATACACAAGCGCTGGTTGAAATCACGGCATCCGGTGACGGCGCTGTCTTGCTGGATTTTATATCGATGATGCGGGCTGATATTCGTAAGAACGGTATGCTGCGTCCCGATCTTGTTCAGGCTCTTCGTGATTTAGATCCACCTTTTATACGCTGGCCGGGCGGCTCTTTTGCCTCCATATATAAATGGAAAGACGGTATTGGCCCGAAAGTTTCTCGTAAATACCATCCGAATACAATATGGGGAGGATATTCGGATTACTACGGCTTCGGCACGGAAGAGTTTCTCGAGCTTTGCCGACAACTCGATACCGAACCTATGATCGTTTTGGCTGCGACAAGTACCGATACGGGTATGGTCAGGTATGCCATGGATTGGGTGCATTATCTCATTGATCCAGCCACGACGAAGTGGGGAAAAATTCGGGCGTCCAACGGGCATCCCGAACCATATAATATTCCTTATTTCCAGATAGACAACGAGCCGATGAACCATGGATTGACACCAGAAGAATATGCGGAAATCGTAAATGTTTACGGCGGCAGACTGAGAAAAATCGCTCCCAATTCCCGAATTGTCGCATGCGGCCAAAAACGTTCCAACGATATGGTCTGGAGTGAGAAGATTATCGATATCGCCGGAGACAACTTCGACATCTTAGGATGTCATAATTATGAATACGAGCCTGAAAATTTCCAGACGGGTCTTATGAGAATACAGGATTACCTTGTGAAATTGCGGGATTATATTCGTATCTCGAAACATCCTGGAATTAAAGTAGCCGTTCTTGAGTGGAATCTCTCCCGTTCTTACGACTGGCGCGCCGGACTTCATGCAGCCGGCAGTTTAATCATTTATGAAAAGCTCAGCCCAGAGCTGGAAATGAGTTGTCCGGCTTTACTTATGAGAAATACGACCGATGACCCAACATGGACGGCATTTATCTATCATGACCATTTTTCCTGGTTTCCTGGTTCGGGCTACCTTGTTGAAAAGCTGTTTAGTGAGCATTATGCTGAAAAGCATTTTTCTTCGACTACCGGTTCATTTAGAGATATTAATAACCGGAAAGATTTCTTCGATGATATCTCACAGATTAAACCGGAAGATTGGAAGCCCGGTACTGTTGATGCCATTGCAACCGGCAGTTCCGACGGTAAGCGTATAGTCATTAAGGCTGTTAATTATGAGGATAAGCAGAATATCTTACTAACTCGTCTGCAGGGTTCTTTGGTGCCTCAAAAGGCTAATGTTAAGCTTTATACGTTGAGGACCGGTCTCAGAGATGCCTGCTCAATTGAAAATCCTGATAAAATAAAACTCGTCGAGGATACAATTCCATACACACGTGATTTGGCAATACAATTGGGGCCTTATACGGTTGCTTTGGCTGAAATTACGGCGGAATGATAAACTTTGCATGTCGTAACATGTTTAGGTAAATAAGACGTTAAAAGATCCTGATAGAAAAACATAGATTTATAACGTCTCATAATATATGTTATGTTTCATTCAGGCCTTTTTTTTAGCCGGTAAGCTTGGATTTTAATAATCGGGATATCTCCGGGGTCTTAGACAAAAAGAATCATTTTATTTGCACACAATTGCCGGCCATATCAGAAATATTATCCCACATGGTTGTTACCCTGTCTAATAATCCAAGGTTTTGAAGGACAATCGATACGTTTACGGAAGCATCCGGACAGGCAAAGTTATTTTCCAAAAATCGTTCGAGATTAAACAATGATGATGCGAACTTTATCTTATCGCAGTAAAGTAATGCTGTTTTGTAATGAAGCTCAAGCGTATCTGCATTAATAAAATCATGATCGGAAAGAATATTCAAAGCATCGGATTTGCGGTCTGTTTGATACAAACAAACCGACAATTTGCTTCGAGCCCTTGAATATAGAGGATTGATGTCAATAGCTGTTTCAAACGATTCGATGGCTTTTAAAATTCTGCCAACGCCCATCATAAGAATACCAAGGCGATAATATAAATCAGGATTCTGAGGTCGTAGAGATATTTCATGCTGGTGTGTCGCTATTACAGCTTCCGATATTGCATTGGAGCTCATATCATCATACAGAGGCCTGCAATTAGGCATTCCTTGTTTGAACCGCAAAGAGGCCATCTCAGAAAATAACAATGAGCTGTTCGGCTGAATCGCTGCCGCCAATGATAACGTACCAAGAGCATCTGTAATATAACCGGCAAGTTTTTGTGAGATGGCAAGCCCGATATAAGCGTCAATAATCTTGTCGTTTATCTCAACGGCCCTGTTAAATAGTTCGGCGGCAAGATTATCATGTCGTAACTGCAGATATTGTGTTCCGAGCTTTATTGTTGCTTCAAGGAAGTCCGGACACATATAAATTGCCTGCTCGTATTGGGAAACAGCATCTTCCGTGGAACCCAGCATTCGGAGGATATCCGCTTGTTTCATAAGCAAGTCGGGCCTGTCTTCTTCGGATTGCATTAAATAATCGAGATACTGCAGCGCCTCATCAAGACGTCCTTCGGCAATGAGCTGATCCAATTCGTAATCCTGAGATGAAAAATTATCCGGGTGCATCAGAATCGCCTTGTTAAACGTCTCGATTGCTTTCGTGTATTTTCCCTTTATGATATACAAATGCCCCAATGTGATAAGTGTTGATATATCGTCGGGATATTCCTCATTCAATAACTGATATTGCTCTGTGGTTTTATCATATTGCATATTTTTGAAATAAACTGCGGCCAATCGCTGTGCCGGCAACTGCAGATGTTTTTTGAATTTAATACAGTCCTGATAAAATTCCGCGGCCTGGGCTTCTTTGCCGAGCCGTTCGTAGCAGTACCCGAGTGCATAAAGAGCCATTGTATTATTCGGCCGGCGCATATAGACCGAATTAAGCTCTCTTATCGCTTCGTTGAGCCGGTTATTATGCAGATTAATCGCCGCCGCCGCCATACGGCCGCAAGTACATGATGGGTGTTCGAAGAGATAATTTCGAAGTTGTTCGGTCGCCGCATCCGGTTTTTTCTGCCCCATCAGCTCGATTACGGTATCCAAATGACGGCGTTGTACGGAATCTTCACATCCTCCGGAGAATATGACCGTTTTCAACCAATGCAATATCAAATCAGATGTATCGACCGTTATCGCCCTGCCGAGAATTTCCAGTAATTGACTCATACTCCGCTCGCATCAAGTTATAAGAATATTTACAGCAACGTGAGATTCCGCTGTTGATAGATAAAATATCGACAATTAAATAATGCAGATTAATCAGGGTTTTTTACAATTCATCCCCCTGCCGTCAATTTCAACATTTTTTATGGCGATTGTGTTTGATGTGTGGATTTTTAGGATTTTATAACAGCAGTACCGATTTTGACGTTTACAGCGGAATCTACTAAATTAAACCACCCCGTTCAATCCGGCTGCCATCCGATATGATAACGATTAATCCGATTTTGCCATTTGTGCCTGTTTTTCAATCTCACTAAGATATGCCAGTGTCCGTTCGAGTTTATCGCTGAGATGCTTGAGTTTGAGCATCGTTTTGATCCGGGTCAGCAATTCGAGCTTGTTCACGGGCTTGCTTAGAAAATCGTCCGTACCGGAGTCGATAGCGCGCTCGATATCACCGAATTCGCTTAACGCCGTCACCATAATGACGGGAATATCGGCAGTTTTGGGATCATTTTTGATTCTTTTACAAACCTCAAAGCCGCTCATTTTCGGCATCATCACGTCAAGCAATACTAAATCGGGAGAATTTTTGTTTACGATTCTTAATGCCTCCAATCCGTCACTGGCGGAAATTGTCGTGCAGTCCACGTCCTCGAGATATGCCTGAAGAAGTTCAAGATTCTGCTGATTGTCGTCAACCACCAGCACCGTAGGTTTTTTCTCCTGATCCTTGTCTTTATTTATTTTGCTCATAAATGCTCCTGTGTGTTGTCCTATCTTTTTTCCAGAGCCTTCAATATAGCCGTGCAAAAAGCCGGCAAATCCTCCGGTTTTCGTGACGTAATCAAATTGCCGTCCACGACACATTCATCATCCACGTAATCGGCACCGGCGTTGATTATATCATCTTTAATTGCCATAAAACAGGTAGCTTTCTTACCCCTAAATATCTTCGTGCTGCACAACAGCCAGCCGCCGTGACAAATTGCGGCTATAACCTTGCCAGCATCCACCATATCATTTGCAAATTTTATCACTTCGGAACTTCTTCTCATAAAATCCGGTGCAAAACCTCCGGGCACTACCATACAGTCATAATCACCGGTATTTACCCGCCCTGCTGCGAACTCGGACACACAGGGATAACCTTCCTTCGAATGATATTCTTTTTTTGCCTCCGCTGCAATAAAATTGACCTCCAGGCCTGCTTCGCAGAACCGATAGCGGGGATACCAGACTTCCAGAACCTGGTACATATCGTCAACCATAACGGCCACTTTTTTCTTCGACATCTGCAATTACTCCTTTGCTTGTTTGCTGTGACCTTCGATGTATTCTCGAATCTCCGGCTTGATATATATTCGCTCGATGTCCACCGCCTGTGACACCGCCTCGGCACAAATTTCCGCCATCACGGCCGATGGGGCCTGCGTATCGACAAATAATGTCCATTGCCCTTTAATTGAGCAAAGCCCCCCGCCGCTGCCCCCGAGCGGTTCTTCACGGATTTTAACGCCGTTTGCTTCCAAAATCCTTATAAGCTCTTCGAATATTCCTTGCGTATTCATCGATTACCTGTCATATCGTATATCATATCTCAGGACCGGACAACCTGTAACTGATATCATTTTCAGGGCCTGATTTGCTAATTTGAGGGCCAAAGGCACAATATATCCGTGCCCGGGCCATCGACATCTTTCAAGAAAAAACGCCTTAACAGTCGATATAGATACGTATATGCAATAAATTTAAACACGAATAGTCAATATATTTTTCAGAGTAATTCATAAGGGACTTAATTTTATAGAAGGAGCGGGAAGTTGTCAAGTATTACGGAAAAACGCGTTAGTTTACATAGAAAAATCAAAGATCAGCAACAGCAAAACAACGACTTAAAGTCTCAGCTAAATCATCTCCAGCATCTTGCCAATATCGGCACCGTAAGCTATATGATAGCCCATGAGATTAATAATCTCCTGACGCCGTTGAAAACATACGCGGATTTAGCTCTAAGAAACTTCGACGATAAGGCCCTATGTGAAAAGGCGCTCCAAAAAACGGTCCAAAATTGCGAGCGTGCATCGAACGTTATGGAGAGTATGCTCGCCCTGGCAAACAATCAAACGCAGGAAAAGAAAAATGCCGGGCTGCTAAGTCTCGTCGAAGAAATATTCGGTTCTCTTTGCCGGGATTTCACAAAAGATGGGATCAAAGTGGAAATCAATATCCCACAGGATTTGACAATCTGGGCCATACCCGTTCAAATTCAGCAGGTTTTAATGAATTTGATTCTAAACGCCCGGCAGGCGATGCTGCCGCGAGGCGGTGTTTTGTCAATCGGGGCCGATGAGAAAAACGACGCAGTCGAAATAGAAGTCAAAGATACGGGCGTCGGCATAAAACCAGCCGATTTAGAACGAATTTTTGAGCCGTTCTTTACTACCAAAAAAGATGGAAACTCAACATCGGAAAATTCCGGCGCCGGACTCGGCCTGGCTTTCTGTAAAAGGGTTATTGAAGGACATAACGGTCTTATTTCGGCCGAACCCAGGCCCGACAATGGGAGTAAATTCAGGATAATTTTACCCAAACCTCAGTCAGGTAAAAGCTAATGCCGGCCCAGGCTTTCCAAATCGTTTTTATGCTGGTGCTTCTTTGTTGTTCGGCTTTTTTCTCGGGTTCTGAAACCGCCTTTACAAATCTAACCCACAGGCAAAAGAAACAATTACGGGAATCTCAACACAGACTTTCAAATATAGCCGGCAGATTGCTGAATAAACCGGGACAACTGCTTAACTGCTTTTTGTTCGGGAACATGACGGTCAACGTTCTTTTTTATGCGGCGTCAAGCGTTTTAATCGTTCGCATCAGTGAGCAGAGCACAATTGCAGGTGCTGTTGTCGCTTTTATAAGTTTTACTGCGCTGGTGCTGTTCGGTGAAATTCTTCCGAAATCCATAGCATTTGCCAATTCGAAAGCTCTCAGTATCGTATTCGCCCTGCCTGCCTTTGTTTGCCTGCGGATATTTACACCTATCGGATTCGTATTCAAATTTTTAATTTTAGAGCCGATTATGCGTTTGTTACTGGGGCCGACACGAAGCCCCGGGACAATCACTATGTCCGAATTCAAATCTTTAATTGAGACAACCAGAAAACAGGGATTAATCACCGCTGATGAGAACAAACTTTTATCGGAAGTCATCGAGCTGGGATTCCTGAAAGTTAGTCACGTGATGCGGCCGCGAGTGGACATGATTGCATGTTCGGTTACGAGCTCAAGCCACGAAGTACACCAGAAAATGCAAAAAAATCACCTTACAAAACTTCCCGTCTATGCGAGGACAATAGATAACATCATCGGCGTTGTTTACCTGAGGCAGCTTTTACTTAACGACAATGTTACGATAGACAAGCTGGTTGAGCAGGTACATTTTGTCCCCGAGCAGAAAACCGTCGAGTCACTTCTGGAATTTTTCCGTAAGTCCAAAACGGATATGGCGATTGTCGTGGACGAATACGGCGGCATAGCCGGCTCCGTGCGCCTGGAGGACATCGCCGAAGAGTTGTTCGGCCAGATAGAAACGACAAGCCGGTTCGAGCCTATCGAACAAACCGGGCCTTTCGAATACAGGCTTTCAGGCTCTCTGGCGGTTCATGACTGGTCCGAGCTGTTCGGTATTGATTTAGCCGAGACACGTCAAGCCACAGTCAGCGGAATGGTAACCGCCCTTCTCGGGAGAATCCCCAAAAGCGGCGATGTCGCATATTTGAAGAACCTGAAATTTACCGTGGAAAACGTTCGTAAACATCGAATAGAAACCGTAATACTAACATTCGAGCCTTTTCAAGCAGATGATAAATAACGTCGTTCTAATTGTAACCTTCGTCTTTTTTGTCGCCCTGGCCGGCCTTTTCGCCGGTGCGGAGACAGGCCTCTACCGCCTCAGCAGGCTCCGCTTACGTCTGGGTGTGGAGAAAAAACAACTGCCCTTTGTCATGCTTGGCAGATGTATTCACGACAGCTCCGGACTGCTTCTTTCGATGCTTATAGGCACAAATCTTTCCTATTATCTCGCCACAAATATTATCACAAGAATTCTCTTAAGCAAATTTGCTACCGAACATACCGCAGAAATCGTCACAACCATTGTAACCGTCCCCATCCTGTTTGTCTTTTCGGAATCAATTCCCAAGAACTTATTCTTATACCGCGCGGATTTGCTGATGCCCTACCTGGCGCCTTTTTTGTACACATTTCACAAAATCATGAGCTTCTGCGGAGCGATACCCTTGCTCAAATTTATATCGACCTTCTTTGCCAGACTGGCCGGCTCAACCTATACTTCAAAAACGGTTATCTCCTCAGCAAAGAGGCACACGATACAGGCCATTCTGCAGGATACACACGAAGAAGGTATTCTCAGCTCCGTTCAAACCGACATCGTAAACCGCCTTGTGAAAGTCTCGAACGTGCGTGTCAGGCTGGTGATGACCCCGATTGACAAGGTTCAGACGATCGATATTAATTCCGACCATTCGGCCCTGTTAAACATTCTTAAAAAATCCGTATTTACTCGTCTGCCGGTCACGGAATCTCAGCCCGAAAACGTCGTCGGTTTTATAGATATTTATGAGGCTTTAAGCTCGTCACAAATAATCTCCGATTTGCGTAATCTTATCAAGCCGATAAAAAAACTCGATACGGACACGACTGTCATCGATGCGATAAACTATATGCGGAAGGAAAAACAGAAAATCCTCTTGGTCACCAAAGCCGGTCTTGCAGGCCGCGAGAAACCTCTTGGGATTGTCACAATGAAAGATTTGGTCGAGGAGCTCCTCGGTGAGCTGGCCGAGTGGTAAGATAGTACCATGTAGTTCAATTCTGTCCGTCCTCGGCATCATCGATTATCGCCTGTGCGATATCGTTGATTACCGTGCGGGTTTGGCCATTCGCGTCGTTCGCAAGGATAGAAAAAATATAATATCCCCTTGCCGTGACGCATACTCCTGACAAAGATTTTACGCCGCTGATGTACCCGCTCTTGCCTAAGACTTTGCCCCTGTACTTTTCCTCCTTGAAATTGTCCGCAATCGAGCTGGTTCCCTCTACCCCCCCTATCGCAAGTGAATCCCTGTACATATTCCAGTTGTCGCTGTTATAAACATCCAGCAGCACCTTTGTTATAATCTCGGCACTTAGCCTGTTTTGCCTGCTCAGGCCGCAGCCGTCATCGATATTAAACCGGACCTTGTCAATACCCAACTCCGAAAGATATTCGCCGATAAGCTCTCGCCCCCTGTCCCAGCTACCGTGTTTCTTGTCCGGATTATTGACGGCGGCGATGGTTTTCATAAACGCTTCGGCCCCGAGATTAAGGCTGTCTTTGAGACAACGTGCCAGACAATCATTCATGGTAGTCTTATATTCTGTAATTAATTTGAAATCGTTGGTGTCATCCAGAACTTTTTCTATAAACTGTCCCTTTGTTTGTATTGACGCCTCAGTCAGGTGCTCGAACAAAAGATAACCGAAAAAGGCGGCAGGTTTTTCGATTGCAACCTCAATCGGCCCGTACTCATTTTTACATTCACCGTGAACAATTAGTCTGTTCGGCCGACTGTTACGATAGGTCCCAAGAGAACTGTCGCCTCTCGATATCGGTTTGACCTCGTTGATGAGCGTCACAAATGATGTTTGCGGCTCAATCGAAATATTTACCCGCCCGCCGGAATTCCTGGCGCTTAATTTTACACAATTAAGATTAAAATTTAAGCCGCTCAGTTCACATGCATAATTGCGATTCAATTCTGCAACAGGCCAGCTTGGGTGAACGCACTCGTTATCGAATACCCCTGTATCGACGATAATATCTCCGATAGTTGTTATATCGTCATGCTTTAATTTCCTGGCTATGTCTTCAAAAATCCAGCCTTTCTGACGGCCATATTTAGCATCCGTCTGTTCATCACCCAACAGGGGATCCCCGCTGCCTATTATCACCAATGTGTTCCCGCAAAGCCCAACTTTCGTTTTATATTCGAAATCCGTCCCTAAATATCTCAATGCCGCGGCGGCGGTTATAATCTTCATATTCGAAGCCGGTATTAGCGGCTCTCTCGCATCATGAGCGTATGCACTGTTGCCGGTATCGGCTTTCACGACATGAATGGAAAATATGACCCCCTCCTGTAGAGACTGGTTGATGACGGAGTCTATTCGCTTAGCTAAATCGGCATGCGCAAAACCGACGAGCGATAAAATCAATACGCCTGAAATGATGATTTTTTTCAATTGTCCTTTCATAGTGCGGCTCATTATTTCATAAAAAAATGGGCTTTTCAACCCTTTTAATAGAATTACAATAATGGTTTTTTCCTAAAAAAACTTTCATTTTACAAAGATAACAGGTATAATAAATTTACGTTAATTAGGAAGTTAAGAAATAAACGTCTGATATATTAGGGTTATGAAAATATAGATTATATGTCGGACTGGAATTTTTTAATTGCCTTGAATACAAACTATCAGTATAAAGTCTTTGTGAAGAGTATGTTACAATTGGGGGTAAGTTATACTCCATTTGGACATCTCGTTATCAAGGGCTTGTAAAGGCATGAGTGACTAAAAACCTGCGGATTTAAATAGATCACCAATGATTATTATCATACATTGCCGCTCTGTGAGTATCAAGAAATTCTATTTTCGAATGGGAGGTAAAGATTATGCATATATCTAATTCCAGGATACATATCTACAAAAAAGGTTTTACATTAATCGAGCTTTTAGTTGTTATTGCTATCATCGCGTTATTGATGTCTATTTTAATGCCTGCACTAAATCGTGTTAAATCATCGGCAAAGGCCGCGGCCTGCCAGTCGAATATGCACCAGTGGGGCATAATTTGGATGACTTATGCCCAAGACCACGAGGGCCGTTTTCAAAGAGGTGCCGGAGGAGAAACCCAAACTGGTGGCGGCAGGTGGCCGGCAGTAGTGCGAGATTACTACAAAGACGACAAGATTCGCCTGTGCCCTACGGCTACAAAACCATTATCGGAAGGCGGGCAAAATCCTTATTGTGCCTGGGGAAAATTTGATGACGGCATGTACGCCAGCTATGGTTTCAATGAATGGCTTTGTGACCGGCCTCTTGGAGAGTCGGAAACTGAAAATTACTGGAGGTATGTATTCGATATTCCACAATCAAATACTATACCGTTGTTTCTCGATTGTTTCTGGTACGATGTCTGGGTACACTCGATTGATGAGCCACCTCCTACCGATGGTTCAACAACAGGCATGGCAGGAAGCAATGAAATCAGGCGTGTTTGTCTTAACCGACATAATTATGCAGTAAATAGTGTTTTCCTGGATTGGTCCGTCAGAAAGGTTGACCTTAAGGAACTGTGGACGCTGAAATGGCACAAGCAGTACAACACAAAGGATAAATGGACATTGGCCGGCGGAGTTACTGAAGACAAATGGCCTGAATGGATGCGAGGTTTGAAAGCCTACTAACGAAATACTCCCCCGCTTCTCGATTTTTATGAAGTACAAAGGTAAAAACCTGCAGGAGATTAATAGATAATTGCCGTCACCTCTTCTATCTTCCTAACAACATTAGTGATATCGTCAGAATACGAGACATATCCGTCAAAGCCCTTTTGCAGCAGAGCAGCGGCCTCCGAATCGCTCAATTTATTTGCAATCGCCACAACTTTGACCGTTTCCGATTCTTCATTCGAGTGAATACCCCTGCAGACGTCCGTGGCGTCGATGCCTTCTGCCAGAAGACTTACCAACAGAACATGCGGTGCGAATTTCTGAACAACCGCTCCCGTCTCGAAATTGCTGTGAACGGTCTGCACTTCGTAGTCGGCCTTGTTTTGTAAAGTCTCGGCCAGTGCCTTTGCGGCTTCCCTGTTGCTGTCTGCTATCATGATCCGGATTTTACCGACCGCCAGTCCCGCAGTCGGCATATTATGCACCTTCATAAAGCGAAGAAGCTCGCTCAGAGGTATCCGCCTGTCCTTGCTGCCGGGGATGCGATAGCCTTTTAACTGGCCGTTATCAAACCATTTCGAAACTGTTCGAGGTGCAACGTGACATATCTTCGCCACGTCACCTGTCGTTAGTACATTTTTACCTTTTGCCATATCTTAATCCCACCACCACCGATTTAATACTCACTGTTGTTATAATCCTCTTGTTCTTCGGTTTTATTTCGATGTGTGTTTAATGCATAAATACAATTATTCTATAAACGGCAGATAAATAGTGGTTTCTGCAACGGCACGTCCTATAAATAATTTTCTGGTGTATAAAAAGGGCTAAGAGTGCAAACCAAAGCCGCTTTTGCTACAGTGATTCGTCGTATAATGAAAATGTTTTTGATTTACCAGCCACAAGCGATACAATTTTGACGATTCTGCTTATATTCTTTTACCAGGAGAATTCTTTATGCAGATATATTTATCCCGACCGGACATTACCGAACAGGAAATCGAAGCGGTCTGTGATGTGCTTCGCGGTCCCAATCTCTCGCTCGGACCAAAATTAGGGGAATTCGAGCAGGCTTTTGCCCGCTATATCGGCACAAAAAGAGCCGTTGCCGTCAACAGCGGCACCAGCGGACTGTTCCTGTGCATGTTGGCGCTCGGGATTAAATCCGGCGACGAAGTGATTACCACGCCGTTTACTTTCATCTCTACGGTAACATCCATTATGATGGCCGGTGCAAGACCGGTTTTTGTCGATATCGATCCGGTAAGTCTGAATATCGATCCGGCGAAAATCGAGTCCGCAATCACCGACAAAACAAAAGCAATTCTGCCGGTAGAAATTTTCGGCAATCCCGCCGGCTTCGATAAAATCTGCCGGATAGCACAAAAACACAACCTGCCGGTAATCGAAGACAGTTGCGAAGCACTCGGTTCGGTGCTGAACGGCAAAAAGGTCGGGACTTTCGGCAAAATGAGTGTATTTGGCTTTTATCCCAATAAGCAAATAACCACCGGCGAAGGCGGCATGATTCTGACCGACGACGATTCTTTAGCGGATTTGTGCGTATCACTTCGGAACCAGGGAAGAAGCAAAGCCGGCGGTTGGTTCGGCCATGAAAGACTGGGCTATAACTTCAGGCTCAGCGATATCAATTGCGCGCTGGGAATAGTCCAGCTTTCACGAATAGAGCAAATCAAAGCCAAACGAAAGCAAGTCGCCAAATGGTATCAGGAAATGCTGACGGATGAGGACCGAATCATCGTGCCTGCCGAACCCGCGGATTGTGATATGAGCTGGTTCGTTTTCGTAGTCCGGTTAGCGGATAATTTCTCCCGAGAGCAGCGCGATCGGATATTGGAACGAATGCGAGAGCGTAGCATCCAGGTAAGCAATTATTTCCCGCCGGTGCATCTCCAGCCGTTTATGGCCCGCCAATACGGGTATAAAGAGGGAGATTTCCCTGTAACCGAAAGAGTCTGCAAAAGCACTATCGCCCTGCCGTTTTATAATAATCTGACCCGCGACCAGGTAGCCGTCGTCTGTAAGGCGTTAAAAGACGCAATCGGCGGGTAAATAGTGCATTTTCCGCATTTTTCATTTTGAATACCGCATTTTATTTGCTACAATATTTTTAGAAACATACAACCGGCCGGGACGGGGAACCGGCCTATACATATTATTATCCTTTTAGGAGGGGATAGTGAAGGGCTATAGATCAAAATTCATATTTCTGTTTATTGTTTATTTTGCCGGTTTCGCAACTGCGATATACATGCTGGCGCCGCCGCCCGAAGGCAGTGATTATCAGTATAGCGATACGGCCAATTCCCACTTTAATTTCGACTCTCAGGAATTCGTTAAGTCATTCAATTCCGGAATGCACAAATGCGTCGATTTCGGGAAAGAAACTACCCTGAGAACAGTCAAGTACATCAGGGAAAAAGTTCGGGAACATCAACTGGAAGCCGAAAGCTAAAACATCCGGCAGTAAAAGAGATAAAGAAACTCGGGATAAGCAAAAACCTGTAATAGCGGGATTATATCGGCCCCCTCTTCAATGAGCCTGCCTGCCAGGCCATCTCCGGGCGCCTTTACGAGCCCTCTGTTACTTCTCAGGGGACTCTCTTATCAGACAGCTTGCTGGGCTTGTCAAGAAGCAAAAAAGCATCGATATCTTCCATCATCTGCTGGTTATTAATGCGAAGATTACGCACATGCCTTCTATGACCTTCGGCTTCGGTCTCGCCCATCTGTTCGCTGGAGCAGCCGGAAAGTACGAATATGAATGCGCAGAGAATAATTGCCAGGAATATTTTATGCAGGATAGACGAAACACTTCTCATCAAATCTCCTTTTTCTAATGCGTCAATATTATTCGGCCTTTTTGGCTATAAAACTACTTATTCATTATAACAACCGCCGCAGGCCATGTCAATCCAAATACTCCCCAAACCGGCAGATTTTAAGCCCCTTTTATACCCGTCCCGGCCAAAAACCACTAATTATTCATTTATAACCTGTGATTGCTGCACTATGGTCTCACTATCAGGCAACTTTGCTCGCCATTTTTCGGCCTCATCCGGCTTGTTCCAGGCTTCGTAAAGCTCAATTAAAGCCCTGATTGAATCTTGTGTTTTCGGATGTTGAAGTTTTAATTTCGCAATTCTGCCGGTTGCTGCTTCAAGCAACAGCGGCTCAGCTTTTTCATAATCTACTTGCCTGATGTAAAGTAAAGCAAGTTCGTGTTTGGACTCTAATGTATCTGGGTGATCCTCGCTTAGCTTCTTACTCTGGCTTTCAATTACATCACTTAGGATCTTTTCCGCCTCGTCATATAAACCCTGCTCTCGACGAAGCACGCCGAAATAACTTTTTGTTTTCAGTAATTCAGGATGGTTGTCATCCAGCCTACCCTGCATATTTCTCAGAGCCTGGTCGAACAGTAATTCTGCCCCTTTATAATCTCCTTGTTTCGTACGCAACACAGCTAAGGCAATCTTGAAATTCGCCGTGTTCATGTGTTCCTCACCTAATTCCTTTTTAGCTCCTTCCAAAGCCTTTTCGAGCAGAGGCTCTGCTTCCTTAAGATTTCCTTCAAAAATATATGTTATGCCAAGTTCTTTCATGAGATCAAACGATTCGCGGTTTGCCTGTAGAAGATTATTATATATCTGCTTAGCCTCTTTATAACGTCCTTGAGCTCTGCGTAAACCAGCGATTCTCCCCACGTACAATGCTTGCCTCCAATGTCCCTTTTCCCACCATGGGTGAAGGGGCGCCTCACGGATATAAGGCTCCGCCTCTTCGTATCGTCCCAGTAGTTGGCACACGCTACCAAGGTGACTCTTGGCGGCATAATATAAAGGGCCAGGTTGCCTTAATCCCTGCTTAAAGAGTTTCTCCAGTGATTCCAATAACTCTCTGAATGTTTCCTCGGCCTCTTGGTATTTCCCCATTTGTACATATAACAAACCAAGCCAGTTCATAGACATATAAAAACCCCAGTTGGACTCGCGTCGCTGGAGTTCAATGGCACGCTCCAGGTGTGACAAGGCCGCATCATAGTCACCAAATTGGAACGTATATATGCTGCCGAACTTAAACCGCATATCTGCTTCAAGGAGTGGGTAATCCCTAAACTGGGTTCCAAGCTTTTCCGCCGCGGCATTGAAGACCTCGCGGATGTTTGCTGGCTTATAGTTCTCGGCGGCTAATGGTTCGAGAATGTCGTTTTTCATAAACTCTGTCATTGCTTTATTCTTAGAAAGAGCATTGATCTTACCCAACGCAAAGATAACGGATACGATGGTCCCGATGACGGATACAATCAGAACCACTGCGATGCCGGTAACCAATGCCTTGTGTCTTCGCATGAATTTTTTAGCTCGATACATAGTTCTCGGCGGACCTGCTATTAGTGGATTGCCATTTAGATAATTCTCGATATCGTCTGCAAGCTCGGCGGCCGAACGATATCGCTCGGTTCTCTCTTTTCGCATCGCCTTAAGGGGAATCCATTCCAGTTCTCTATGCAGACGCTTTGCCAGATATGCGACTTCTGTATTACGGCTTTTTGCTATTTTTTTTGCTTCTTTGCCTAATTTAGTTAACCTGGTGCTTGGAGTCTTTGGATCACACTCACGAATCACCTGCCGAATGTGCTCTATCCCGGTTTCACGGAGTTCTTTTGAATCGAACGGCAATACTCCGGTCAATAATACATACAGTAAAACACCTAACGAATAGATATCCGAGCGGGTATCGATATCATTATCTGCCATATCCGCCTGCTCGGGACTCATATATTCCGGCGTGCCGAGCAATTGGCTATCCTCAGTGAATAGTGTCTGTTCGGTTAGGGGCTGAGTAACGGCCTTGGCAACTCCGAAATCGATAATCTTAGGGATAACCTGATCATCCACTGTCGAGACCAAAATGTTCGATGGCTTGATATCTCTATGAATAATACCTTTCTGATGGGCATGACTAATCGCATGACAGACCTGTAAGAATAATTTGAGTCTATCTTCAATGGTCAGCTTCTGACGGTCGCAATGCTCGGTTATGGGCAGGCCCTTGACATACTCCATTACAAAGTAAGGTCGGCCGTTCTCTGTCGTGCCTGCATCATGGACATGAGCAATGTTCGGATGGTCCAGAAGAGCTAAAGCCTGACGTTCCGCCTCGAAACGAGTAACCACGCGTTTTGAGTCCATGCCCGGCTTGATGACCTTTAGGGCAACCTTACGCTTGATGGGCTGCTCCTGTTCAGCCAAATAAACAATCCCCATGCCGCCTTCACCTAAGACTCTAAGCAATTTGTACCTGCCAATCTGGTTACCAAGATTCTCAATGTTGCTATCCTTTGATGCTGCAGCGCAAGAATTCTTTTCACTCTTTGGCTCACTTAAAATCTGAAAAATCAAATTATCCAGATTCTCAGGTTTTGAATCGAATATGGATGATTCGTCTTTCATCAGGCTTACCTCAATGTACTTTTATAACTTTTCTTTTCTTAAACGAAGGCCTTTCCGTAAGGACAAGAAACAGCAGTGTCATGAATATATCCGTAAGAAAATTCTAAATCTTGCCTTTCTTTTCAAAAAATTTGAAAATTTCTTTTAATTCCTCCTCGGCTACTTCTCCGGAAATGACAGTCTGACGTACGTGGTTCTTCAAGACACTTCTAATCAGTTTTTTGGTGGTGTTGAGCATATTAGAGACGGTCGATTCACTATCAATGTCATATTTCTGACATATCTCCCTTAATGAAGGCGGATCTAGACCTTCTAACGTGGGCCACAGGATACGCTCCTGAAACACATACCAATGGTTTTCCATGCCCTGTTTGGAATATTTATCCTTGACCTCTACAAGGGCGCTTTCTAAAAGGTCGGCTTTCCAAACATAATTGAAGCTTTGCTCTGCATCGAGTTTGTAGACCATCTGTGGAAGCGACAGAGGATCGGCGATATCCAGAGAGACTAATTTGTCTTTGGGGATATGTTTCCGGGCTGTCTCTTTTCGGTGTTCATCGAGAAGATACTGATTCAACGCGTGCAGCAGGAATGTGCGAAAGCGGCCTTTAGATTGCTCTGCACGCTGAACAAGATTGCGATTGAGTACAACCTCATTAAGAAAATCTTGAGTCAGATCCTTGGCTCGTTCATTATCATAGCCTTTCCGGCTGAGATAACAGTAAATTGGCTTCCAATAGCGTTTGAGCAACAATCCGATAAGCGCACGGTCCTTGTCCTGCTCTGTTTGGATATTCTCAATAAGAGACCAGTGTGTAGTAAGAAATGTCGCCCATTCCCCGCCCATGCTTGTCTGGTCATGGTTCCTCATATTGGTCATCCTTGGAAAGTACGGCTTGGTCTAATCGGATATATAATATCTTATTTTGAAAATATTTGCAAATAACAAGTTCTGATTTTCTAAACAGTTATGCGCACATTTGTGAAATTTTTAAAAAATATTCTGATTTTAGGGACAGATTAGAAATTTTTTACGGATTGTATTATAGGAGCTTTTGCTGAATAGGCCTTTTCGATAACAATGCCCGGCCAGCAAATCATGTTGTGAAAACGTTAAATTGGTAATTTTTTGAAAGGAAAGAAAAATGAAATGGTTAAATTGTTCAAAAACTCCGTTGATGTTAATTGTATTTATGGCCGCGATGTTTATTAGCGGCGGTATTGTGAAGGCGGATTTCATCTGGGCACAAAAGGCTGATATGCCAAC
>CAYSKI010000053.1:0-3180 GCA_964431695.1 uncultured Pirellulales bacterium | reverse complement strand
GCTGATATGCCAACCCCAAGATCCATGGGTTTATCCACCTGCGTGGTGAATGACAAGATTTATTTATTTGGTGGAAGCGGATCACCGTCTCAAGTGGAAGTATATGACCCGGCTACAGACACCTGGGCAGAACAGACCGAGCTTCCTTCGCCACGAGTCTCCCCCGTAGCCAGCGTTGTGGATGGGATAATCTATACCATTGGGGGTAAATCATCCGAATTGGGATATTTGGTGGAGGCGTATAATCCAGCCACTGACACGTGGACTCGGAAAGCAGATATGCCCACGCTAAGATACTTCCACTCAGGCTGTGCGATAAATGGTAAAATTTACGTCATGGGGGGATGGACAACGGGAGGCCTTACAGCATCCGTTGAAGAATATGACCCGATGACGGACACATGGACAGTTAAAACACCTATGTCAACCCACAAATGCTTCTTCGGTACCTGTGTGATAGATGGGAAGATTTGTGCAATCGGGGGCTGGAGAGGAAGTGATACTATTACAACTGTGGAAGTTTATGATACCCAAACGGATACGTGGACGAGTAGTGTCGATATACCCATACCAACTGATGGTATGTCCACTAGCGTAATAGGCGAGAATATTTATGTCATGGGGGGATGGTCAAGCCCTACAGGTCTTTATATAGATGGGACAGACACTCTTGCGGTATATGTAAGTGAAGTTATCGTTGACTTCAATGGCGATGAAGTCTGTGACATTGACGATTTAGTGATAATGATTGAGAACTGGGGCACAGATAATACTCTTTGCGACATCGGCCCGATGCCATGGGGCGATGGTGTCGTAGATCAAGCGGACGTAGAGGTCCTGATGAGATACTGGGGTCAGGAGATATATGATCCGAAATTAATAGCCCACTGGAAACTTAACGAAACAGAGGGCAACATTGCCTATGATAGTGAAGGCCAAAACGATGGCACGCTTCATGGAGATCCCATCTGGCAACCGCAGGGTGGTATTCTCAACGGGGCTCTTGAGCTTGATGGAATTGATGATTATATCAGCACACAATTTATCATAAATCCAGCAAAAATTTTCAGTGTCTTTGCCTGGGTCAAGGGCGGCGCACCCGGTCAGGTGATTGTCTCACAAAAAATTGGCGCCAACTGGTTAATGCTCGATCAAAATACAGGCTGTTTAATGACAGAACTCAAGGCGTCAGCGTCCCGTGGAGGTCATGTACTCACATCACAGGTAGTTATTGCTGATGGTTTCTGGCACCGTATCGGATTTGTCTGGGACGGTACAAATAGAATCCTTTACGTTGATGATGCCGAAGTCGCGTCGGATACACAGGATGGCATTTTCGGCTCAAACGGTGGATTGTTTATTGGTGCTGAAAATGATCTCGAATCTGGAACTTTATGGTCTGGTCTTATCGACGATGTCCGAATCTATAACCGAGCAGTAAAACCATAAACCTCACATGATTGCTTATGCGAGCGGGCTGTAAGCTTAACACTTACAGCCTTTTTATATTCAAACGTGCCATAGGTGGCGAGTATTTGACATTTTCCCGGAAAAACCCTGTTTTTCCTTTTATTATGGGGATTTTTGGATACAATTACTAATAGCGTGTAGCGGATAGCGTACAGCGGAGAGGGAATAAAGAATCAAGAACACAGAATACGGAAGACAGAAGTAAAAAATGGGGGAATAAAAATCTAAACAATTTGAAAAAGTTCAAATCCGTTCAATCCGTGTAATCCGCGGTTGAAAACAAAGCCAATTTATTAGCGTTCAGCGGATAGCGGGTAGCGTATTGCGTGAAGGAATTTGAAAAAACAAAGCCAATTGAAACGGCAGAATACAAAACACAGAAGTCAGAAGACAGAAGAAAAAAATTGAAAACAAAGCCAATTTGGGATTGCCCTAAATTGGCGTAAGGTTAATTATGACAAAGAGATATGGCAAAATAGCGGCATTTTGCCGAAAAAAAACAAACCCAATTTGTTTAGCCCCCGGATTTATCCGGGGGTCGGTCGTGGTAAAAATAAAAGACAATCTTAAACATTGATTATTGATAAATTTGGAAAATATGGCAAAAATTAGTAGAATTTCAATAGGAACATCTGAATTTGGCCTAACTGTCGAAACCATAACTGAATAGGAGTATTTGCCGGCATGGACGAGAAAGTTGGTGTAGAAATAACAACGCAGGGAAACGCAGGAATTGTAACCTTTCAGTCCACGTCCATCACCGATGCGAATGGAATAGCCTCCGTTTCGAAGCAGATCACGAAATTCATCGACGAAAACCGTCCGAAAAAGCTGATATTCGATTTCGGAAAAGTCAAATTTTTCTCATCTCAGGTGCTGGGTCTGCTTCTGGAATTCCGCTCCAGGTTAGCGGCTTATGACGGCGAAGTTGCAATCAGTGCGATAAATCCTCAATTGCACAGGGTTTTCAGAATAACCAATCTCGACAAGATTTTCAGTTTTTTCAAGGACAGAGAAACTGCTATAAAAACGATAGGCACAGATTAGTCCCCCCACTATTTTCTCGGGGGCAATATATCATTCCTGAATGGGCGGGAATGCATTTAATCAGAAAGGCTAATGATATGCACGTTGCGACACAATTTTCGATTTTCATGGTCAACAAACCCGGAGTACTGGCCCAGGTCCTCGGTGAATTCGCCCAGGAAAAGATAAATATCACGGCGATTACAATGATGGATTCCGTGGAACACGGAGTGATGCGTGTTGTTTTTGAAGCTCCGGAGAAGGCACGAAAAGTGCTCGAAAAACTTAATATGACATATAACGAAACCGGGGTTTTATGTGTTACTCTGACAAATCAATCCGGTGCGCTTGCGTCGGTGGCTGAAAAATTAGGCAGGAACCATATCAATATTTCATATGCATACTGTACTGCGGGAGCAAGAGGAGGTCGAACAACCGGCATATTAAAAGTCGCTAATGTAACAAAAGCGATGAAGGTCCTCGAACAGGGTCAAAAGAAAACAAAAAAATCACAACCCGTAGTCAGAAGATCGAAATCTTCTATGAAATAAGCGGCACTGAATGAATATTTACCTTGTGAAAAGTATTGACAAGGCAATAACGGATAGATAATATTGCCCGCAAATGAGTTTTTGGGGCCGTAGCTCAATTGGTTAGAGCATCGGACTGTCGATCCGAAGGTTG
>CAYSKI010000052.1:0-22833 GCA_964431695.1 uncultured Pirellulales bacterium | reverse complement strand
AATAAAAACAGCGTGCCACAAAACGTAGCACGCCGTTATTTTTAACTTGAGCACAAATCATTTTTGAAATTCAAACAATCATTGTCTGACAAACAGTTATGCGGTGAAGCTCCTTCTCCTACAGAGCAGTTATACTGTCCGGTTGGCCGTGCTACATAGTCGCATCCAATATAATTTTCATTACATGTTTTACCGGCCTTATGGCCACAATTAATTACCTTTGTTGCTGTATCACAGCAACATGAACAGTCTCCAGCATCTCTACCAAATAACTTCTCACCACCAATTGCTTTTTGTCCACATGCAAACCATGCTGAGAAAAGACCTAATGCTAGATAGAGCAAAAATATAACTTTAGGGAAAATCGATTTTTCCATATTTCTTCTTCCTTTCCTAACAAAATTGTATTTAGTAACTTGGGAATACTCAATTTTAAAATCTCCACAATTCTATCTATGTTTATCCATCCATTGGAGTCACCTTCTTTCTATATAGGCGTTTGTCGTTAGTAATTTGTTGGTACAAAAAATTGCAATTTTTCTGTTTTTTTTCATCTTTTTATCTAAAAACAGCAGAATTAACTGCCGATCACATCTGATTTTGCCTTGGAAAAGCAGGTTCATATCAGTAGTGGTAAAAAATCCTAAAATCTCCGATAGAAAATTTACATTTTTCTGACAATTTTTGTAACTCCTGCCATTTCAAATCGTTACAAGCGAAAAAACTTTTTACCATACGTCTAATACCTTTACGTTCACAAAGAATCTTCTTTGCTTCTATTATTAAAGCGAAATTAATGAGACGAATGTTGATATGTTTTTTGGGAAAATTTTAGAAAAACATTCAGTTTGGTAATCTGCTTTTATTATTGATTCAACCGGAGTACTATACATGCGGGACGGTGGACGGGGGAAAAAGCTTCTTAGGTGCCTCTAAAGTGTGAAAATCTGCCGGATAATGCTTGACGGATGGGCTTTTTGGTGGCAAAATGTGGTTTTTATCCGCAAAATTGGTGGTCATTTAAGCCATAGTTACTGGAGAACAACGATGCAAAAGCTCGCCTCGATTCTGGTGAACTTGATAATCCTTGGTTTTATATCCTCCTGTGCCTTAATAGCCCAATCGGCTACCGACTCGTCTGAGCGAAGTGCTTCGCCGAAGCGGGAAGGCGGGCCGGCTGCCACTCTTACCGTCGATGCCGGACGGCATACCCGGATTGATACGCCCGTATCAGTAGCTCTGGAAGGCATACCGCTGGGTTTTGCTGACGCACAATATTATTTAATCGAGCAGGGTGATTCCAAAAAGAACCGCATCCCGGTTCAAATCGAGGCCGGCAGTGGCGCCAAGCTGTGGTTTATTCTCTCAGGCACAACCGAAGCCAGAAGGAAAAGAGTATTCGAGCTTTATCCGGCTACGCATCGCTTCGCCGAGGTGAATCCCGGCGGTGATAGCGTTGCGTTGACTCATATAGAAACAAAGAAGGATAACAAGAGGTTGACTTTACAACGTGATGAGGATCGGATACTAAGTTATTACCATGCAGTTATGCCGCCGCCCGAGGGGCGGGATGAAATTTATCAGCGCAGCGGATTTATTTACCCGATCTGGTCCACTACGGGAAATATCCTCTCCGAAATTCACCCTAAGGACCATGTCCATCATTTCGGGATATGGATGCCGTGGACGCATACGCGATACGAAGGCAACCTGGTCGATTTCTGGAACATCCAGGACGGCACGGGGACGGTTCGCTTTTCCAAATTTATTTCGACAACCGAAGGGCCTGTCTATGGCGGTTTTCAGGTCGAGCAGGACCACGTTGCTTTAAAGACATCGGCCGGAGAGAAGGTAATACTCAAGGAACTCTGGGACGTCAAGGTCTATAATATCGGCGGCCCGCCGCCCCGACTCGCGT
This sequence comes from uncultured Pirellulales bacterium, assembly GCA_964431695.1. Taxonomy (GTDB): domain Bacteria; phylum Planctomycetota; class Phycisphaerae; order Sedimentisphaerales; family Anaerobacaceae; genus JAFGPS01. The sequence goes on along the minus strand of CAYSKI010000052.1, from coordinate 20,915 downwards.
CGCCAGACGCGGGGGCAGGGCCTGAGAAAGGCTACTGGCTGTGGGATTTTAAATCAACACAGAGGAACATCACAGATATTCCCCTTCATCAGGACAAGTGGCACTATGGTGGATTCGCATATCGTGGTGCCCAACAGTGGAAAGACTCGGATGCCTTATATCTAACCAATGAGGGTAAAACTCGCGCTGATGCAAATGGTACACGCGTCCGATGGTGTGATATATCCGGCAGTATCGACGGGCAGTGGGAAGGCGTGACGATAATGAGCAATCCGAACAACTTCCGGCACCCCGAGCCTATGCGTATCATACCCGACGCGAATTATGTTTATTTCGTTTATTGTCCGTCGGTATTGGGCGAATGGGAGATGAAACCGGGCGAGGACCATACCTTCCGTTACCGCCTTTATATGCATGAGGGCAAGGCGAACCTCGAGGACAACAAGAGATTATGGAAAGATTACGCGGAGCCGCCCGAAGTAAAAATTAAGCTCGGCAAGTCCAACGGTGCGGATATGCTCTTCGACGGCAGCAATTTTTCACACTGGGTAGGTGACGGTAATAAATCCATTGGCTGGGAGATCGAAGACGGGGCAATGAAAATCGTACCCCGGACCGGCAGCATTGTTACCAGAGAAAACTACCGGGATTTCAGGATGCATCTGGAATTCAAGCTGCCTGAAATGGCTCCCGGAATCAGAGGCCAGGACCGGGCCAACAGCGGCATTTACATCCAGCGCCGATACGAGGTACAGATACTCGATTCGTACGGCCTGGAGCCTCAGGACAATGACTGCGGTGCTATATATAAATTCAAGGCGCCGGATACGAACGCCTGTGCAAGGCCGAACCAATGGCAAAGTTATGACATTATATTCCGGGCGGCTCGATACGACAGCGAGGATCCGTATGCGAAAAAGCTCGAGAACGCAAAAATTACGGTCTGGCAAAACGGGATCCTGATTCACAGGAATGTCACAATTCCCAATAAAACCGGCGCCGGACGAATAGAAGGACCCGACCCGGGACCGATTCTGCTGCAGGACCACGGCAACGTTGTGTGGTTCCGCAATATCTGGATCGAACCGTTGTAAAATTAAAAGCATAAGAAAGAACTTTCGTTAATATAAAGATACTCACTATCAAGTAAGGAGAATAAAACATGGCAAGACCTGTGACATTATTTACCGGACAATGGGCGGATTTGCCCCTTGAAGAGTTGGCAAAGAAAGCGTCGAGCTGGGGATTCGACGGATTGGAACTGGCCTGCTGGGGAGACCATTTCGAAGTTGACAAAGCGCTATCCGGCAAAAATTACTGTAAAGAGAAAAAAGAGATGCTCAAAGATTACGGTCTCAATGTGTGGGCGATTTCCTCGCACCTCGTCGGGCAGGCGATTTGTGATAATATCGATGAGCGTCATAAAGGGATTCTATCGGAAGAAATCTGGGGTAACGGTGAGCCCGAGGGAGTCCGTAAACGGGCAGCGAAGGAGATGATTCGAACGGCCAAGGCGGCGAAAGCTTTGGGGGTAAAAGTTGTCTGCGGCTTTACCGGCAGCTCGATCTGGCATCTGCTTTATTCGTTCCCGCCGGCTGCGCCTTCGATGATCGAAGCGGGTTACCAGGACTTCGTGAAGAGATGGATACCGATTCTCGACGCGTTCAAAGCCGAAGGCGTGAGGTTCGCGCTGGAAGTTCACCCGACCGAGATAGCTTTTGATGTCGCCTCGGCCGAGCGTGCGCTCAAAGCGGTGAAGAACCATAAATCGTTCGGGTTCAACTATGACCCGAGCCATCTCGGCTATCAGGGCGTCGATTACGTCAAATTCATCCGTATGTTCAGTGACCGTATTTATCATGCCCACATGAAAGATGCATGGTGGGGACATGGTGACGGGACTGTGGGCGTCTTCGGCGGCCATACCGAGTTCGCCGACCCGCGACGGTATTGGGATTTCCGCTCCATCGGACACGGTGACATCATTTTCGAGGACATTATTGTCGCGTTGAATGATATCGGATACAAAGGCCCGCTGTCCATCGAGTGGGAGGACAGTCGCATGGATCGCGAGCACGGGGCACAGGAGGCCTGCGAGTTTATTAAAGCAGCGGACTTCAAACCTTCGCAGGTGGCCTTCGATGCCGCGTTTGACAAATAGAAAGGAACTCAAGCCATGAAAAAGTTAAAAACGATTTGTATCATTTTATTTACAGTATGGTGCGTCACTATGATGATTCTTTCACCGTCGTCGGCACAGCGACCGCGACAGCGGGGAGTTTCAGAAGAGGAAATCAAAAAAATGGAAGAAGCTATGCCGACAAAGGCGGTCGTCGAACCGGCCAAACCGAGAAAGCTGCTGGTTATCGATCTTGTAAAGGGATATTACCATACCAGCATACCCTACTGGAACAAGGCTCTCGAAATTATGGGAGAAAAAACAGGGGCTTTCAGCGTAACTATCAGCGAGGATGTTAATATGTTCAGCGCCGAAAACCTTGCCCAATTTGATGCCGTGTGCTTCAACAATACGGTAAGTTTGCCCTTAAGTCCGGATAAAACGCCGGAGCTATGCAAATCTTTAATGGATTTTGTTAAAGGAGGTAAAGGACTTGTCGCAATTCATGCAGGTACGGACACTTTCTATGCAAAACCTTATGTATGGCCCGAAGGCAGTGAAATGTTAGGAGGCAAATTTACCGGCCATCCCTGGACCGCCAACGGAACGTGGGCTATCAAAATAGACGAGCCTAATCACCCGCTTATGGCGCCGTTTAAGGGTAAGGGATTCAAGATCAAGGACGAAATATATCGCACCGAACCTCCTCTTTATTCGAGGTCGAAGCAGCTCGTATTGATGAGCCTGGATATGAGCGACGAGGTGACGAAAAATAAAGCACAGAAACCATCCGACGCCGACACCGGCATATCCTGGATTAAGACGTGGGGCGATGGGCGGGTATTTTATTGTTCACTCGGCCACAACCATGACGTTACGTGGACAGCGCCGGTGCTTGAGCATTATTTGCGCGGTATTCAATTTGCATTAGGTGATTTGAAAGTGGACACAAAGCCAAAACCTAATCCCTGAAAGTAATAATCAACAGTAAAATCTTGAAAAATATCAGCTCATAAGCTCTGAATATAAGTTCAGGAGTGATAAAAATGAAAATATCCCGTCGAGATTTTATCAGCAGTGCCGCAGCGGCGGCGGCTTTTACGATTGTACCGCGAAGCGTGCTGGGCGGGCCCGGTAATACGGCTCCAAGTGACAAGCTCAACATCGCCGGGGTAGGCATCGGCGGTATGGGCCAGAACAACATTCGCGCCTGCGCGGGTGAAAATATCGTGGCGTTGTGCGACGTTGACTGGAAGTACGCCGCCAAGGTCTTTGAGCAATATCCGAATGCCGGAAAATGGAAGGACTATCGGAAGATGCTCGACGAGCAGAAAGACATCGACGCGGTAGTTATCGCCACGCCGGACCATGCTCATGCCGTAGTGGCTATGGCTGCGATTAAGGCGGGAAAACATGTGTACGTCCAGAAACCACTAACGCGGACGGTTTACGAAGCCCGCATGTTAACCGAAGCGGCGAGAGAGCATAAAGTTGCCACGCAGATGGGCAATCAGGGACACTCCGGCGAGGGCACTCGTTTGGTATGCGAATGGATATGGAGCGGTGCCATCGGGGATGTGCGGGAAGTTCACTGCTGGACCAACAGGCCTGTCTGGCCGCAGGGAATCAGCCGCCCACAAGATACACCGCCCGTATCGGAGACACTGGACTGGGACCAGTGGATTGGTCCGGCTCCGTACAGGCCTTATAATCCGGCTTATCACCCGTTCAATTGGCGGGCATGGTTCGATTTCGGAGCGGGTGCTCTGGGTGATATGGGCTGTCACGTTATGGATGCACCCTTCTGGGCACTTAAATTGAAATATCCCGTGAGCGTGGAAGCGGCTCATTCCTACGACGTTCGCGAAATGTGGAAACGGGCCGACAACAGAGATTCTTTCCCCAGATCTTCCGTGGTGCACTATCAATTCCCTGCTCGTGAAGGTATGCCGCCGGTAAAGCTACACTGGTATGACGGCGGAATGATGCCGGAAACACCGGACGAACTCGAACCGGGTCGGTCGATGACAAGACTTGGCAGTGACGGCAGCGGGACGCTGTTTATAGGTGACAAAGGTAAATTAGTAAGCGGCTGTTACGGGGACAGTCCTCGATTGATACCCGAAGCGAAAATGAAGGAATTTGAGCGGCCCTCAGAAACTCTGCCGAGGATAGAGGGCGGCAGCGACGGTCACGAGCGCAACTGGATCCGAGCCTGTAAGGGCGGCGAACCGGCCTGTTCAAACTTCGATTATTCCGGCCCGCTGACCGAAACGGTCGTAATGGGCAATCTGGCCATACTTAATCCGGGCAAGAAGCTGTACTGGGACGGCGAAAATATGAAAGTTACCAACGACGAAAAGGCCAACTCGTACGTCAATATGCCTTATCGAGAAGGATGGTCACTTTAACGAAAAGAAAAAGCTGCGCAAAGAGGTGTATCATCATGAGAAATATAACGGAATCCGGCATGAAAGCGAGCATAAAAAAATCCGGGACACCGGGATTGTCGCGCCGTGAATTCGTGGGAGCGGCGGCGGCTTTTGCCGCATTTACGTTTGTGCCGAAGCATGTGCTCGGCCGGGCCGGACAAAATTCGGCCAACAACAAGCTTAATATTGCCGGTATCGGAGTCGGTGGTCGCGGCGCCGAAGACCTGAAAGAATGTGAGAACGAAAACATAGTGGCTCTATGCGACGTGGATTTGGCGCAGGCCGGAGGTACAATAAAGAGGTATCCGAACGCAAAGGTATATCGTGACTTTCGGCGCATGCTGGAAAAGGAAGACAAGAACATCGATGCCGTTGTGATTGGTGCCCCCGACCATATTCACGCCCCGGCGGCCGTTATGGCGATGAGAATGGGCAAGCACGTCTATTGCGAAAAACCGATGGCACATACGATCTTCGAGGCCAGAAAAATGGCCGAAGTGGCGAAACAGACCGGTGTGGTGACACAGATGGGCAACCAGGGCCATGCCGGCGAAGGGCTTCGCCTGACCTACGAGTTTATCCACGACGGAGCTATCGGTACGGTCCGCGAGGCGCACGTATGGAGTGACAGACCCGGCACACCCCAGCGCGACTGGTGGCCGCAGGGAGTTGACAGGCCGACGGAAACACCGCCCGTTCCGGAAACTCTGGACTGGAATTTATGGCTCGGTCCGGCACGGTGGCGGCCGTATAATCCCGCTTATGTTCCTTTCAAATGGCGGGGCTGGTGGGATTTCGGCTGTGGCGCAATGGGTGACATGGCAGTTCATAATGCTGATCCCGCATTTTTCTGCCTCGACCTCGATGCGCCTTATGCGGTAGAGGCCCAAACAAGTCCGGTCAATAACGAAACGATGCCGAAATGGCAAATAATAACTTACTACTTCCCCGCCCGCGGGAAAAGACCGGAAGTGAAATTGGTCTGGTACGACGGTGGAAAATTACCCCCGCGACCTCAAGAGCTTGAGCAGGGCCGGGAATTAGGTGATAACGGCATTCTTTTCGTCGGGGATAAAGGCAAGATACTTTGCAGCGGCTGGTCAGGCCCGCCGCGACTGATTCCGGAATCCAAGATGCAGGAATATGACCGGCCCGAAAAGACATTGCCCAGGTCCATCGGTCATCATCAGGAATGGATACAGGCCTGCAAGGAAAAAAATCCCGCGGGCGCCCTGGCGGATTTTGCGTATTCCGGACCGTTTACCGAGTCGCTGCTGGTCGGCAACTTAGCTGTGCGGCTGCAAAAACGCGTCGAATGGGACTGCGAAACAATGCGCTCGCCCAACTGCCCCGAAGCGGATAATTATGTCACAAAGTTCTATCGGTACGGATGGACCCTGTGAGTTAAGTTTACTGACTTTGTTCTATATCCTGAGGGTAATGAGAGACAAATCGCAAAATGAAAAAAGGTTTCTTGTGAAAACACGGGTAAAATCAGGCGAGGTATATAGCAGTAAGAACAAAAGTCTGATTATGTTGACATACTCAAACATTAATAGAATCATACACAATAGGTACAAGACACATATCAATAAGACATTTTTTACAAATAGCGGGCATATACGTTTTTGTACGGTTCTTGCGTATTTAGCAATGGTCACATTTGCCTACTGCTCCAACGTGGAAGAATTATCGTTTTTAGAGAAAAATCCTGAACTAAAAGCGAGACTACTTCAATGGGAGCAAGATGCACCAGATAAAGTGAAGAGGATAGCAAAGCGCCCAATCAGCGGCAATGATGCACTTCAACTGAGTGAGATTGGACCGGATGCTAAGGGTGCGACGCTCGCATTGATTGAGGCATCAGACGACAAATTCCCTCTTAAATTGACCACAATCCGCTACCCCGGTCGTCGGGAGATCTCATCCTCGGATACTACATTGTCCGAAATAGCGTGTAAAGCCTTAGCAAGTATTGGAGATCCCGCGGTTCAACCCCTTGTTGCAGCGTTAACAGATGCACGCAGCGATATCCGTCGGCACGCCGCCAGAGCACTTGGAAAGATAGCGGAAAGGAAGAAATTTGAAGTTAGAGCCGCAGATGTTAAGGCTTTTCATAAGGCTTATATGTCTGATAGAAACAAGCTCATCGCTGAGATCGAATCCAACAAGGGTAAGCAGGAGGAAATACTCGAAGAATTCACAAAGAATAGAAGAAACAAGCTTATCGCTCAGTCCGAATCCAGAAAGAGTAAGCAGGAGGAAGTACTCAAAGAAATCACAACGTATGCGGTCGATCCACTGATTAATGCATTGCACGACAGGGATGCTTCCGTTAGAAAAGCTGTGGCGACATCGCTGGCTAAAATCTCGGATGAACGTTGCGTCAACCCGCTCATTGATGCACTTAAGGACGCGGATGTTTCAGTTAGAGAAATTGCAGTGGAGGCACTCGCCGAAATAAGGGATGGGCGTCCTAATGAAGCTCTAATCACGTGTTTAAGAGATGAGTCATTATCGGTGCGCTCGGCAGCGGCCAGGACATTGGCAATTACGGAGAACGAGAAAATGATCGAGCCTCTCATCACCCTGCTTAATGATAAGGATTGGCTCGTAAGGGAGACTGCGCTGAAATGTTGGCGAAGCGTAGGTTCCGATAGATCACCCACGTTCAAATCACTCATAATTCCTTTAGAGAACAGTCAGGGTCTTACTGAGGAGGTCAAGAGCGAGAAGATAAGGATACTCAGATCCTTGATTAGATGGTTCGAATATGACGTTTATCCGGAGGACGAAGTTACGCGAGAGGCTATTCCCAGGATTCAGGCCGAGGACAAATATACCTTGGGTCTGGCTTCAACCATGTTGCGATCGGGGAGGGGATATCATCAAGTCAAAGAAATAGACAGCTTCGCTCGCTCAAAAGCCGCGGAATTGCTTGGCTCTATAGGAAATAAGCGAGCTGTTGATTCTCTGATTACATCATTGAAAGATGAAAGTTCAACCGTCCGCAATAATGCTTCAGAGGCGTTGAAAAAGATTACTGAGAAGGACTTTGGTGAAGATTATGATAAGTGGTTGCAATGGTGGCAGGAGGAGAATAAGAACAACAAATAGGTTACCTATCTGATAATACGACACGATAGATAATGGGATTTTATAATTATAGAAATTACGGAGTTTATTATGAGAGACAAAAAAAGACCGGGGGAAAAACAAGATAAAATGATGTCACGACGTGATTTTATTGGCGCTGCAACAACAGCGGCGGCGTTTACGATTGTCCCTCGCTCCGTGCTCGGAGGTTCCGGTAATATTGCGCCCAGCGACAAACTGAACATTGCCGGAATCGGTGTCGGAGGCATGGGAGCAAGCAATATCAACCAGTGCAGTACTGAAAATATTGTGGCTCTTTGTGACGTCGATGACAAATATGCCGCGGGAATTTATCGAAAATACGGCAAGGCCCGACAGTACAAAGATTTCCGCGTCATGCTGGACAAAGAAGACAAAAATATCGATGCGGTGATAATAGCAACACCGGACCATACTCACGCCGTAGTGGCCATGGAGTGCATCAGGCGCGGCAAGCACATATATTTACAAAAGCCGCTGGCTCATTCGATCCATGAGGTCCGTGCGCTGACCGAAGCGGCACGAAAGGCAAAAATCCAGACGCAGATGGGCAACCAGGGACATTCGTCCGAAGAGATTCGCATGCTCTATGAGTGGATACAGGACGGTGCCATCGGCCCGGTGCGGGAAGTTTATGCCTGGACCGAGCGGCCGGTAGGCGGCCATCCATGGTCGGACTTCCCGATTATGAAAAGACCGGCGGAAACACCGCCTGTCCCCGAGACACTTGACTGGGACCTGTGGCTGGGGCCGGCAAAATATCGGCCGTATCATCCGATATACCACCCCACAACGTGGCGCGGTTTTTGGGATTTCGGCACCGGCCCTTTGGGTGACATGGGCTGCCACATTCTGGATCCCGCGTTTTGGACGCTAAAACTGGGGCATCCGACCAGTATCGAAGCGACCACAACACATTTCGAACCGGAAGTTGCCGCCGAGACATTTCCTCGGGCTTCGATTATTCGTTACGAGTTTCCCGCCCGGGGCGATATGCCCCCCGTTAAACTGACATGGTTTGACGGAAGGCTTCTCCCGCCGCGGCCGAAGGACCTGGAGCCGGAACGTAAACTGGGAATCCAGGGAGCCTTGCTTATCGGGGATAAAGGCACTATTATGCACGGTTCGCACGGAGCAAGCGGCGTGAGAATTATTCCGGAAAAAAAGATGAGGGAATATGAACTGCCTGAGAAAACCTTGGAAAGAGTGCCGGGCGGCATGAAAGGCCACGAGCAGGACTGGGTAAGGGCCTGCAAAGACGGCAAAGAAGCCAGCTCGACTTTCGATTACGGCGGAGCCTTGACCAAAATGGTCCTGCTCGGAGTTTTGGCCATGCGTTTCAAAGACACGAATCTTGAGTGGGATCCCGAGAAAATGGAAATAACAAATCACCCACAGGCGAACGAACTAATAAATCCACCCTATCGTGAGGGATGGACGCTTTAGCTGCCTTGAAAGTAAACAGGCAAATAACGAGTTTTTGGGGATTCTTTATATTTTTTCCTGTTTAAACAACGTCTTAATTAAAAGGATAACGAAGATACTTTAAATAAAGATAACGCTTTTTAAGGTGCGGTATCATTTCGCAATACTATCAAAAAACTGCAATCGAGTGACATATAGAAAGCGGGCGTATCCCCTCTGGAGGCTAAAAATCGAATAAAGCGCTCTTGACAGCAAAAGGCCGAAATGCTATAGTTCGAGTCCGAAAAAATCAATATCTGTTAATTTCTGGAGTCAATGAAATCAAAATGAGCAATCAAAAGGCAAAAAATGGCATGGACAGGCGTGAATTTCTTCGCTCGACGGCGGCGGTAGGAGCGGGACTGGCATTTTCACCATTTATCTCCGGTCAGGCCGCCGGTAGTGGATCGGATGATATCAACGTGGCGTTACTCGGCGTCGGGGCACAGGGGCAGGTGCTAATGAATGCCACCAGGAATATCCCGGGTATTCGCTTCAAGGCGGTTTGCGATATCTGGACCGCCTATAATCAAAGATTGGTTTCTCGTCGGCTAAAAGCGTATAAGCATGAGCATAATACCTATGAGGACTACAAGGAAATGCTCGCAAATGAAAAAGACCTCGATGCGGTAATAATCGCCACGCCGGACTTCTGGCACTCCGAGCATACGGTAGCCTGTCTCGAAGCCGGTCTGCACGTATATTGTGAGAAGGAAATGTCCAATACACTGGAGGGCGCCAAAAAGATGGTGGAGGCCGCCAAAAAAACCGGTAAGCTGTTGCAGATCGGTCATCAGCGCCGCAGTAATCCACGATACATACACTGCTATGAAAAACTGATCGGCGAGTCAAAGTTATGCGGCCGGTTCACTACTATCAACGGCCAGTGGAACCGCAGCAAGGCTGCATGTGAGGATTTACCCTGGTCGCAAAATGCCGTTATCGACGATGCGATCCTGAAAAAATATGGATTCGATTCGATGCAGCAGTTCAGAAACTGGCGATGGTATAAGGGGCTGGGAGGCGGGCCGATTGTTGACCTCGGCTCGCACCAGATAGATATTTATAGCTGGTTCCTCGGGGCAAATCCGAAATCGGTCATGGCCAGCGGCGGAATCGACTACTGGAAAAATCACGACTGGTACGATAATGTCATGGCGATTTACGAATACGAAACGAAGGAAGGAACCGTCAGGGCGTTTTACCAAACAATAACAACAAACAGCGGGCAGGGTTATTTCGAGCAGTTTATGGGCGATGAAGGGACATTGTTGATTTCCGAGGCTGCTGCACGCAACACGGTATATCGTGAAGTCTGGGTACCGTCGGATAAATGGGATAAATGGGTCAAAGCCGGCTATATCACCGCGATCGAAGCCGAACCGGCAGAACCCGCCGCTGCCGGTGTCGTGCTCGACGTCCGCGAGTCACCGACACCACCGAGCTACGATATCCCTGTTACGTTAGACAAGCCCGTTCATCAGCCGCATCTCGAGAATTTCTTCGATGCGGTACGCGGCAAAGCCAAGCTCAACTGCCCTGCGGAAATCGGCTATGAAACCGCTGTGACCGTATTGAAAGTAAATGACGCCGTGGAAGCCGGCAGAAAGCTGGACTTTAAGCCGGAGGACTTTACGGTATAGACCTTTGCCTAAATAAAAATAGCTGTACCCGGCAATGAACATCGGTATATAAAAAGGATTGACGATACATTGAACAAAGGATCGATATTAACAGGCTTTTTTTGTTTGCTGGTATTGGGTCTTTCCGCTGCAGGGGCCGAGCCTAAACTATTAGGCGACGAAAGTGACGGCAGCTTGTCACCGCCGCCACATCTTATTCCCTTATATGCCGAGAACGAAGACGGAGACAAAGGCGAGCAAGTCACACCCGATATGGAATTTCCAATGCCGTTTTCGACACGATGGTCTTGCAGTGACTGTCACAATTATAATCTGGTAAAAAAGGGATGGCATTTCAACACGATGGACAGCAACATTCCCGCCGGCCGGCCCGGTGAGCCGTGGGTGTATTATGATCCCGGACTGGGCTTGCAGATTCCGCTGTCTTATCGCGGCTGGACGGGAACTTTTCGACCCGAGCAGATTGGACTGTCGGAATTCAAGTTTACCAAAATATTCGGCAGACATTTCCCCGGAGGCGGACCCGGTGAGGTCGATGCGACCGATGGCGACGATATCGGTCGGCAGCTTGTCTCCGGCAAGCTCGAGATAAACTGCCTTGCATGTCACAACGCTCACCCCGGTCAGGATATGGGGGGACAGAGCGGCTATGCCGTTCAGGTCTCGCGCGAGAACTTCCGGTGGGCGGCTGCTGCTTCCTGTGAATTTGCATCCGTGACGGGATCGGCGGCTCAAATGCAGATGATGTACGATCCGTTTATGCCGGACCCGGCCGAAAAGAACGCTCCCATGGTGACATACCGTAAAGAAGTTTTCAACGAGAACAACGAAGTGCTGCTCGATATCGTAAGGCAGGTCCCCAACGAGCGCTGTTATTACTGTCATTCGGATTTGTATCACGGTCCGGAAGAAAAGACGGAAAAATGGATACAGGACGAGGATATCCATCTGACGGCGGGATTAAAGTGCGTGGATTGTCACCGCAACGGCGTTGACCATAATATTATAAGGGGATACGACAACGAGGCGGATATTTCCGACAATCCACTGGCCGCTACCAGCACCTGTGAAGGTTGTCACCTGCCGCAGGACGACCAGGAGCCTGTCGCGGGCCGGCTCGGAGCCCCGGTCCCGAAACATCCCGGAATCCCGACGATTCATTTCGAGAAGCTGACATGCACGGCATGTCACTCGGGTCCGTGGCCCGGCGAGCAGGCGGTCTTGACCAAAACATCGCGAGCCAACCGGTTGGGGACACCGAATGCGAATAAGGCGGCCGAGGGACTGCCTCATATTCTCTCGCCTGTTTTTGCCAGCCAGGGCGAATCCGGCGCCGGATATAAACGCGAGCTGATGGCCACGGAAAACGGCAAAATAGCACCGTATAAAGTTTTGTGGCCGTCTTACTGGGGGATTTTGGAGCAGGAAAATGTCAGGCCGATTGAGCTGAGTATCGTGGAGAAAGTCATCGGCGGTGTTTTTGCCGCTATTGAGCTTGCCCCCACGGGCGATTGGCCGCAGGTAACAAAAGAAATGATCGCAGAAGCGATAAAAGCCCTTGGCACCTCCGTCACCGGCAAGGCGGTTTATATCGGCGGAGGAAAACTCTACAGCCTCGACGATTCGGGTCAATTGCTCGAACAGGACAACCACCCGGCGGCGAAGCCTTACCTGTGGCCTCTTGCTCATAATGTCAGGCCGGCGGCCCAGTCACTGGGCGTTCGCTATTGCACGGATTGTCATGCTACGGATGCCCCTTTCTTTTTCGGTGATATAAAAATTGATTCTCCCGTTATTGCCGAGCAGGATTCCTTCAAAAGGATGATCAAGTTCCAGGACATCAGTCCGACCTATGCGTGGGCTTTTGCCGCCTCGTTCGTATTTCGTCCCTGGCTGAAAATTATTGCAATCGGTTCGTGTGTGGTTATGGCCGGCGTATTGTTGCTTTATGCACTAAAGGCCCTGGCCTGTATCGTAAAAGTATTGACCGGCGAAAATCAGTAGCTCGTTGTTAAAAATTTGTGAGTAATATGTTTCGTGCGATTTCGATAATTGCGTTTGTTATTACACTCGGCGGGATTGGTCTGAATTGTATCCTCCGGCCCTGCAAAGAATGCTGGCGACATCCTTTGAAAAAACTCGTGCAGCTTTTTACGCTACTGTTTATCGAACAAAAACTCAGCCCGGCGGAGGTTTTAAGAAAGCTCGTATATTTGATTGCATTGCTTTGTTTTGCCGTGCTGGCAATTACCGGATTTTATCCGACGCTTGTCCTTGACGAGCACATTTCCGGCTATTTGATTATGATTCATGCCACCTTCGCACCGATTTTCGCTATCTGTCTGGCGATTTTGGCTGTTATGTGGTCGGGGCGATGCCGTTTTACCGGCAGTGACTGGCCCTGGTTCCAGAGGCTTGTGCAGCGTGTCACTTTGGCAAAAAGCACCGAACAACAAGTGAAAAACGAAAGCTGCCTCGGCCAGAGAATCACTTTTTGGCTGATTATCTTTCTGGCCCTGCCGTTGATATTGTCTATTGTCCTGAGTATGTTCCCGTATTTCGGGACGTATTGGCAGGAGCTTCTTTTAAACATACACCGCTATACGGCTTTAGTTTTCGCATTAACGGCAATTGTACATACATACCTGCTGGTCCGAATGAAAGTAAAATAATAATACTCTGTAGGCAGTTGAGCCGGTATATGGTAATATATATGAAGATTGGGTTAGCAGTGAAGTAATATTTGGGGGGGACACGTTTTGAGTGATATCCGGCAGCGTGCCGGGTAATATCTAATCAAGGTATATTGATTAGGAGATCATATCATGAGTAATGGAATACTACCGAATTACCTAAAGATGGCATCGCCGAATCCGCAGGAGAATCGTGCCCCCTGGTACAAGAATACGGCTCCTTCGTATGCAGGAATTTTCCTTTCCGTACCTTTTATGGCGGGTATGGCGGGTGCCCTGCAGTTCGGCAGCCTTTGGGCGGCAGTAGTGGGATTGTTTCTGGGAGCGCTGTTTTGTTTTATACTTTATTATGTTCCCGGAATGCTGGGACAAAAAACGGGTTTGCCTTTGTATGTAGTTGGCTCTTCGACCTTTGGTACACATGGTGGAATATTGATGCCGGGCTTATTAATGGGAGTCCTGCAGATAGGCTGGCATGCGGTTTTTACATTCTCGGCAGCATCGTTTTTCATGTCGGCTATCGGATCGGACGCAGGCCCGGGGACACCGATATTCTGGGGAGTTTGTGTCGTATGGGGACTGGCTCTGGCACTGGTCGGTGCCGTCGGAATTAGCTGGTTAGGCTGGCTTTCAAGCTGGTTACCTATTTTCCCGTTGTTAATCATCATAATAGCAGGTATTTCAAATATCGGAGGTTTATCAAAGTTCTCGTCATCGGTATCTATTACCGGTAGTGGAATTGCTACGATCAGCCTTTTAGGATTAGCGGCGTTTGCTTCGTTACAGGCAGCGGCCGGTTTCTTCGCGACTGCGGGAGCTGCCGGTGCTGATTTCGCTATGAACAGCCGCAACAGGAAAGACGTTGCCCTCGGAGGCTTTTTCGGAATTACTGTTGCAGCATTAGTGGCGGGAATATTTGCACTGTTAACAATCGCCGGAGCCGTCGGCAAGAATCCCGCCATTGCCACCGAAGCCGGGATGGGCACAACAACTGTTAATGTTGTCGCAGTGTTCGCCGGTTCGATAGGCGAGGTCGGAGGTTTCATAGCGACCGTGATGTTCTGGGTGTTTGTGATTGCCTGTATTTGCCCAACAGGTTTTTGTGCGTTCCTGGCGGCCAATGCTTTTTCGACAATGTTCCCGAAACTGCCGAGAATCGGCCTGGCTATGGGAGCCGGTGTAATAGGACTTGTTCTGGCCGCTACAGGTGTAGCTCAGAATCTCGTAGGTTTCTTTTTGATTATCGGGGCTTCATTCGGGCCGATCATCGGAGCTATGACCGCAGACTATCTGCGAAACGGACAATGGTCCGGACCGCGTAAGGGTATCAACTGGGCAGGTTATATTGCATGGGCCGTCGGATTTGTTATAGGAATTCTCGGAGTAATTCCGGGAATCGGTTTCGGTTACGGGCTTGAAACACTGATGTCATTTATTGTCGGCCTGGCCGTATATCTTATTCTTGCTGATTTCGGATTGGAACCGGAAGTAATTCCAATGACGTCGGAAAAGGCCTGACTCGAGCGGCACGGGATAAAGAAAATATAATAATAAATTGAGCAGGGATTTGGGATATTCCGAATCCCTGCTTTTTTTATGGTTGAAGTTGATTGATGCATTTACAGGCCTTAAAAATGCTCGAATTCTCGGTAAACAGGGGAAAAAATATACTTTTTGCCGCCTTGACAACGTCATATAAATAGAATAGCATAGAAATTCTAATTCTGCTGAAAATCCGGCAGTTTATTTCAGAAAACAGCCCGGTTGATTAGTTAGCATTGTCAAATTTTAAGGTAAAAAAAGAAATGGTGAAAAAAGACGTTGGTTTATTTATAAGATTGATTACATGTCTTTTATTGTTGTCTTGTTTGCTTTTTGTCCCTTCCTGCAAAAAATCTCCCTCTGAGAGTCCTTCCGGGAATTCCTCTAACCAGGATACCGGCGAAACTATGTCACAACCACCGGACCAAACCACGGCTCAGGTGCCTGGCGAAACCAATAACATGCAGAAAACCGCCGACGGAACTGATAAATCCGGTTGGGTACCTATAGATATCAAGCTGCCCAAGGCGGTATTTATTGGCACTCCGCAGGATACCCGAGTTACTAATCTCGAAAAACCTTTGGGTAAGGATCGTCCGCCATTTTTGGCCCCCGAAGGGACAAAAAACGTTGCTGCGGGCAAACCGGTTTCCAGCAGTGACGAGGAGCCTATCATCGGCGAGCTTGTTTATATCACCGATGGTGACAAAGAGGCCGCCGACGGCAGTTATGTCGAATTGGGGCCGCTTCAACAATATGTAACAATCGACCTCGGGGGTTTGTTCAATATTTACGCCATTGTAGTGTGGCATCACCACATGCAGGCCCAGGTTTATTACGATGTGGTCGTGCAGGTCGCCGATGACGCCGATTTCATTGAGAATGTCAGAACGGTATTCAACAACGATATAGATAACTCTGCAGGCTTTGGCATCGGCAAAGAAATGCATTACACGGAGACCAACGAGGGCAAGCTCATAGATGCCAAGGGCGTCAAGGCCCGTTATGTCCGTCTTTACAGCAACGGCAATACCAGCGACGATTTGAACCGCTATACCGAGGTGGAAGTTTACGGTAAGCCCGTGGAATGAGATGACAAGAAAAAGTTGCGTCCTCATTTTGGCCGCGACAATCGTTGCACTTGTGCTGCGCCTGCCGCGGCTTGCCCAGCGCCCCATGCACGGGGACGAGGCAATTCACGCCGTTAAATTTGGGGAACTGCTCGAGCAGGGTGTTTATACCTATGATCCCAATGACTATCACGGCCCGACTCTTAACTATTTGACTTTAATTCCCGCATGGTTGACCTCGGCTCACAAGCTTGCAGAAATCAATGAGTTCACCGTACGCATTGTCCCTGTTTTTTTTGGTGCATTGCTTGTATTACTGGTACTACTACTCGCCGATGGGTTAAGTCCGGCGGCTGCAATTTATGCCGCTTTTCTGACCACTGTCTCTCCCGCGATGGTTTTTTACAGCCGTTATTATATTCAGGAAATGCTTCTCGTATGTTTTAGCTTTGGAGTCATTGTCTTTGGGTATCAATACACGCGGAGCAAACATATTACATGCGCTATCCTCACGGGAATATTTGCAGGTCTCATGCACGCTACCAAGGAGACGTGTATTATCGCATTCGGCTCTATGTTTTTGGCACTTTTGGTTGTGTTATTAATGCAGCGCCGGAAAGACGCCGTTAAGGATTTCCACGGTTCTTTAAGAATCCCGCATATCATTGCCGGCCTTGCTGCAGCGGTGATTGTTTCGGTACTTTTTTACTCGTCGTTTTTTACAAATCCTCGCGGAATCCTGGATTCGCTCGGGACATATACGACTTATTTCAATCGTGCGGGCAATAACAGTCTGCACATCCATCCCTGGTATTACTATCTCAAAATGCTTATATATTCCAGATATGATGGCGGCCCCATCTGGACGGAAGCTCTTATTGTCGTTCTGGCTGTGATTGGTTTTGCAGCGGCGATTATGAGGAAGGGGACATCTTTTGCCGATGCCGGACTGATTCGATTTATTGCGTTTTACACGCTTATTATGACAGTTGCTTATTCGGCCGTACCGTATAAAACTCCCTGGTGCCTGCTGGGCTTTCTGCACGGGATGATTTTGTTGGCCTGTGTCGGAGCCGTCGTTCTGTTGAGGCTTATTGCTAATAAGCAGCTTAGAGTAGCCGTTATTTTACTACTATCCGCCGCCTCTGCTCATCTAGTCTGGCAGAGCTATCTCAACAATTATAAATATTACGCCGACAGCACAAATCCGTATGTCTATGCGCATCCGACCACGGAAGTTTTTACTATAGTTGATAAAATCGAATATTATGCCGAAGCAGACCCGAACGGCCATCGAATGGATATTGACGTAATTTGTCCCGGACACGACTATTGGCCTCTGCCCTGGTACCTGCGGTCGTTTTCTCATGTGCATTACAGGGACAAAGTAAGCGACGAGCTGCCTGCCCCATTGGTTATTGCTTCGGAGGCGGTTAAGAACGACCTGAGAAAAAAATTCTACGATGAATCGATTCCTTTCGAACAGCGTCACTTGTATATGTATATGTTCGAATCACCCCCCTACTACTACGTCTGGCTGCGTCCTAATGTCAAATTACTCGGCTTTGTACGAAAGGACCTGTGGGACGCCGCCGCCCGTGGACGGGACCCGAATGACCTGATAAAGAACGTACCTGAAAAATGATCGAGCCTGAAGAACAATTTGATTATTTCGGAGATAAACCGCCCGCCGTACCGGGGATGAAACGTTTCTCGCACGAGGCGATGGCGACAACGTTCGAGGTAATTGTCGTTGGCGATGATGAAAAATACGCCCGCCAAACGGCCGCCGCTGCGTTTGAGGAAGTTAATCGTCTCGAAGCCGAGCTTAGCCGGTTCATTGCCAACAGCGATGTCGCACGCATAAATAATCTGCCCGCCAATCGGCCGTTGATTCTGGGTCTGGATACGTTCGAGTGCCTAAAGATTAGCTGCCGAATTTACGCCGAGACCGATGGAGCTTTCGATGTCACTATAGGGCCTCTGTTGAGCTGTTGGCGCAATGCCGGTGGCGATCTGCGGGAACCTTCGGAACGAGAGCTGGATAATGCCCGGCAACGTACGGGGACAAATCTCATACGGCTTAACGAGGATGAACATACTATCGAACTTTTAACTGCCGGCGTCCAGGTTGACCTCGGTGGCATCGGCAAAGGTTATGCCGTTGATAAAATGGCGGAGCTGTTGCGGGAATGGAGTATCGATACGGCTTTGATTTCCGGTGGTTACAGTTCCGTGCGTGCCCTTGACGGACCGGCCGGAACGAATGGATGGCCTCTGACTTTAAGCAATCCGGAGAATCGTAAAGAGATTTTAGCCCGCCCCAATCTGCAAAACCGGGCATTGGGCAGCTCCGGTGTAAAAAAAGGTCGGCATATTATAGACCCTCGTACGATGCAGCCTGTCAGGGATAAATTCGCCGCATGGTCGTCCGCGCCGGATGCCGCGACCGCCGACGCCCTTTCGACCGCTTTTATGATTATGTCCCCCGAAGAAATTGAGCGATATTGTTCGCATCACTCACAGACAGCAGCCATGATAATGCTGCAGGAATCGGATCAAGTGACACAGAAACATAAGATTTTGCACTTCGGGCCTTGGAAAGCCGGTGAACTGCTCATATAACGGCATTTATTTCTATGGAGAATGGATTGTCCGTTTGATGTTCTTTAGCTCGGAGAGAACCCGTCGTGAGCTGCGGGTTGGTGACAACCTGCTGTCACGGTCACACGTCCAGCTAATTGGGAATTCCCTTATCCGGTAACCTTCCTTTTGGGCGCGCATGATGATTTCAATATCGAACATAAATCCGTCGGTAATACACTGACCGTATAAATGCCGTGCCACGTCACCTTTGTATATCTTGAATCCGCACTGTGTGTCCGTAAGCTCGGGGGGAATTTTCATATCATGAATGACGAACCAGTGGAATAATTTCGAGCAGATACGGCGGTATAAACTCTGCGGCCTTTCGATGCGGCATCCCTGCATTTTTCTCGAACCGTGAGCAATGTCACAGGAGTCACTTTTTAGTAGCTCCAGTCCTCTTAAAATATCGTCGTACGGCACGCAAAGGCCGCTGTCCGCGAACATTACGTATGTACCTTTTGTCTGCTCGATACCTTTACGTACGGCGTAACCTTTGCCGCGGTGCGATTCGTACCGGATAACTTCAATCTTTACATCGGATGGAACCTTGACGTTTTCCGCTGTCCCGGTGGTATTGTCCCTGCTGCCGTCATCGACAACGATAATCTCGCCCTCAAGATTATGGGCGACTAAAAAATCCGCTGCCGCCTTTACGTCACCGGCGATCTTCCGGCTTTCTTCATACGCCGGTATAACTATCGATAAATCCATTGGCAGTTATATCCAAAAATACTATGCCTTGAGAATATCTTTGTCACTGTCCGTTTTGAAAATTCGTTTGGGGGTGACAAATTTTGTTTTGGTCAGCAGGCTGATAGTATGAGTCTTAAAGGTCGCTCCCATGCTGCTTTTATTTCGCAGTGCGGCGCTTGCCTTCTCGAAGATATTATGCTCGAGGGGACAAGATAAATCCGCATTACTGACAATTTTCAAAAATCTTCTTTTATGTTTGTCTGTGAAATCTTTCCCTTGTTTGAGAACGAAGTAAATCTCATACAATGCGATAAGATAGACCACCGATAATTCTACAGCCAAACGGTAATACTTGATATAGTCCACATTCTTTATATAATCCAGGTACATCCTGGATTTTTCTTTGTCCTTGCGGTATTCCTTGTCCGCTTTTTTATAAGGTCCGACCTGCCGGCATACTTTCAATACGAGCAGAAGGTTATCGACAGAGTTTTCGATTTCATCTTCGGTCGGCGACGAGCTGTATGTCTCCACGAATCCCCGCTGGAGGAAATAACGGAACCAGTCCTCGGCGTTCGTGAAAGTCATTCCCCGGACGCAATCCATCCATCGGCGAAAATCCTGCTCGAAGAAATCGTATTTCGAACCGGTTTTTTCTTCCAGGCTATAAACCTGGGTGTACAGGAAATAGTCCTGGAATACCTCGCATTCGCGATGAGTCTTGCGGTTTTCGCCGCTGCGATAGTAAGGACCGGCGACGCTGTTCACGACGGGGTGGATGATCTGGTCGGCGGCGATATGCGTCAGGTGCCCAGCAGTGTAGGCGAGTTTTCTATAGTCGTCAACTTCCGGTTCAACGCTGCCGTTTGTTCTTATCATGTCCCTGAAGATGACTTCGATCAACTTTAAGGGGAACACGTTGGGCCTGTGAGAATGCAGATGATAGGACCAGGGAGTTACTCCCTTGGCCTGGACAAAACCTTCTGTGAGCATGTCCTTGACGGAGCCGGCCATTTTGGAATAGTAATAAAGGTCCGGTCCCACGGAGCCGAGGTTCATGTATGCCTTGTAGTTCTTTTTTTTGGAAGTGTCGTCGAGAAGATTGGCGAATTCCTCGAATTCTTCGATACCTTTGTTTTTTAGTTTTTGCAGCGCCTTATGAGCTATCAGCATGTGAGTAATATTGGCCGGCATGGCATTTTCCTTTCCTTATACGGACAATCCGTTCTCCGTAGATGCAACCCAAGACATCCGTTTTGTAAAAAAATCGCAAAGTGGGAACCATACTTTGCGGTTGCCACGGGCGGCCACGTGGGGCCGCCCCTACAATGGACGAATCCTTTTTCTTGATAAGAACACAATTTCTTATTATAATCAACCCAAATTTTGCCGAGCACGCTCGTAGCTCAGTAGGACAGAGCACCGGTTTCCTAAACCGGGGGTCGCAGGTTCGAATCCTGCCGGGCGTATTAAAT
>CAYSKI010000051.1:0-22877 GCA_964431695.1 uncultured Pirellulales bacterium | reverse complement strand
GGCCTGTCAGGTCCACATGCAGGATCGCCTCGTTCAGCGAGTATGTCCCGTTACCAACGGAATCATCCATTCTCAGTCGTCCGCCGACAATCTGGATACGACCTTCGTTACTGGAATAGTATTCCCAGCCGCCGGATTCATCCGGCAAACCGGACTCGAAATCCTGAGAATACGGAATTGACTGGACAACTATACTTGTCGTTATTGGAGTTATCTGGATATTGTCGAATTCACGTCCATCATCTGTCGGCGAAGGATAATTATCATACTGCTGGAACTTGATACGGACATCGGACAGGTCCGCACTGCCGCCGAACAGACTGACCAGGTCCAGATCGATTGAAATAGTGGAGGAACCGGTCAGACCGGATATTTTGATCCAGTTGGTACCATCGATACTTATGGCAATTCCATCTCCATTGGAATGGCCCGTGAAATTTGATGCAAGAGTATGGTTTTCATCATATATTGAATAATGATCCAGTGAGAGATTCACATTGGTCTGGCCGGTGAGATCCACATGAAGAATCGCCTCGTTAAGAGAGTACGTCCCGTTACCGACGGAATCGTCCATTCTCAGGCGTCCGCCGACGACCTGGATACGACCCTCATTACTGGAATAGTACTCCCAGCCCTGGGCATCGGTTGGCAGACCGGCGTCAAAATTCTGGGAATATGGCACTGATTGGGGTGTGTATGTAGTTGCACTTGCTGCAAGCGTGCCGCTATTGGTTGTGACATCAATCTCAATAGCATCTGTTGAGGCCTCTGATTCCAGCGGATCTATAGGCTGCAGTTCGGCTAAAAGTCCCTGCATGTCAGCATTAAGTAAAAGCCTGGGTTCGAGGTGCTCGAATATCGGTTTTTTGTTTTGATTTTGCTTTAAATACCACTTATTACGGAACTTTCTAAATATATGTGCCATTTTACTCTCCTCCGTAGTCTTTGCGTAAGTGCTATGAAAAAATTCCGTTATCTAAAAGGGAATTGTTATTAAAACCAACCTCACCCGACTTAATATTTAATTAGAATTTCCCCAAGCTCACTTATTTGCCCACTTTACCAGCATAAATGCGAAGTGTCAAGTAAAAAAACATATAAATAAAAATTTAAAAAACACCAATTTCTCCCAAACTATTTGCATTGTAGGTCATAAGTCACCGTTAAAAAAACTCTTCCATAAGCGAAAAATTTTTAAAAAACCTAATTTCCATCGGTTAAAACAGTGACCTTTAACGCAGCTTATTCTATCTGTCCACCTACAAAGGATAACTATGTTTAGGGATTAAAAGCCCTGGCATTGCGATAACATAGTTATCGGCTGCTATGTTCACAGGTTCGCCGGGATTGAAAATGTATCGTGTTTTATTTTCTCGACAGCCAGACGGCCATTTCGCCGGGTCCGCGATGTGACCATGCGTAATAGGGAATCGCTGTTAATTTTCTTTCTTTGCCGGATTGATCCGTGACATTGCCCGTAATAACAGCGACACCGTTGAATAAATCTTTACGGTATTCGGTTTTAAGTTCGGCGTTATCGGGAATCACCAAATCCAGAACTTTGCCGTCATTATCGACCCATTCGGCACAATAAACAAGCGGGCCGCGAACAAGTGTCACTTTATTCAGGTCGTCTTTTACTTTCTCGTTCGCTACTACCCGACGAATCGGCATGGGCAGATCAAGCTCGATTACGTCGCCTTTCGACCACGTTCTATCGATTACGGCATATCCCTTATCCATATTCAGGTCAATTGGTACGCCGTTTAATTCCAATGTTACTTTTTCTGCATTTTCATCTGCGTAATGATATAAGTCACTCGGCACAGGTTTGTCCATCGCCCAGCCGGGGATGCGGGCACGAACAGCAAATTTCCGGCCGGTTTTCGGATCGACTTTTATTACTACTTTGCCGTCCCATGGATAAGAAGTTTCCTGAGTAATTTCGACATTTACTTTATCCATCTCTATATCGGCCTTACCGGCGATAAAGAGATTAATATACAATGAATCGTTCTGATGAGCATAGATATAATCGGGCACAGAGGGAATAAAACGAATGACATTCGACGGACAGCAGGAACAATCGAACCACGGCTGCCGGGTCAATGTGCCTCTGTTAAACTTGTATTTGCCGTCCGATTCGAGGCAGTTCGGATAGAAAAATAAATTGCCCGTCAATGAGACGCCCGAAATCATGCCGTTATAAAGCGTACGTTCCAGGACATCGATGTATTTGGCATCGCCGTGCAGCATAAACATTCGATGGTTCCAATAGACATTTCCTATCGCGGCACAGGTTTCATTATAGGAAGTCAGGTTGGGTAGTTCGTAATTGTCACCGAACGATTCTCCATCGTGTCGGGCGCCGATACCGCCGGTAATATAATATTTTTTCGAGACGACATTGTCCCAGATTTTGTCAACGGCTTTGAAATAAGCCGAATCTTTCATAATCCCGGCGATATCCGCCATGGCCGCATACATATAGACCGCACGGACGGCATGGCCGACTGCTTCATCCTGTTCGGTGACAGGTATATGGTCCTGGCTGTACGCGCCATAAAGCCTGTGGCCGGCGGCGTTGCCTCTCTGGTCCAGAAAGAATTTAGCTAAATCGAGATATTTTTTATCTTTTGTCGCCCGGAACAATTTCACTAAGCCGGTTTCGATAATCTGATGTCCCGGAGGTTCCATATTTTTGCCGGGGCCGAAAGTCTCGGCGATCAAATCCGCATTCTTCAGGGCGATATTCAAGAAATTTTTCTTATCCGTAGCCCTGTAATGGGCATAAGCCGCTTCGTACATGTGGCCTGCGTTATATAATTCATGGCTTGCAGACAAATTAAACCAGCGAGGGCCGGGTCTTACCCATGAAGCGGGGGCTGTCTTGGGATTTATGGTTTTCCATGTACAGAGATAACCGTCGTCCTCCTGGGCCGCGGCGATCTTTTCGATTATTTCATCTATATATTTTTCCAGTTCCTTATCCGGATGGATGGTCAGGCAGTACGATGCCCCTTCGATTATTTTGTAAACATCGGTATCGTCAAAAGGCATCGCTCCTTCATATTGCCCCTCCATCAAACCGCCTGCTTTGGCAAAATTTCTTATTCTGCCCTCCTCCTCACACTTTTTAAAACCAAACGGAATTGTCACTGCCCTGTTGGTTTCGATGCGTCCGGACCAGAAATCATCCGTCAACGTAACTTTTGTGAATGGGACGGCGGTAATCGGATAGCCTAATTGTCCCTCCTCTTTTTTCGCGGCTCCACAGGAAACTGATATAATCGCTATAAGAATTAGTGAGATTTTTGCAATATTTTTACAATTTCGAATATTCATTTTACCACCTCGTTTTTTTAGTTGTTAATTTGTACTGAATTAGCTTAGTTTTCATTATATAGAAAATCAAGCGAAAAAACGTAAGACCTTCTATCCAAAAGGGCTTACATCATTCATAGAATATTCAAAATAGAAAAATCAGCAAGGATCAGGCAACTTTATCCCCATTTTCATATTAAAGATATGATTTTTCGGCAATATCCGAACTGGTACGAGCGTCTGATTGTATTAAGGGATAGTATATCCCCGTTTGGGGATTGTACGTCGCTAACAAATTAAAGGAACCGAATTGAATATTTGAAGCTTTATAATTATTGCATATATCCGGGTGGACAGAATGCAGCTTCAAGTTAGAAGCGTGCTATGTGCCGCTTTTATCCTGTAGTAACGACGAATATATGATGTTTTTCGGGCAGGATTGATAGAATCCACAAGAGTCACAAATATTGACTCAGTCCTTATAAACCAGTTATAGTGGCTGATATAAGAGAAGGAATACCTTGTTTTTAATACAATTACAATAATATATAGATACAGGACTGTACTGAAAACCATATCACAGGAATTTTTGGCCTGCAATAGGCGGGGTAGATAGAATATGGCTGTCTTTTTTAAGCGACACTTTCACAAAGCCTTTTTGGTGTTAACAATAGCAACCGCAATATCTGCAGAAACATCTTTAGGGGCCGCAAGAACACGTGATTTTGAAAAAGCCAGGGAACTTTTCAATACGGGCCAATACTCCGAGTGCATGAAATCTGCTCAAAAAGCCATCGTCAACGGTGCACACGAACCACAGTGGCAAATTCTCTTAGTCGAATCACAAATGGAACTCGGCCGATACGAAGATGCCGCCAGAGAAGTTAGGATGGCTTTGAAACGTCATCCCTTCAGTATCCGCCTGTTAAAACTCGGATATTCTGCAAATCTCTATAACGGCCGTCCAAGAGACGCGACTGATATGCTCTCGACAATACTCCGGGCGGCCAATAGACTCGCACTCGAGTACTGGGATGCTCCCGATGTGGTGGCTTTGGGAGAAGTACTTCTAACGCTCGGAGCCGAACCTAAAATTGTCATGGATCAATTTTACAATAGAGTACTGAAAGCAGACCCGAACTGCCGCGAAGCATATTTGGCCACCGGTGAGCTGGCGTTAGATAAACAGGACTTCGAGCTGGCTGCCGATCAATATAGAAAAGGACTCGAGCGTTTCGGCGACGATCCTGACATGCACTGTGGATTGGCCAGGTCGTTTTACTACAGCGACCGAACTGAAATGGTTAAATCCATCGACGCAGCCCTTTTTATTAATCCAAATCACTCGCCGTCTTTACTGCTGCTGGCCGAACATCAAATCGATTGTGAAGATTACGCCGGGGCAGGCAAATCTCTCGATCGGGTCATTTCTGTCAATCCGTCAAATCCGGAGGCATGGGCATTTCGCTGTGTTTTAGCACATATTGCTAATGATCCAAATGCTATCGAGCAGGCTCGCGCCACTGCATTGAAACACTGGTCAACTAATCCGAAAGTCGATTACCTGATAGGACAAAAATTATCACAAAAATATCGCTTCGCCGAATCCGAAAAATATCAGCGCCAGGCATTAAGCCTCGATCCCGATTATATTCCGGCAAAAATCCAGTTAGCACAGGACCTTCTTCGGCTCGGCCACGAAGCCGAAGGCTGGAAACTGGCGGACCAGGTTTACAATAAGGATGCGTATAACGTCCAGGCCTATAATCTTGTTAATCTTCGTGACCACATGGCAAAATTCGCAACCTTACAGGCGGGACATTTTACTGTCCGCATGGGCGAACGCGAGTCGGCCGTTTACGGACAGGAAGTACTGGAGCTGCTAACACAGGCCGAGTTCGAATTATGTGAAAAATACGGGATCAAATTAGACCAGCCGGTCATTCTGGAGCTTTTTCCAGACCAGCAGGATTTTGCGGTCCGCACATTCGGCATCCCGGGCGGCGACGGCTTCTTAGGTGTATGCTTCGGCAACGTTATTACAGCCAACAGCCCCAAAGCGGAACACCCGTCCAACTGGAATGCCACATTGTGGCACGAGTTCTGTCACGTTGTAACGCTGAATATGACCCACAACAAAATGCCGCGATGGTTTAGCGAAGGCATCTCAGTCTTCGAAGAAGTTCAGAAAAATCCGACCTGGGGCCAGCAGATGAACCCGCAGTATCGCACGATGATATTGGATGGACAGCTTACCCCGATCAGCGAGCTTAGTGCCGCATTTTTGAGCCCGAAGACTCCGATGCATTTGCAGTTTGCATATTATGAATCCTGCCTCGTGATTGAGTTCCTTGTCGAGCGATATGGCTACGAAAGCTTAAAAGCGATCCTGGCCGATCTGGCGGACGGCAAGGACATAAACCAGGCCATTTCCGAACATGCAGAGCCGCTGGAAAGAATCGAAAAGGAATTCGAGACATTCGCCAAAAAACGCGCCGAAGACCTGGCCCCGGACGCGGATTGGGAACAACCCGAAGCGGGACTACTTGTTGCTACGGACGCCGATGTATTAACCGAATGGTTAAAAGAACATCCAAACAATATCCCGACACTGACACTATATGCCAAGAGTCTTATGGCAGACGGCAAGTGGGAACAGGCAAAAGAACCTCTAAATAAACTTATAAAATTATACCCCCAATATGTCGGCCAGGACAACGCCTATCGGCTCCTCGCCGAGGCACACAAGAATCTCGGTGAAATTGAACAGGAGCAAGAGGTCCTCGAGAAGCTGGCGGTAAATTCCTCCGATGCGGTTTATGCCTACGACCGCCTGATGGAAATAGCCGCAGAGAACGAGAACTGGCAGCAAGTCACCAAAAACGGCGAAAGATATATGGCGGTGTATCCTATGCCGACTACACTTCACTGGCAGCTTGGCAACGCCTATGAAAAACTCGTATGGAACGAAAAAGCTCTAAAAGCATATCGGCGATTACTTTCGCTGGATTATGCAGATCCGGCCGAGCTCAATTATCGTCTCGGCAGGCTGCTTGAGCAAAAAGATCCCGATGCGGCCAAAAGATATGTTCTTCTGGCACTGGCCGAGGCACCCCGTTTTCGGGCGGCACATAAGCTGCTGCTCAAAATTATCGAAGAAAACACCTCCGAACAGCACGAGCCGACACTGGACGAACAAAGTGAATCTACGACAACTCAGGAACAGTTGTAATGAAAAAAACAAAATGGTTTATTATTCTGGTTATTGCAATATCTTTTGGGGCGACAGCAGTCCTGGCACAGAGAGGATTTGGGGGGCGAGGTGGACGAGGTTCAAGACAGAGATACCCCCAGCAAAGATTCGATTATCGACAACCGGTATTTGAGCCGGAGTGGGAGATTGACAGGGAGTTTTCTCACGATGTCTTTACATTCGTTCGAATCCAATATTCTTCGGGATACTACGGAGGCAGAGGCAGACGCGGAATGAGCGGTGGTAGCTGGTTAACCGATTACCCCGACAGCGAATTGAATTTCTCCTTCCGCCTGCACCAACTCACGTCAATGGAAGTCAATCCCATACCAATCTATATGGAATTGACAAATCCTGAACTATTTAATTATCCCTTTATCTATATTGTCGAGCCGGGCAACCTGGTCTTTCGCGAAGAGGAGGTCAAAAACCTCCGGCGTTATCTGCTCAACGGCGGTTTCCTGATGATCGACGATTTCTGGGGCAGGGCGGAGTGGTATAACATTTATGGCCAAATGAAACGCGTATTCCCGGAACGCGAACCGATAGAGCTGACACTGGAACATCCCATCTTTCACTGCGTATTCGAGCTTAAAGAAAAGCCGCAGATTCCTGCCATTGATTGGGCCGTTGACAGATTTGATCGACTTACCGGCGTTACCACGGAGCGACGGGATGCACCCTTTGCCCGCTATTACGGCATTTACGACGACAAGGGCAGAATGATGGTGATTATCTGCCGAGATACCGACCTCGGCGACGGATGGGAACGGGAAGGTATGAGTAAGTCATATTTTCATGAATTTTCGGAAAAAAAGGCATACCCGTTGGGAATAAACATTGTGTTTTATGCGATGACACACTGAGATGACGCCCGAGAGTGCCGCAGGAAAAGAAAGGAAATTAATTTGGCTACAAAAACGTATGAATTCGAACGATGGGCCGTCGAACAAATCGAAGGGGCGCGTCAGCGTATCAAATCCGAGCTTTCAAAAGTTATAATCGGCCAGGATGACGTGATCGAGCATCTGATTATCGCCGTGCTCTCCGGGGGACATTGCCTGATAACAGGAGCGCCGGGCCTGGCCAAAACACTTCTGGTCAAGTCACTGGCGCAATTGTTTCATCTGAAATTCCAGAGAATCCAGTTCACGCCTGACCTTATGCCGGCAGACATTACAGGCACCGAAATCCTTCAGCAAACCGACCACGAGCGCAGGATGGTTTTCGTCAAAGGGCCTGTCTTTGCCAATATGATTCTCGCCGATGAAATAAACCGCACGCCTCCCAAGACACAGGCTGCACTGCTCGAAGCAATGCAGGAACATCATGTCACGGCCGCTGGTGTATGCCATGCGTTAAACGAGCCTTTCTATGTTTTTGCGACACAAAATCCTATCGAAATGGAAGGGACATACCCGCTGCCTGAAGCGCAGCTCGACAGGTTCATGTTCAATGTCTGGATCGATTACCTTCCGGAGGACCAAGAAGTGGATGTCGTTCGGCAAACAACAACAGTCGAGCCGAAACCCATCGAGCAGGTTTTTTCCGGCGAAGATTTACTACGATTTCACGACGTGGTGAAAAAAGTACCGGTTGCCGAGGACATTGTCCGATATGCCGTCAGGATAGCCGCCGCGTCACGACCCGGTCCTGAGAATAAGCTGGATTTCGTAAACGAGTGGGTGACATGGGGAGCCGGACTGCGGGCATCGCAATATATGGTTCTCGGGGCAAAGGCAAGGGCGCTGCTGTACGGCAGGTCGCACGTGAATTTCGAGGATATACGACAGCTTGCTTATCCGGTGCTTCGGCATCGTATATTAATCAATTATCGTGCCGAAGCGGAAGGCGTAGCCGTCACAGACCTCGTTGACCGCCTGCTTAAATCGGTCAAAGAAAGCTCAACAAAATGACCCAAAAAACAGCTCCATCTTATTCGGCGAATCCTAATGCCAACATCGAGGGCATGATCGACCCGGTCTCATTGATGAAAATAAAATCGATGGAGCTTCGCGCCAAAGTAATTGTCGAAGGATTCTGGAAGGGAATTCACCGAAGTCCCTATCACGGCTTTTCGGTCGAGTTCACCGAATACCGCCAGTACAGTCCCGGTGACGACCCCCGCCACATCGACTGGCGTCTCTATGCCCGCAGCGACAGATTTTATATCAAGAAATTCGAAGACGAAACCAACCTTCGCTGTCACCTGCTGCTCGATCACAGTCGCTCTATGGGATACGGTTCCGGCGGATATACGAAATCGCAATATGCCGGCACATTAGCCGCGACCCTGGCATACTTTCTCTTCACACAGGGTGACGCCGTTGGTCTTGCGACTTTCGACGATCAAATCAGGCAATATATGTTACCCCGTAACCGGCCGGGCTACCTGCGGCGATTAATGCTGACACTGGAAGCGCACCCCGGAGGCGGCGCCACGGATTTGGGGCCACCGCTGAAACGAATCGCCGAAACCATAACCAGGCGGGGGCTGATTATCTTAATTTCAGATTTGCTGACATCAATCGAACGGCTCGAACCGGACCTGAACTACCTTAAGGCAAGCGGCCACGATGTCGTGATCTTCAACGTGCTGGATCCCGCCGAGCTGAATTTCAATTTTAAAACACCTGCACTTTTCCAGGACATCGAATCGGGTCGCAATATGTATGTCGATCCGGCGGCAGCTCAAAAGGCGTACGAACAGAGGCTGGAAAAACACCTTGCCGCCGTAAAGTCAACCTGTCGAAATCTCGGCATCGATTATCATCTTTTCGCCACGGATCGCCCGTTCGATCTGGCACTGCTGGAATTTTTGCAGGACCGAATGCGCCGCAGAAAAAAGATCAGGCACGTAAAACCATCGACCGCCGGGAGAGCCGTATGAATTTTCTTTATCCGCTATTTCTGGCAGGCATCACGGCGATAAGTCTGCCGATCATACTGCACATGATTCGGCGGCACACTCGCAAACGTGTCACGTTTAGCTCCCTGATGTTTTTACGCACAACAATACCTCGATTCAAGAATCGCAGCCGTATCGAGAATCTACCGCTTTTAATCCTCCGGTGTATTATTTTATGCCTGCTTGCTTTTGTGTTTTCACGACCGTTCTTTATCCGTTCCGTCGAGGGGGAGCAGGCTCCAGTGGGAAGACGAATGGTCCTGTTAATCGATACGAGTGCGTCCATGCGACGTACCGGGATGTGGACACAGGCCGTGGGTGAGGCCCGCTCGGTACTGGAAGATTCAGAGCCGATGGGCCGCTTCTGCGTAATCAGCTTTGATAACGATACCGACGCACTGATAGGATTCGAAGCGTGGAGCGAGCTTGAACCGGACCGGCGCGTTCCGACAATTATCGAAGAAATTTCAGGATTGTCACCGTCATGGGCCTCGACCAACCTCGGCAATGCCCTTATCACCGCCGCAGAAGCCATCGAGGACGATGACATTAACGACAAGCAACAATTCGGCCAAAGCCGGATTGTACTTATCAGTGATTTGCAACAGGGCAGCAACATCGATGCACTGAATACGTACCAATGGCCGCAGGGAACAGCTCTGGATATAAAATTAATTACAACCGGCGGTAAAACAAATGCAGCGATGCAATTAGTCACAAACCGCGATTACCTGTCCCCTTCCGGAAGTGACGAACAACAGCGTATTCGAGTCACAAACTCCGCCGATGCGACGATAGAACAATTTCGACTTGAATGGGATAATCCGGCAGGAACCGCGAAAAATCCCGTTGATGTATATGTGCCGCCCGGACATAGTATTGTTACGAACGTTCCGGACGAACCAAACTCCGGAGCAGTCCGAAAGTTAATCTTAAAAGGTGACGACCAGGATTTCGACAATACTCTCTATTTGGCACCGAACTTAGACCGGCAGGTTAACATCCTTTTCCTCGGCAATGGAAATTCGGAAGATTCGGAACAAATGCTCTATTATCTACATAGGGTATTCCAACCTACAGACGCACTAAAATTTCAACTTAATTCCCCACAAACAGTTAATGCGGGGCAAACGGAAATACTAAAAGCAGATTTAATAATCGTGACCGATTCAGTCGGTCAGGAACAAATTAAGCACTTACTTCAGGTAATAGAATCAGGCGGCAGAATTTTATTAACCATGAAATCTGCCGAAGCCGCCGGAATCATTGCGGCTCTTGCCGGTCTTGATAATTTAGACTGCCGGGAAGCGGAAGTTGACGAATACGCCATGCTCGGTCCTATTGATTTCGAACACCCGTTGCTGTCGCCTTTTTCCGAGCCTCGTTACTCGGATTTCACGAAGATACATTTCTGGAAGTATCGCCGAATTGATATTGGAAATTTACCCGAAGCCCGGGCGTTGGCTCTTTTCGACAATGGCGATCCGGCAATAATTGAATTTCCGGTCGGACGAGGCTCGCTGCTGGTATTAACCTCCGGCTGGCAACCATCGGACAGCCAGCTTGCCCTGTCGTCTAAATTTGTCCCGCTTCTATATTCGTTACTGGAGTACAATAGCGTTTTAGCCGGGCAGACACAATATTTCGTAAACGACCCTGTCCCCATTTCGCAACCAAGAACTCCGGAACCTGAAAACGTACGGATTCGCAGACCTGATAATTCACTGATTGACCTCGCTCCGGAACAGAAAGCTTTCAGCCGAACAGAGCTGCCGGGTATTTATACCATCGAATCACCTTCGGGGAATCGAATTTTTGCCGTCAACGTTCCGGCACGGGAATGTCTCACGACTCCCCTGCCGCTCGATGACTTCGAGAAATTCGGGATACCGCTAAACGGCTCGCCAAACATTCGGACGCAACAATTACAACAAGCGAAACTTCACAGTAGTTTAGTGGATATGGAAAACAGACAGAAACTCTGGCGGTGGTTATTGATAGCTTTACTGGCAGTGTTAATAGTTGAGACATGGCTGGCCGGGTGGTTAACTCGTCCGTCGGTATTGACTCAGGGAGAAGAACAATGATCGAGAAAAGTCTTCGAAAATGGCTAAGGCCCGTCGTAAACCGCCGAAAAAAGCTGTTACTGCTGCGAAGATTATCGATATACTGGTTAACCGCCGCATTTGCAGGGATTGTATTGATAATTGCCAATCGTGTGTGGGGCCTGCATTGGTCGATCGCAAACTGGGCACTATTTATTGCAACAGGACTTGTTTCCATCATAACCTGGTATAAATCCAGCCGCTTCGAACCGGACTACAAAGCAATCGCCCGAACTATCGAAGAGCAAAATCCCGACCTTAAAGCCACACTGCTGACTGCGATTGAACAACAGCCGGAGGACCCTTTCGGGCAATTAGGCTATTTACAGGAAAGAGTCGTAGGTGAAGCGCTAACACATGCGAAAAGTCACGACTGGACACAGAGCGTTTCGCAAAGGACTCTCACGCTCGCCAGATGCGGCCAGATTGCGGCCTTGTTACTTTTAATTTTTGTTATCTCGCGGTTATCACCGTCTCTGTCTTTTACTTCGACAAATAACGATACATCTGCCAAAAAAGGTTACAATGTCAACGTCAGTCCCGGTGACACAACCGTCGAGTTAGGGGCTGCGGTAGTGATAACGGCCAGATTCGACGGACAGTTGCCCCAGGAAGTAAAACTCCTGATAGGTCCTTCGCCGGATGACACCCAGGAAATCCTGCTAAAGCGCAGCCTCGAGGACCCCGTGTTCGGCGGCATCATATCGGAAGTCAAAGACGATATGCTCTATCATATCGAGTACGCGAACAAACGCACACGAGACTATAAAATAACAGTCTATGAGTATCCAATGCTCCAGAGAGCGGATGCAAATATTGTTTATCCCTCATATACGAATTTGCCTGATAAAGTTATCAAAGACACACTTCAAATCGGCGTGCTCGAAGGTTCGCAGGTGACTCTTGCCTTCACTCTCAATAAAACAGTGGACACGGCCCGGCTTGTTACCAAAGACGGAGAGGCACTGGACTTGACTATGGGCAGCGAAAATCCGAACATTTATACAACAAATCTTTCCCCCACGGAGAGCCGGCGATACGAGCTGAAGCTTCTCGATTCACAGGGACTGGCGAATAAAGTCCCGCCGCGATTTATTATCGACGTGCACAAAAACTTACCGCCGGAATTGAGACCCACTTTTCCAAATCGCGACCTCGAGGCATCTCCACTGGAGGAAGTTGCCTTCGAAGCCGAGGTTTCAGACGATTTTGGGATCACCGCACACGGATTAAATTATACCCTTGCCGGTACATCGAGCAAAGATATTAACCTTGGTCAATCAGTATCATCGAACAAAAAACAAAAAACCGAATACCTGCTGGAGCTGGAAGAATATAATGCCCAGCCGGACCAGTTACTGACTTATTCCTTCTGGGCGGAGGACGTTGGTCCCGACGGGAATATCCGCAGAACTTCGAGTGATTTATACTTCATCGAGATTCGTCCGTTCGAGGAGATTTTCCGCGAGAACCAGTCATTCCAGGACCAGAATAACCGGCAACAAAGAGAAAACCAGCAGCAGGGCCAACAAGGCGAACAGGGTGAAGAACTAATCCAGTTACAAAAGCAAATCATCAGCGCCACATGGAATATCAAACGGCAGGCCGACCAATCGGGAAGCATCGACGAACAAAAGGAGAATCTTGATTTGGTCCGGCAATCACAGGCCGACGCTCTTGAACAGGCAAGAGGCTCTATGTCCCAGGCCGAGGAGCCGACCGAAATCCAGACATTACAGGATGCTTCAAAGTATATGGAGACCTCGATCGAGCACCTGACCGAGGCGGCGGAGAAAACTTCGGTCTCGGAACTTACTCCTGCATTGGGCGCGGAACAATCCGCATATCAGGAGCTGCTCAAATTAAGGGAACGGGAGTTCGAAGTCGCGCGCAGCCGCAATGCCCAGCAAAACAACAATCGCAACTCTGCACGGTCGCAGCAACAACTGCAGCAATTAGAACTGCAGCAAAGAGAAGACAGATACGAGACACAGCGATTGGCCCAGTCTCAACAGCAGGAAACCCAGCGTGAGGACGTTCAGGTCCTGAATCGGCTGCGCGAACTGGCACGACGTCAAAACGAAATGACAAACAGACTCAGAGAAACCGAGGCGGCCCTGCGAGAGGCACAAACCCAGCAGCAGAGACAGGAAATCAGCCGGGAGCTAAAGCGTCTCAGAGAAGAACAAATCGAGACGCTTCGCGATGTCGATGAGTTACAGCAGCGCATGGAAAATCCACAAAATCGCCAGCGAATGGCCGACGCCTCGGAACAGTTAAATGAATCCCGTGAAAGAATTCAACAATCCGCCGAGGAAATAGCCCAGGGTGACGTCTCGGATGCAGTTGCTTCCACTACCCGTGCGCAGCGGGAGCTTGAAGAAATGCGGGACGAATTTCAACGTCGCACTTCCGGACAGTTCTCGGAACAGATGCGCAACATGCGCGAACAGGCGCAGCAGCTCGACGAACGTCAAGACCAGATTGCAGAAGAAATGAGACAGCAGGAGGCCGAACCGGTACAAAGAACACTTGACGAATCCGGCACTAATCGCGAGCTTGCCGACAGGATCGAACAGCAGAGAAAAAGTATGCAGGAACTGCTGAACCAGATGAAAGATGTCAGTGAGCAATCGGAAAATTCCGAACCTATACTTTCGAGAAGGTTGTATGAAACACTGCGGCAGACAAGTACCGAAAACGTTGACAGAGCACTCGAAGCGACCGGCGAAGCACTCAAACGAAACTTCCTGCCACAGGCACGCCAAATCGAGCGGCAGGCCGGCGAGGGTATAGAAAATCTCAGGCAAGGCGTCGAAGAAGCAGCAAGAAACGTGCTGGGTGACGAAGCAGAGTCACTTCGTTTAGCCCGAGAGCAGCTTGATGAATTAATCAGGGACGTAAACGAAGAAGCCGCACGGGCTGTCGGAATGGGACAACAAGCAGGTGATCCGAATCAGATGGGAAATATGCAGGCAAGAGGAACTATGAGAGGACAGCCTGGAGATCCGAACCAACCGGGATTTGTCCCAGCGGAGCCGAACTTTGCCCAGGCGGAGCCGGGAAATCAGCAGGCCCGCGCACAGGGACAGCAGCGTATGGGGCCGGGGCAAGGGGGTGATCCCAACCAACCGGAGAATATGCAGGTCCGTGCCCAAGCCGGTAGAACAGGAGGACAAGCAAATCCGAACGGACTCGGTGACTTTCGGCCTTTGACCGGTTTTGAAGAATACGACCCGAACGGCCCGCTGACCGGCAGAGATTTCCTCCAATGGTCCGACAGGTTGCGCGATGCGGAAGAGATGCTTTCCGAACAGAAACTCCGCGAAGAAGTGGCTACGGTTCGGGACCGCGCACGAGCGATACGCGCGGAATTCACACGTCACGGGACCGAACCACAGTGGGATACGGTCGAAATGCAGATTACGAAACCCTTGACCGAAGTACGCGGCCGCATCGAGGAAGAATTAGCCAAGCTTGCATCGAAGAAAGCTTTAGTGCCTATCGACCGCGACCCTGTCCCCGGACGTTACGCAGAACTGGTTAAATCTTATTATGAAAATTTAGGAGGTGGCGATTGATGACGTTACTTGGTTCAATCACCATCCCCAAAACAGATTGGGTATGGATATCCGCAGGGCTGCTGGTTGTAATGCTCACGCTGCTTATCTGGACTTACCGGCGTGCCCACGCAATCAATCCGGGAAACAAGACGGCGTTTTTACTGAAACTATCAGGTATATTGATTCTGGCATTATTTCTTCTTGAACCATTAAACAGCGGAAGACGAGCCAGGCCCGGTGCCAACCTGTTAGTTATAATGGCCGACAACAGCACAGGTATGAACATCCTCGATAGCGGCATGGCTAAAAGCCGCGGTGAAATTCTTCGAGCGGCAGTAGATGCAAATAATTCCAAATGGCTCGCCACAATGACTGAAAACTTCCAGATCCGTCAATATATTTTCGATTCGCGGATTCGGAGAACAACAGATTTTTCAGAACTGGTCTTTGACGGCAAGGCCTCTTCCATCGGCACAGCGCTACGAACCATTGCAGAACGCTACAGCAACAAGCCGTTAGCCGGAGTATTGTTATTTAGTGACGGATGCGCAACCGATGATATAGTCAATCAGTCATACGATGTGTCGAATATGCCGCCTGTTTATCCCGTCGTTATCGGCGGTCCGAGGCCGCAAAAAGATATTTCTATTAATAATATCTCCGTCAGCCAAAGTTCCTTCGAAGATGCCCCGGTGGCAATTCATGCCGACATCGAAACTTCAGGCTACGCCGGTAAGACTATAACCGTCGATTTAACCGACGAAACAGGTAAACTTGTAGAACGTCAAACTCAGAATATAGGGAGAAACGAGAATAAAAGAATCTTCAAGTTTAGTCTGCGTCCGGAAGAAAACGGCATCCTGTTTTATAACCTTGATGCCAAGGAAAAAACTGAACAGGAACAGTCAATACAACCAGATACTCCCGGCGAAGCGACTATGGTAAACAACAAATGTGCGCTTGTTGTTGATCGCGGGGGCGGACCATACCGAATCCTGTATGTCACGGGCAGACCGAACTGGGAATACAAATTTCTCCGGAGAGCCATCAGTGAAGATGAGCAGGTACAATTAGTCGCATTATTACGGCTCGCAAGGCGCGAGCCAAAATTCAACTGGATAGGGCGCAGAGGTGAAACAAGTAATCCCCTGTACAGAGGATTTGACAACACGGATCGAGAACAGACCGAACAGTATGACCAACCGGTTCTCATTCGTCTCAATACCCGCGACCAGGAAGAGCTCCGTGACGGATTCCCTACAATAGAGCAAGAGCTTTACTGCTATCATGCGATAATCCTCGATGATGTCGAGGCGGAATTTTTTTCCCCCATCCAGAAGGATTTAATTCGGCGGTTTGTTTCGGAACGTGGCGGCGGATTTCTGATGCTGGGCGGCAAAGAATCGTTCCAGCAGGGTAATTTCAACCGTACCGCCCTCGGCCAAATTTTACCAATTTATCTTGATCGTCTTCCCGATAAGCCGACCACAGGCCAATTGCATTTCGATTTAACACGCGAGGGCTGGTTACAGCCATGGGCACGCTTACGCGAAAATGAAACCGACGAACAACAACGTATCTCAGAGATGCCTGCCTTTCATGTACTAAACCGACTACCGTCCGTAAAGCCGGGCGCCAGCGTCGTGGCTACCATCGATAATGATTGGGGGCAACAGTTTCCTGCAATGATCGTGCAGCGATTCGGCAATGGACGCACCGGAGCATTAACCATCGGCGACTTGTGGCGATGGGGCCTGAGGGAATCCCAAATGCACGAGGATATGAATAAATTCTGGAGACAAGCCCTGCGATGGCTGATTGCCGACATACCCGAGCGGATTTCAATCCAGGCCATAAAAAAACAGGACCAGACTAACCAGCCTGTTGTACTCCAGGTCCGCGTACGCGATAAAGACTTCGAACCCATGGACAACGTTTCAGTCGCCATAGAAGTCAGAGACCCCCGGGACGAGACAATAAAATTAACCGCCGAACCGGTTATTAATGAAACCGGGGTATTCGAGGCCACCTATATCCCTCGCTACAACGGCGGTTACTTAGCACAGGTTTCCGTGACAGATACAAATAAAACGGAAATCGGTAACACACAAACCGGATGGGCCACCGACCTCGATGCACGTGAGTTCCGCTCCATAAAAGTCAACAGAAGCCTGCTTGAAAATATAGCTCAGCGAACCGGGGGTAAAATTATCGAAATCGATGAGCTGGATAAATTCGCTCGCAGCCTGCCAAGCCGGAGTGCCCCAATTACCGAAACGTGGGTCAGACCACTATGGGATCTGCGATGGATTTCCTTATCTATCTTCCTGCTCATTCTGATTGCCTTCTCGGGTGAATGGACATTACGGCGATGGAGGGGAATGCCATGAGGCCGATATCAGTACTGATAACAGCTATTTTAATCTTTAATACGGCTATTTTTCCAACATACGGCCAGGCTAACCAGACCGACCAATCCACTGTCCATAGCGGAGCTTCCGTGGATGAGGAAAAACCCACCTTAATAATTGTTGCAGGTGCCGCCGGGACTGCGGAATACGAAGCTGTATTCACTCAATGTGTTAAAAACTGGCAGCAAGCCGCCTCACAGGGAAACGCCAAATCCATAGTAATTGGTCTGGATGAAGGTTCCGATGACAGAACCATCCTCCAGGAAACTCTGAAAAATGAGCCGAATGAAACGGACATGGTCCTGTGGCTGGTTTTGATAGGACACGGTACTTTCGACGGCAGAACGGCGAAATTTAATCTTCGAGGGCCTGATTTCTCGTCCGAAGACTTGGCCGAATGGCTAAAACCGCTCAATAGACCCATTGTTATTATTAATACATCGTCTTCAAGCGCCCCGTTTCTAAACAAGCTTTCCGGGAATAATCGAATCGCAATTACGGCCACTAAAAGCGGCTATGAATTGAATTACGCCCGGTTCGGCCAATATTTAGCAGATTCGATTATCGATATACAAGCCGACCTCGACAAGGACGGCCAAACATCCCTGCTCGAAGCATTTCTGACCGCCTCCAACCGTGTTGCCGAATTCTATTCCTCCGAAGGTCGCCTCGCAACAGAGCACTCCCTGCTTGACGATAACGGAGACGGTCTCGGCACCCCTGCCGATTGGTTCCGAGGTATCAGGCCTGTGAAAAAGGCCAGGGACAATACAACTCTTGACGGCTATCGTGCCCACCAGTTCTGCCTGGTCCGAAGTGAAGCCGAAAACAAAATGCCGCCGCAACTGCGGGCCAAACGCAACCAGCTCGAGCTTGAGGTGATTAAATTACGTGATGCGAAAGAGAGCTTTTCTGAGGAAGAATATTTTACAAAACTCGAAAAACTGCTCTATGAAATGGCTCAAACCTACGAACAAATCGAAAAAAACGAGAAAAATACTCAATAATCCGTGTATTACAAGCCTATAATTTATTGAGTTTTTTCCATAAATATTGCATTATATTCGTCATAGTATATAATTCTTATGTTTATAATTTACCTTGCTTACCATATTATGCTGGAAAAAAG
The DNA here is from genome assembly GCA_964431695.1 of uncultured Pirellulales bacterium. Lineage (GTDB taxonomy): Bacteria > Planctomycetota > Phycisphaerae > Sedimentisphaerales > Anaerobacaceae > JAFGPS01. Next base: position 4,184 of record CAYSKI010000051.1, on the reverse strand, counting down.
GTATAAAAGATATTTCTTCAAGCAACCTGTAGAATGAGGAGGCGTTTAACACAGGTAATTATCCTTAAAGCTGTCAGACTAATCCTATGAAAAACGTGTCTGACGATATTGATAATCGGTATAAATGTTAAAACTTTAAAAAAAAGAAAACTTTTTAACCTGCTTGGGTCGATAATTCTTGTATAAACAAGAACAATAAAGATGGCCGATAAGCCGTTCAGAAAGGAAAAATTATGGAAAAGAGAACAGTACCGTTAGCTCTTATCTTTATGGTGGTGGGCGCATGCAATTCAGTCGTATTAGCTTTAACCCCGATGGGACCTCCAAGAGCCAGTCTGCAGGAAGGCCAGTGGGCCTTCGGTCTCGAATTCGAGCACAACGAAATGGATCTGGAATCATTCGGAACTGTTGATGAACTTGATTATATAGATATCGGGGGGGGAGTTTATACACTTGTAAACACTCAATCTGATTATACTAAATATAAAATTGAAAACTTTAAATCGAATATGTATTTAGCCCGTTTGGGTGTCGGCACTTGGGAAAACTGGGACCTGTTCGTACGCTTCGGGATATCCGACGCTCAGGGCGAAATATCGGAAGTACTTGCCAACGGTGTCGCCGGTACCGACCAATATAAAGACTATGACGGAGGCCAAGGCTTCGCATGGGGCTTTAGTACCAGAGCAACCTTCTACGAGCAGGGTGACACAACATGGGGAGGATTGCTCCAGATAACATGGGCCAATCCCGACGCGAGCGATATAACCAATGAAAACGATTCCACCTTCTCCGGCGATGTCGAGATAAACTACTGGGAGGTCCAGGTGGCTATAGGGCCAACGATAGAATTAGAGAATTTACGGATTTACGGCGGACCTTTTTTGCATTTTCTTAACGGAGATCTTACTCTAAATGGTCAGTGCCTTAACCTGGGTGGATACGACCTAGTTACTCAGGATACCTCACATGAAATCAGGGAAGAGTCCCAAATAGGTGGTTACGCGGGTGCGCAATGGTATCTTGACGAAAACAGCTCATTATTCACCGAATTCCAGTTCACTGGTGATGCGTGGGGAGTCGGTGTAGGTACTATCTGGAAATTCTAAAATCAATTATCTGCGAACCTGGTTATTGTAATAGTCGCCTGTCCATAGAAAGATTGTCCCGTCGTTAATTTTCCGACGACTTCCACATCAACCTTACCATAAACCGGTATGGCATCCAGAACCTCGTTTTTATTGAACACGGCAACTACCTGTATTTTCCCGCCTGTTTCAATCACAATTTGCTGATGTGCCTTGACATTACCCGGGAAAAGTACAAGAGGTTCATTTGCAATGTCACTCTTTACTATACCTTCACTAAATTCCAACACGGCTATAATGTTGGATAGAGTACCTTCCCGTCTTATCGTATCGGGAATTATTTCCAGAGACTCAACCTTCCATCCGCCTTCATCGGTAAGAATATCAACGCTTGCCGTTACAGGCGGAGTCATATCGCTGCTGATCGTAGCCAGATTTGTGAGGATTTTACCCAGGGCCGCATCCTGATTAACTTTTGCCGTTATTTCAAGTTTGACAACCTCACCCGGTGAAATAAACGGATACGACCAGGTATATGTGTGTGTTTCCTCGTTGTACTTCCCGATGATTCCATCTCCGTCAGCCTTTACAAAGCTCATCTCCTCCGGCAGTAAATCAACCACAGAAACATTAGTCACAGCCTGAGAAATATCGTTTCCGTCGAAACGAATACAATATGTAACGTCCCCACCTGCACCCACCTTCTCATAGTTACCGACAACTCTCTTACTAAGATTAAAACGATTAACGGGACCTTCGCCGGCAACAACAACATCAACGCTTGAATTTGACTCTACCGTCTGGTCGCTGTCGATCACGACAAAATTAGTAATTGTTGCTCCGGGAATAACATCCGGATTAACCTTTGTTACTATTTTAACCTGAGTCGCCATCCCCGATTCCAGAGCCGGATGTCTCCATGTATAAGTATGTGTCTCAGAATCATAACGCCCGAGAGACCAGTCGTAATCGGCAGTGACAAAGCTCAATTCCTGAGGTAAGACGTCAACAATAGTAATTCCAGTCGCTCTGAAATCATTGTCATAATTGTTAAAATGGATTCTATAGGTAATTTCATCGCCCGGTTCGACCTTCTTGACCTCACCGGCAAGCACGCCGGAAACGCTCTTTTTAATATAAAGCGGATGGCGTGTCGATACGATCTTAATCCTTTTTGTCGCCTGTGGTGTTTCATTGCTGTTTATAGTTACGTAATTTGTAAAACTCATCCCGGGTTCGAATTCATCCTTTATCCTAACCGTCAAATCAAGAGAAGCTGAAGAGCCCTTGGGCAGGGTCGGATATACCCAGGTATAAGTGCGCGTGATAAAATTGTATTCTCCCAGGATTCCATCGTTATCGGCGCTTACAAAATCCACACTGTCCGGGAGAATATCGGTGATGACTACGTCGGTTACATCATTATCAGTAATCAGGTTATCGAAGGAGATTCTATAGGTAATTGTTCCCCCCGCACCTTCCGTCTCGAGCTGGCCCTGGTCGTTCAGACTGGCCCCTTCAGTAACGTTCTTTTCAAGATTCAATGGATTATAACCAATATCTTTACCCGGAACCACAAGACCGGTAGGTTTATTTCCAATGGATGGGATCTTTCCTTTCAGTTGAAGCGATTTATCGTAAATAAGAAGGTTATCCCCGCCGGGCCATTGGTCTGTGCCCGTGCTCATATACACCAGGCCCGAGTCCGGATCTACACTAAGGCCCATTACACCGGCATCAGGCTCGACGAGAACTTCTTTTTCGGTATTCGTAGCCAAGTGATACTGGGTCAGGTAATGATTATCTAAATATCCCGCACCGGAATATAAATAACCGTTTTTTACTCCTACGGCAACGCTAACGGCAACACGACTGACTACGATGGTCCGCTTCAACGACCAATCAGATGTGCTGTATGCATAAATTTCATTCGTGCCGTTGGCGACATAGAGAGTTCCGTCAATTTCATCGAGAGTAATCCCGTACGCAGTCGCTCTTCTCAAAGTAAAAGGTGAGCCTGAAACTTCCTGAAGCGTGACATTGGCGGCATCCCATCGAAATACATACAACCAGCTTTCACCTCGATCAACACAGTACAACAATCCCTTTTTATGGTCGTAAACAATACCGGCCAAATTAATGGCATCCTCGGTCAGCACACTGCCTATGTTTGTCATCGTCGTTGCATCAACTATATAAATTTCCGACGACTCTTCGTAAGTGACAAACAAATACCCGTTATCCGAATCCGCCGCCAATCCTACACTGCCAAGCTCAATGCGAGGTATATAATGCTCGGTCTGAAATGTTAAACCACCATCTGGCCCGATATCATACGCCTGCAAAGGCTGAGGATCACGTTCGATATTCGTAAGGACATACAGAGATTTTGCATCGGCAGTTCCGGCCGCAACAACTACCCACATTGTTAATACCAGAAATACCGGAAATATATTTGCTCCGACAGTACTTTTTGTGCTTTTATCTTTCATGGCTAAATTCCCACAAAATTTATTCTTACAACCCCTTGTATTGCAGCAAAAAATTAGATACCCGAAATTTTGCCGCGTTTCGGGCATACAGTGACATGTGTTTTGAGTGTGAGAAAACCTGCAATGTATAGAAAATGAATAGTTTTCACCACACACCTCCGAATGCCACGCTATATTAGTATATACAATTTATACGGATTTGTCAATGATAAATACCCCATAACTCACATAGAATACACGTCCTTATAAATGTGCCGCTTACAGATGATATATAACGCATTATAAGTCGTTTTTATTGGACATTTTCAACATAAATCAACAAAGTAACAATAACCGGCCGAAAAAATCCATATATCCCGAATAAAAATAACGACATTCCAAATCCCTGTTATTAAAACAATTGCCTCCGGCTGCCCGTTTCTCCAACTGTAAATGTCTCATAAGAAATCATCGGAAATGAAATCCGAGGTTAGCTACAATCCCATCTCAATTGTACGGAATTATCTCGAATCTTTCGGTGAGTTTTACTCGGCGGGTGAAGGAATTGCAGCGAACCAGTTATCGGGATCGTTGCCGTAATCAGAAAGCTCTTTACGAGCCAAAG
>CAYSKI010000050.1:0-23685 GCA_964431695.1 uncultured Pirellulales bacterium | reverse complement strand
TAGTAATTTTGAAAAAGATACTTCCATATCGCAACCTGATATTCATGCAGTATAATTCATATTCGAAACTTGTATAATGCGCGTACTAATGATTGAACATTCAGGCACCGGTGGCATGTATGCATACGCTGATGCCTTGTGCAAGGGTCTGAGCGAGGCCGGTGCGGACCTCACCGTGCTGACCAGCTCGGCATGGCCGGAAAAACCTGTGCCGTTCAATGTGGAAAGACGCCTATCGGAATTCACACGGGAACAGGGCGGTGGTTCGAGAATCCACTGGGCGGCGGACAGATTCTGCCGAAGTGTGTTTAACAGTTTGAGGCGGAACCGATTTGCTTTAAAGGGGCACTTCGATGTGGTTCATTTTCAGGGAGCGGGTATGCCTTTGCTGGACCAGTTCTTTCTGAAACCTTTGGCGAAAAGTCTGCCGGTCGTAATGACGGTTCACGATATTAAGTCCCACTACGAGCGATTTGTCAGCAGGGATTCGTTCCTTAGACGCAGCCTTCGCATCCCTCATTGTTTGATAACTCATTACCAGGAAGGCAAAAAGCAGCTAATTGACCATTGGGGCGTTGACGGCGAACGCGTCTCTGTCATTCCTCATGGAATAATGATGCCTCTGCATAGTCCTGTCGGCCGGTCGGAGGCACGCAGGAAGTTAGGCCTGTCGGAGGAGAGTCGAATCCTGCTGTTTTTCGGGAGTATTCGCCCTAATAAAGGTCTGGATGTTCTTCTTGAGGCCTTGAATTATATTCGATCTCGCGTTCCCGAAGTCCTATTGATTGTCGCCGGTGCCGTTCCCCGCGGGATGAGCTTCCGGAAGTATTCGGATATTATTCAAAAACTAAATCTTTCGGAAAACGTGAGAACAGAAGTCAATTTTATCCCGGACGAAGATGTGGATAGTTTCATGGCGGCGGCAGATGTCGTTGTTTTGCCCTATGTTAAGTTCGAGGCTCAGAGCGGGGTATTGCTTCGCGCTTATGCACACAAAAAACCTGTTGTTGTCAGTGACGTCGGGGCAATGGGTGAGCTTGTATCATCGGATAAGGTTGGTCAGGTTGTCGAGCCTGGAATTCCAAAAGCGCTTGCGAAAGCCGTTATAAATGTTCTGGATAATTCCAGTGATTTTCAATCTCATTACACGAAACAGCTCGAAGAAAAGTATAGCTGGAAAAATATTGCCGAGCTGACCATTCGCAGCTATGAAAAGGCAATAGGACTCTGGAGATAGAGCTGCGATATATTGATGAAGCTGATTAAGTTTTTACGATTGACTGTTTATTATTGTTTTGCCCGGCACTTACCCGCCTCCGACAGCAGGTTCGGCAGATGGGCCAGGCCTTTGAGACGTTGTGCCACTAAGGCTTTGTTCAAACATGCTGGCAGGAACATAAATATCGAAAAAGGTGCATATTTCGGTGACGGCTCACAAATCGAGATCGGTGACAATTCCGGTATCGGTGTCAACTGCCGGGTTTGCGGCCCGGTGAAAATCGGCGACAATGTAATGATGGGACCGGAAGTGATTGTCCTGACCGTCGGCCATAAATACGACCGGCTTGATATTCCCATGCTCGAGCAGGGCCATAAAGAGCCGGAGCCGGTGACAATCGGCGATGATGTCTGGATAGGGACAAGGGCGATTATTCTGTCGGGGATTTCCGTCGGAAAAGGGGCCATTATAGGTGCCGCTGCTGTTGTCACGAAGGACGTTCCTGAATACGCTATAGTCTGCGGCAATCCGGCTAAGGTAATCAAATACAGGATAAAAAATTCGGGGAAGCAGAATTAAGAAGATGCGCATTTGTTTTATTGCAGTTGGAACTTTCAATCATATCGGGCCGTATCTTGAGTATTTCAAACAGGCCGGTCACGAGGTCTGTTTTATAAGTCTATCCCCAGGGCCGGAACGTCCCGTGCCGACATACAACATCGGGCTTGGCGGGAAATATTCCGAGACGCGGGGCAAGTGGAAATATCCACTCAGTATGCTCCGGGCAAGAAAATTGGTTAAAAAACTCAAGCCGGATATCGTTCATGCACACTACGCCACCAGCGCCGGATTGACCGCCTTAGTGTGCGGATTTCATCCTTCTGTTGTGACTGTACACGGAAGTGACTTAACAACCGGTATCAAGTCCTGGATTTGGCGGGTTTTATTGAGGAAGATTTTCAGGTTTGCAGATCGTGTCAATGTAGTATCCGATGATCTCGGCGAGATGGTATTAAGCCTCGGCATAGATAAGGAAAAAATAGAGGTTCTTACCCTCGGCATCGATACACAACGATTCTCATTTACCCGGAGAGCTAAAATCGAAAAGTCCCGTCCGTTGAGGCTGGTCTGCACGAGACGGCTTGAGCCCGTCTTCGATCACGAAACAATTATCCAGGCCCTTGCCTTGTTGGAGAAAAAAGGTATTATATTCGAGATGGTATTTGCCGGTGACGGCTCTTTGCCGGGGGTGTTGAAACGACAGGTCAATAAACTTGGACTTGATAATTGTGTGAGTTTTATGGGAAAGGTTCCCAACGAAAATTTGCCCGAGCTGCTTGGCCGAAGTGACATATATCTATCGGCATCGCTCTGGGACGGGACAAGCCTTTCGTTGCTGGAGGCTCTAGCGACGGGTCTGTTTCCGATTGTCTCCGATATCAAAGCCAACTCGGCATGGATTAAAGACGGCGTTAACGGCTATTTACATAAAGTCGGCGATGCCGGGAATTTGGCTGATTGCATTTTGCGATTGCTAAGCGAACCTGAGATCGCGGAAAACGCCGGTCCGTACAACAGGAAAAAAGTTGAAGAAAAGGCCGACAGAAATAAAAATATGAAACGTCTTGAATCTGTTTATAGAAACTTAATTCAAAAAGCGCGTTAAACGCATTTTAGTGATCTATGCACATACTTTATATTCACCAGCATTTCGCCACTCCGAAAGGCAGCACAGGTACCCGTTCTTACGAATTCGCCCGCCGATGGGTCAAAGCCGGGCATAAGGTGACGATGGTCACAGGTTATTATGATGTAGGCGGCCTGCCCCAGGGGAATAAATTGTATCGCAGGCTGGATATAGAGGGAATTAACGTTGTCGTTGTCGGAACCAAATACAGCAACAGGCAATCGTACATTCGAAGAATGTTTTCGTTTATGTCTTTTTGTTTTCTTGGTTTGTATGCCGGACTGAAAACCGAAAACGTAGATATTATTTATGCTACAAGCACGCCCCTGACCGTCGGAATCACAGCGAGAATCCTGAAATGGCTCAAACATGTTCCGTATGTTTTCGAAGTACGCGACCAGTGGCCTGAAATACCTATCGGGCTTGGAATCATAAAAAACAGAGTAGTGAAAAAGCTTTTATTATTGCTGGAAAAGAGCATATACAAACGCAGTTCCGCAATTGTGGCACTTTCTCCCGGGATGGCCGAAGGCATAAAAAAAGTATTGGCCGTGGAAAGACCGGTGGAAGTAGTACCTAATAGTTGTGACATCGATATTTTCAGGCCGGATATCGACGGAGCCTTGATACGTGAAAAGAATAGATGGGCCGGTAAGCTGGTTCTGCTGCACTTCGGTGCTATGGGTAAAACAAACGGCCTGGATTTTGTTATCAATACCGCGGACAGATTGGAAGATAATCACGATGTTCATTTTGTGCTGGCCGGACAAGGGAGTCTGAAAAAAACTTTTACCAGGAAAATCAAAAAACTTGGGCTAAATAATATCGAAATTATGGATGCGGTGCCGAAGGAGAAATTGCCCGAGCTTGTTGCGGCCTGTGACGTCGCGATGGTTATCTTCGCCAATTTTCCTGTCCTGGAAAATAATTCCGCCAACAAGTTCTTCGATTCCCTGAGCGCGGGCAAGCCGGTATTGTTGAATTATTCGGGCTGGCAGAGAAAAATTCTGGAGGAAAATAATGCCGGCTTCGGTTGTGATTTGTGGGATATCGAGCAGTTCGTAGAAAAAGTTTCATATTTGAATTCGCATCGAAAACAGTTGAAACTCATGGGACAAAACGCCCGGAAAATAGCAACGGAAAAATTCGACCGGGATAAGTTAGCTGCACAGGTGTTGTCTTTGCTCGAAGAGCAATGCCGTCGGAAAGATCACTAATGTCATTTTCACGCGCCGACGCCGATTCAGGCAAATCGGTTTCTATAAAGCAAGCACAAGCTCCGAACGTATCCGGGATGGCGCAGTGTCATACCGTTGCTTTTCCGGGACGTTTTATGACTGAGATGGGACCTCGCTGGCTTTGTGCACTCTATCGGTTTTATATTAAGCATCCCGAAGGCGTTTGTTATGTTGCAGTAGATTCTTTAGATAATGTAGTGGGTTTCGCGGTGGGGGGAGAGCCCGGCATTCGGCAGCAGTTCCTTCGCTCTTCAATGCTGCGTTATCCTCATATTATCTTTTGGAAGTTTTTAACCAGGCATATAGTGCGGCCTGTGCTTCTCGGTGAATTGCTCAAAAAGCTGCATATAAAACGTAAAGAAAGTTCTTCGGAAAATATCGATTCGCATAAAGCTTTATCCAAATGTGGTAATCTTTTATCTATTTGCGTTTTGCCGGATTGCGAAAGCACCGGCATCGCGAATCAGCTTATCGAAACTTTCCAGAAGGCCTGTGCCGCTAAGGGATATACGCGTTTGACGCTCTCGGTGTTGAGCGAGAATTCACGTGCCGTCGCTTTTTATAAAAAGCATGGCTGGTGCCAGACGGGTGTCACCGGGGCAAGCACAAAGTTTGCCTTGGATTTATAATTATCGATTAATCGTGTTCGGATAAATAACGTGCAGGATTTACCTTTTGTCAGTGTAATTATGCCGGTCCGCAATGAGGCGGATTTCATCGAGCAGGCTATACAAAGCATACTGGATAGTGACTACCCTGCAGAGAAGGTGGAGATTCTGGTTGTGGACGGCGCTAGTGACGACGATACGCGGAGGATTGTCGAAAAGTTGGCCGAATCTGATGCACGGATAAAAATATCGGATAATCCCCGCCGAATAGTGCCGACGGCGATGAATATCGCTCTTAAGGAGATGCGAGGAGATGTTTTTATCCGAATCGACGGTCATGTGAAAATCCCCACCGATTTTATCAGTAAATCGATTCAGTGCCTTGACGAACATCCGGATGCCTGGATTGTCGGGGGATATATCGAAACTGTTGCGGCGGATTTCTTCGGCAGTGCGATTGCCGCGGCGATGTGTTCGCCAATCGGCGTGGGGAATGCCCGTTTCAGGCTCGGTGATTATGAAGGCTGGGTCGATACCCTTGCATTCGGAGCGCATCATAAGTGGGTGGTGGATAAAATCGGATATTTCGACGAGGAATTAGTCCGGAATCAGGACGACGAATTCAATCTGCGTATCATTTTGGCAGGCGGAAAGATATGGATGTCGAAATCAATCCGCAGCACATATTTTTCGAGGACCTCTTTGGGCAAATTATGGAGGCAGTATTTCCAGTACGGCTTCTGGCGGATCAGAACATTTCAAAAACATAAAAGGCCTGCTGCGCTGCGGCAGTTAGTGCCGTTGTTGTTTGTGCTTTCCATCCTGTTTCTTGGTGTTACGGGATTGTTTTGGAAACTATTTTGGTATTTATTAGAGACCGAGATGATTTTTTATTTAATGGCATTGTTTGTTGGTGCTTTTATTGTCGGGGTAAAATCAGGCTGGCGGTTTGTACCGGTTGCGCCTGTGGTCTTTGTGATTTTACATTTTGCGTATGGTCTGGGCTGCCTTTGGGGTGTTGTCAGATTTTCCGTACTCAAAGGATGGGGCATGAAAAAGCCGGAGGAAATGCGAGTATCAAGATAGCGAATCGAAAATGAGCGAGATTATAGAAAAATATCAATGTCAGTTTGCAGCATTTTTAGGCGCCGAAAGAGCCTTTGCTTTCTGGAAGGGCAGAGTGGCGTTGTATGCCATCTTGAAGGCGGCAGGGATAGGTCCCGGAGACGAGATAATTCTGCCGGGTTATACCTGCGTTATGAACGTTAATCCCATAAAGTACCTCGGGGCAAAGCCTGTCTATGTCGATATCGAGCCGGTGACTTTTAATATCGACGTAAATATAGTCAGGGACAAAATCACGCCGCGGACCAAAGTGATTATCGCCCAGCATACGTACGGCTATCTGTGCGATATGGATGCCGTTATGAAAATCGCCGCCGAGAACGGGATTATTGTCATTGAGGATTGCTGCCTTGCCCTCGGCTCGAAGTATAAAGGCCGGATGGCAGGGACGTTCGGCAAAGCGGCATATTTTTCATCCCAGTGGAACAAGCCTTATACGACCGGTTTGGGCGGGATGGTTATTACAAGTGATTCGGAATTGGCGGCGAAAATTCAATCGCTCTGTGAGTCTGAAGTGTGCCTGCCTTCGAGCGGCGAAGCTTTTATGCTCCGGGCACAGTTGTTGATTTATAGGTTATTAATTTATCCCCGGACGACGGCGTTTGCCCAGAACCTGTTCCGGTATCTTACGAAAAGAGGTGCCGTTGTCGGCTCGTCGAGCACTGATGAATTTCAGCCAATTATGGCGGATGATTTTTTCAAATCTGTAAGTGGCGTGCAGGCCCGCTCTGGATTAAGGCAGCTAAACAAAATCGGAGAAAATATCCGGCATCGCATAAAATTGGTTCAATTCTATGATCAGCTTTTTAAGGAAAAAGGATGGTCTGATCGACAGTATAATAGTTCCACCTGCGAACCGGTTTTGGTCAGGTATCCTGTGAGAATCGACGGCAAATCCGAAGCCCTCGAAAAGGCCGCGGTGGCGGGAATAGAGCTCGGCAGTTGGTTCGAATCTGTCCTGCATCCTATTGAAACGCCTTTGGATGTGTATGATTATGAGCCTGGAAGCTGTCCCCAGGCGGAAAGGGCCGCACGAGAAGTTGTGAATCTGCCGTTGCATCCCCGCGTAAACGAAAGAACCGCCCGAAGAACTGTAGAATTCATAACCGGTTTTAATCAGATTAAATCATAGCTCGCAGCAAAAACTTAGATTCTTAAAATTGATCCCTGATTGTTATTTAGGGATTGCCCCTCGCAAACCCTCCATCTTCAAATAACCTTTCCACCACACAACCACGCCGGATACTGCAAAGACCACAACATATACACCTGCTGCGTACCATGTCCTTATCTGGCTCATCGCCAGGCCGATGACGGCGTAGAGACCGGCCAACAGATAGCAAATCGCAACGGTCTTTTTTAAAGGAATCCCTCTGTCAATCATCTGGTCGTAAATATGACCGCGATCCGAAACGAACAGCGGTCTATGGTTGATTAATCTGCGAACCAGCGCCACCGACGTATCGAGAATCGGCAGGCCGAATACGACAATCGACGCTAACCACCATCGGGGGACACGCTCCGCGAAAAGAAGCATAAGCGCCGCCGCAGTAAAGCCAAGGAGCATACTGCCGGCGTCACCCATAAAGATTTTCGCCGGATGCCGGTTGAAGGGCAAAAAGCCGCACACTCCACCGACAAGTCCGAGACAAATTACAATCCGAACAGGGTCGCCGGTCGGGCTGTATCCCCACGTTGCCAGATGAACGGATAGTATCAACAGAGCGATTGTGATAATTGCCGTCACCCCGGCACAAAGTCCATCCAGGCCGTCGAGTAAATTCAGTGAATTGGTTGCCCCGAGGACAAAGAAAAAAACAATAAAAACTCCGAGAACCATTTCGAGCCCATCGGTCATCGGTAAATGCAGCGGCCCGGCAACCCTATACAGATTCGGTCTGATACCGGCCATCAGCAAAATACATGCGGCGAGAATCTGCCCCAGGAATTTATATCGCGGCTTCAAGTCGAATATGTCGTCGGTCAGACCGACAAAACAGGCGATTGCGCTGCCCGCCAGAATTCCGATCAGCCATCTCAGCGACAGGCGGAAATGTTCCTGGTCGCTCAGGGCCGCACTTTGGCCCGGGCCCAGACAATATATCCCGGTAAGGATGCCGACAGTCAGCCCGACGAAGATGCCGATGCCGCCGAGATAGGCGACGGAGCCTTTATGGGTCTTGACAAGATTGTCGGGCTTATCGACGATCCCGAGCTTCAGAGCGATGTTCTTGCATAGCAGTGTGGCTATAAGTGCCGAGATAAAAGAAAAAACCAAAACAGGCCAGAATTGCAGCACCCATTGGAGAGGTCTTTCCGAGCCTATGAGATTATCCAACATAGTTTTTTCCTGAAAGTAATATTGTGCCGTTGCGTGCTGCTATGCTATTAATTAATATATTCGGCAGATAACGAATAGATATTCAATAAATTGTTGCCGAATCGATATGTCGGGTCAAGCATTCTTCGAATCGAAATTTCTTCAAAACAGAAACTTATATCGGAACAATGTCTCGATTGAAATGATAAATTGATGCATCATGGGGTGACCAGATTTTGTTTGCACCATGGGCAGTAATTCCAGAAATCCGAATCGACGGGCCAGCCGCATTTGCTGCAAACCTCGGGAAAAGGCCTGACGTCCCACGGCCGTTTGACTTTATGATGACACCAAGGGCAGTAACGCATAAACCTCATCAGTTTCCCGCCGCATTTTTTACATCGGGCGTGGTAGCTTACTTTGATCGATCGGTCGTGTTCCTGCGGTGCAAAACCCGGGCCGTAACACCACGGGCAGAACCGCCATTCGGGAAGAACGCCTTTATGGCATCGGTGACAGATATGACTGAACCGGCTTCGTGTATCATAGCGATTTTTCCCGCTGCCGCACCATGGACAGACCTGCATCCTCTCCGCGATGGGTTCGTCACATTCGATACATCTGAACAATACTGGAAATATCCTTTTGTATTTTTTAATAAAAGATTCCCGTCGGACTTTTCTCCAGTCCGCTTGCTTTTTCACGGTTTGTCGAGCAATAAGTTTTTGCAGGTTTTTGGGTAGCGATTCGGTCAGTGCGACGAGCATTTTTCCCGCGTTTGCGAATCTGTTCTGAGGATCGACCGACAATGCTTTTTTCATGAATCTGATGAAAGCGATACCTGTTCTTTCGCGAAGTCGTTCGTGGCCTTTGTACGGCCAGTTGAAGGGCCATCGCGGCAGGATGCCGGTAATATATTCATAGAGAATCAGCCCTACGGCAAAACAATCGCTTCGATAGGTCGGATAGCCGTAGGCCTGTTCCGGGGCGACATAACCGGGAGTTCCGAAATCATCGACCGTTCTGATCCGGCCTTTAATCTTGAGGGATATTCCGAAATCCCCGATTGCGGCCCGCTTGTCGGCAAAAAGAAATATATTCGAAGGCGTGACGTCACAATGTACGATGCGCTGCTCGTGGGCAAAGGACAGGCCTTGAAGGACCTGGATTATTATCGAGGTAATTCTTGCAACCGACATAGGCCTGGAGCAATCGGCGAGTGTGCGGGCCGACAGCTCTGTTGCAAGGACGGCATGACCGTTGATAATGTCGGCGTTTTTTATGGAAAGGATATTTGGGTGCCGCAATTTTGAAACGGCTCTTACCTCCCGCAGCAGCGGCTCGTTGTTGCTCCGGCCGTTGATTCCGGTCAAGGGAATTTTTAATGCCACCGTTATGCCTTCGACTGTGTCTATGGCCTGCCAGACCTCGCACGAGCCTCCCGTATCGATGTGTTTTCCCAATCGGTATTTGCCAAGGTATATACCAGACTTTAATTTCAAAGTTTTATTTTCAGATTTTGTTTGTTTCATCTTGCCGGTTAAGTCAACCAAAATGATTTCTCCAGTTATAAAGTAGTGTGAACAACGACTAAAAAATATATCATTTATTTGTAAAAAGTCAAAAATATTATTGACCTCTTGGTCGAATATGACTATATGGTCAGTTTTATGAAAACAAAATGTATGAAAACCGGAAAAACAAGGACACAGAAGAGGGCCAAAAGAACCAGGCGTAAATTGAAGCGGGCGGCACTGGATGTTTTCAGCGAGAAGGGTGTGGATGCTGCAACGGTGGAGGAAATTACGGAAAAAGCCGACCTCGGCAAGGGCACTCTCTATCAGCATTTCGATGACAAGGGACAGATGGTTGTAACATTAGTGGAAGAGGCCATCGAGCATTTGACAGAACGTATCCTCTCTTATGATAATCCCCCGGAAACTCTCGAAGAGATGCTGGAGCATTTACTGGATGTTCATTATGAATTTTCCGTGGAGTCCAAGGAGGAGTTTCTTTTGCTTTTTCAGGGAAAGTTATTGTTAAAACTCGAATCCGAAGCCACAGAGGAATTGGAACAGCCATACATTCGTTACCTTGAAGAGATCGAAAAGCAGGTTGCAATGTATCTGTCTCCGAGGATTGATCCGCATAAAATTCGACGGCTGGCCTGTGCTGTGGCGGGATTTGTATTCGGGTTCTTCTCATTTGCCATGATTGGCATGAGTTCCGATGAAATCCAAACAAGTATCAAGCCACTCAGGCGGGTTTTCGTAAGGAGTTTGTCTGCGTTCCTCGGGCGATGATATTCGCTCTTAAAGCATTTTAATTTAGTTTAAGGACGTATGTAGTTTAGATTCATGTAGTAACTTTCGGAGTATTTATGACAGAAGAGCGAAAAAAGACGGGACATTTAACAGCAGGAGAGATTAAGAAGTTCAGAGGATTGCTTTTGGAAAAGAGAAACGAGCTGTTGGGTAACGTATCCTATATGGAACAAGATGCGTTGCGCGAGGACAGGAGCGATTTATCCAATATGCCGATACACATGGCCGATGCAGGAACGGACAGCTACGAGCAGGAATTCACTCTGGAGCTGATGGACAGCGAAAGAAAACTGATTTCCGAAATTGACCAGGCCCTCGACAGGATCGAGGACGGCACTTACGGGATATGCCAGGTTAACGGCGAGCCGATACCCAAGCCGCGGCTGGAAGCAATTCCCTGGGCCAGATGCTGTGTTGCATGTGCGAATATTCAGGAAAAAAGACGCCGGAAAAATGAAGGGTCTTTGAATAAATATACATTTCCGGGCGATGACGACGATGACGACTCCGATATGGGTAATATCAAAAAGGTCAGTTAAGCCGTTGTAAAATTAAATGGAATGAACGGATGCGTATCCGCTTCTTAGTCGATTTATGGTTTAATTACATGGAGGTCTAAAATGGCAAAGAAGAAAGCAGCAAAAAAGAAAGCGGCAGCAAAAACAAGCAAGAAGAAAAAATAGGAAAGTAGGTGTTTAATTTTAAGCCATCGGTGTTAATGCACCGGTGGCTTTTTTTATGCCTTCTCAGGTTTAGCACATAAGAAATTTACTGATATAGAACGTATATTAAAATCATACCACCATCAGAAAACAGTGATTCTCTCCACAAAATGCAGATAAATTAAAGGTTCGGTAAAAAAAAGTGTAAAAAGGGCAAAATACTGCAATATATTTGTGCATTTTGTGTCTTTCATATAGACAATGCACCTTTTGCGACTTTATAATCATCTTGCGGCTTTTTTCAAAACAGTATGTGAGGAATTCCGGTAAAGAAATGTTAGGGGATTAGCCATGAAAAACGTTCAAATCTTTTTATTGATCTGTTTTATTTTAATTGTTGACTCGAATGGCTTATGCGGAAATCATCAGGGTCAAACGGAAGAAATCGTTCAGAGGTTTAATGCAGCACTTCGGAACATGCCTAATGTATTTGCTATTGAGGCCAAAACGAAGTACCTGACAAATACAGGAGAACTAAAACAACTTACAGATATCAAATATTATTGTGATGGAAAATGTATTGACGTCGAACATTCTGTGCATAATTACTCGTTGGTCAATGGTAAAACAGATAAAACCTCCGATGTGCCGTTTTACCAGAGATCTATGGTTGATCGTAAGAACCGCGCATTTTATTATGACAGTGAAAGAGAAGACAGAGCCCCAGAATATGTTATTTTCTGGAGTGACGGTGAAAAAGAATTTAATGATATTAAAAATAAAATCGGCATAGGAAGGGCACTTGAGGGTTATGTAACAGGCGACCGTATTAGTCTAATTGAACTGTTCAGTGAAAAGACAAGCTCGTTGCGTTATAAGGGGCTGGAAAATATAGATGGAAGTGAATGTCATGTGTTGGAAGCTACCATAGAAAATTATGGAAATTATACTCTCTGGTTGGATCAAAAGCACAATTGTCTGCCACGTAATGTCTCTGTTGTAAAAAAGGGAGAGGACATCTATGGCATTAAACCAGTCAGTGAAATGAAATTGTCTCATGGTGCGCCTACAGAGATTTCTTTTGTTATGGATTCAGTTAAATTCAAGGATTTCAATGGTGTATTACTACCTATAGAATGCAAAACTACTCTTATCTGGAAATATAAAGATGGAGAAACAGCAGAGTGGTATGGAGAACATGAACGGTTATCTGTAAATTTTCATCCTGATTTTGAAGCTTTGAATGCTTTCGAACCCAATATCCCAAATGGTACAAGAGTAAATCATCAAGACTTCATTGGTAAAGATACCCGATTTGAATGGAGAAATGGTGAGGTCGTAAATATATATATTCAACCATTGCCGCTAATAGGTAAGGTGTTACCTGATTTGAAAGACCTTGGACTAAACCTCTCACCGGCCGATGTGAATGATAAGTTAATTTTGTTATGTTTCTTTGATATGGAGCAGCGGCCGTCGAGGAATTGCGTGCAAGAGCTAAGTAAAAAGGCAAAAGAACTAAAGGAAAAAGGCATTGTTACAATTGCTGTCCAGGCCTCGAAAATCGAACAGGCAACGCTCAATGAGTGGATAAAAGAAAACAATATTTCATTCCCGGTTGGATTGATTAATGACGATTCCCAAAAAACACATTCGGCATGGGGTGTTAAATCTCTACCTTGGATGATTCTTGCTGATAAAAATCACATTGTCACCGCTGAAGGTTTCAATCTCGATGAGCTTGATGGAAAAATCAGAGACGACAGTGAAAAACCGGGGGGATAAAGCATACCATAAACGGAGAACATAGCACTTCATCAAATCTTAATTGAAGGGTGTCATTCCTTCGGTAAACTCAGGACGGTGTCTGAGCAAAGCGAAGAATCTGGGCATCAATAGCCAGATGTTTCGCCTATCGGCTCAACATGACAAGTCTGCAATATAGGTATGACAAAGCAGTAGTGGAGAACATCCCTGCTTGACATGCGTATGATAATCCGATAGTCTGAGGTCAACGGCAGGATGGAATGTATATAAGCTGTAATTTTTGCCGGAATAACGAAGGTTTAATATAAAAGGTATGTAATGTTCGGTTTCGACCCGGTATTTTTGATAATTCTTTTGGCGGTAGTGCTGCCTTCGCTGACGATTCATGAATACGCCCACGCGTGGACGGCGTACAAATTCGGCGACAATACGGCAAAGAGTATGGGAAGGCTCACGCTAAATCCGATAGCTCACATCGATCCTATCGGCACAATTATTGTCCCGCTCTTCTTACATGTCGGCTGGGCAAAACCGGTCCCGGTCAATTTTTCCGTTCTTACCAGGACGCAAATGCTCCTGGTTTCCATAGCCGGTCCCGTTTCGAATATATTGCTGGCGATTGCACTGGCTCTCGCTTATCATATTCTGCCGGTACAGGCAATACCCCTTGTCGATGATTTTATACGACTTGGTGTTCTTATTAATCTTGCTTTAGCCGTATTTAATCTTCTTCCCATACCGCCTCTGGACGGCTCGAGAATTGTCTATGCCGGCCTGAAATCTCCGAAAGCTGTAAAGGTATATAACCAGGTTTCACATTTTGGAATATTTATTGTTCTCGGTTTGGTATATTTCGGCGGATTTCGTATGGTCGTAGAACCTTTGATAGGATTCTTTTTCAATTTACTAAGATTGCCTTCGTTATAATAGCGAAACAGGCGGGATAAGTGGATTAATATATAGAATATAAAAGGAGTCACGGCAATGATAAGGAAAAAACATTCCGGCGGAACGATTATCAACATTATTGTGGCGTTGATTTTTTTCGGGCTTATCGCAATGGGAGTTATGTGGGTATTCAAAACCGCAGGTGACATGGGCGGGCAATATACCGATGCGATGGTTGACACCAAATTAAAAGCGGTAGATGTAAAGTGCCAGATGGATTTGCGGGCGATCTGGCAATGCCTGCAGGTATATGCCCTCAGCAACGGTGAATTCCCGGAATCGCAGGGAGCTTTGGAGCGAGAGTGCGGCAGCTCGCAATTGTTCCAGTGTCCCGATCCCAACGGGCAGAAGTATATTTATATACCCGGCCAGAGGAGTGACATGCCAAGGCAAAATATTTTGCTTTACGAACCGAATTTCGTTCACGGCGGCCGTAGTAACGTATTGCTGCTAAGCGGACAGATTACGGCATTGACTCCCGAGGAACTGAAAGCCGGTATAATGATGACGATAGCAAGTTTGAAGCGATGAGGCAAAACCACAGATGTAGGGTGTGATGAAATCGCACCATACGCTGCCTTTAACCACCGATTGAGACAACTAGTATAAGCAGTCCGATGATTCCAAAGGCCACCAGTAGCGCGATGCTGAATCCCACAATGTCCGTTCTGTCCCACTTGCAGAATTCCCAGCCTGTATCAGGGAACATTTTTTGATAGTCAAACCTGTGGGGATTTACGTAAGACCATTCCAGCTCCTGTTGATCTTTCTGGCGATCTACCAGTACCGGTGTTTTCATCTTGGCATAAAATCGATCCAGGGCCTTTTCGTCATCCGGCCCGGCAATGTAGCCCAATAATATCAAAATCACGAACGGCGTCAGGATACGAAGCAATGCCCGGATTGTTTCGTTCATGGCGTGGGGATTTTTCGAAAGGTCCCAGCCGATTTTATCGATCAGTGCCAGCATAATATTCAACTGGCCGCGACCTTCCGGCACGCCGTCTTTATTTGTCTTGACACCCTGTGTCCAGAATATCCCTCTCGGTGGCAGCTGATAAGTTTTAGAGAACTTTTCGCCGACCGCGATCTGTACCGGACGCGGGCCTGTTGTTTGGTCTTTGGCATCGAGCTTGTCCCATCTGGCGATTTCTGCATTGCGTGTCTCGACGTCGATAGCATGGGCAGTATATGTCCGCTCCAACGGCTGCGGACTGGTCAGCTTGGCCAGGTATTGGTTCGTTCGAACGCTCGGGAAAAACATTGGTATCAAAAGCGGCAGCAGAAAGAACGCTAACAATGTCACCAGGATAGATGCCCATGCCGCTTTGCTGTTGGTCTTTCGCCACAGGATTCCCATCCAGAAAGATGCGGCGAAAATCACCCCGATTTCCCACGTAAATTTCAATTGGCTCAGGATAGTTTCGAACTGCAGCGCTATCCATGCGCCTCCGATAACGACAATCGCCCCCATAATTCTCCCGATGGCGACATAATGCTTTTCCGTTCTGTTGGGGGCAATTACCCTGTAAAGATTATGTGTCAAAAGTGCCGAGCTTGTAATCATCAGGCAGTCGGCCGTACTCATCAACGCCGCCATCAGGCACGCTATCATAAGCCCGATCAATCCCATTTTCAGCGGGCCCAAAAGATCCAGGGTCGCGTATCCCCACATCATGTCCGAATCACTTACTGTTCCGACATACAGGACCGCCGCCGTCAGGGCAAAGAGCCCCCACAAGACCGTGCAAACTCGCTTGATATATAGTCCCGTTGTAAAGCCGAACCGGGCGGCGTATTCGTCCTTGGCCGAGCCCATGGCGGAGAGCTGGTTCGCTCCGACCGCGACATTGATTGTGACCATTAGCATAATCGTCAGGATATAATACCAGGTAAAATCGATTGTCGTCGGAGAGCCGAATATCTCGAAGAAAGATTCCGGCAATCTTTCGTGTATCGTATGAAAGGCTCCCATAATGCTGCTGCTGCCGTAAATGCTGTTGATCTTTGCAAAGGCGAACGGCAAGAGGATCAATGAAAGCAAAATGATAAACATTCCCTGAATCATATCGGACAGAAATGCCGCTTCCAGTCCGCCCGCGACCGCATAAATCAAAACAATAGTACAGACGATAATCATCAGGGTACTCTGGTTGATATGCGAGAAAATCTTTTTTGGATTTTCCAGCCGCAATTGTTGCAATCTTTGCTGCTCGGCGGCACTGAGACTAGTTAAATCGGCCGATTCCAGCTTGTCTAATTCCTGCGCCCGATTATATTCTGCTGATTCGGCGGCGTTGTATTGTTCGACGCTTTTGGGAGTCAGTGCCATGACGGTTTTGCTCATTGCCGAAAATCCGACCGACAGCAAAACCATAAAACCCACCGCCTGAATCAGGGCATAGACGCCGGCCATTTTTTTCGAGCCGTATCGGTCCTCGAAAAAATCCCCCATAGTCAAAAGCCGCAGCCGCCGATACCACGGGCTGGTCATCCAGTAAACCGGCGTGGCAAAAAGAATATTCAGCGCCCCCCAGATCCCCGCCGCTCCGTTTGTCACCGTCGTTGTTGTCACCGATACGGCACTGTCGGAGGAAGTAGCCTGTCCGAATGCGGCGAAAGTCTGGATCAGTTTGCCGAACCGCCGGCCCGCAAGAAAATAATCTTCCTGATTTCTTATCCGCCGCATCGACCAGAAACCGATGCTGATAATCACCGCGAAATATACAACGATGACGACGATGTCAATAACCGGCAGTCCGAACATTTATCTCTCCTTTTATCCTTACCTCAGCAGTTTTTTCAACAGTGTTTTTTTGTTTAATTAATTCCAGATATCGTCACCGGGAAATTGATTATAATCTGTCATATCGAACGCTTCGGTTTTTACCGCCCATGGAACTCCGAGCTCCGAGAGCAGTTTTCCCTGCTCGTAACCGGCCAATAAAGATTCATCCAGGTCATTCACTACCGTTTTAAACGAATCCTGGTGCTCGAACCGCTTAATATGCCGGGGAGCGATGCCGTGGGTCATCTTTGACGATTCGAATGCTCCGTTCACTGTAAGCGTAAAAGGTCGGCATAATTCCAGAGAGCCGTAATAGGGCCTTTTATTTGCGTATGCGTCCGCTAACTCTTCCAGCATTTGGACACGCTGTTCGGTGTCGTCGATGATTTCTTCTTTTTTGCCGTTTTTATGCGTGATTGTCACCTTATTAAATTCGGCGTATTCAATCGTCGCATTTTCACATTCCACAATCGTGACCGGCTCCACCACGGTCTTGGCACATAATGTTGCCTGATAGACGATTTCCACGCCGTCGGTAGTTATCACTCGCAGGCTGCTGATATCTTCACTTTCGATATTGTGGGCGTGATACAGCTCCGCCTGAACTGTTTTCGGCTCGGCCATTTTCCATCGGTCCATCGAAGCCAAGTAAAGATTGTTGCAAAGTACATGAGCTAAGGGATTATTTATCGTGCCGTCCAGCACCCACTTCTCGTTTACCCGCAGCTTGCCGGCCCAACTGCTTCGGCTGAAATAAGAATCCACTCTCTCCCATGCGCCGATGGATCGAATGCGTTTGACTTTGCCGAACCTGCCGGAGCTTATTTGCTCCTTCATTTGCTGCATAATATTTGTGTAAAGATATTGGAAGCATACCGCCACCTTCTTGCCGCGTTTATCGACGAAGGCGTCTAAATCGTCATAGTCCTGGATTGTTGCGGTGGGGGGCTTTTCCAAAAACACATCGAAACCGGCCTCTAACGCCGTTTTGGTAAGAGAGCTGTGGGTATGAATGGGGGTGGGGATAAAAATCACATCGCATTTGCCCTGCATGGACTCCAATAGTTCATCGACTGTGGCGAATACCTTGACGCCTTTTTCCCGGCAGGTTTCCACGCCGGGCCTTTTTCTCGCAGGATTCGATGTCACCGCGACCAGCTTGATTTTATCCGGAATCATCCAGATTCTTTTAATCAGCTCGAACGCATATCCGCCGGCACCGATCATTGCAATACGCAGCATAAATTTTCACTCCATAAATTGTGTGTTGTCAATGCTAACCATCTTGCCCATATCTGCGGCGTCCCGGGCGCATAGGCAAACGTGCGTTAGCATAAAGGCATCCTGCGTACTCAGCTCTGGCTCGTATTCGGCCTTGCCGACGAGAGACAGCAGGAAATTGCGGAACATCTTGCTGCGTTCGGCTACGGGGACATCAACCGGCTCCTTTCCATCGACAATCAGATTGCATGTCCCTTGACTTGCGTTGGCTTCGAGCACACCTTTAGTACCCACGATTCGCACCCAGTCGTCGCCGTGCGTCGGGGCCGTGGACGGGCGGCATAAATCGACGCTTATTGTCGCGTGCGCGCCGTTGCTCATTTCAAGAACTAATGCGCAATTGTCTTCGCAGTCTTTATGGCTCGGATGGGCGAAGTTTCCCTGCATTGCCATGACGCTGCGAAAGCCCAGGCTTGTTATGTAATGGATAAAATCGAGTGCGTGGATGCCCACCCAGCCGATTGTCCCGCCGTATGTTTTGCGGTCGGCGAACCAGTCCGGCCGTGTGCCCCATTTATAGCTCTTGCGTCCGTTGGCAAGGACCGCTTCGCCGATATCGCCGTTGCGATAGATATCGCGTGCCGTGATGAATGCACCCTCCGAACGCATCGAGTGCATTGCGAAAAGTTCCACCTTATTATCTTTTACCGCCTTAAAAAGTTCCGCCAGTGACTCATGAGTCAGCGCCAGAGGTTTTTCGCAGATTAGATGGCAGCCGGCATTCGCCGCCTCGATAGCTATTTCGGCGATTTTATCCAGCCGCGTGCTGATTACCGCCACATCCGGCCGAATCTCGGCCAACATTTTTCGATAGTCCTCGTATCGCTTGATTTTGTCGCTGTAAATCTCGTGGTTGGTAACAGTAACGGGTGGCTCATCCTTTAGTGCAGGGGCGAAAGCGACAAGTTCCGCCTCAGCCATTTTGATCATATCGTCGAAGACAAATACCGAATGGCCGAAACCGCCGATACTCACCACTTTCAGTTTGCTCATCGATTCTCCTGTTACGAACGTAGGGGCAACTCGGGACCCCATTTTGCAAAAAGAACGCAAAATGGGAACCCTGCAATATGGTTGCCCAGAGCTTACCCAGAGCTTGCCGATTGGGCGGCCACTTGGGGCCGCCCCTACAGATGCTTCTATACCACAAACCGGCATTTCCTGCAATTGATTTTTACTCGTTCCGTTTCCAAAAAGTAATGTCATGTTTTGTCATTACTGCGAAAGCAGTCCCGTCAGGGATACCTAACGGCGGAATCCATTTTTTTTATTTCTGGATTCCGCATCAGGTGCGGAATGACATGAAGAATAAATTGAAACTTGTTTAATAGAAACTGTACTGATATGCTTTCGCGGATTTATCCGAATGATCAATAACTATATGAAGTAGAAAAACACATAGACTTGAATCCAATGAGATGCTAATAGTCTTTTCGATTAGTCGAAAGGACTATTGACTTAATATTATTTATATTTTTCTTGTTAAGCTGTCCTTAAGACTCCCTATGGAGAACAAAGTGAAGCATCTGGTTAGCGAAGAGAACATCGTCATCGGTAAAAAATAATAATACCCAAAACGGCATTTCCTGCAATTGATTTTTGCCGATGAGCTTTTGCAGGTAGGCTTGGATTATCAATCACTATGTAAAGAAGAAAAATAAAAAGTCTTTAATTCAATAAAAAGCTAATAGTCCTTTTGATTAATCAAAAGGACTATTGACCTGATATTAAAAAACATGAGTGTTTAATGCTTTATTATATTCCAAACATGGTGTATTCGGTCTTTTGGTTGGTGTAATTCATTCCCTAAACCATAGATCCTATCCACTGTTTTTATTCTTTCCGGCGCGTTTCCTGCAATTGATTTTTGCCGGTATGCTTTGGTGGATTTGTCCGGATGAGCACTTACTCTGTTATGAAGAAAAATATAAATTTAGACATTGAATTGAAAGTTTATAGTGTGTCGCTGCGATTGGGTCGTTAAAGATATTGAGTCCACTTTTCTTCATTAATGATGAAGATAGGACATCCTTTTTTCTTGTAATCAATGGCCTTTTCGATTTTTCTACCGTGACTAGTATTAGCCCACTCATGACTTGCTAATGTTCCTATTACGAGGTAGTTCAAGTCCATTCGAACATTTGGGAGGACGATCCCTTCTCTTACATCTATTGCTCTTTCACAAGCCTTTCTTGTGCCATAGATAAAGTTTCCTGTGAAACAAAATGAATTTCCCGTAATTTCAATTGATTCAATATTATCAATTGGTAGTCCAGATGATAGCCCAGATGTTGCTCCAGTATCTTGGAAGGTTCCACCAAGTAATTCTGTCAGTGTTTGCTTAAGATAATCCCTCTCTTCTTCGGTAATAATTCCATCAGATAAAACGTCACGAATTCTGGCATATATTACCTCTCCAGGCCAGGTTGTTGCGATTTCTTGGTTATCGGATAACCAGACATTAAGGAATTGGATTTCTTCGTTATTTAAGATACCGTCGGCCATTAATCCCGCACAGATACCGATCAAAGATTCACAAGAACGTTTAAGAAGTCTTGCTTCTGTCGCGACTCTTCTCGCATAAGAATCTTCCATATTACAATCACTCTTTAAATCTATTTATTATTTCTCTTGATTTTCTTCATACACGGGTCTTTTAATCCTGCTTCCGTATTTATCTGTTTCCACACGATAGCCAAGCAGTTTTTTATTTGGGTCAATCTTTTCAGTCATAATAATTTCATCTTCTAACCTCTTTTTTCTTGTTGTATCTGGGCTAGTTTTTCCGAATTTAAAAATAAAACCGATTCCAATTGCATGACTGTCACCTGTCCATTGGCCTTCGACGTTGAAAGCTGCATTTTTATCCATCTCTAATAACAAGCCGGCGTAACCGCCGAACTCCGAAGCCTGCTTGAGATCGAATGTTAAATGACTTCCCATAATATCAACGTCTTCGTTTCCTTGAATCAAATGCATATATGGACCACCATATAAACAGAGATTTTGGTTGTGATAGCTTGGTCCAAATGCGAATTGAAACTCATAAAGGTCAACCTCATCGCTAAAAGAATAAAAACCGAAATTTACGACTTCGCTTGCATAAGTGCTATTAATTTGAAATAAGGATCCCCAATCTAAATTTTCAGAATTAGAAAAGGTAGTTTTAAGACCAACACCCCAGCCGAAATTCCTATCGTAGTTTTCCAATTGAGCAGCTCCAAATCTAAAGAAGATTTCAGATTTATCCATCATCCCAATACCAATTCTCGCGCTTATAAAGTCCGTTTCAATATCTTCCAGAGTACCCTTAAGGCCGTAACCTTCAATTTCAATATCAGTCTGACCATTTGAATATTCCAGTGAAAGATTGGATTGTCCTTTTTGGAGCCCACTGACTGGCGGACCCATTCGAGTGACGGCAAAAACTGAATTGAAAATTAGGAAGTATATAAGTATTTGAATAGATTTTTTCATTATTGCCTCCGTTTTTATTTATTCACAGTAATAGATCCGAAAGGATACCAATAACAGACAGCATTTGTCTATTGTGGTAACTACGTATTTTTGGCATTTTGTTATCCACCAACGACTATAAAAGCCGGTGGGGCGGAGCCGCCACCCTACATAATAGGCGTATCTCACGGGGAAGATATTGATTGGAAAATCCTCGAAAATCTCATTTTTTTTTGTATTTTTGATGGAGAATTGCCACGGCCCTAAAAATCAGGACTCGCAATGACCGCTTTTTATGCTGGTGGGGCAGAGCCACCACCTTACCTGCTATACGCTAAACGCTGTCCGCTGAATGCTTGAGTGGCTTGTCATTGACATTTTTCGGCGAAAATCGGGGAATTCTCCTTACATTCGGCCGATTGCCGGTATAATAATAAACAGCATACAGCGAGTAACGTATGGCGGATAGACAAAAAAAGTTAAAAGTAAAAAGCACGCCCTGAGCAAAGTCGAAGGGGTAAAAGTTCAAAGCATGCCCTGAACGGAGCCGAATGGGTTAAAAATAACATAAAAATTCCATATTTAGCCCTCAAGCCAGCTTGAGGGGGGCAAAAAAATTGAAAACAAACCCAATTTGGGGCAGGCCCAAATTGGTGTAAGCTCTTTTTTGACAAGTAAATAGGGGGAAATAGCCCGGATTTTACCGGCGAAAAAACAAAGCCAATTATTTCGTATTGCGTGATGTGTGGTGCGTATTGCGTAATGGAATTTGAAACAGGTCAAATCTGTGAAATCTGTGGTTATCCGAAGAAGACGGCCATGAGGATGCCTGCGGCGGCGACGAAAAGGGTAGGGGGCAGGACCTTGATGATGATTTTGGTCAGTGGCGCATCGAAGTAGCTGGCCGAAAGAGCCATGCACAGGTGCACGGGTGTAAGAAACAGCCCGACCATCAGGCCGGAGAAAGCGAGGGTTTCGAGTCCCATTTTGGCCTGTTCGCCGGTCCCGATGAAGGGGATGAGGAACGGAAACGTAATCGCGACGGTCGGCATTGTTACGCCGGTCAGGAACGAGACCAGAAACGGCAAAAAGAAGATCACGATATATACCGGCACGTTCATCTCGGAGAGGAACCTGACGACATCGTCAATGGCGTGGCCCGCTTCGAGGTTGAGCTTGAACAGCAGGGCGCCGAGAATTAAAAAAACAAAGTCGGGTTCGAGTCCCGATTTAAAAATTCCCGACCAGCGATTCAATGTCACCTTATGGAAACAAAGGAAGATAGTTATTGCAAAAAGCAGCCCGGCAGCAGGGGGTATATTTGCCACAGCGTAGAGTGTCGCCACTACAACAATCGGCCAGAATGCGTGCGCGAAGTTTTGTAAATTGTGCGCTATCGGCGCATGGGATTGTTTTTCCTTGCTCCTCGGCGGGATGCCAAAAAGCAGCAGGAAAATTATGCCGCCGGTAGTACCGCATATTGTGATAGCGATGTTATGCGAAATGAGGGTAAGCACGGATATGCCGAACATACTTTGGATCAGCAGAACGGCGGGAAATAACGGCCAGACTGTTTCCCACTGGTGGCGGAAGAAAAAATTTATCGCCGCCTGGCGCGAGCGTTCGACGCCGATGTGGTCGCCGAGGTCCCGTACCATCGGAGCCGAGAGCATAATTCCGCCGGGAGTCGGCAGCAGGCCCATCATCATCGGGATAGTCGCCATGGCGAAACGCCGGCTTCGGAAAAGGCCTTGGAGTGCCGGCACTAAACGCTGCGAGACGCCGGTTTCTTTCATCGCCGTGCCGAGCACGTTGACCAGCATTACAAGGGCGGTCAGTGTGATAAAAAGGTATCCGGTGGTCTGGCTCAATGGCTTTGTGTTCCATTCATCGACGGCGGTCGCCCAAAAATGCCCCGGAGTGACACGAAGAAATACCGCCAGGGCGATAGAGGAGAGCAGCATTGCTCGTCCCAGCTTGACTTTTACGTGCAGCAGAACAACCAGCAATGCCAGCGCCAGAGCCATTGAAATCAGTGCATACATTTTTTGTTTGGATAAATTCCTGAATGTATTATTTGTTTAATTTTTCCGCTTCCAGATTTGCGACGACTACTGCTCCGCAGGTATCTCCCCAAACGTTGACTGCGGTTCGGAGCATGTCCAGCAATCTGTCCACGGCAAGAATCATTGCAATACCTTCGATCGGGAGATTAACCGCCTTGAGTACAATGACCATAGTAATAAGACCGGCCCCCGGAAT
>CAYSKI010000049.1:0-23996 GCA_964431695.1 uncultured Pirellulales bacterium | reverse complement strand
TTGCAGAATCCATGTCCGTGGAACGATTTTGCATGATCCTGCTGGCTGTTATGGCGGGCGTGGCCTTACTAATGGCCGTGGTCGGGCTCTATAGTATGATGGCCTATGCGGTCAACGAGCGCATCAATGAAATCGGTATTCGTAGGACCCTTGGTGCCGGGAGAGGCGATATTCTAAAGCTTGTAACGAAACATGGATTAATCCTGACACTCGTTAGTCTGGCGATTGGTCTGGTTGGCGCCTTTGCCCTGATGCGTTTTCTTTCCGGTATGCTATATCAAATCAGCGCGACCGATCCAGTGACATTTGTAGTTGTTCCGTTAATACTCTTAGCTGTTGCCATGCTGGCCTGTATTATCCCGGCGCGACGTGCATCTCGTGTCGATCCTATGAAGATCTTAAGATATGAATGATTGAAAAACAGGACACAGAATACAGGAAACAGAAGTCAGATGAGGTTTAACCGGCGAATTACAATTTATGATTAACATTGTCGAGTCGAGCGAAGCAGTATTTTTTACATATTAGGAGCATGAAGATGAGCAAAACGAACGAATTATTAATCAATGTGGAAGATCTCCATAAGGTCTTTGTCACCGAAGAGGTGGAAACACACGCCCTCTCCGGTGTTCACCTGAAGGTTCGAAAGGGAGAATACATTGCTATTGCGGGTCCTTCGGGCTGCGGCAAATCCACATTACTGTCTATTCTCGGCCTGCTGGATTCCCCAACTGAAGGCAATTACCAGCTCAATGGTTCACCTGTCGCGGACCTGTCCGCATCACAAAGGGCACGTATTCGAAACCGTGAAGTTGGATTTATATTTCAGAGCTTCAACCTTATCGGGGATTTGACGGTGTACGAGAATGTGGAACTGCCTTTGACATACCAGAAGATGCCGAGGACGCAGCGTAAAGAACGGGTACAAACCGCCCTGGAAAGAGTGTCGATGGCACACAGGATGAAACATTATCCCGCGCAACTGTCCGGCGGCCAGCAGCAGCGAGTTGCCGTGGCCCGTGCCATTGTAACAAATCCGTCCATCCTTCTGGCCGACGAACCGACCGGCAACCTGGATTCGGCCAACGGGGACATCGTTATGGAAATGCTTTCGGAACTGCATAAATCCGGTTCGACTATCTGTATGGTGACACACGATCCCCGTTATGCCGCTCATGCAAAGCGAACGATTCATCTGTTCGACGGGCGGGTTGTTGAAGACGAGCAGAAAACGCTAAAAGAACAGGACACCGCAGAGCTAAAACAAAGCGGCTTCGAGGTTTCATAATGAGTACTTTATTAAATGATATCAAATATGCTTTTCGACAACTTAGGAAGAATCCCGGCTTTACACTTATAGTTGTTTTGGTGTTTGGACTTGGCATTGGTGCTGCGACTTCGATTTTTAGTGTGGTTTATAAAGTGCTTTGGGAGCCCCTACCGATGCCTCATGCCGAACATTTGGTGGGTGTTTGGGAGAGTAATCCGGAAAAGGGACAGGCCCGTATGTGGGTATCGCCGCCGAATTTCATGGACTGGAAGGAACAAGCGGATGTCTTTGATGAGATCACTGCGTTTACAGTGAATTCCTTTGTCCTGACCGGCGAGGGCCAGCCGCAGCGGTGCAAGGGCCTGGCTGTAACAGATGGTTATTTTCAGTTGGCTGGAGTAACACCTGAACTGGGACGTACTTTTTATGCTGAAGATATGACTGAAGGTACCAATCCTGTTGTGCTAATTAGCCATCAGCTATGGCAATCACGCTTCGGCGGCAGAGCTGATTTGATTGGACAATCCATAAAACTTAACAACGATACATTCACTCTGGTCGGAATCATGCCTGATGATTTCATATTGAACGAAGGTACGCAGCTTTGGGTGCCCCTTGTTTTGGGATCCGAGCAGCAAAAACCGGGCATGCGTGGTGCTCGTCATTTGCACGTTCTTGCCAGGTTGCGTGGGGATGTGACGATAGAACAGGCTCAGGATAAGATGTGCATACTTGCGGCACAGATTGCGGATAAAGACCCTATTAATCGAGGCTGGCGTGTTCGTGTAATCGGCCTGCAAGATCAGATAGTCGCGTCAGTTCGTCCTTCGCTACTGGCATTATTGGGTGGTGCATGCCTGTTGTTGCTTACCGCCTGTGCGAATATTACCAACCTGCTAATCACACGCATTATTCAACGGCAACAGGAACTTGCGATCCGACAGGCCCTGGGTGCGACAGGTCTGGGATTGCTGCGTCAGTTGCTTTGTGAGAATGTGTTATTGGCGGTGCTTGGTGGAATGCTCGGTATCTCTGTCGCTTTTTGCGGCATTGGTCTGATTATCAGAATGAGTCCATGGGATATTCCTCGCCTGGGACAAGCCGGCATGAACGTTTGGGTGTTTTCGTTTGGCGTGGGTTTATCGCTATTAGTCGGGCTGGTCTGCGGCTTACTATCCATCGGTGGAATCTTGTCCCTGAATTTGGCCCAACATCTTAAAAATCAAACCAGGCAAATGTCAGGAGTCTTTAATCGCGAGCGTCTGCGTTGTTTTTTAGTGATGACTGAAACTGCATTTTCCGTTGTTCTATTGGTTGTCACCGGTCTTTTGATACGGAGCTTCTGGTCTCTAATGAGTGTCGATCCCGGCTTTGCTCCGGAGAATATACACACTATGACGGTTTCTTTACCCACGACGCGATATCCCGAGTCTCATCAACAATCGGCTTTTTTCGGGAGATTATTGTCGGGCGTGCAAAACGTACCCGGCGTAGCGGATGCCGCACTGGTTACCAACCTGCCTTTTTCCGGGAGTGTTATGACTTTCGGATATAATGCATATAATCACTCGTTCTTAGAAGGTGAGCATAATTTCGCCCAATATCATGCGATCAGTCCGGATTATTTCAAGACGATGGGAATTAAACTGCTCCACGGAAGGGTCTTTTCAGTAAGGGACAGCGCCGACGGGCCGCAGGTAGTTATTGTCAATGAAGCTCTGGCGCGAAAACTCTGGGACAGGACCAATACCGTGGGACAGCGTATTGGGCTGGCCAACGACGGAATGCGCGAAAGAGAAATTGTGGGCATCGTCAGTAGTGTCAAACACAAAGGACTGGATGCGGACATCGGCCCTGAAGTATATGTCCCTTTCGAACAGAATCCATGGCCATTCATGACTCTTGTTACTCGCAGTCACACAGGTACGCAACCGCTGGCGGGTGCTCTTCGGGAACAGCTCTGGGCGCTGGATTCGGACCTGCCACCGAATTCCATAGCCACACTTGAACATCTGATCGACAAAACTCTGGCTCCGATGCGTTTTCGAGCCTTGATAGTCGGCTTATTCGGTGTAGCGGCTGTTTTGCTTGCTGCTGTCGGCCTCTATGCAATAGTTTCGTATATGACCAGCCGACGGATCAGGGAATTCGGTATCCGTATGGCACTGGGAGCAAAGTCGTATCAGGTTCTGCGGATGGTACTGCTCCAGGGATTTAAACTTTCCCTTATAGGTGTCATTGCGGGCCTCATTGTAGCCTTGGCATTAACACGGATTATACGCAGCCTACTGTTCGACGTTAGCCCGACCGATCCGGTTAGTATATTTGTCACGATTGTGGTATTAGCATTTGTATCTTTATTGGCCGGTATGTTTCCAGCCAGAAGGGCGGCCAAAATTGATCCGATGGAGGCGCTGAGATACGAATGATGAATATCGAATTATAAATTAGAAATGAAAGAAAAAATGAGCGCAATGATAAATGATATCAAATATGCCTTTCGGCAACTGCGAAAGAGTCCCGGGCATACGGTTACAGTGGTGCTTATCCTGGGATTGGGGATTGGGGCCAATACCTCTATGTTCAGTGTAGTCAATACGGTTCTTCTAAATCCCTTTCCGTACCCGGATTCGGATCGTTTGGTTAGGGTGTTTACGACCGACCCGACAAGGGAAAGATTCCGTGACCCTGTTTCCATTCCCGATCTCATGGATTGGCAGGAACAGAGTCAATCCTTCGAATGTCTGGGATGGGTGAATTATGTTGGATATCCTTCAAATGTTATGCTTGGGGAAGGGACACCCCGAGTGAAAACGTTCATAGCCTCTTCAACGTTGTTTTCTGCATTGGACGTTAAACCTGTTTTAGGGCGGATATTTACCGCTGAAGAGGACAAGCCCAATAGTAACTTGATGTCACTTTTGTCGTACGATTTATGGCAAAGTCAATTTGCGGCCGATCCGGATATCATAGGTCGTCAAGTCGCGGTAGCCGGTGGCTTAATACGGGGCGGTTCTGTTCAGTGTACAGTAATCGGCGTTTTGCCGGCGGACTTCCAACCCTCTTTTTGTGAAGGCTTATATAAGGGGACTCAATGTTGGTTGTCTCTTAGCATAATCAAGCATCGATTTGCCCAGCGAAACAGTCATGTATCAACGGTTGTGGCGAAACTGAAACCAGGCGTTACATTGTCCCAAGCCCAAACGGAGATGGATGGAATTGCCGCACGCATAGCGACTCAGTATGGAGGGGATAGGGGTGTGCGTATTGTTTCGTTGCGGGATGATCTGGTTAAGGATGTTGATACAACCGTGTGGATTTGTTTCGCCGCCGTGGGATTTCTGTTGATGATCGTGTGTGTCAATGTCGCGAATTTATTATTGACTAAGATATCGAGCAGAGAAAGAGAGATGGCTGTCCGTGCTGCTTTGGGAGCAGGAAGATGGCGATTAATGCAGCAGGTGTTTATCGAGTCGTTACTATTGGTGATCTTGGGAGGACCATTAGGGATTTTACTGGCTTTTGGGGGGAACCACCTGTTGTTCGCCTGGCTGGGTGGCCGTATTCCCTGGATGGTCGAGCTTGCTATGGATGGTCGAGTCCTGGCTTTTACGGCATTGGCCTGTTTGCTGTCCTGCGTGCTGTTTAGTTTGGCGCCGGCGATTCGTTTGCTGGGTTGCGAAGTCCTGCCTGTACTTCAGAACAGTGCGGGACGATCCACGAGTTCCCGTTATCGAGTCCTTCAGGATGCCCTGGTGGTGATCCAGATTGCCATGGCCTTGGTGCTATTGGTGGGAGCGGGTTTGCTTGGACGAAGTCTTGTTTCATTGATGCGAACCGATCTTGGTATGAAGCCGGAGAACGTTCTGACCTTTCAAGTTTGGTTACCGCGTGAGCAGTTCCCAGAGAATCGAGCACGCAGTGAATTCCTGAATCGTATGGACTCTGAACTGAAAGCTCTCCCAGGAGTACGTACAGTCGGATCAACCAGTCGTTTATCCTTTACTACCAGTTGGAACATGACTGGCTTTTCAGTGAAAGACGGTCTTTCGACGCCAGCCGACGTCGAACGCATAGCATGTTCCCAGGCGATTTCCCCTGATTACTTCAAGACCATCGGTACGAAACTGGTAAAGGGACGTTTCTTCAATGAACGCGACACACAGGGAACGGTTGGGAAGATGATTGTCAATGAAACCATGGCTCAACATTTCTGGCCCGATCAGAATCCGTTGGGAACACGCCTCGATATCGATACTGGTGTCGGAGGAAATACTCCCTCTTCTTATGAAATTGTCGGAATCGTTGCCGATGCCAAACAAAGGACCATTCAGGAAGACATTAAGCCGGAAATGTCGGTCCCAAATGCACAGTTTCCACCCTTTGGGGCGATGTTTACAGTAAAAACTGATGTTGAACCTCTGAGTCAGGTCAAGGCAATCAGAGAACTTGTAGCGAACCTGGACAAAACAGTTTCGATTTCAGATGTACGCACCTTGCAGGGACGCATTAATGATACAATTTGGCGTGAGCGGTTTTCGCTGATGCTCAACGGATTTTTCTCTGTGACGGCTTTGTTACTGGCTTCGCTGGGTGTATATGGTGTGATGGCCTACGCAGTGAATTTGCGTCAGCAGGAGATCGGTATCCGTATCGCTCTGGGCGCTCAACGCGGTAATGTACTTGGCTTGATTCTTAAAAGGGGGTGCCTGCTGGCCGGCATAGGTATTGCCATCGGTATCTTTGGGGCATTGGCTGTTACCCGGATTATAGATTTCATGCTTTACCAGGTGAAGCCCCTTGATCCGGTGACCTTTGCCGTGGTTCCGTTGTTGTTGCTGGCAATTACCTTGCTAGCCTGCTATGTGCCGGCCCGCAGGGCGACTAAAACCGATCCCATGGAGGCGTTACGATATGAGTAAGATTGGAATGTTGGAATACTGGACACGAAGCAAAGCGGAAAGCCGCGAAGCGAATATTGGAACAATGGGCAAGAAGAGCGTCGCACCTACAACATTCCATGGTGTGCAATGGCAAGTCCACAAATCTGCAGATCAAGCTTTCACGTATTGTTGTTGCTATGTTTTGCTTTGCTATTGTAGCACCTGTTTTTCTGGCGGTCTTTTCAGAAAAACCGATTCTTGGCTTGGGCATTCTAGGAACAATAATAGTTTCCTATATTACGATGCGTTATTTAAGAAAATAACGCCCTTGAAGTTATTAACCACATCGAACATCGGCATTGAAGGAACTCGTTACACTCGCCCCTCATGTCGTGCGTTATATAGTATTAAGAAAGGAATACTTTATGCAGATCCTCGCAAATCAT
Source organism: uncultured Pirellulales bacterium (assembly GCA_964431695.1). GTDB lineage: Bacteria > Planctomycetota > Phycisphaerae > Sedimentisphaerales > Anaerobacaceae > JAFGPS01. Next base: position 17,397 of record CAYSKI010000049.1, on the reverse strand, counting down.
ATTAGAATAATATTGCTCAGCTTGGTTTTAACTACAGTTACTTTTTCACAAGAAATTGTTTGGAAGCCTAAATCAGTTCTCCCGAAACCTATGAGAGGGACAGTAGTTACATATAATAATTCAATCTATTTAATGGAGGCTAATCCAAAATCTTCGGGAGTATATGAATATGATCCTGTTACAGATACCTGGATGAGAAAAACTCAAATGATTACTCCAGGGTGGAATGTAAATTTAGCAGAAGTGGACGGTATGATCTATGTGATTAGTGGTGATCCTTTTCAAGATAGAAATGAACTCTACAATCCAAAATCCAACACATGGAAAACATTATCACCAATGCCAACTGCCAGGCAGCACACCAATTGTTGCGTTGTTAATGGTAAAATATATGTGATCGGTGGATTAGAGAAGGGTGAAATGCAGGAAGGCGACCGCATGGAAGATTGGGCTAAAAAAGCAAAATTATCAGATAAAAATGAATCCTATGATCCCAAATCAGATAAATGGGAAACCAGAGTGCCGTTGCCAACACCAAGACAAGGACCGAGTCTCGGTGTTATCCAAAATAATATTTATGCAATCGGAGGGGCAAAAACGAGCGCTTATGATTCACCTCCCTCACAAATTGTAGAAGTTTATGATACAGAAAAAAATACCTGGGAACGGAAATCGGACTTTCCCATTGCAGTCGCAGGTCATAGCGTTATTAGTTTTAATAACAGTCTATGTGTGATTGGGGGACAAGCCAGGAATAACAAAGGTGAGGATATCCCCATTGCAAATGTATATACCTACGACTTAGATAGTGATAAGTGGTTGAGAAATACAGATCTGCCAAATCCAATCCAAGTAGTAAGTGCAACTTTTTTAGATGGTTGCATCTATGTCATAGGCGGCTGTGACCGTCATTTTAAACCATTAAAGCAAGTCTGGTGTGCAAAAGCAGGATGACAATGATTGATTATTGTCTTGGGTGTCTTGGGCGGGCTTTGCCCGTCGGTTGTCAGCCGTCAGCCCTCAGCTTGGTTGAATGGGCTTTCAGCCCATGTTGATTAAGAATTGAACAAATAGCGTTAGTTAATATGAATAGAAAATCCAAATAACTGAGAGCTGATGGCTGAAAGCTTAAAAAGGTCGAATGAAATGAGTACTTTTTACAACGATATCAAATACGGTTTTCGACAATTATCTAAAAATCCCGGTTTTACATCTATAGCCGTCGTATCACTGGCACTGGCCATTGGAGCCATTACTTCAGTATTCAGTTTGTACAATGCCCTGATGCTTAAGTCACTGCCCGTACGCAATGCCGGGCAATTGCGAGTGTTCAATTGGGTGGGTGGAATTAACGCCAATTTTACACATTGTTGTGTTACTGGAACTCCTTCTGGAGAAACTACAGGTAATGTGGTGTCTTATCCGCTCTATTGCGCACTGCAAGAGCAGGCGAGTGGTATGGCGGACTTGTTTGCATTTTCGGAATTCGATGGATTCGATCCGTTAACAGTGATCATAGGAAAAGAAACGTTCACAGCCAACGGCCTAATTGTTTCCGGTAATTTCTTTGAGGAATTGGGCCTTAAAGCACAGATCGGCCGGACTATCCTTCCGGAGTACGATCAGCCACAGGCAGAACAGGTTACGGTGATTTCTTTTGCCATCTGGCGGCGATACTTCAACCACGATCCCGGTATCATAGGGCGGGCCGTGACACTGAACCGTCATCGCTTCACTATCATTGGCGTTCTTCCCGAGAATTTCCTCGGACTGTCGGCCGGCAATCGGTGCGATTTTTATGTGCCTATGTCTGCCCAGCCTTTAGTCCGACCTGATTGCCCCCTGACTGCAGCTAATATCTGGTGGGTGCAGGTCATGGCCCGCACATCACCAGGTGTCGGAAATGGACAGCTTCAAGCCTCTCTGGGAGCTGTGCTGAATCGGTTTGTTAAAGATCATACATTGAATGATTCAGACAAGCCGGTGCGTGCGGTGATAGAGGACGGCAGTCGCGGGCCGATCGGGTCGCGGCGAAATATAGGTAAATCACTGCCGATACTGATGGGTATTGTAAGTATTGTTTTATTGGCTGCATGTACAAACCTTGCATCATTATTACTGGCACGAGGGGCAGCCAGACAACAGGAAGTAGCCGTGCGCGCAGCCATAGGAGCGGGACGATTGCGCCTGATACGCCAGGGATTAACCGAAAGTTTGCTCATCGCCTTAGCGGGGACGGTCGGCGGACTGTTGCTCGCCACATGGGGAAAGCAGTTCCTCTTTAATATGTTGTGGCCGTCACTGGTAATCGCAGATTTAAGTCTTGATGTAACCGTTCTCGGCTTCACCATATTGATATGTGTCGGGTCGATGTTGTTGTTTGGCCTGCTGCCTGCCTGGCGTTATAGTCGCGTCGATCCAATTGTCTCGCTCAAGGAACGTTCATCGAGCGCGTTGTCACGTATGCGATTGGGCAAGTGGATGGTCTCGATACAAACCGCACTTGCTCTACTATTGCTGGCAGGGGCCGGTCTTTTTATACGTACACTAATAAATCTTTATCAGGTAGAAACCGGCTTTAATACTAAAAATATCCTTGTGTTCAGTTTGGATTCAAGCAAGGCGGATATGGAAAATCAACAAATGTCGGACTTCCATGAACATGTACGATCTTCGATTGCTGCCTTACCGGGTGTCCTGGACGTTGCGAATTCCAACTTACCACTGCTTGATCGTGGGAGGAGTGAGACCACGATTGACTTGCCGAATCGATCGGATAGACACCACATTTTACTGCTCGATATCAGCGATTCGTTCCTGTCCACTATGGGAATACCGCTACTGACCGGCCGTAACTTTAGCGCAGTCGATCACCCCGATTCAGACAAGGTTATCCTGATTAATCGAAAATTTGCACAAAGCGCCTTCGCCGGCGAGAATCCAATTGGAAAAATCCTGCACATTCGCGGAAGCGATTATCGCATTATAGGTGTATGTGGTAACATGATGTATTATGATCTTAAAGTGCCCGTTGAATCCACTGTATTTATGCCTTATCGCCAGGCATCCGGGTATCCGGGCAAGCTGTTTTACGAGGTACGGACTGCGTCGAATCCCATGGCGCTCGTCCCGGCCGTCCGAAAGTTACTGGCCGACAGTAATGCAAATATCCCTATGGGCGATATTAAAACCATGGCGGCCCAGCTCAACGAATCCATTGCGAACGAAAGATGTTTTGCAATATTGGCGATGTCTCTTGCTTTGTTGGCAGTGTTTTTGTCGTGTATCGGCTTGTTCGGACTCATGGCATACCACACAGCACAAAGAACCGGTGAGATTGGCGTCCGCAAGGCCCTCGGTGCACAATCCTTCGATATCGGCTTTTCGGTGATGCGTGATGCGATGCGGCTGGTACTTATCGGCACGGCAATAGGCATTCCTCTGGTACTGGCAACATCACGGCTTGTCCGAAGCTATCTTTTCGGTATAGAACCTTATGATCCCGTTTCTATAGCCGGAGCGACAATTTTACTTATTCTGGTCTCTATTGTGGCCGTATGCCTTCCTGCCCGACGCGCAGCGAAAATTGATCCGATGGAGGCGCTAAGATACGAATGATGAATAATGAATTACGAATAAGGAAGAAAGGGAAGAATGAGTACTCTAATTAACGATATAAAATATGCTTTTCGCCAATTGCGAAAAAGTCCCGGCTTTACTATTGTGGCTGTCTTATCTTTGGCACTGGGGATCGGAGCCAATACCACCTTGTTTAGTGTGATCTATAATGTGCTGTTGCGTCCTCTATCCTTTCCAGAGCCGCAAAATCTGGTACAGGTCAAGACCCATTGGATAGACGATGATTCCGAAGGATCGATTTCCGGTCCGGACTATGTAGACTGGGCTGCACAAAATTCGGTCTTTGCGTCTCTGACTGCGCTGCAATTCGGCCGTCGGTTTAGTTTGACAGGGTCACAGAATCCGATCGCTTTGAAGGGTGCCGGTGTTTCAACGAATTGCTTTGATACCCTATTTAAAGGTCAGATGCACCTGGGCCGGGGATTTGTACCGGAGGATGCCCAAATGGGCAACCATCACGTTGCCGTGATAAGTTATCAACTCTGGCAGGATTTGTTTGCAGCAGATCAAGATGTGATCGGCAGAGAAATCAATATCGATCGAGAGCCTTGGACCGTTGTAGGTGTGGCGAAGCAGATACCGGGATTCCTCGAAAAGTCGGTCCAGATCTTTGTTCCACTGGTTCATGAACGGATGAAAAACAGGAATCGGGATAGTCACTACCTATCGAGTTTCGGGCGTCTCAAGGACGGTATTACCTTGGCACAAGCTCAAGCAGAAATGGGTGTTATTGGTGCGAATTTGGCCAAACAATATCCTAGAGCAAATGAACGCAAAAGGATTTTGGTTTTTCCCCTGTATAAGATTCTGGTTCGTGATGTTCGCACGGCCATGTTGGTCATGTACGGAGCCGTGGGGTTTGTGCTACTGATTGCCTGTGTCAATGTCTCAAGTATGATGTTGGCCAAGGCCACAACGCGTACCAAAGAAATGGCATTGCGTAGTGCGTTGGGGGCGTCGCGTCAGCGCATTGTACGCCAAGTGCTCACCGAAAGCCTCATTTTGTCACTCTTGGGCGGGGCCCTGGGTCTGTTAATGGGCTACTGGGGCTTAAACGCCTTGAAGTTCATATCACCCTATACGCAAGGCAACCAGATTCCGGGTTATGACCGGATCGGTCTGAATACGGCCGTATTGGGATTCACAGGGATTATTTCTGTATTAACTGCGATTGGCTTTGGTTTGGTCCCGGCATTTACGAGTTCGAGTCTAAAGCTGAATCAGATATTAAGAGCAGGTGCCCACCAAATGTCAGCAGGGATCGGCCACCATCGTCCGTTGAATGCGTTGGTTGTCACACAGGTCGCTATGGCGTTGATGCTCTTGACGGGAGCGTCACTACTGGTAAGAAGTTTTCAAAAGCTCAACCACACGAATCCCGGCTTTGATTTATCCAATGTCCTTGCCGTGAAGTTGGAACTGCCACATACGGACCAAAATAAAAAGGTTCGCAATCGAGCGGCATTATTTAATCGGATCGTCGACCGTCTGGAGGCTCTACCTTCAGTAGAAGCTGCAGGGGGGATCAATATGCACCCATTGCTGCCTTATAATGCCGACACGGGATGTCGAATCGACGGCCGAAGAGTCGGAGGCGCCGAATATCGCATGATCACCACAGATTATTTCAAATCCATGAAGATCCCTCTGATGAATGGACGTTACTTTCTTGCTACAGATAATCTAACCGATAAGCGGGTGGCGATCGTAAACCAAGAATTCGTTCGTCGGTATTGCGAAGGCATCAATCCCGTTGGTAGAAAAATAAGTTATGACGGAACCGAAAAAATAATTGTCGGTGTCGTGGGTAATGTGAAACGAGACTCAATGCGTGCAGTGGATTATGAACCCTTTATGTATCAACCAATCCACCAGGACAGTTGGCATCAGATAACCTTCTTTCTACGTACCACGGGTGATCCGATGGCCTTGGTCGATTCAGCGCGTCGCACGATCTGGGATATTGATCCGGATCAGCCGGTCCTAAGCATAGAGCCGATGAGACAGATTTTCGATGACTCCATCTCGGTAGAACGCTTCTGCACGATCCTATTGTCCGTAATGGCCAGTGTGGCCTTGCTTATAGCGGTGGTGGGAATCTACGGAACGATGGCCTTTGCTGTCAATGAACGCACGAATGAAATCGGTATTCGTCTGGCCATAGGTGCCCAAAAGAGTGACATATTGTTAATGGTTGCCCAGAAGGGCTTGGTTCTGACTGCCATCGGACTGACCGCCGGTCTTGTCGGAGCCTTAGTCCTGACACAATACATGTCGAGTATGCTTTATGAGATCAGCACTACAGATCCGGCAACCTTTATATTGATGCCATTCATACTCTTTGGCATCGCCTTGCTGGCCTGCGTTATCCCAGCGCGAAGAGCAGCAAAAGTCGATCCGATGGAAGCGCTGAGGTACGAGTAAGACAGAAAAAAGAACACAGAAAACAGTATATAGAAGGAATTAGAAATGATTACACTATGGCAGGATATTAAATATGCTTTTCGGCAATTAGGTAAGAATCCGGGCTTCACTACTGTGGCCGTTCTGACACTCGCGCTCGGTATCGGGGCCAACACAGCTATTTTCAGTATGATTAATTCGGTTTTGCTCAAGTCGCTTCCGTATCCGGATTCGAAGCAGCTCGTACAGATATTCGAAGCGTTCCCTAACTACGATCGTAATACCGTCGCGGGGGGCGCGTTCAAAGACTGGTACGAACATAATACCAAGTTTGATTATCTGGCAGTATATGAGGGGACGCAACGGAATCTTACCGGGGATGGACAGCCGCAGCGTGTCTCCGGCTTGATGGTTTCATCCGAATTTCTTTCAGTTCTGGGAATCGAACCGATACTCGGTCGGGATTTTGTAGCCGGTGAAGACGCAGTTGGCGGTAATAATCATATCATGATGCTTACGCATCAGTTCTGGCAGAATCGATATGGCTCGGACCCGGATATTGTCGGCAAGAGCGTTTCACTCGACCAGGTCCCCTTTACGATTGTCGGCGTGCTCGGTTCCGGTGCTTTACTGCAGGACGATGAGCTATATCTAATACCTGATGTTATTGACGGTCCAGGTACATTTTGGGGCCGGGCCGGTCATTGGAGACATGTCATAGGCCGCATGTCGCCGGGTGTAACCGTATCCGAGGCGGAGACTGAACTTTGTGGAATCAAAAAACAGCTTAACGCAGAATATCCTGAATTCAAAAGAGAATGTACCGTCAACGTAGTCTCTTTACAGGAGGCATATGCAGGAAACGCTCGTCCGACTCTCATTGTTTTACTGGGTACTGTGGTTCTTGTATTGCTGATTGCCTGTGCGAATGTTTCGAATCTGCTGTTTGCACGATGTAACGCCAGAACGAGAGAAATAGCTATTCGCGCTGCGATTGGCGCCCGATCATGGCGTATCATCAGTCAGATGCTTGTCGAGAGTCTTCTTCTGGCGTTTGTGGGATGTTTGTTTGGACTGCTGTTTGCAATATATGGCGTCAAATTGCTCACAGCCATGATAGCCGGCATGGTACCTCAAATGCTGTATCCCGAGCTGGATATCAACGTTCTGTTATTTTCGATATGTATAGCATGTGTCTGCGGCGTCCTGTTTGGAATCCTGCCTGCGTTGCATGCTAGTAAAACTGATTTGAATAACGATCTGAAGGAAACCGAACGTGGAGCAACATCCGGTTCGAAGAGACGATCACAATCGTTGATGGTGGTATCGGAATTTGCATTTACACTGGTATTGCTCGTTGGGGCAGGCCTGTTTCTACGCAGCTTTATTCGAATCATAGAAACTGATCCCGGCTTTAATCCCAGTCAAACTCTTGCATTTGATCTATCCTTCCCGGACGCCAAATATCCGGAAAATGAAGATCGATTCCGCTTTATCCAAAAGTTGAATGAACGTATCGCCGCTTTGCCCGGCGTCGAGTCAGTCGGCGCTTCTTCATCTTTACCGTTCAGTTTGCGCGGCCGGACGGAGCAGGTCAGCCGGATTGATAAACCTCCCCGTACGGATTATGTCGCAGCATGTGACTGGGTGAGCGGTGATTATTTTTCGGCTACCGGAATTCAGCTTCTTCGCGGACGTGCTATCACAGAGGCAGACAACCAGGAGGGGGCGCCACGTGTAATGGTAATAGATAGTACTGTCATTCGCGACCTATACACCGATGAGGATCCCATAGGTCAACAGATACGTTTTCTCGGCCAGTCTTGGGAAGTTGTAGGTGTCGCCGCACCGATTCATCAGTACTTCCTGGATTATACGCCGCGTCCGCAGGTTTACATACCGCAAGTTTACTTGCCCACCCACACCAGCATTGTCATACGTACGGCGTTACCAGCGCTGACGCTTACGGAGGCTGTCAGAAAAACAATTCTCGAAGTCGATCCCGATCAACCCATGGCAAATGTTCGAACGCTCGAAAGTGACATCCATGAATCGTTGGCGGTCAAACGTGCCACACTTACCCTGCTGAGTTTCTTTGCGGTAGTCGGCGTCAGTCTCGCATGTATCGGCATCTACGGTGTTATATCGTATTCGGTCGGTCAGCGTGCACGCGAACTTTGCATACGTTTCGCTCTTGGTGCTCAGCGTCGTGATATCGTACAACTGGTCTTAAAAAGCGGCATTAAACTTTCTATCATAGGTATCGTTCTCGGATTGGTAATTGCACTGGCTCTATCACGTCTGCTCGCGAATCTTTTATATGAAGTTAAAACGTACGATCCTTTAGTCTTCCTCGGCTCAGTCTTATTGCTCATAATAGTGGCGGTTCTATCCATATATATACCTGCATACCGAGCAGCCAGAACCGATCCCATGAAGGCGTTGCGATACGAATGATGAATTATAAATCATAAGTAATTATTAAAATATTTTTTGGAGTATTCTTTCATGATCAAACTTAAAAACATTCAAAAGCGTTACAACACCAAGGCAGGATTTTTGTATGTCTTGCAGCAAATCAACCTGGATATAGACGAAGGTGAATTTGTCACTATCATGGGGCCTTCGGCCGCCGGAAAATCTACATTATTAAATATCCTCGGAATGCTAGACCACGACTGGGAGGGAGAATATTATCTCGATGAACATCCCGTGCACGAGCTAAAGCCCAAACAGCGTATGGCTCTGAACCGGCAGTATGTCGGCTTCGTGTTTCAGGCCTTCAACCTGCTTGACAGCCTAACTGTGTATGAGAACTTAGACACTCCCTTGTCCTATCGCAATGTCAAGGCCTCGGAGCGGGCGGCAATAGTCTGCGATACTCTCGATCGATTCGGCATCGTAGGTAAAAAGGACCTTTATCCCAACCAGCTCTCCGGCGGCCAGCAGCAACTGGTCGCCATCGCCCGTGCCATAGTGGCCAGCCCCAAGCTGATTCTCGCGGACGAGCCGACCGGCAACCTGCACTCGTCGCAGGGTCAGGAAATTATGGAATTATTCAAAAAGCTCAACAAAGAAGGCACGACAATCATACAGGTTACCCACAACGACAAATATGCCGCATACGGCCCGAGAATCATAAAGCTCAAAGACGGCTGGATGGAAGGAGAAGTCACGCCGGAACAGTTATTGGGAAAGGTAAGCTAAATTATGGGAACATTATTGCAGGATATAAAATACGGATATCGACAACTAAGTAAAAGTCCTGGCTTTACGGTCATCGCTATTTTAACATTGGCACTCGGTATCGGTGCAAACACGGCCTTCTTCGGAGTCCTAAACACAACCTTCTTACGTCCTCTGCCATATCCACAGTCAGGCCGGCTCGTCCACATACGGGAACGCAGTTTAAAGTCCAACAAAGTAAAATCGGTATCCTATCCCGACTTCATGGATTGGAAACAGATGCAGACATCATTTACGGCCCTGACGATCTACTGTCCCGACTCTACTACCTGCCTCAGAACCGAAACGGGTACGGAGCGCATACCCATCGCTCAAGTTGACCGTGATTTTCTGAAGGTGTTCGGTTATCAGCCCGTGATTGGACGCGATTTCACTGCCGAGGATGACCAGGGTAGCGCTGAACTGGCTGCACTTGTGACATACAGTACATGGTCGAAACGCTTTAACTGCGACCCGGGGGTTTTGGGACGTACCATACAGGTTGATGAGCAGTCCGCTACCATTATCGGGATTCTTCCTACGGAGTTTCAGTTTTTCCACAATTGCGAGTTGATCCTGCCTCTGGGACCATTTGTCGAGCGGATGTATATGCATAAACGCGAAAGTCATGGCAATACCTATGTCGTGGGACGTCTTAGGCCCGATCGCACGATAAGTGCGGCCAGGAAGGAGATGGACTCCATTGCGACCCGTCTCACTGAACAGTACCCGAAGACCAACGCCGATATCGGTGTCACACTCACAGATCTTCGCCGGCACCTCATGGGCAATGTCAAACAACAGCAGGCGTTGCTGATGAGCGCTGTCGGTCTGGTTCTACTAATCGTTTGTGTCAATATCGCCACTCTCACACTTGCTCGTTCCTGTGCACGGAACCAGGAAATGGCGGTACGCGCGGCTCTGGGTGCCGGGCGAGGCCGCCTTGTTCGCCAGATGATGGTCGAACACATCCTGCTTGCCGCGATCGGCGGTGTCTTCGGCCTGTTGCTGGCCGTCGGTTTGAGCACGGTTTTCGATTCTCTCGTACCGTTCTATATCCGGCATCTGAATCCGGGCGGCGTATCGATTATGGATGTCCGTGTAGGAACCTTCACGTTTGTCGTCACACTCCTGACGGGGCTGGGCTTTGGGCTGGCTCCGGCATGGCAGCTCTCGCGTGCGAGCGCCCACAATATACTGAAAGACCGCAGCGCGACTAATAAATACTCCTTCGTGGGTACCCGTACAGCCGGTGTTTTAGTTGCCGCCCAGATAGGCTTGGCTACGATACTCGTCATTGCCTCGGGTTTGGTCCTGCGGAGTCTCTGGTCTCTTTCCAATACACCACTCGGATATAAGGCGGAAAAGGTGCTCTCCCTACGGTTGGCTTCTCCCCGAAAACGTATGGACGGTTCGTTCCTGAGGGCCGGGGCGTTCTACACGGAAGCAGCAGAGCGTCTGGCACAATTGCCTGGTGTCGAGGCCGCCGCCGCGGTCAGTGATATGGCTTTCGGCGGTAGCAGTACCTCCAATCAATTCCGTCTGCTCGACCGACCGGTCCCGGCACCCAGCCAGTATCCATCCTGCCGACGCCGAATCATCAGCCGCGACTACTTCCGTGCCATGGGCATTCCGCTCCTGCAAGGTCGCTGCTTTGATGGACAAGAGCCGCCTCCTTCGCTTCCTCCCGGTGCCTCGACCGTCGGTGACTTCCTCAATGCATTGGGGACATTGCCCATGGACACCGTGGTCACCCACAGTTTTGCTCAGCGCTACTGGCCGGGAGAAAATGCCATCGGCAAACGTTTCATGGTCGGATCTCCCGAGACGGATCTATGCGTGCTCACCGTCATCGGTGTCGTCGGCGACACCACGCAGGACAACCTGGCCCAGAGCGATCACGAGGAGTTTTATTTTTCCATTCGTCAGTTCCCGCTTTATCCCGAATTCTCCCTGATTATACGAACCCACGGCGATCCCGCCACTATCATCGACGCGGCCAAGACCGAACTACACAAGCTGACCACAACAGAGCCGGTTTACGATGTGCATCTGCTCTCCTCACGCATCGCCTCATCTATCTCCGGCCAATCGTTTCAGACGCTGCTCGTGAGCCTGTTTGCCGGAGTGGCACTGCTGCTCGCCTCTGTCGGAGTCTATGGTGTGTTGGCCTTCAGTGTCGGGCGTCGCACTCGGGAGATCGGTGTGCGCATCGCACTCGGTGCGACTCCGTGGCACACAATCTGGAACGTCTTTTCACGTGGTTTTACGTTCGTGTTCCCCGGACTCATTCTGGGACTCTTGGTATCCCTGGCTTTAGGTCGTTATATCGAGAGCCAACTCTATGGAGTCACCGTCACCGATCCTCTCACCTACGTACTTTGCAGCTTGACTCTCCTGCTCTCCGCTATCTTAGCCTGCTGGATACCAGCACGCCGGGCGGCGAAAATCGATCCCATGGAAGCGCTTAGATATGAATAACGAATTTCGAATTATTAATGATGAATTGTGACGGACAAATGAGCACTTTAATCAAAGATATTAAATACGGCATACGCATGCTGGCTAAACGACCAGGGTTTACGTTGACCGTGGGGCTGATCCTGGTCGCCAAGAAGGCCCTGGTGATGACACTCATCGGATTAGGTCTCGGTCTATTCGGCGCTCTGATCCTTTCCCGTTTGATGGGAATCCTGCTCTACAACACCAGCCCCATGGATCCAATTTCCTATGGTATCGTAATAAGCTTCGTTAGTGTGATATCCATATTGGCCTGTTACATCCCGGCCCGACGTGCGGCAAAAATCGATCCGATGGAGGCGTTGAGGTACGAATGATTAAAACGTTAAACAGAATACAGAAGGAATTATAAATGACAACCCTAATAAATGACATCAAATACGCCGTCCGGCAGTTGCACAAGAAACCCGGTTTTACAGTTGTGGCTGTGTTGATTCTGGCTTTGGGTATCGGCGCCAATACGGCCCTGTTTAGCTTAATTCAGGGTGTTTTGTTGAGTCCACTACCCTTTGAAAATCCGGAAAGCCTGGTAATGGTACAAAAATCCATTATAGGTCATGGCCCGGCAGGTTCCTGTTCCGGTCCGGATTATCTGGACTGGGCCGAGCAGAATACGGTGTTCGACGGTCTTGCCGCCGCTGATATCGGGTACCGTCTGAATTTGACAGGCCAGGGAGAACCTTTGGCCTTGACCGGAGCCAGGGTGAGTACGAATTTTATCGATACACTTGGTGCTCGAGTCGCATTAGGGCGTTCATTTCGCAGCGAGGAATCCGAAAACGACAAAAAATACGTAGTGTTGCTGGGTGACCGGTTATGGCACGACCGTTTTGGTGCGGACCCTGATATCGCTGGCAAGACAATCACTCTCGACAGTACTCCCTATACTGTCGTCGGTGTGGCGGCCCCGTTGATGGGATTCATAGAGGAAATGATTCAGCTCTATATACCTATGCCCATCGACGAACTCCGCCAGTATCGCGGCGGGCACTATCTGGATATATTCGGGCGATTGAAACCTAACGTATCCATCGAGGAAGCACAAGCCCAAATGAACGTGATATGCGCACAACTTGAGCAGCAATATCCCCAGAGCAATAAAAACAAAAGGGCCCATCTGGATTCACTTCGTACCGAGCTTATTGAGAATATCAGGACTGCGTTTCTGGTATTGTACGGAGCTGTGGGATTTCTCCTGCTGATAGCCTGTGTCAACGTATCGAATTTACTTCTTGCCAGAGCAGGGACACGCACAAAGGAAATCGCCGTACGAAGTGCCCTGGGAGCGGGAAACTGGCGTATATTTCGACAAATGCTGACTGAAAGTCTGCTCCTTGCTATGCTCGGCGGCGCCTTCGGACTGCTTCTGGGTTTTTGGGGATTGAACGGTTTGAAACTAATAGCCCCGGCGGTGTCACCCGACACCGGCGGCAGTATTCCCGGATTCGATGAAATCAGTCTCAATCCTATAGTGCTGGGTTTTACTGTGCTGGTATCCCTTGTCAGTGGTGTATTGTTTGGCATGGTTCCGGCCTGGCATAGCTGCCGTTTCAAAATCATCGAGATACTGAAACAGAGTGGGCGCTCCCTGTCGCAGGGACATTCGCATCATCGCGCACTTAATGTGCTGGTCAGTGCCCAGGTAGCCATTGCTCTGATTCTATTAACCGGAGCCGGTCTTCTAATCAGAAGCTTTTATCGGTTGCAACATGTCAATCCAGGATTTGTGGCAGACCAGGTCCTGGCAGTTACACTGGAACGACCGGATAATGAAAAGAACCGCAATCTGAGTGAACGAGTCGCTTTTTACGAAAAGGTTGTTGATCGTATCAGTGCCTTGCCGGGTGTGGAATACGCCAGTGCAATCAGTAAACATCCTATTACTTCCAATACTAATGACAACAACTTTGGTATCAAAGGACGATCTTTTTCTATAGAAAATACGCCTAATGCGGAATATCGCCAAATCACACCCGACTATTTTAAATGTATGAAAATCCCGTTAATCAGAGGCCGCATATTTACCAGCGAAGATCGCGGCACGGGGTCGCATGTCATTATCGTGGACCAGGAATTGGTGCGTCGCCATTTTCAGGACACTGATCCAATCGGTCAGGTACTCCATTTCAACGGCCAAGACAAGGAAATCATTGGAGTCGTTGGTAATGTCAAACAGACCAGCCTGAACAGCAGCCGCGTACGTGCTTTTATGTACGAACCAATCACCCAGAATTGCCAGCGGGGTATGAGCCTGATGATTCGTACGGCGGGCAATCCTGCGACCTTGATCCGGGCTATTAACGAACAGATATGGGACATCGATCCAAGCCAGCCCATCCTATATGCAGAAACCATGGAAATGATTATAGCGAAATCCATGTCAGTAGAACGGTTTTGCACAATTCTGCTGGTCATTATGGCCGGTGTGGCTTTACTTTTAGCCGTTGTAGGCCTCTATAGTGTAATGACTTTTGCCGTCCATGAACGAGTCAACGAAATCGGCATACGCATGGCCCTCGGCGCTCAGGAAGGTGACATTCTCAAGCTGGTCACAAAACACGGGCTCATCCTGACACTCATCGGCCTAGCTGTCGGCATGGTTGGCGCTTTCGTTCTGATGCGATGCTTGTCCGGTATGCTCTTTCAAATCAGTGCCACGGATCCTTTGACGTTTGTTATGGTTCCGGTCCTGTTTATCGCAGTGACATTACTGGCCTGCTATGTCCCGGCGCGAAGAGCAGCGAAGATCGATCCGATGGAAGCACTTAGATATGAATGAGGATATTTTTATGAGAACGTCTAAAACAGAAAAACGATATAACAGGTGTTATCCAGGTCTCCCTTTATTATGCCGAGAGGCGATGACAATATTTTTTATTCTTATAATTCTGGCCGGTTGCAGCACACGGCAAACCGATGGAATATCCAATGAGACATTGAAAACGGGACTGGATAAGATTGATACTATAAAATTAGCGGATCATTCGACCCAGCCGCCGGTTACCGTCGAGCAGGCAACCGAACAAATAACTCAGGAGGTTACAGAACCCAACCAGTCGCTAAAGACGGTGACATTATCCATTGAGCAGGTGCGTGCGGCCGCGCTGGCAAACAATCTGGACCTGAATGTCGAGCTGATAAATCCTTCGATCGCGCAGCAATCGCTCGAAGAGGAAAAAGCAGCATTCGATTCCACCGTCTTCGGCTCAACAAACTATCAGCGGTCCGAGACGGTCGGCACCGGTTCGGTATCAAGAGGCCAAACCGGCGAAATAGGCATTGAAAAACCTTTACCAACCGGCGGAGAAATTCAGGCAGGTCTTCCCTTTAGTGACGATTATTCCTCCGGGGGTCTTGCACAGGCCGCCGCAAGCGTTTCGTATATCCAGTCATTACTGAAAGGAGCCGGCACACGTGTCAATACACAGTATATTCGCATCGCGGCTCATCAATGGAACATTTCCAGCGCCAGAACCAAGCTGGTGGCGATTAACCTGCTGGCTAATGCCGATGTCACCTATTGGCGTTTTTATGCCGCCCGCAAGGAGCTTGAAGTCCGCCGGGAGCAGTACAAATTAGCTCAGGACCAGCTCAACCAGGCTAAAAAGAAAGTTGCCGCCGGCTCGTCGCCGAAAATCGAAATTGTACGTGCCGAAGCAGGTCTGGCCGGCCGGCTTGAGTCTGTTATTAATGCCGAAACCGCCGTACAGAGCCTCCAGCGTGAGCTTTTGCGAATCGTAAATCTTAGTGACCTGCCGTTGGAAGCACCTGTGGAAATTGTCACTCAGACCGAGCCGATTCCGTTAGGTCTCGAGTTGGACGATAAGCAGCTTGTCGAACAGGCCCTTGCCAATCGAATGGAAATGGTGGAACTGGAGCAGCTTTTGACAATCGACGACCTCAATATCGAGCTTTCTCGTAATTCGCTTCTGCCGGATGTCACGTTTAGCTACACATATTCGGCAAGCACACAGGACTCGAGTATGGCCGACACATTCGGAGAGTTGCGGAGCAATTCGTTTGACAGCCATTCGGTCGGAATTTCCGCCTCCATACCTTTAGGTAACCGTGCGGCTAAAGCGCGACTGCAGCGGGCAAAGCTCGAAAAAAAGCAGGACATTTCTTCACGTGAGAGATACCGGCAGATTATCCGGAAGGATGTTTATGACGCCGTCAGCAATTTAGAGGGAAGCTGGCGCAGGATTCTCGCCGCCGAGCAGGGCGTTACCGCCGCTTACAGGGACTACAAGGTCGAGGAATCGCAGTTCCAGCTCGGTCTTAGCACAAGTACCAATGTTTTATACTCCGCGACGGGTCTGGCCGACGCCCAGTTGCGGAAGATTTACGCCTTCGCCGATTACGAAATCGCTCAGATAAATCTCGCCCGCGCCACGGGAACTCTTTTAGGCCATGAACAAATTCAGATAGCCGCGGCTAATATCGACTCAGAAAATCCCTGAACCAACTCTTCGAAACTGAAAATTAACAAGCTCCCGACCGATCTTCATTTTTGAGGAACATCTGCCTGGGGAGGGACACTTTCCGGATAGCATGGTAGTTTCTCATCTATGTATGCCCAGGGAACGGCACGTTTTATCCATGTTTGACAGCTTGGCTTGATTAGTTCCGGCTTATCCAAACAGCCTGCTTTAAGGAAAACAAAATCGGGACATTTTTCGGCCCTTGTAAACAGCGGGGAGCCGCAATTCGGACAAAACTCTCGAGTAATTTTCCTGCCGCTGTCGGCGATGGTTGTATAGCCTTTCACTCGGCCGGAGATAATACGCAGATCAACTGCTTTAACGAGGACGCCGACTGTATAGGGGCCGCCTGTAGCTTTTTTACAGTCGTCGCAGTGACAATAACTGGCGTTCTCGGTATCGCCGGTGCATTCATATCGCACGGCACCACACATACATCCACCACGCAAAATCGTTTCCATACATTTTCCTTATCGAAAAAACCAGCCTACAATAGCTCAATAACACGGCGGGTCTGGGACGGCATTTACACCGTCCCTGGAACTCGCTGGTTGGCTGTTTTATTCTCGGTCATTGGCTAAAGCATGATCGGTTCGAATTTATCAGGGACCATCACTGCAGAAGATGTCGATTGTTTTGCCGTCCACCGTAGCCAGCACGTCGCCATTCTGCACCATCAGGGCCTGCTGCGTCTTCCAGTGCTTCAGCCCTCCGGTTATCATGGCCACCACACGCTGCGGGATTACCGACGTATTCAGGTTCAAACGGATTGGATCAGGCATCCTGTTGTATCCGTTGTTGATGATCACTAAGGCGACATCATCCGTGGCGATTCGCAAAAACGCATAGACCAGATCGTCCGACCACAGCGTTACAGTCGTTCCGTATTTCAAAGCAGCATTGCCCCTGCGCAGACGTATAAGGTCGCGGGTCCACTCGTATATCTCGTGCTCCTTGCGGAACTGATACTGCGGGTGATTATTGTCGCCGATCACCTGCCACGGGAAATCGCGGCGAAGGTCACGGTCGTCTTCCTGCTTCCATCCCTCGAGCCCGACCTCGGTGCCGTAGTAAATCTGCGGTATTCCCCGCATGGTGAACAGAGCGCCCAGGCAGAGCTTCGTAACCC
>CAYSKI010000048.1:0-24097 GCA_964431695.1 uncultured Pirellulales bacterium | reverse complement strand
ACTCACGACATTCACGTTGGCAACGTGACGCTCTACCACTGAGCTACGCCCGCAAAACAACGCATTATTATATGGGATATTATTATCTCTGCAAGGGCTTTTTTTGTAGATTTTTGACTGTATTGTTGCCGTATACCCGCATTATGGGTCTAATTTGGTATATTTGACTTCGGGAGTGCCTTCTGCTATAATATCCATGTTTTAATGTGGGTTTCAAAGATGGTTAGCGATTTATTTGTTGTCTTTCTCAAAAGGGGGAAAGAAAGATGAGTAGAAAATATTCGGCGGCGGAGAAAAGATGGATTTGGGCCTCTTTAATTTTTCTTGTGCCATTGGTAGTACTGGCAATTATCTTTGCTTTAAATGGGACAACAAAACCGCAGTTCGTATTTGCTTCGCAGGAGAGGCAGGCCGATGCTAATCAAGTCTTAGCCGAGTTGGAGCAAAAAGATCCGAACCGGCCGCAGCACAAACATGCGGCATTTAAAGAGCGCATCGAAGAGCGGGTGAGAATGGTTGCCCGGCAAATCCAGTCGCGGGACGTTAAAGATCCAAACGTGCTCAAGGCAATGCGAATTGTGCCGCGACATGCATTTGTCCGGCAAAGCGAGCAGCGTGTCGCCTATATCGATTCGCCGCTTCCTATCGGATACGACCAGACCATCAGCCAGCCATACATCGTGGGCTTTATGACCGAGGCGCTGCGGCTCGATCCCAATTCCAGGGTTCTGGAAATCGGCACCGGCTCGGGTTATCAGGCCGCCGTTTGTGCCGAGATAGCCAAAGAGGTTTATACCATCGAGATTGTCAAAGAGCTTGCCGCCATTTCTAAAAAACGCCTGAAAGAGCTTGGCTATCCGAATGTATTTGTCAAAGCCGGGGACGGTTTTTTCGGCTGGCCTGAGCACGCGCCGTTCGATGCGATTATCGGTACTGCTGCGGCGGGGCGGGTGCCCGAACCGCTGACCAAGCAGTTAAAGCCCGGCGGGAGGATGATTCTTCCCGTCGGAGGGCCGCGTGATTTCCAGTATCTGGTTCTGATAACTAAAAATGACAAGGGAAATCTGGACAGGAAAAAAGTCATGCCGGTTCGCTTTGTTCCGATGACCGGCGAAGTGCAAAAGCAAAAGAAAGAATCTAAACAATAGCTTCCTTAATATCCTGGAGATATCATTTCCGGAGAATAGGGCTCTTCGGGGATAATCTTCGGTTCCGGCTCCGGCCAGAATATCGCATCGCCATCTTCATTCGGCCACATTTGATATTTTCCTTCTCTGTTGTAAGCCGGCTTGCCGCCATCGTCTATGCAATCTGGGCCGTAACTATAGAGCAGAAAGTCATCCCCGGTCTTTTTATAGACGAGCGGCTTGTCACTGAAACAGTCCATCGGTAAATTTTTGAGATAGCCTGCAGTGACAAGCTTGTCCAAATCTTGAGGATATTGGCCTTTATCCTGTTGGTATCTGAGTAATGCCGTTACTGTAATCAAAGCATCAGTATATAATTTATAACGATATGCAATCTGATTTACCTTACCAGCAGCGGGCATAAAGACTATAACAGGCCAATATCGAATCTGTTTCAGGCGCGACCACTCTAAAATACCCATTTCGAAATCAATATCTTCCTGATTAAGTTGCCAGGGTGTTTTGTAGGCCCACTGCTGGGCGTTATTATAGTAATTTTCAAATACTCGTCTCATTTTGTCCCTGTCGGCGGTGACTAATGACAATCCGAGGAATTGGCCGTAGTTGAGAACCGGATTTTCAAAATCGTACAGTGCGCCCATATCCTCTCCCGTAAAAATGCCTAACCGGCCGGGAATTAGATGGCCTGAGCCGCTGCCGTTGTCAGTGTAACATTTCTGAATGAAATCCCATGCCCAAAATCTTTCTGCTGTGTAATCCGGGATATAGGTCTGTTCGGCCATTAGTTTTTCAAGATCGGCCTGAAAGTCTTTCAGAAGTGGACCTTCTATTTGCCTATGTTGCAGGATAATAAAAGCTGTTCCAACGGATTTTGCCTGTATCGCCCAGCTCACAAGCTGCTCGACAAGAGTGTGGGGGCCTTGAAAATGTCTGCCGGCTCGATAACAGACCAGCAGGTCATCGAAGGCCTTTTTGTCATTTCCACTATCTGCTTCCAATACCGCCCGCCAGGACAGTAATCTTGAGAAGTTTTTTATATTACTCAGTTCCGGCAAAAGAATATTTAAAAGTAATTCGCCATCTTTTTTTCGCTCCCACCAGCAGTACGGTTTTTCGGTTGCCTGTTTGAAAAGTTCAATCGCTTCGGTGTTGCTGGATATCCATGTTTTTAAAGCAGCCAGTTCTTCGTCATTTAATTCATCGATCCAATTTTTACTGCTTATCGCCCTTATAAGCTTATTATCATCCGCATAAACAGGTTCGTCTTTTAGTTCGACATCCGGCGGCTCTTTGTACAAGTCGAATGCTTTTTGATAGAGCGGTGCGGCATTTTGATTTTCATCCACAACCGGCCTGGTAAGGTCTGTCATTTCCTGGAGGTAGTTGACGCTGATGTTTGGTTGTCCGAGTGAAATGTAAACACAATAGAATATAAAACATAAGATTAGTACGCCGATAGTTTGAAAGCCTCTTGCGACAATTGTTCGCCAGAGCGGGCGGCAGCGTTTTTTCGCTCGACGTAGCAGAACCGCAAGAAGTTTGACATCCCCGAATTGGGAAATTAGCTGTCTGGCTTTTTCCTCTTTCTCCCGGCCGGCGGAGTGGTCTCTCAGTTCGTCTTCGAAATGTGCCGTCAACTCGGCCTTGACTTCCCGCTGAATTTTACGGCGATAACGCATTTTCTTAATGACCTGATTTATAAATTCGGAGATGCTTTCCGGAAGATTTTGTAACTGGTCTTTTTTATTTTCCTTTGCCATAATGACCTCGGTTTCGTATTTAATATCACCGGGTAAAAACCCCCAAATAAATTTGGGGGCTAAACAATTATGCTGTGGCAAGTGCTCCGCCGAAGATGAGGTTCAGGCCGGTGGTAAGCTCCTGGAGCTGGACCTTTTGCTTAGCTAATTCGTCTTTGCCTTTGCCGGTAATGGAATAATATCTTCTTTTGCGGCTGGATTGATTTGTCTCCCATCTGCCTTTGATGAGTTTTTTCGCTTCAAGGTTGTACAGAAGCGGGTACAGCGTGCCCTTGCCGAGAGTAAGGATTTCGCCGCTTCGCTGCTCGATGGACTGGCTCAGCTCGTAGCCGTACATCGGCCCGCGGGAAAGAATCTCCAGAACGACGACCGGGGCAATGCCTTTAAGTAACTGACTTTCGAATTTCATGAATAACTCCTTAATCAGATTTTGTTTTATTTAGTTATGTTATACTTATTATGTATTACATACTATGTAATGTCAACTAAAAAATTATAATTTTTATAAACTTTTTTCAAAAACTGTCGATAACGTTAATCAGCCCCTAATTTGCTTGCAAAACCGTTTTTAGATTATAAAATAACAGCAAAATTCGCCCATGCGGCTTTAACACGGGGCGAAATTCGAGGTCTATAACCTGGAGCAGTGGCCGAGCGGCTGAAGGCGACGGTTTTGAAAACCGTTTTACCGAAAGGTAACGGGGGTTCGAATCCCTCCTGCTCCGTTACTTTTTTGCCAAATCACTCTGCAAGCGGAAAAATCCTTGAGAGACAGATATCATATTAGTTTACGATCGAAGCCTTCTCTATATGCAACTGAAGTAGTAAATTCCGCCGCAGACGACGCCGGACTTGTCCCGGCGAAACTTGTAACATACTTGGTTGGAAGCGAATACGGATTGGCTTTGTTTTTTCCAGTAAAAATATCCGAAAACCGCTGTTTTTATTGTAATATTCTTATTTCAAAGAACTTATAGTAAATTACCCAATTTAACATTGGGTTTGTTTTTTATTTTTACTCTGGCGTAGTATTACGAAGCCGGGTCAACCCCAGGTAAAATCTGGGGCTAAATATGGTATGTTTGTGTTATTTTTAACTTTCAATTTTACACTTTGAACTTTTAACTTGCTATCCCCTACCCCCCAAACCCTATCCCCTAATAATCATACCCAAAAACCGCCTTAATACAACAAAAAACCCCGATTTTCGGCGAAAAATGTCCATGACTTGTGACTTGTTGTGTGGAAATCGAAAAATGCTCCTGACCCCTTTTTTCTAAGATAATTCATTATCGATTTTGCCGTTCGGTAGCATGTTGTCGGGATGATAACGGCCTTTTTCTTCTAACTGGTATCTCTTACAGTTTTTCCAGTTACTGTCGGATAGGCAATAATTTTGCGACCAGGTGTTATCTAACTTGCCCTGTTGTTCAAATCTTCTCAACGGGCAGATGCTATACCATTTACACGCCATACGGCACTTTCATAATGTGAATCATAAGTTAACGGTCTCCCGATTTGCTCTTATTCATTCCCTCGATTTTATCCTTAAGCCAGCCGGTACGAACTGCTTTTGTTGGATTTAAGTCGGGAATATACGGCTTGATATCCAAGACGGGAGTACCGTCTGCCATATCGACGCCGGATATGTTTAGGATATTGCGGTCGATATTTTTAAGGTGGACAACTGATACGCCGATGGGATTCGGCCTATATGGGCTTCGTGTGGCAAAGACTCCGTGCTCGCAATTGTCCCACGGCGGAGATGCTTTCAGGCTGCCTTTTTTCACGAGGTGCAGGTGAAAAATGACAACGATATGACTGAAGCCGTCCAGGTTCATAAGGCCGTCAATATATTCGTCGAATATTTCGATCTTTGCGGTTACCTCAGGGGCGCCGACGGCCTGACGGGGAATCCCAGTCGGCTTTTTAAATGGAGAATGAATTATACCGATCGGCTTGTATTTTATGAAATTCATTTTAAGTTCTTCACTGCGATTACCCGGCCGACGCCGATATTAACGTATTTGTCACCGTATTGTTCTGCAAAGAGTTTCCTTGCATTATCACCGCTACAGTGGCAGGGCCCGGCATATTTGACCTGCAGGTCTTTGAAGGCCTTGATGATGTCGTTGATTTCTCTATTACTCGCTGCATTGAGATGGAAACCGCCCATAACGAACAGGATATTTTCGTTGAATAGTTCTTTCGTTTTCTTCGCCATGTTCACAATGCCGGGATGGGCGCAGCCGGTAATCAATATTGTCCCCTTATCCGTTCTGATAATAAACCCCTGTTCTTTTATAGATGTCCCTAATTGTCCTGTTGAATGGACGCCCCGGCAGATTTCCGTAGATTTTTCTATTTCGATAATTTTTGCACCGCGAGAAGAGACCATCTGTTTGAAATCCCGGGGAAATGATTCAGGCACAAAAACATCGACTTTATGATTCTTTTCCAGGAACATTTCCATTCCGCCTACATGGTCCCAATGTTCATGGGAAAGTACGACAAGATCGATATTGTTCGGATCAATTCCCAGTTTTGAGATATTCTCAATCAGTAACGAGCCGTCACCTCCTGTGTCAAAAAGAATTGTTTTTTCGAGTCCGGTTACAACACAGGAAAATCCCCAGGCGGTTCCCAGTCCCTCTTTGAAAGTATTATTGTCATATATGACCGTAATATTTATCTTGTTACAATCGCAGACGACATTATTCGGTTCGGTTTGTTGCATTTGTTTTGCACCTCCGTCGGCGTTTTGGGTAGTGTTCGCGGCAAAAACTATTGTTGCCGACATAATTATTAAAACGAACGAAATAAATGATTTATTCATTGGAGCTCCCTTTCAAATCTAAATTCATATCCCGACAGAAACCTTCTCCGACGAATTGACGAAATAAGCATTATTGTATTGCATCATTTTAATTATTTTTGCGATGATGTCAATTTTTTACTTGCTTGTCTTTGTTTGATAAAGATCGTATTTGTGATGCTTGATTATATCTAGCTCGTTTTGTATAAATTCCATCCAGTAACGAGACCTTGATTTTTTTACTGGATTAGCAGGGCCGCCCAGAGCCCGAGATCTGAAGCAGGAACAACGAAGGAACGTACAGATGGCGATATCGGATGAATTCGTAAATTATGTGGTTGGCCAGTTAGACAACTGGGCCGACGTGTCCGTATGCAAAATGTTCGGTGGTGCCGGACTTTATTGTGATGGAACGATGTTCGGGCTTATAGCCGACGATGTTGCTTATCTGAAAGTCGATGATTCCAATCGTAAGGATTTCGTCACAGCCGGTTCATCTGCTTTCAATCCGTATCCGGACAAAGCCAAAACCACCGTGATGTCCTATTATGAAATCCCTGCCGATGTTTTGGAGAATCCCGACCAATTAATAAAATGGGCGGAACGTTCATTAACCGTCGCAAGAAAAAAGAAAAAGAAGTAAGGAAAACATTAGGCACAGAATATGTATCTCCGTTTTGTTATTAATAAACATGATAAGATATCTCAAAAACCCCAGGGATTCTTTCAGGCAGTTTATACACTTCGGGACGAGGGCCGACTGACACTCGAAGAACTCAAAAGAGCCGATCAGGTATTCCGTTGGTTTGATAAGAATCTACCTACTCCAAAGCGTTTCTCGCGGTCACGCAAAAGATCAGCATATGCCAAAGCAATCAGCTGGTTCAAACCTTCAGCACACGAGATGATCAAACGTATGCAAGACCTGGCTGATATTCTCTATACCCACGACGTGCCTGTAGAAATTCTAAAGACCACTCGACTTGGTTATATAGTTTATGAAGACGAATACCAAATAGTGGCCGAACCATTCTCCAATAAGAAATAATTGTGTCAATAAGATGTTAACTAATTTCTTTACAGTGAAGGGATTGATAGCTGAATATGTTTGAAGGATTATTACTTTGTTTATTGACGCTGATTGCCGCCGGAGTGGGGACGGCGACCGGATTCGGGACTTCCACGATTATGATTCCGGTGTTGACTCTTTTTGTGCCGCTGCCGGTCTCGCTGCTTTTTGTGGGGGCGATTCATCTATGCGGCGATGTCTGGAAAATTCTCCTGTTCAAAAGGGGGCTCGACTGGAAACTCATTCTGTTCTTTGGGCTGTCCGGTATTGTCGCCAGTTATTTAGGAGCATCGCTATCGTTTTACGCCGGAGGCCTGCCTTTGGAAAGAATATTGGGGGTGTTCCTTATTCTCTATGTCATTTTCCTTTTTGTTAAAAGAAAATGGGTCTTGCCAAAGACATCAGGCACGGCCGTCTGCGGCGGCCTTGCCTCCGGACTTTTTGCCGGTTTCTTTGGTGTCGGCGGGGCCGTTCGTGGGGCTTTTCTTACGGCATACAATTTGCCCAAGGAAGTATATATTTTTACTTCCGGCATGATTGCATTATTTATTGATGTGACCCGCGTCTCGCGATACGTCTGGGGAGGAACTCGCCTGGGGGAAAATATGCTGTACGCTCTTATCGTTTGCATCCCGGTCTCCTTTCTGGCGGCCTATATAGCGAAGAGGTTTTTAAACAGGCTGCCACAAAAGTTCTTTCGCGTTTTTGTGGGTGTATTTCTGGCCCTTGTGGGGGCTAAGCTGTTGTTGTGGCCATAAAGTCAACGACGAATCTCCGGCAAAACGCTGCCGTTTCTTAAGCCGAATTGGTATGTTGTTGAGGCATGGTCCGGAGGTTACAGTAAAAAAGTTTATAAAACTTTAACACAAACCTAACAATATGCTAATATAAATATCTGAATATGGTCATAAACGGACCATATTAAGGTTATAAACGTATGGCGAATGAGAGTATTTTAATTGTTGACGACGAGGAAGACGTCCTCGAATTAGTCAGGTATAATCTCGATAAGAACGGTTATAAAATCATCACTGCAACCTCCGGCGAAGAGGCAATAGATAAAGCCAGAGGGAAAACGCCGGATTTGATTATATTGGATTTGATGCTTCCCGGCATTGACGGTCTGGAGGTCTGTAAAAAGTTAAAATCCGATGTGAAAACAGAGCGTATCCCCATCATAATGCTTACCGCCAAGGGGGAGGAATCGGACATCGTGACCGGTCTCGAACTCGGAGCCGACGACTATGTAACAAAACCATTCAGTCCGAAGGTGCTGACGGCGAGAATTCGCCGGATTTTGCACAGGACCATCAGCCGGGATTTGGAACGGCCCCCGATAAAAATACGCGATTTAACAATTCATCCGGCACGTCGCGAGGTGCTTGTCAAGGGAAAGCCGGTGACACTTACTTATACGGAATTTAATATATTGTATGCGTTGGCCAAACGTCCCGGTCTGGTTTTTACCCGATATCAGATTATAGATTCTGTTCACGGCGACGATTATCTGGTGACGGACAGGGCGGTCGATGTTCAAATCGTCTCCCTTCGTAAAAAACTTGGCACGTGCGGCAGTTATATAGAAACAGTTCGAGGAGTCGGCTACCGTTTTAAGGACTGATTGATGTCTCAGAGGCGTTTATTGTGGCAGATTTATCCGGCGTACCTGCTGATTGTTATCGCTGCATTGGCTATCATCACCGTGTACCTATCGCAGTTACTGCCGGAATTTTATAATAACCAGGTAGCAGGCGACCTTCGAGCGAGGGCCGGCTTGGTAAAACAGCAGATTCTCCCCGTGCTAAAAGAGCCGGACTTCGGGGGAATCGACGAGCTATCGAAAATATTAGGCCGGAACAGCTCGACGAGAATTACCGTCATTCTGCCGGACGGTCGGGTCATCGCCGATTCCGATGAGGATTCGGAGAAGATGGAAAATCACGGCGACCGGCCCGAATTCAAAGATGCCCTCGAAAAAGGAATGGGCAGGTCTTTGAGGTTCAGCAGCACCCTGGGTGAGGAAATGATGTACCTGGCTATTCCGATAGAAGAACAGGGACAAATTTTGGCTGTCGTGCGGACGGCCATCCCGGCGACTGCAATCCATCGAGAGCTTAAGAAAATATATAACAGAATTTTTCTGAGCACTTTGATTATTGCCGTTATAGCAGCGGGATTCAGTCTTGTTATTTCACGGAAGATAAGCCGGCCGATCGAACAAATGAGGGATACCGCCCAGCGATTTGCATCAGGAGAGCTTGATCTGCGTGTCCCTGTGCCGAAGCAGATTGAGCTGGCCGAGCTTGCCGACTCATTGAATGAGATGGCTCGGCAGTTGCAAAGAAGATTCGAGACTATCACCAAGCAACGAAACGAATCTGAAGCGATTCTTTCGAGCATGGTCGAGGGCGTCCTGGCGGTCGATTCGAGCAGTCATATTGTAAGTGTTAATCAGGCGGCGGCGAGTTTTCTCGGCATCGACGCCGATAAAGCTCAGGGACGTAATGTCGAGGAAACAATCCGCAATCCGGATTTACAAAAATACGTGCAGGATATTTTAAGTGAAGCCGTACCGGGTGAAACCGATATTGTTTTATCCGGTCCGCCCGAACGAATTGTTCGGCTCGACGGCGCCGGGCTGACGGACAGTCACGGCAACAGGAGCGGGGCTGTTATTGTTCTAAGTGACATGACCCGGATACGTCATTTGGAAAATCTCCGGCGTGATTTCGTTGCCAATGTCTCGCACGAGCTAAGAACTCCCATCACATCTATTAAAGGTTTTGTGGAGACGTTACAGGAAGGCGCCATCACAGAGCCGAAAGAAGCCGAACGATTCCTTCGAATTATTGCAAGACATTCCGACAGGCTCAATGCGATTGTCGAAGACTTGCTTACTCTTTCCAGTTTGGAAGAAGGCAGTGAACAGAGGAAAATTGCTTTCGAAAAGAAATCTGTTCGGCCTGTTCTTGTGTCGGTTATTGAACTGTCTTCGGTCAAAGCCGAAGAAAAAAATATTACAATTGATCTGGATTGCGATAAGGATATTCATGCAAAGATGAATGCGGCCTTACTGGAACAGGCGGTATTGAATCTTGTTGACAATGCTATCAAGTACAGCGAACCGGCGAGTCGTATACAAATTCGCGTGCGCAAGGAGGACGGGATGGTGACTGTGTCGGTTCGCGATAACGGTTGCGGCATAGCTAAAAAATATCATGAACGGATATTCGAGCGTTTTTATGTCGTCGATAAAAGCCGCAGTCGTAAGTTGGGAGGAACAGGTCTGGGCCTGGCAATCGTGAAACATATTGCCGCGGTTCATGGCGGGAAAGTCACGGTCGAAAGCACGTTCGGACAGCGCAGTACGTTTACTATCTACCTGCCTGCGGAATAAAACAAACCATAATTCATTCTAAAATTAACTTATTTCTAATAGAGCGCTCATATATTTCTAACAATCTCCCAGTATATACATTGAGCAAAAGATATTTTGAGCTGTTTCGCAAAGGATAAAGACAAATGGAACAAATACAAAATATTCTGTTTATTACCTATTTTGTCAAACAATCGAAAACAGAATTCAAAATACGCTGTTGTGGTTGCAGGAAAATACCCCGGTAAAAGGCTTTTTATTTAAAGAGAAGAAATGTTTGAAAGACAATTTTACCGCTTTCAAAAAGATTGTATCGAGAGGATTAGTCTATGTCTGAGATTTTGAACGACATAATATGCTGGATTGGTATCTCCTATTTGCTTTATCGCATTTACAATCTGTTGGTTTCAATTGCGAAAATTTTCACAGAAAGGAATAAATCCGGATCGGTAGATATTTTACATAAGCGAAGTTTAAATAAGTTCATCATAAGAATCGTGGGAAAAACTGATATTATGGCGGAAAATTGCACAGGCTAATATATTAACGTAATTTTAACATAAGCCTGACATTTAACTAACAATTCCCTGATAATAATTGCTTTGATAAAATGGTTCTCAAGATGGACTTGGGATAACAATAAATTCATTGGTATTTTTGGAGATTGACAAATGAGAAAGGAAAAAATGAGGAAAGGGATTTTGTTGATGGCGGGTATCGCTGTCCTTTTTTGCAGGTTGTCTGCCGCACAGGCCGGCTCCAGTGAGCTTGGTGAGATCAAACAGAAACTCACAGATTTAGAAGGCAGGACAGCTACATTAGAGGAAAAGCAAAAAGCTGAATCGAGTCCGACTGACTTTCGAGTATTCTGGAAGGAGGGCTTGAACTTCAATTCGCAGGATGGAAGCTTCAAACTCAAAATCGGCGGGCGGTTACAAAACGACTGGTTTTGGTCGAGTGAAGAAGACTCAATTAAGTCAAATGTGGGAGAGCAGGAGGACGGAGTTGAATTCAGGCGGGCACGGATATATTTCTCAGGCCTGATTTATGACAACGTGAAATATAAACTGCAGCTTGATTTCGAAGGCGGCGATGCGGATTTCAAGGATGCATACCTTGCCCTGACCGACTTTCCGTTGGGCACGCTTCGGATGGGACATTTCAAAGAACCATTCAGTCTGGATGAATTGACAAGCAGCAAATACATCACCTTCCTGGAAAGGGCGCTGCCGAATGCTTTTGCACCAAGCCGAAACACTGGTATCATGCTGCACAATGTTTCTTCAAATGAACGAATAACTACGGCAATTGGTCTTTTCAGAGATACCGACAACTACGGCGAAGATAGTGGAGATGACGGTGGCTACAACGTCACAGGTAGAATTACGGCACTGCCGATATACAAGGATAAGGGTGCTTCTCTGCTGCATGTCGGAGCTGCATACAGCCACAGGAATCCTGATGATTCTTTCAGTTTTGATGCATCACCTGAAGCGCATCTGGCTGATGATTTTGTGGATACAGGTTCTATTGCCGGCGACCGTGTGGATCTTTTAGGTCTGGAAGCGGCCTGGGTGAACGGGCCGTTCTCCCTTCAGAGTGAGTATATCACAGCCGATGCCGGTAGATTTACCGGTTCCGATGTCAGGTTTGATGGCTATTATATCCAGGCCAGCTACTTCCTGACTGGTGAAAATCGCAGCTATAAAACAAGTGAAGCGGCATTTAGCCGGACAAAGCCGAAGAAAAATTACAGTTCGGGCGGTGGTTGCGGCGCCTGGGAAGTTAAGGCAAGATATTCGGAGCTTGACCTTAACGACGGCAGTATTACCGGCGGCGAGCTGGATAATATAACAGCAGGTTTGAACTGGTACTTAAATCCTAACACTAAAATCATGTGGGATTATATCCATGCGGACAAGGATAGAATAGGCCAGGCGAATATATTTATGATCAGGCTTCAATTCGATTTCTAATAATTGCCTAACATATAATTAACATGATATTAACATAAAACTAACACTTTGTTTGTATAAATTTTAGGTAGGTTTGTGAAAGGAAAAGATGATGAAGAAAATAATCTTAAGTGGATTAATGATGCTGGCTTTAGTAATATCGAGCAATGTCGCAGTCGCTCAGAAGCTTCATATCGAAGGTTCAACGACGGTGGGGCCTATTGCCGACGGTTTTGCCGAAGTGTTCAAAAAAATGTATCCGGATGTTACGATAACAGTCAATAAAAGTGGTAGCGGTACGGGAGCGGCGGCGCTCATCGACAGCCGATGCGATATTGCTACTATGAGCCGGTTTATGAAGGACCGGGAATTCAAAGATGCTGTTGCCAAGGGCGTATTTCCGGTGGCTCATGTGGTCGCGATGGATGGCGTTTGTATCGTGGTTCATCCTTCTAATCCGATTTCAACTCTGAGTTCCGAGCAGGTACGGGATATTTACTTAGGTAAAATCCGGAACTGGAAAGCACTTGGCGGTCCGGACATTCCAATCGTGGTAATCAGCCGTGATACGGAGTCCGGGACATATGACACCTTTGACAGTTTTATTATGAATAAAAAGAAAATGGCATCGAGCGTCGAATACGTCACTTCGAATCCCCAGGCCTTTGCCCGGGTCCAAAACACGCGAGGAGCAATCGGTTACGTAGGTTACGGTTTTGTTCAAACGGGCGTCAAAGCTATAACTCTTGACGGGATTAAACCATCAAGGCAGACTATTCTCAGCGGTAAATATCCGGTATCGAGGCCTTTGTTTATGTTTACAAACGGCTATCCGACCCTTGGTTCCATGGCCCATAAGTTTGTTACATTTCATCTGACCGAAGAAGGGCAGGAAGTAGTGGAAGACAAAGGTTTTGTCCCGGTAACAGACTATTGATATTTTGAGTCTTTTTGAGATGTAACAATAATAATGAACAACAGCAGAACCGAACAGTCAGTACAACAAGCGGCCGGATTCGCGCAGCCGCTTGTGCTTACGTTTGGGCAGGACATCAAGGGCTTTTTGTTCAGGCACCTTGGTCGGCTGGCCCTTTTTATTTTGACCTGTACTTCGGTTTTTGCTGTCTTTCTGATTTTTCTGTTCGTAATTTTAGAAGCATTTCCATTTCTGGGACAATTTAGTTTAGTTGAATTTCTGACCAGTACGGCCTGGTATCCCGAACATGATGTACAGCCGGAATTCGGTACGCTTGCGCTAATTGTCGGTTCGGTCTATGTTACGGCGGCAGCACTGGTATTCTCGGTACCGATAGGTGTTCTGGCGGCTGTTTTCCTGAGTGACATTGTGCCGTTTCGGGTCAGAAATATTATTAAACCTGTTATTGAAATCCTGGCGGCGATTCCATCGGTAGCTTACGGTTTCTTTGCTGTTTTGGTTCTGGCGCCGTGGCTACAAAAGTATTTGGGTTTTTCCACTGGTACGAATGCTTTGAATGCGTCCCTGTTGCTTTCGATTATGGCGCTGCCGACGATAATCAGTGTGGCCGAAGATTCAATTTCAGCGACGGGAAGAGAATTGAGGGAAGCATCGTATGGGCTTGGAGCCACACGGGTTGAGACAATGTTCAAGGTGGTAATCCCCGCCGCACACAGTGGGATTATTGCCGCCATTGTTTTGGGTATGATGAGGGCAATCGGGGAAACGATGGTAGTCTGGATGGCATCGGGCAACGCCAGCCAGATCCCGCACCCGTGGTGGGACCTTTCCCAGTCCGTCCGAACAATGACGGCGACGATTGCCGGTGAGATGGGCGAGACGGTGAAAGGCTCCGAACATTATAGGGCGCTTTTTGCAATCGGGCTTTTACTTCTTGTAATGACTTTAATGTTGAATCTCGTGAGTGAATATTTTCTGACGAGAGCGAAAAGATCTTTGGGAAAGTCATAAATGAAAACGAATTTTCGTACTATATTCGATAAGGTTTTCACAGTGACGACCGGTTTTGCTGTTTTGTCTCTCGTCGTTGTGTTGTGTGTTATTCTTGGCCCCATGTTTCATCGCGGATTGGGTGCGGTATTTTTCAAAGGGACTGTGGAATTCCGTAAAATGCAGTTGGCTGAATTCGGGCATGGTGAAGCGATTCAGGTTCGGGCCCAAATCGATCAGGCCGAAAAAGTGCGGGCGAATGTATATGAGCTGATCGATCAATTCAAAAGTGGCGTCGATGCCGAGCGGCTCACCGACCGGGCGAAAGATATCTATCGAAATTTCGGAGATGAGCTTCGCCGTAAAGAATTACCTCGTGAGCAATATACGGCCCTGCGTTCGCTTAGCCGGGATATTCGTGACAGGCTTTCAGAGGCGTTTTCAAGCAGTAGTATCGAACAAATACGCCAGGATGTCGAATATGTTTTGCAATTTGAAAACGATGAGCGTTTCAAAGGAACGGCTGCGGAAGACTTTTTTCAATTGGCGAGGCAATATCAGAAAGCGGCAGCCGAAACTGATTTAGATAGAAGGGAGGAATACGCCCATGAGCTTGCCGAGCTGGAGCAAATTATAAAAGAGCTGCTTGGTCCGGGGCCGGATGAAGATCCTCCAGCTTTAGCTCAGTTCAGATATGGCGCAACTCGGTGGGATCAGGCGAAAAAGCTGCTGCACAGGTTACATTGGAAAGAGAGATGGATTGAACAGGAATCAAGCGTCTCTTTGGTGAGAAAAGAATTTTCTCGAAAAGAACAATTTGCCGGTACCGAATTGGAGCCGTTATTTGGATATATCGACAGTAATCTTAAAAAAATGCTTCGACCGAAATTGACTCTTTACTGGCGATATTTCCTCGACGACGGAACACCGGGGCATTATTTCGGCGGGATAGGGCCGGAAATTTTAGGCACATTGATGTTGACTCTTTTGAGCATGATTTTCGTCGTCCCGTTCGGAGTAGTTAGTGCCGCGTATCTTACCGAATGTACTCGTGAAGGCCCGGTCATCAGGATTATCCGTATGTGTATCAATACGCTGGCGGGTGTTCCCAGTATTGTTTTTGGTTTATTTGGCCTTGCCTTTTTTGTGTTGTTTTTTATCCCTCTGTTCGGCGGACCTTCAAAACCCTGTATTCTTGCCGGTTCGATGACTCTTGCCGTGCTGACACTGCCGGTGATGATACGTTCGAGTGAAGAGGCGATTCGTACGGTCCCACAAACTTATAAGGAGGCATCGTTGGCCCTTGGTG
Organism: uncultured Pirellulales bacterium; assembly: GCA_964431695.1. Lineage (GTDB taxonomy): Bacteria > Planctomycetota > Phycisphaerae > Sedimentisphaerales > Anaerobacaceae > JAFGPS01. The sequence goes on along the minus strand of CAYSKI010000048.1, from coordinate 8,738 downwards.
CCAGCGGTTTCAGGACTTTTATGGCCGTAACGTTGCCGGCGGCTCTGCCGGGGATATTAACAGGAGTTATATTGAGTCTGAGCAGAGTAGCGGGGGAAACCGCGCCGATTTTATTTACCGCGGGAATAACGGTGGGACCTGTACCGAAATCGATTTTTCAAACGACCCGAACTCTTTCTTACGGAAGCTGGGACATGGCGGTCGGAGATAAACTCTCCGCCCAGGTGCCGCATAATCAGTTCGGGATGGTTGTGACACTTATTTTGTTGATCCTGGTTCTAAATGCCCTGGCGATTATCCTGCGTTCGAGGGTATTTAAGCGATTGAAAGGTCAGTGAGACCGTAGCCGGGAGAAAATATTTGTAATGCTCAAGAGGAATGATAAGATGTTGTCGTTATCAGAAAAAGCCACGGAAGAACATAATGGTCATGTGGAGGTTATGCAGGGGTTGAAGGAGAACAAAGCGGATAAATCGACGAAAGAAACAAAGCCGGCACAGGATTGTGCGTGTTCGGTGATAAAGGCTGAGAATTTCGGTTTTTATTACGGCTCTAAAATGGGAGTCAAAAATATCTCAATGGAAATCTTTCCATGTGCCGTGACGGCAATAATTGGGCCGAGTGGCTGCGGTAAAAGCACTTTTCTGCGGAGTATCAACCGGATCAATGACCTTATTCCGCATATCCGGGTCGAAGGAAAGATGTTCGTGAACGGCCAGGATATTTACGACAAGCAAATCAATCTGGTCAATCTGCGACAGCAGGTCGGAATGGTTTTTCAGAAGCCCAATCCGTTTCCTAAGACTATTTTCGACAATGTTGCGTACGGGCCGAGATTGCAGGGGATTAGAAAACGCGGCAAATTACAGCAAATCGTGGAGGAAAGCCTGAGAGCGGCGGCACTGTGGGATGAGGTGAAAGATGATTTGAAAAAGTCGGCACTGGCTTTTTCCGGCGGGCAGCAGCAGCGATTATGTATCGCCAGGGCTCTGGCTACGAGGCCGAATGTCTTATTGATGGATGAGCCTTGTTCTGCTTTGGATCCTATCGCCACCGGCAAGATTGAGGACCTGATCGACGGCCTTCGAAGCAATTATACAATAGTGATTGTTACCCATAATATGCAGCAGGCCGCAAGGGTAAGTGAGCGTACGGCCTTTTTTTGTCTTGGGGAGCTGATCGAATACGATACGACAACGAAGATTTTCCGAAATCCGCGCAAAAAGCAAACCGAAGATTATGTCACCGGGAGATTCGGCTGATGCGATGGAAGCATGAACTAAAATGTAGAGGAATTGGATTATGCCTAAACACTTACAGCGTGAAATTGAGAATTTGAAGAAGAAAATCCTGGGACTCGGTGCAAGAGTTGAAAAGACGGTTCACGAGGCTATACGCTCTATCGAGGAAAGAGATGCGGCTTTGGCCCAGAAAATAATCGATGATGATATTCAGATTGATGATTTCGAGGTCGAGGTGGAGGAAGACTGTTTGAAAATACTTGCATTACATCAGCCGGTGGCTATTGACCTTCGTTTTATAGTGGCCGTATTAAAGATTAATAGCGATCTTGAGCGTATAGGTGATTTGGCGGTGAATATCGCCGAAAGGTCGGTCTTTCTGGCCTCCGTGCCACCGGTAAGTGTAGCTTTCGATTTCGCCCGGATGAGCAGGAAAACCGAGTCAATGCTCAACAAGAGTCTCGATGCGCTGGTGAACCTGAGTTCTGGGCTGGCTCATGAAGTATGTATTGACGATGACGAAGTTGACAGTATCAATCGCCAGATGTACCTTAAAATTCAGGAAGCGATTCAGAAAGAACCCGACAAAATAGCTTCTTTAATCCATCTTTTGTCTGTCTCTCGACACCTGGAAAGAATAGCCGACCACGCCACTAACATTGCAGAGGATGTCATTTATATGATTGACGGCAAGATTATCCGGCATAAAAGCGAGGAATATCAATCAGAATCGAATTAAGTTTGTAATGGTAAATGCTTGTTCTTTTGAGGAGTATCCGTTCTCTGTATGGTCATTTTTTCTGCCCCACAAGAGGCCGGATATTTTCCACATTAAAAAATACAAGGTATTTATTTGAATCATCGTCGGCCGGACTAATCTCCGGCTGTTTTTTGATAAAATTACCAACTAAGGATGTATTTGTTTCCTCCCGAATCTTGGTCAGATACAATCTTTTGCCGGAATACTCCCGACCTTTTTCAATGAACATATATGCGGCATGGGGATTGGATTTGAGATTTTGGTGACTCAGACGTTCCCGCATGATAAACGCAATGGTTGATTCATCGACAACTTCCGGTCTGGCATAAATGGCAATATCCACCATGCCGTCGGAATCGGCCGTTGCCAAAATACCGGTGCCTTGTGCATTCTTGAAATACTCAAATAGGTTCATAGCAAATAACTCCGTAAACACGACCTTTTTACTGATATTAGAGATTTAATCGTTCATAAGGATACCTGAGGCTGGTTCTCTATGCAATAGATTCAGATATTTCATTCTTAATAAAATCATACAAAAGAGCTTTCCAGCTAATACGTGCTATTATATTCGATAGTTCCTTTTGATGGATTTGTTTCCCATTATTTTGGACTTTTTTGTGCGGGAAGTATTTCAGAACAGCTTGAAAATAGAATTCTGAGCCTGTGTTACGCTTTAGGTTGCAATGTTTTGTTGTTAATTATGTCAAATATGGAATTTCCAGATATTATCCTTGACAGTAACATAATTCATCGATTATCAGTATGCGGACAAAGCCGGATAGTTATTCAGGGAAATTGTTCGAATTTATCATATAATTTTATGAAGTTTCCGGGCAACTGACTTAACAGGGTTGTGGTAAGGGAAATTATTGGAGGGTGATACAACGTGTGAAAGAGGAGGAATATTCAGCCATTAACCGACAGGTTTCACGCATAGATTGTTTTTTGTGTATTCTATTTGAAAGATAATATACGGTTCATTTATCACCTAATGCCTTATTGAAGTGAAAAAATCTATAGACATAAAACGGCTCATCTTTTCGGTAACGGTGCCGGTCCTGCTAAGTGCAGGTTTGGTTAGGGGAGATTTTTTGTATGCGATAACAATGGATGACGAGCTGCTTTCCCTTAATCCCGTTACAGGCTCCGGAACACTCATTGGTCTGTTAGAGACGACAATGGGCGGCATTGGTCTTGCAGATCGAGGTGAAGCAATTTATACGTTTGACCAGAACGCAAATCGGCTGCAACAACTGGATCCGTTAACCGCACACACTCTGGCGACCATTGATATCGGAATTGCTATTGTTGGAGAAGGAAGTATCACATTCCGCCGCGACGGCACTGGTTTTCTGGCTCGAAGCTTTATACCTACCGGGATGTTATGGAGTTTTGATCTGACTGTTCCGGATTCGACTATGATCGGCACTTTGGATTTTTGTATGGATGGACTCGATTTCAATTCGGATGATATCCTGTATGGTCTGAACCAGATATCGTATGATCTATATACAATAAATCCCGCGAATGCCGAAACAGTCTTTGTAGGACCAACCGGTCTGACAAGTCAAACACTTCTGGGAGGACTTACGTTCTTTTCCGACGGCACACTTTATGCTGTTCTTGACGATGCTCTGTACACACTCAATCCGGGAACTGGCGCTGCGACTCTGATTGGACCGATCGGATATGATAACGTCTCGGGACTAACTGCTGCGGCTCCCGCCCCAAGTGCTGTTTTGTTATGTGGTCTTGGCGCCGGTCTTGTTGACCGGCTGCGAAGGCGAAAAAAACTCCGGTAGTATTGTTAAATTAAGCGTGTGATTGAGAGAGTTTATCCAATCCTCATATCTTTTCCAATATATATTTATCGCCGGTCTTCTTCCGCCGGCAGCATCCCACGTCCCAATAACACACTCGGGATAGTTTCATAAGCTCGCGCAGCAGATAATCTATTCCTGCCAGACGAGATGCACGACACCAAGATTATCCACAGCTATCGCCGGATTGAGTCGGGAAGATGCTGGAGTGCCGGATTGATTCACAATCAAATCTTCGCCGAATGCCTTGCCCTCATCCGAACTCATTGAATAGTAGATGTTGGCTTGCCCAGACTGATCTCGATAGTCCTCCCATACGATATGCACGAGTCCCTGTCCGGCTGTTGCTATGGCCGGTTTTGCCTGGTGGGTCGATATAGTGATTGCATCATCAACCATGACATCATTCTCGAATGTCTTGCCGCTATCCGTGCTTCTTGAACAATATATGTTTCCTGATTCCGTATTGTCCCTATAATCTTCCCACACTATATAGACAATTCCCAGATCGTCCACAGCTACGGCGGGACGTATTTGACGGTGTGTAATAGTAACAGGATCTTCAACCATCAGGTTCTCTTGGAAAGTTTCACCGACATCGGTGCTCCGTGCACAGTATATGTCACCCAAATGTGAAGCATTCCTGTAGTCTTCCCAGGCGATGATAACGATATCAAGAGGATCTACCGCAATTGCCGGATTGCACTGATGCGTAGTATCCGTAAAGATATCGTCGATACGTATATCAGTACCGAATGTCAGTCCTCCATCGGTGCTCTTTGCATAGTAGATATTTCCGAGTTCGGCGTTGTCTCTGTAATCTTCCCACGCCACATGAATAGTCTTCAGGCTGTCGATTGCTATTACGGGATTGATTTGCCGGCTGGTGATGGTTATCAGGTCATCGACACACACATCGTCACCAAATGTCATACCGCCGTCGGTGCTGTGTGCATAATAGATATCACCAAGTTGAGCATTTCGCCTGTAATCCTCCCAGACTATATGGATGAAACCATCGTTGTCCACGGCGATTTTCGGATTTGCCTGATGGGTTGAAACAGTGACTGCATCATCAACCATGACGCTCTGGTCAAAGTTCTGTCCGCCATCTCTGCTCCTGGCATACATGATATTGGCAAGAACCGGATCCGTTCTGTAATCCTCCCAGACCACATGGATTATTCCCTGGTCATCTACGACTATCGCCGGATTAATCCGTGGAGCCGGTTCAGCGGAAGCATCCTCTATTAGTGCCCGTGGTTCAAACCCCGAACCGTCATTGTTAGATTTAGAGTAATAGACTTGACCTGACGGAGACTGTTGTTCAGGTGTTGTAAAGAGTCTGAATGACATATCAACGGGTCGGGCGGACGAATCGAGCAGTGTCTGCCATTGAGATGTTGTCTCCGAACCGTTATCGAGAGACATCGCGGGGCCCCCGAATCCGTGACTGTGATTAGTCCAGCCCCAGTCGTATGGAATCTCTCCGGAAGATTCCGTGAATACTGCTACGACGCTGAACCAGTAAATGCTTTCCGGCGTCTCTTGCCGGAACCACGCGTCTTCCGGCAGCCGGACGGAATAATGGAAAACCGGCTCATTTGGTTCGCCATCCGGATTTTGGTCATATCCGACCAGGACTTCATCGTAGTTTTCCGCCCCGAATTCCCAGATTTTTTCGCCGGGATAATTGTCACTTTCTGTATTAACTTCGGGTGCATTTATCCGGATGGAAAGCAGGAAATAATCTGGTTTGCGAGGTTCAGGAATTTCGTCGCATTTACAGGCCTCGTATCCGTAGCCGATATAAGAACCGTTCCAGACAATAGCAGCGACAGGGGCCTGGCTTTCACAGAGCCAGTCGTCGGCAACCTGGCGCCAGAGAAGTAACTCGTCGCCATCCTGCTCCAGTGTCATGGACTTGTCGTCCGAGTAATCCTGCCATTCGCGAATGCCGGTAAACGGCTGGTCCCACTTGACCCATGGTTGTTCGGTCAGTAATTCGAAGCACATGTCATAGGCCTGATTCTGTCCACACAATAGTGAATTTTCTATCGGGTAGATTCTGCCGGGGAACAGACGCTCGTCGAATGTCGGCCAATCGCCCATAATAGACGGCATGACGGCACCATTGCCCCAAACATGCGGCCGTGTTGTCCAGCCCCACTGGTTCACCTGCTGTGCATCTGCAGGATAGATGGCCGTGATAGTTATCCAGAAGACATCATCGTTGCTTTCAAATTCCGCCTGATGGAACCACTCCTCCTGCTCCAGAATGACTTCACAGAAGAAACACATCTCAGGGACGCTTTCCGGAAATTCCGCAAGACCAACAGGTTCTAAATGTACTCGTTCAGCGGGAATCTCCAAAGACCATACCAGACGTTCGGGATACGACTCGTCCTGAGTAACACCCTCGACCTGGTTTGCCCAGAAACCTATATGCCAGCCTTCCGGCTGCGATTCCGGTGGTTCGGATTGTGTCCAGGCCTTATATCCACCCCACCATCGAATTCGTGTGATGGGAATGGGTCCGAGACAGCGGAAGTCATCGGCATCCATGCGCCACTGCTTGACTTGGCCGGATTGCTCGGTTGAGCGTGCCGGCTCGTTCCATCCGCAGAATACCGGAGGTACATTCGTGTTCGGGTCGATTTCTATCACCGGTTGTGACCATTTGATATGCGGCAATTCCTCTTCGCCCGGCACGCCGGGGCCGTTTTCACCGAGCAGGATGTGGTAGTCTTCGACCTCGCCATCCTGTGCGGATCCATCCGGAGACAGTCCTCCGGCGGAGCTGAAGCGAAAGCGTGCATAAGTATCAACAATCGCTATTCCTTCAGGAACATGGAAATGCAAAATATTGCTGCCGCTTGTCAGAGGTTCCGATATAAATATCTGATTAGTAATTTCAGCCCAACTTTCATCAGTATCGAAATCTATCCAGGCATCCAGATATCCCGCCGAAGATGCAGCGACTTCCACTTCGGCCAGTAGGCCGGGTATCATCGGTGTGATGAAAGTTACGCCATCTTCATCACTACTGCCGTTATTATCGTCACCCAGTGCATCAGGGGACGGCAGACCATCAGGTTCGGCATCTACACCTCCGCCTAAGAATATGCCGGGGACAATCACGTGGTATGCCCCGTTACTGGCTCGCAACGTCGGATAGTTCGGGTCAGGGGCGTCCCCCCAATCGGAGGGCAAGCCTGCTCCTATCCGCTGATTGCCAAACAGAAAAGCCCAGCTCGGTACATTCGGATCTGCCGTCACGGTGTACGTACCACTGGCCGGCGCTTTCTGTGTCCAGCCGGGCTGTTGCACTTCACCAAGCAGATAATCTCCCTCAGCCAGTCCGACAAACAGGAAACTACCACTCGTACCAGTCTGGGTATATAAATCATTTGCATCTTCTACGCCGTTTTGATTGGCGTCCAGCCAAATGGGCCAACCGGCTAAGGGTGGTTCGTTCGGATCCCACATTCCGTTGCCATTGAGGTCATTAAACTTATACCCTTGAACCATTCCGCCCGGTGGCGGTGTATTACCATCGGCTACGATCTCGACCTCATAGTCTTCGACCTCTCCCGGGCCTAAGTCGCCGTCGGGATTAATATGAACAAAAAAATCTGGAACTCTACATATACGAAACCGTGCATAGGTCTTTCCGGGTGTGGTTCCGGCCGGAACTTTTATGCTTAAAATTGAATGCCCTATACCGCCACCTCCACCACCTGTTTGACCCATAAACTCCGTTTGATCGTCCCAGTAACCATCTCGGTTAAAATCAATCCAACCTTCCATAACATGATACTGGCCACTCGGATCCATGTCGATAAATGTTGCAGAAACGTACTGCCCCGGTACCAGGTCCCATAAGAATGTCACGCCATCTTCGTCGTCGATACCGTTATTATCATCTCCGAAGCCGGGCGGGTTGGGTTGCATACCTGATTCGGCATCCGGCGGGATGCTGCCCAACCATGGCCCACCCAGCTCATGGCTGGCAGAGGGGTAGTTAGCGGGTGCATCACCGTAATCGCGGTTTTGTTTGTTGCCAAATATAATGGGGGGCGTTTGCTGGCCGGCCTGTACAGGGATTGTATGTGTGCCGGCTCCTTCTGGATAGGTTTGAATCCAGCCGTTTTGCAGCTCTTCGTAAACCGTATATGTACCATCAGGCAGGACTACGAAGTAGAAGCTGCCATCCGGATTCGTCAGAGTCTCTTCTCCGGCATCCTTGGCACCATTTCCATCGAGGTCTATCCAGATTGTCCATCCGCCAAGGCCCGGTTCACCCACGTCCTGCTGGTGATTGCCGTTGAGGTCGTTAAACTTGATTCCGCCAATGATTTCACCGGGCGGCAAGACATTGCCCTCCTGCTTGATCTCAACCTCATAATCCTCGACCTCTCCTTCGCCATAGTGTCCCGTAGGCGATAGCGGGCAGGCGCCCATCGGTAACCACCCGCGATAGGCTCGAACGCGCATAAAAGTAGTGCCGGGAACCGCTGTTGCGGGAACCTGGAAGGGCCGAGTTACAATGATGCCCTGTGGCGTTGCCACATAGGAATCCGCCGATGCCGGGATGCGTTCGGCAGGGTCCTGAAAGCTGCCGTCCCGGTCGAAGTCAATCCAGATGGCAGGATGGCAATCATCAATGCTGCCCGATTGAAGAGGCCCGCCTAGACCACCCGGCCCATAGGTCGTTTGGACTTTCACCGCAGCCGTTTGTCCAATCACCAGATCGGACAATAAGGTTACACCGTCTTCATCGTTAACGTTGTCAAGATCGTCACCGTCAGCGTTGGGGGAGAACAACGGGACGTTCTCCGCATCGACCAACTGCCCAAGACGATAACCGCCTACGTCATGCGATGCACTTCCATACGAGCTTGGCGCATCGCC
>CAYSKI010000047.1:0-27174 GCA_964431695.1 uncultured Pirellulales bacterium | reverse complement strand
TCCGACCCGTCGCCTTCGGCAACCACGTTCTCGGGCTCGTTAGCATCAGGTGATCCGTCTGGCTCATTTGCGTCGAAGGTCACCATAGGCTCATTTGCATCACTGGGTTGTCTTGTCTCGATTGGCTTATTAGGCTCGGCTGCGGCGGTTTCACCGGGTTTGTCCGGCTGTTCGGACACGGGCGGATAGAAAACGATCCTCCAGACGACAAGCACTGCTGCGACGCCGACCAATATTAAAATTATTGATTTTGACCGTTCCATACTATTTACCTCAACATGAATTTAAAACACTCTTATTGTCCGTTATCCAGCCTGCTACGTTGTCTGCCACATCCACCGGAATCCCGGCCGCTGCGCCCGTTAGGGAGGAGAAGAATCCATATTTGTAACGGAACGCAGCCTCAACCTTTTGCTTTTCTTCATCCGACATATGGTCTCATCGCTTCAATACCTTCTCCATTTTCTCTTTCATTTTAGCCGTGTCTAAATCAGAGAGTTGGCGTTCGCTTCTCATGCCGGGCCTTCCTTCTTTCGGACTGCGTGTCGGCGGTTCCTCGGATTGAACGACAATCAAATCGGCTCGTTTTCCTTCTGTTGCATCCGGCCTGGGTGCCGGTCTCTCAGGTCCGGACTTCGGGCCGCCCGAGGCCGAAGAGCCCTCAGCATCAATTGGGTAAAAAGCTTCTTTCTTCCCCTCCCATTCGGTTGTAACTGAAGCGGCGTCAATGGCTACAATCTTTGCGTCCCCGACTTTGGCGCCGACCTTATACCATTTACCGTTTATGTATGCCTCGTTTCCGAATATGCCCAGCACGGCCTTCACGGGGTTCTCCCTGGGCGGGGGTGGTGAAAAAAGATTATTCTTCATCAATTCGTCCACAAGGGGGTTGGCTTTGGCAGTGAGGTTTTTCAAGACGTTCGGATCTGAATTGCTCTGGGTGACCGCTTGCTTCACGATGCTCTCCGCCTTGGCCAAAGCAACGAAAAAGCCCGTTACCTTAGCCACGGTCAGAACGCCCGATAGCACTGCAATCGCAAGCAATGCCACGGAAACAAGCTCCTGCTTGTACTTCACGAGACCTCTTATACGATCAAGCGTCATGGTCGACTTTCCTACTTCAGCAGAAAGGTGAATGTCATGACCGTCAAATCCAGTTGCACCTGCTGTTGTTTCTATTGATCAACTTATATTTTGAACTTCTCGATACCACCAAGTACGGATTCTCATTCAGCCCGACAGGCAAATCGAACACCTGCTGTTAATAAAATCATGAAAATTCCCACAATAGGCCAAATATATGTTCTGTTTGCCATTTTTCGGGCCTCAAAGAAGAGTTGCTATCTTTGTTGAGCAGAGAGCCTCCTTAATCTCACTATTTATTAAAGTACTATATTTCATGAAAGTGTAACGGTTTTTTTGGGCCTATTTTCTGAATGCGCATCTTTTTTGACCGTTTCTTTTGCAAAAGGACATCTTTTATTAAGTAAAAAAAGCATTTCACCTACATAATAGATGAGGCACTAAAAGCACGAATTCGTTACATTAATTCTTCAAAATAAACAAAAGACTCTGCTCGTTCTCGATCTGCGGCTTCTTCGGCCTTTTTTTGTTCTGCGCCTTTTAAAAAAAACCTTGGAAAACTAAAACAGAAGATGCCTGTTTATAAATCTCAAAATCTCACTATTGTATTTATATCAAATTGACTGCCCTTGTATTAAGGAAAAAATATATTATTTTAGACGTTAGCTTAAATACACCATAAGAGTCGATTTAAATCGCGACCTTAATAAATATGGCCATGAATACGCATCGAGGGCAGATCGTCCATATCTACGGCCACAAAATGTTTTGCTGCGTTCATTTAGATGGCCTCTCATTTTTAAAAAAGACCTCCCAACTCGATTTCCGTCTCTGTTACGATTGTAAGAATACCATGTATTTAGACGTTATAGAGGGAAATTTGTTACGGTAAAAAAGGGAAATTTGTAGTAGGGGCAGCCCTGAGTAGCCGCCCCTTCGACAGACTCGGGGCAAGCTCTGGGCAATTTATTTTTTGCCTTTAGTGGTTTTTAGCCAGTCCTGGAGGTTTTTGGCTAAAATTTCCACGTCCTGTTGCTCCATGATATGATCGATGATTGCCTGCGGAATATTTAGCTTTTCCATAGCCTTGCGGGCCTTTTTCCAGAGCCGCTCCTCCTTTTGCTCTGTTTCGACCAGATACAATTCGCTAACCAGGTTGCTGAGCTTGCCCAGCATGATCGTATCGAGATTAGCGTAATAACTGGAAATTTTCGCTTTTTGGTATTCCGAATATTCGTCTTTAGCCATAGAGTAGCCTCGTTTGTATCCGGCACTTAATATTTAACAGTAGTTCTGCTATGGAAAATGAATTATTTTTGAAAGTACCTGAACCGCGTTTTTGGGTTGCGTTATTCGTTACGTAGTACGTATTACGTTTTACGTAACGAGTTTCGTAACCGCAACCATTAAACGGGTCTCATAAAGGTTTTTTTTATCAGAAATCACCGGATAATTCAAGCAGGAATCCCTTTTTACTGGCTTTGCATTGATAAACGGCTATAATCTCGATGAATTTGCATAGGATTTTATCCGGCTACGGTTCGAAGCTTCGCCGAGACAAGTGCTCAGGATGAGAAAACACGCAATATGAGAGCAGGATTGCTAAACAAGATTTTAATATCTTCCTTTTTAGCTATGCTAATTTGTGAAAATACTTTTGCTGCAAACAATGCAGGGAGATCCGGTGAGAAGGGGGAGGCTTTTGCCGGAAATGATTTGCACCTGACGGGCCGCGAGGCTATCACTTATAAACTGAGTACCGGTGAGCATATTCTCGTTTTCGAGGGTAAATTTTCGATGTCGATTGGTGCTCAGCAATTTTCCAGTGATAACGCGGTAATTTGGCTACTGTCACCCTCATCCGGGACGGGGGAATTGGCAGACTCTCATAATGAAGCAATAGTATATCTGCAGGGCAATGTTTCGGCCGAAAAATCCGGCCATCTGCAGACAGCCGGAACAGGCGGCAATTTGGTGGAAGATAAGCAGATGGTTGTTCGTTTTTTTGTTAACGGTGAAGTTTTGATATCAGCCGATAGAAAAGAATCTGCCGACCCTCGCGGTTTGGAGCTTTACACGAAGGCATATAATTTGATCCGGGCGGTAGATATCGAATTACCGAGCCCCGAGGCCGAACCCGAGGCCGTTAAGCTGCAAGATGAATTGAACGAACAGCCTATTACGATATCTTCAATCGAAGTTGAAAACGAAGCTGACCGGCAGGTAACAGCACAGCCCCCTGCGGAAAAACCTTCTCAAACAACGTCAGTAGCACAAAAGTTTGATTTGAACTTCAAATCTCCAATAAATCTATCCCCCGCAGGTGAAACTCCTTTGGATTATGAGTGGAATGAGGATGAAAAAAGCTGGACAGTAATTGGCAGATTTTATCTTTGGCAAAAAAAGGAAGACGGCGGCTTGCTGGAACTGCACGCGGATAGTGCAGTTGTATTTTTGCCGCCCGCCGCCCCGACTCGCGTCGGAAGACACGGGGGCAGGGAAGAAGAGGCTGAGACAAGCCAGGGAGATAAAAGCGGACTTGACAGTTTTTTTGCCCGCGGAGCGATTAAAGCTGTTTATTTGTCCGGCGATGTTGTGATGGCCGAAGGTAGGCGAACGATTCGGGCGGATGAGATTTACTACGATTTCGAGCAGGAAAAAGCAATTGTTATAAATGCGGAAATGAGAAATTTCGACGTGACCGGCGGGATTCCAGTTTACATTAGGGCGGTAAAATTGCGGCAGTTGGCGGCAAATAAATTTTCTGCCGAAAATATAACACTTACGACCAGCGAATTTTACCTGCCTCAGATATCGCTTAATGCTCCGAGTGTCATCATAACTGATAATACCGCAATAGAAAGACAGCAGGATGATGTTTCGAAAAGTGATTTCGACGTACAAATGAGTGATGTGCGTATGAAATATTATGACAAGACAATTTTTTATCTGCCGTATATGCGAAGTAATATGCAGAGACCCGACGTTCCGATTAAAAGCGTACACGTCGGAAATGACAATACCTATGGTACGTATATCGAAACTCGGTGGTACCTAGCACGATTGTTGGGATTAGCGGAGCCGGAAGGTACGGACAGCACGTTGGCTTTGGATTATTACGGCGATCGGGGTATTGGCGGTGGAGTAGCGACCGAATATGAAAGGAACGATTATTTTGGGAGGATGTTAGGTTATATTATTAATGATAACGGCGAAGACCGGCTTGGCAGAAACAGTTCGCGTAAAAATCTTGAGCCGCCGCGTGAGCTTCGTGGTCGTTTTCGCTGGCAGCACAGGCATTTTTTGCCTTATAGCTGGCAACTGACAACCGAGGTAAGCTACATCTCCGATAAGAATTTCATAGAAAGCTATTATCGGGATGAATTCAACGTGGACAAGGAGCAGGAGACTCTCGTTCATTTGAAGCGTATCGAGGATAACTGGGGGCTTTCCTTTTTCGGCAAGGTGCGTTTGAACGACTTTATGAATGAGCTGGAGGAATTGCCTACAACGGAATTTCACTGGACTGGCCAGTCATTTCTTGACGATAAGCTTACATTTTATAGTGATAGTCAGGTAAGCCGATACCGTCAGCGTTATGCTTCGGACAGCAATCAGATTGGTTCGCAGGAGTTTTTCACGTTTATGACGACCAGAAACGAGGTCGATATGCCGATGACTTTCGGCAGGACAAAGGTTGTACCTTTCGTAGCCGGAACGGTGGCCTATGAAGACGGCATGGGTTTCTACAGAGAGCTTGATGGTGGTACGGCAGCTCGTGAGGATGATGTTTGGTTCGGTGAAGCGGGAATTCGCGTATCGCCTCAGCCGTTTTGGAAAGTATTCCCCCATGTTGAATCTAAGTTGTGGGATTTAAGCCAGTTACGTCATATAATTGCACCGAGTTTTACCGCAGTGGGATACACCGAGAGTGATTCGGTTATCGAACAACGAGATACTTTGAGCGTAGGTATTTCACAACGGCTCCAGACCAAGCGCGGCTCAGGGCAGAAGGAACGGACGGTTGACTGGATGCGGCTTGATATGGATGTGGCCTGGGTAAATAATTCCGGTGACGCATCGGCGGGAGCGGATCAGTTTATCTGGAATAAGCCGTTTATACCGCTGGTCAATGGGTTTAGTAACACCATCCCGCTGCAGGACAGGCGAGGCAGTGCCATATTCGGACCGAGACGTAATTATTTCGAGGCAGATTATATCTGGAGGATAACAGATACAACGGCGATATTATCCGATATGAATTACGATATGCAAAGCGGCGTAATACAGCAGTATAATGTAGGTTTCTCGCGCTTGCGGTGGCCTAATTTGAGTTATTATATCGGAAGCAGATATTTGAGAAGAATCGACAATAATTATGGAGAAAAAGGCTCAAATGCGGTCACTTTCGCATTTACTTATCTTCTTGACCCGCGTTATACTCTCGTATATTCTGGTCAGTTCGATTTCGACTATGGTTCGACAGTCCGGAGCGATTTGACGCTTATCAGGCGGTATCACAGGCTGTATTGGTCTGTTACTTTCAGTACGGATGAATCCCTTGACAGGCAGGCGGTTGTATTTAGCCTGTGGCCTCAGGGTGTGCCGGATTTCGCGATAGGACCGAGTAGATATATGGGGCTGGGAGGTTCTGCCGGCTTCTGAGAAGTAGAGTTGGATTCCCAAACGCAATTTTTAGCGTTTGGGGTCCCATTATTGGTGTTTGGTAAATTAGTCGTTGGTTATTAGATTTTAAAGGAGATAGATATGGCGTTGGTCAATACCAGGAAAATGTTCGAGATGGCCTATAAAAACGGCTATGCTATCGGTGCATTCAATGTAAATAACATGGAAATAACTCAGGGGATTATCGAAGCGATAGCCGAGGAAAAAGCCCCGCTGATTCTGCAGGTCTCCAGGGGGGCCCGTAAATATGCCAGTAATAGTTGGCTTAAGGCGATGATTGATGTAGCGGTACGTGAAAATCCGGACATTCCAATCTCAATTAATCTGGACCACGGTGATAATTTTCAGACATGCAAGGAATTTATCGAGGACGGTTTTACCTCGATTATGATAGATGCTTCGAGTAAGCCTTTCGAGGAAAACATCGCCATTACGAAGGAAGTGGTAGATTACGCCCACAAGTACGACGTAGTTGTCGAAGCCGAGCTGGGCCAGCTCGGTGGTATCGAGGAAGACGTTGTCGGAGTCGATCATGACGATATCAGCAAGCACATTTGTGATCCGGAGCAGGTTCAGGAATTCGTGGAAAAAACCGGTGTTGACTCGTTAGCGGTTGCAATCGGGACGAGCCACGGGGCTTATAAATTTAAGAAAGAGCCGAAACTGGCGTTCGATATCCTGGAGGAGATTGGCAGAAGATTACCGAATTTCCCCCTTGTCATGCACGGAGCAAGCAGCGTTCTGAAAGAATTTAAGGACCTTATCAATAAGTACGGCGGGAATATGCCCGATGCAATGGGTGTGCCGGAAGAAGCTATCAGCAAAGCTTCGAAGATGGGTGTGTGCAAGGTGAATATCGATACGGACCTTCGCATGGCCCTGACGGCTAAAATAAGGCAGATATTTGCTGAAAAACCTGCCGAGTTCGATCCGCGTAAGTACCTGGGGCCCGGCAGGGATGCTATTAGGGAGATGGTAAGACATAAGCTTCGCGTTTTAGGCTGTGCGGGAAAAGCTGCCGAATGTGTATGAATGAATTGAAAAATACGCAGAGATTCTGTTGTTAGAATCTTTGATATTTAACAACCTGGATTTTACTAAATTATATATCGGATTGAGATAAGATGAAAAACATGAGGAATAAAAATCGAAGTTTAGTGGGTGTTTTATTGTTGGCTGCCATATTACTTTCTTCTGTAACATGTGTATTTGCCTCCCTTGCAGGTACCGTGTCTGCTGATAAAGGCATGGCAGCGGTGGTGGGGATTTCTGAAAATGTTCCGGTTGAATACAGTGTTGTCGATCAGGCCTGTGACTTGATTTGTCAGGGTAAATTCGATGCCGCGGATGAGCTGTTTAAACAGAATTCGGGTAGTTCCGCACAACGATTTGGTAATGCCACCCGTCAGTTGTCCCGGATAATCGATGAGTATCAGGATATAAATCAGCAGATGAAACTGGAACGGGAGAAAACTTACTCTGAAAGGTTAACCGGTCTGGATAAGCTTCGAACCGAAGCGGATGTGAACGATGTAAATGATATTACCGAGGTACTCGCTGCTGTTGCCGAGGTCAGTGAGCTTGCCGATAAAAATCAGAAAGAAAAGCTTTTCTCGGACGAGTTTGTAAAAGATGTTTTGCAAAAAGCGACAGATAAGGCCACCGGTTTCGAGGCGGAAGGCAAATGGCTGGAGGCGTATGTTAATTGTTACGCCTGGCTGGTTGTAATCGACCCCAATAACGAAGGTTATTCGGATTATGCCCAGCAAATTTATGATAAAGCCACTATTGCCGCTTCACTGGAGGATAGTCCCTGTGAGACTACCGAGGAACGTTACGACGGAGTCGATAAAAAGATATTTATTCGCACGATTAATTACCTGGATCTGCATTACGTCAGCAGGATTGATTATAAGGAAATAGTGACAAAGGCTCTGGAACGCTGCAGATTGCTCGGGGAAGTAATGGAATTCCCTCCGGATGACTTTAAAATCTTGAATGAAAATCAAAAAACCGGTTATGGATACAAACAATCTCTATCCGCCTGGTTGGTGGCCCTGGAAGCTATGCAGGATGAAGTAGAACGAGACTCCGTCGGGATGAATAAAGATAGATTCCTGAATGTTTTTGAGAAGATTCTTAAATTGAATGAAACGACCGTTGATTTACCGCAGCCTTTATTGATTGCACACTTTTCGGAAGCGGCCCTGTCGGCGCTCGACAGTTATACTATAATCGTCTGGCCGAGGCAGGTTCAGGAATTTGAAAAGTTAATGACCAATGAGTTTTCGGGTATCGGGATAGAGATATCCAAGCCGAAGGGACAGTTGACTGTCTCGAGTCTTTTGCCCGACACGCCGGCGTACAAATCGGGTCTTGATGCAGGAGACGTGATAGAAGCTGTTGACGGGATTGAGACCAAAGATATGACTCTTACTTGCGCGGTGAGGAAAATTACCGGCCCCAGGGGCACGAAAGTGAAATTGACGATAAAGCGACCGGGTGAGGAAGGAACTAATGACATCGTCATTACTCGAGGCAAGATAGTTGTTCCGACTATTCGCGGCTGGCAAAGGACCGACACGGGCAAGTGGCTGTACATGATTGATCCGGAAGATAAAATCGGTTATGTTCGGCTCACGAGTTTTTCCGCGGAATCGGCTGATGATTTGGAGGAAGTGATAGACGAACTCGAAGACAAAGGATTGAAGGGATTGATTTTAGATCTGCGGTACAACTCGGGCGGACTTCTGGAAAGTGCCATCGATGTGGCGAATAAATTCATCGATGAAGGAATGATCGTCTCAAGGCAGTCCGGCTTTGGCAGGTTACCGGTTTACGCGGAAGCTCAAAAGAGAGGGACGCACCCGAATTATCCTCTTGTAATACTGGTTAATTCCAACTCCGCCAGTGCTTCCGAGATTGTAGCCGGAGCATTGGCCGATAAAGCACATGAACGTGCAATTTTAGTCGGGACAAGGACTCATGGCAAGGGAAGTGTTCAGGGAGTCACAATCCAGATAGGTGATGGGGCACAATTGAAATATACGATGGCGTATTATCACCTGCCTTCCGGCCAGAGAGTTGAAAGTCGTGAAGAAGCGAAAAAACAGGACAGAAATGATTGGGGAGTAGGTCCTAATATTGTTGTTGATTTGAGCAGCGAGGAACTTAAAAAAATGATTGATGTCCAAAGGGCTAATGATGTATTAGTCAGAGCCGATCATGATGAAACCAAAGACGATGTGAAAAAGCATACAATTGAGGAAACTCTCGAAGCCGATCGGCAGTTGGCGGTTGGTCTGTTAGTTGTAAGGAGTAAATTAGTCCAGGCTGAAGCGTTGGAGCTGGCAAAATCGGATTCTTAACTTTGTGTTTATTTCCGTATTGTGTATTTTGTGGGCCTTATACACAATAAATGTCACGTACAGCGTTTTTTGTTACAACATTTCAGAGGTAAACGGATTTGACGAATTCAGAGGATGTAAGTAAATTCGAACAACAAAGGCAGTCAAAGCTGTCCCAGATAAGAGAATTGGGTATCGATCCTTACGGCGGCAAATATGACGGAGTCGAGTCGGCTAAGGATATTCGTGGTAAATATAAGGAGGACGACCAGAGCCTGCAGGCAAAGGCTGCCGGCAGGATTGTTTTATTGAGGGACATCGGCAAGCTCATTTTCATCACTTTGCGAGACCGCAGCGGCACCATTCAGATCGGCCTGAGCAAGAAACTTTTGTCCGAGCAGTGGACTTTGGCCAAGCTGCTTGAGCTTGGTGATATAATCGGAGCCTCCGGCCAGTTGGGCAAAACTAAAACGGGCGAGATCACAATATGGGCGGACAACCTTGAGCTTTTAAGCAAGTGTCTGTTGCCGCCGCCGGAGAAATTTCACGGCCTGGCGGATATAGATCAGCGATACAGGCAAAGGTATGTGGATTTGTGGGCCAATCCGGAAGTTATGGAGCGATTCAAGGATCGCAGCGCTATTATCAAAACCATCCGGGAGTTTTTGACGTCCAGAGGATTTTTGGAAGTAGAGACGCCGATGATGCAGACAATCGCCGGTGGGGCGGCGGCCAAACCGTTTATAACACATCACAATACTCTGGACCTTGATTTATTTTTACGAATCGCACCAGAATTGTTTCTCAAGAGACTGCTTGTCGGCGGGATGGAAAAGGTCTTCGAGATTAACCGCAACTTCCGCAACGAGGGATTGAGCAGGCAGCATAATCCGGAATTTACGATGCTCGAATTGTATCAGGCTTACGCCGACTACAATATTATGATGGATTTGACGGAACAGGTTATTTCTTTACTTGTCGAAAAATTTTGTCCCCAGACAAAGGTTCAGTTCGCGGATTTGACAATAGATTTCTCCGGGCCGTGGCGGAAAGTTGCATACGCTGATTTGTTGAAAGAACACAGCGGCTGCGATATCGATGATATGAATGCTCTCAGGAAGAAAGCGAGAGAGCTTGAAATCGATGAAGCGGACATGGACGATGTGATAATTGTCAACGAAGTATTCGAAGCCACGGTCGAAAGTAACCTGGTAAATCCGACTTTTGTGATTGATTATCCCGCCGAGCTGTGTCCCTTGACAAAGCGTAAGAAAGACAATCCGAGATATGCCGAGCGATTCGAATTGTATATCGGTAAGATGGAGCTGGCCAACGCCTATACGGAATTGAACGATCCGGTTGTTCAGGAAGAGAATTTCAGGTTACAGCTTCGCGGCCAGGAAGAATCGATGGCAACAATGGACAGGGATTTTGTCACGGCATTGAAATACGGTATGCCGTCTGCCGGCGGGCTGGGTATCGGGATTGACAGACTTGTCATGGTGCTGACCGGTGCCGCAAGTATTCGTGATGTTGTGTTGTTTCCACTTCTTAGGCCTCTTGGCAAAGGACCATAAAGACGCCATGTAACAAAGATATTAACCTTGCATTTAAGAAAGAAAAGGTTTCGTTTTACGGTTGCGATAAACGAAAAACTTCGGACGAAACGAGCATCGCAAACAATAAACGAAATACACGATTTATTGTTTCTTATTCTCATGTAGTATAAAGTGAGCATGGAATGCTTAAACTACTTTTATGGCTCCGATACCTGCGCAAGAAAAGGATTGTATTTTTAAGTATTGCGGCGGTTGCCTTGTCTGTGTCATTATTGGTTGTTGTTGCCAGTCTGTTTACCGGTTTCATTGATACCTTCCAGGAAGCTGCGGTTATAGCGGTAGGAGATGTAGTTCTTCAGCCATCTGAGGCGATACCCAAATATGACCAGCTCATTGAACGTCTGGAGCAAACCGAACAGGTGGATTCCGCAACTGCAATAATATATGGAGCCGGCTTGCTGCATCTGGATAAAGGTGACGTCAGGGCCGTGGAAATCTGGGGGATTGAGCCTGACAGGCGTGCGAAGGTAGTAGGTTTTGACCGGTTTTTACTCGAACAAAAAGCCTTGCCGGTTGAGCCGTCTTTTAATGTCCCTGATTCTCCGAATGATATCGGTGCCTTTGTAGGTATTGGTGTATTGGGTAAACCGGACGAGAAGACGGATGAATATGATTACGGTGCGGCTAAAAAGATGCTCGGCCGACAAGTCGTCCTGACAACAGGTACTGTATCTTCAAAAAGTGCAGATGATACTACCAGGCCGGACGTCAATAGAGATGTGGTTAAGTTGACTATTGCGGATGTTGTCGAAACGGGAGTCTATCAGTTCGATAATGGTTGTATTTATATGCCGGTGGATAAATTAAGTAAAATATTATATCCCAATGATACTTTACCGAAAGCACAGCAGATAAATATTAAACTCTCGGATAAGGATGATACTGATGTTGCACTTGCCGTGATTCGTGGAGTATGGCGCACTTTCGTTGAAGAGCAGTTAGGGGCAGATCCATTTCTTTTACAGGATGCGGGAATCGAAACTTCCAGACAGTTGCAAAGTCGATTCATCGCTGCATATCAGATGCAAATGAATGTGTTGCTGGTGATATTCGGTATTGTAAGCTTCAGTGTCGTACTGCTGATATTTTGTATATTCAGCTTAATAGTCAGATTAAAACAGAAGGATATCGCAGTGATAAAAAGTTGCGGTTTGTCAAGCAGTTCGGTGGCTTTTATTTTTATTGGTTTCGGCGGATGTGTCGGAGCGGTAGGCTCGGGCATAGGAGTTGTTCTGGGATATATTATTACGACGAATATAAATACAATCGAAGAGTGGATCGGGATAATCTTCGGACTAAAACTCTGGAGGTCCAGCGTATATTTATTCAGCAAGATACCTAACGAAGTTGACTGGTCATCGGCTTTGCCGATTGTATTATTTGCAATTGTCGCCGCCGCAGTCGGCGCGGTTATACCAGCTATAGTGGCTTCGCGAACGAAACCGGTTAAGATTCTAAGATACGAATAGCTAATGTATAAAATTTTACTTGCTTTTAGATATTTGTTAAAACGCCGGATAACCTATTTTGCGGTACTGGCGGTCGCACTTTGCGTCTTTATTGTTGTCGTTGTGATGACCGTAATGACGGGACTTGTGAATGACTTCGAGCAAAAAAATCACCGCCTTGTTGGAGATTGCGTCGTTGGGACCGAATCGCTGGTGGGATTTGCTTACTATGAGGATTTTGTAAAAATACTTCAACAGCAGGATTACGTCGAGGCCGTATCGCCGGTCATTAAAAGTTTTGCCTTGGTGAGAATCAGAGGTTCGAGACAGGACTTCGGACTTGAAATTATGGGTATCGATCCTGTCAAGCATAGTAAGGCGACAGGTTTTGGAGATACGCTGGATAAACATAAAAAAGATGTTTCCAGGACGTTTGAACTTGTGTATGACCCTAATCTGCCCGGATGTGTCTTAGGTGACTTATTGGCTCAGGAAATTGAGAATAAATATCTCGGCTGGGCCGGCCTTTCCCGGAAGGGCTTTTCCATAAGCTGTTTTCCATTGACTGCAAAAGGCGCTTTAGCTCAGGCCGGTACCGATCTGGTTAATACAAAAACATTCTACTATACCGACAGTTCGAGCAGCGGTTTGCCCAGAATTGACGGCGCGTTGATTTACCTGCCTTTCGAACAGATACAAATGCTTTGCGGCATGGCAGGACCAACAAAAAGAACTTCCTGGATACATATAAAGTTCAAACAGAATGTAAAAATTCCGGCCGGTTGTGAAAAAATCCAAACATTATGGCGGAAATATAAAAAGGAAATGGCCGACCAATCACAGGCGTATTTATTAGAGACCGTTTCCGTCCAAAGCTGGAAGCAGTACAGGCGTGAATCCATTGCGCCAATGGAAAATGAACAAACTGAGTTGATAGTGATGTTTGGATTTGTTGCTATTACGACGGTTTTTATTATTTTGGTTGTATTTTATATGATTATCAGTCATAAGAGTAAAGACATCGGGATATTGAAAAGTATCGGCGTTTCAGGCTTTGGTATTCTCGAATTATTCGGTGGTTTTGCTTTTTTGGTGGGACTTTTAGGTTCCGGCGTCGGCTTGTTTATCGGCTGGTTGTTTTTGTTGAATATCAATCGGATAGAAAACTGGCTTTTCGAGAAATTTAATTTTCAACTATGGGACAGGACCATTTTTGCCATTGGTGATATTCCGAATCAAGTGGAAATTAGTGTCCTTTTAATAATTGCACTTTCGGCGATTTTTGTCTGTTTGATAGGAGCGTTTGTGCCGAGCTGGCAGGCGGCAAGGCGAAAGCCCGCAGAAACTTTGCAGGTTAATCAATTGTAAAAAATGTAAAGTGATAAGTGACTAAAGTGACAGCAAAGCTGCTATTCTGAGCGAAGCGAAGAATCTCTCCTTCGCCGGCCATATCCTTCGGCTCCGCCTCAGGATGACACATACGTGTCACTTTAGGCATTTTAGACACTTGTAAAGTATGAGTAAAAAATTATGACGAATGATGTTTTATTAAAAGCTGAAGGATTGAAAAAAACTTACAAAATGGGTGCGACGAAAGTCAAAGTGCTCACAGGTGCCGACCTGGCTGTTAAAAAAGGTGAGTTTATCGCGATAATCGGGGCTTCCGGCAGCGGCAAAAGTACGCTTTTACATATATTGGGAGCGTTGGATGTGCCGGATAGCGGCACAGTTGCCTTTGCCGGGCGGGAATTGAGCCGGTTCGGTGCAGGGGAATTGAACCGATTTCGCAATAAAAAGGTCGGATTTGTATTTCAGTTCTATCACCTATTGGACGAATTAAATGTGCTGGAGAATGTTTATCTACCGGTTATGGCCGGTAGAAGCGTTCCTGGCTGGTTTTTATGCCGAAAATGGGCCAAAAACCGTGCCGCAGAGCTACTAAAGCAGCTTGGTCTATCTGAGCGGGCCAGACATAAGCCCTATCAGTTGTCCGGCGGAGAAAGACAGAGAGTGGCGATTGGCAGGGCTTTAATGAATGAGCCGCAACTGCTTTTGGCGGATGAACCGACAGGAAATCTTGACTCTGTGACGGGAAACAGTATCTTAGATGTCCTTGAAAAACTGAACCTGGCCGGCCAGACGATTGTGATGGTAACTCACGACGACAGGATTGCACAAAGAGCCGGCCGAATAGTAACGTTGGTAGATGGTAAAATTGTGCATAATAGCAAGGGCACAAAAAGTTAAATGGTATAAAGGGTAACTGTATGGGTTCGAAGATTTGGCTTGATGGCAGGCTTGTTGAGCGTGAAGATGCAAAAATATCCGTTTTTGACCATGGTTTGCTTTATGGTGATGGAGTTTTTGAGGGTATCCGTGTATATGACGGCAGGATTTTCGAAATGGATGCCCATATCAAAAGGCTTTATGAGTCCGCCAGGGCGATTCGTTTGCCGATTCGGCTCAGCCAGGGCGAACTTGCGAACGCGATGCAGGAAACGGTTAAGGCCAACGGCATAACCAACGGTTACATCAGATTAGTTGTTACGCGGGGAATTGGAACTCTCGGATTGAATCCGTTTATCTGTGAGAATAGCTGTATTATCATTATAGCAGATAAAATTCAGCTTTATCCTGAGGAGCTTTATGAAAAGGGGATGAAAGTAATCAGTGCGACAACAGTTCGCAATCATCCTCTGGCCATTCCGCCCCAGGTCAAGAGTTTGAATTATCTCAATAATATCCTGGCCAAGATCGAGGCCCTGGACAACAATGTTCCAGAGGCGGTGATGTATAACCACGAGGGGTATGTTGCCGAGGCGACCGGCGACAATGTTTTTATCGTAAAAGAAGGCGTAATTTATGCCCCGCCTGCTGAGGCCGGTGCCCTGGGAGGAATTACACGAAGGGTCGTTATTAAATTGGCCGAAGCGGAAAATCTCAGGGTAGTTGAGAAAAATCTGACAAGATTCGATTTGTATGTTTGCGATGAATTATTCCTTACGGGAACCGCTGCCGAGGTGATCGGCATTGTCGAGATTGACGGCAGAATTATCAACGACGGCAAACCCGGCCCGATTACTCAATTACTCAGAGACAGGTTCTTCAAATATGCCCACGGAAAGGAGAAATAGCTGATAACCGATACAAATGCGACCGCTATCGGGTATCAGCCAGGTGCTATGCAACAACCGGCACATATCGATATTTCGGCTTCTCTGCCGGACTTTGAAATTCCAGCTTTCAGACATATTAAGAACCGGTTAAATCAGGTTAGAGGATTGATAAACACTCAGCTAACCAGCCGTATTGTTGATTTGACAGGACGGAACCGGTCCGGACAGAAGCGAACGGTTGCTGATATGGACCGGTTATTCGAATATGTACGCAGCCGCAGCGGCAAAATGATTCGACCCGGTCTGGTTTTACTCGCTGGTTCCTGCTGCGGTAATATAACCGACGAGCATATTCGCATTGCTGCGATCATTGAACTGGTTCACAATGCGACACTTTTTCACGATGATGTTATAGATCAGGGTCAGAGACGGCGGGGACAGCCCACTATCAATAGCATTTGGGGCAACGAGTATGCTGTTTTAATGGGCGATTTTTTGTTAAGCAGGGTCTTTAAGTTGTGTGCCGAAATTAAACCGGAGCTGACTAAGGTTATTGCTGATGCTGCAGTCAGGCTTTGTGAAGGTGAGCTGAAGCAGATAATACAAAGGCGGAATTGGCAATTGAGCGAGTCGGAATATATCGATGTCATCACCGAAAAAAGTGCCGTTCTTTTCAGTGTCTGTTGTTCTATCGGTGCTGTTTTAGCCGGGGCGGAAGAGCCGCAGGTTCGGTCGTTATCCGAATTTGGTCTGAATGCCGGTATTGCATTTCAAATCACCGATGATTTGCTCGATATCTCCGGCGATGAAAAAGTGACAGGCAAAAACTCAGGTAACGACCTTAACCAGTGTAAATTGACCCTGGCCTTGATACATTTACTTAAAACTGTCGATAAAACAGAGAAAGATGTGGTGATAAATTCGTATCTTAAGGGAAAAAAGACCGGACAGGACGGGGGTCGTTTTGTGGAGTTATTGGAACGCTGCGGTTCTCTGGAATATGCACGTGCTAAGGCGGGAGATTTTGTCGAAAAGGCGATTCGTGCTTTGGGCGATTTCGAAGACAATGAGGCTAAAGAAGCTCTGATTGAGACAGCGAAGTTTATGGCTGACAGGGCGGTTTAATATCGATTTTATTAGAACTCATCCCAAAACCTCTTCCTACTGCGATTTGCTGCAAATTCCGTGGATCTGCGTTGTCGGCGAAAAAGGTTCTCAACGTGCTTGAAGCACGCCTCCGAGCCTTTTCCACCTCCGGCCTTGTCCACGAAATTTTCGCTCAATCTCGTAACAAAACAGGTTTTGGGATGAGTTCTATGAATTTGGCGGATATTGAGAAAGGCCGAGATTTCACTCGGCTTTTTTTGTTTACATTAGTTATCGAATCATCGATATAAAGTGCCAGGAACTATCAATTCAAGCTGGGACAGCGAATTATTTTTCGACAGTATCATTTATTTTTCATATAATGTGTTCGATGAATGAAAATAAATCCAGCGAAACATTATTTGGCGGCCCTGAACAGGCCGAGACAGCCTCTGCGGCGCCGCTGGCGGCGCGTATGAGGCCGAGAAATTTGAACGAGTTTGTCGGGCAGAGGCACTTTCTTGGGCCTGATAAACTGCTGACAAGAATGCTCGAAGCAGATAGACTGAGCAGCTTGATATTCTATGGCCCTCCCGGAGTCGGTAAGACCTCGCTGGCAATGGTGATTGCGAATTATACGAAGGCTAAATTCCATTATCTCAGTGCGCCGGCCGCCGGTGTGAAAGATATTCGTGATATCATAGGATTGGCCCGCAACAGGCTTGCGGCTAACCGGACCAGGACGGTGCTTTTTATCGATGAGATTCATCGCTTTAACCGCGCCCAGCAGGATGTTTTGCTGGATGATGTCGAGGCGGGAGTTTTGATTCTGATTGGTGCAACTACGGAAAATCCCTTTTTCGCAGTCAATTCACCGTTGATTTCACGCAGTACGGTATTTCGTTTCGAGCCTCTCGATCAGGAAGATATCATAAAATTGCTTAAAACCGCGATTAAAGATACCGAACGGGGGCTTGGAAATTTCGATATCGAACATGAAAACAAAGCTCTGGAATTTTTGTCGGTTATCTGTGACGGCGATGCTCGCAAGGCCCTGACTGCTCTTGAAGTGGGTGTATTGTCACAGGCTGCAAGAAATCCCGACAAGAAAATAAAATTTAATCTTGAAGTTGCCACTGAGTCGATACAACAAAAGACGATTAATTACGACGGTACGGGTGATACGCATTATGATTTGGCCAGTGCGTTGCAGAAGAGTATGCGGGGGTCCGACCCTGATGCTACTGTTTACTGGCTTGCTCGAATGTTGGCCGGTGGTGAGGATATTCGCTTTATTGCACGGCGAATTGCGATTTGTGCGACGGAAGACGTCGGTAACGCTGATCCGATGGCAACAGTTCTGGCTTCGGCGGCCATTCAGGTATCCGAATTCGTAGGTTTGCCGGAAGCCCGGTTGGCGCTGGCACAGGCGGCATTGTACGTTGCATGTGCACCAAAATCGAACGCTTCGGCCTCTGCCGTCTGGCAGGCAATGGCTGATGTTGAGAACCAGCCGACTATGCCGGTGCCGAAACATCTGAAGGACAGCCACTATGCGGCCGCGAAAAAGGCCGGTTTCGGTATTGATTATAAATATCCGCACAATTTCAGGGATGGTTTCGTACCGCAGGAATATCTGCCGGCCGGGGTGAAGAAAAAATATTACATCCCGAAGGACATTGGTTATGAAAAAAATATTCAGCGCTATTTACAAAAGCTGCAAAGCCTGATAGAAAATGGCCTGCCGCCTCGACTTGCGTCGAGAGACGCGGAGGCAGGCAAACCTTTTCAAAACAATGCCGTAAAGAAGGATAGGTAAATGGACAAAGCTCAATTGCGTCGTCAGCTACAAAAAAGCCTGCTTGCAATACCCACAGAGCAGAGGAGTGAAAAATCTCGACAGGCCTGTCGTCATTTGATTTCGATGACGCAGTTTCAAAATGCCTCGACTATTATGATGTATTTGTCCCTTCCTTACGAGGCCGATACGTCGGAAGCGATACTTCACGCCTGGCAATTGGGCAAGATAGTGGCTGTGCCGAAGATTTCGTGGGAGCAAAGGCATATGATTCCGGTGAAAATCAGCTCACTTGAAACGGGTATTGTGACATCGGCTTCCGGTCTGAAAAATCCCATAACAGGTGTGCCGGTGCCGTTCGAGGATATTGATTTAGTTGTAACACCGGCGCTTGGTTTCGACAGGCAGGGTAATCGGCTGGGCAGGGGTGGTTCTTATTACGACAGGTTTTTTGCCAACACCGAGTTGAAGGCTTCCAGATGCGGCTTTGCTTTTACCGAGCAGCTCGTTGACTCGATACCTATCACGGAGCACGATGAGCCGGTGGATTCTTTGGTCACGGATGAAGGTATAATGTATTTTAATAATCAGAAAGGAGTATGATATGGCTCGTTATTCAGCCGGTCAGCGGGGACGGAGAGCTCGAAACCGAATATATACTGTTCTTGTAGTGCTTGTTATTGGTATTGTGCTTGTATATTTTTACGGTCCTTTTGGTAACGGCGAAACTGAAACTGTTAACGAAGGTCCGCTGATGAATGCCAATCCGGATTTAAATGTTCCTGTGATAAGTGAAACGTCCGCAGTAAATGAGCCGCCGATACAGACCGGGCCGGATCTACAATCGGTACAGGAGGGGGCCTCTGCAGGGAAGCCAACTTTAGCGGAAATCCCTTCAGGTCCGGCTGTTAAGCCTAATCCCGCGGCCGAAGCGCTAATTAAGGAAGCTACAGAGCTGCTTGTTAAAACGCCCGTCAAATTGATAGAGGCTCGCGACAAGTTAAACATGGCGCTGCGAATACCTATGAGCGTCGAGCAGAGAAAGTTTGTGAAAGATAAGCTCTCCGAGCTTGCCGATAAATGGCTTTTCAACAGGACAGTATATCCGGACGATCTGCTCTGTGACACTTATCAGGTCGGCAAGGGTGAGATACTTGCATCTATAGGCGAGAAATACAAGGTTCCCTATCAGATTCTGATGCAGGTCAACAACATTACCAACCCTCGTTCACTTCAGGCCAGCCAGCATATTAAGGTTATTAAGGGCCCGTTTAGTGCTAAAGTATATCGTTCGACATTTACAATGGATATATATCTTCAGAATACTTTTGTCCGGAGTTTCATTGTCGGACTGGGTCTGCCGGGCAAGGAGACACCGACAGGGATTTGGCGTGTCGCCGCGGATGGTAAAATGGAACGACCGATTTGGTATGATGAAATCGAAAATAAGACATATTATCCAGAGGATACGGATTATCCTTTAGGCTCAAGATGGATAGGGCTGGAAGGCCTCGAGGGCGAAGCGAAAAGCAGAGATGGTTTTGCCATTCACGGCACAAAAGAGCCGCAGCAACTCGGCACTCAAGGATCGAGGGGATGTATTCGTCTGGAAAACGGTAATGTGATTTTGGTCTATAATATGCTGTTCCCGGTCGATTCGCTGGTGGAAGTTACGGACTGATATTGTATATTTTGTCGAATATCCCCGGATTGTGTTTATCGTTTGGGGTGTATCATAAAGATATCAAAATCGTTCCAGCAACGGAAAATTCCCCCCTGGGTGGTCGAATTTTATATAAAACCGTCTAACAGCACCAATGTTTTTAAATAAATCTTGAAGGTTTTCCTAAAACCGTTATAATCTGCCCATTTCCCGGCAGGCTTGCCTTGGGCGAGGTCGAAGGGAGGAAATTGCTGTTTTGAAAAATATAATGGATAATTCTGGAAGGGACTTGTAGATGGCATTATTATTTGGATACGATGTCGGAAGCTCGTCGATTAAAGCGACGTTGATGGATTCCGATACCGGTAAAGTTTTGGCATCGGCCACCTCGCCGGATAAAGAACTGGAGATTGTCGCAAAAGAAATAGGCTGGGCCGAGCAACATCCATCCACATGGTGGGAGCACGTCAAAAAGGCGACGGCCAAGATTAAATCTCAGGCAAAATTCGATACCGGAGATGTGAAGGCAATCGGCATTTCCTATCAGATGCACGGGCTGGTTGTCGTGGATAAAGATAAAGAGGTCTTAAGGCCCTCGATTATCTGGTGTGACAGCAGGGCTGTACAGATAGGCGAGAAAGCCGCCAGGGATATCGGAGAAGAAAAATGCCTGAAACGTCTTTTCAATCTGCCGGGCAATTTTACCGCCTCAAAACTCAGATGGGTCAGGGAAAATGAGCCGGATATTTATTCACGGATTCATAAAATCATGCTGCCCGGCGATTATGTCGCCATGAAGATGACCGGCGAGATTAAAACGACGCCCTCGGGACTGTCCGAAGGGATAATGTGGGATTTTGAAGGCGATGAATTGGCGGATTTTGTACTCGATAACTACGATATCTCCGGCGAACATATTGCCGAGACAGTTCCTACGTTTTCAGTCCAGGGTGAGCTTACGAAAAAAGCCGCTGATGAGCTTGGACTTTCCGCCGGAACAAAAGTGGGTTATCGCGCGGGCGATCAGCCGAACAACGCGCTGTCACTTAGTGTTTTGGCCCCGGGAGAAATAGCGGTTACTGCAGGAACTTCCGGCGTGGTTTATGGCGTCAGTGATAAGAAAAAATACGACAGGCTCTCTCGGGTGAATGTCTTTGTGCATGTCAACCATTCGGCGAAAAATCCGAGGTATGGCGTGCTTCTATGTATCAACGGCACGGGAATTCTATATAGCTGGCTAAAACACAATTTCGTAGAAAAAGGGATAGACTATCCGCAAATGAACGAGCTGGCTGCAGAAGCTCCGGTCGGTTCGGACGGATTGGTGATTTTACCTTACGGTAATGGGGCCGAAAGGACCCTGGAAAACAGAAATATCGGGGCCTCCGTTCACGGGTGGAATTTCAATATCCATAAAAAGGCACATTTCCTGCGGGCGGCACAGGAAGGAATCGTATTCGCATTGAATTACGGCCTTGGGATTATGAAGGATATGGGGATCGAGCTTAAAACAGTTAAGGCCGGCAATGCCAATATGTTCTTAAGTCCTCTTTTCGCAGAGGCTTTTGCAACGGTTACCGGTGCAAGTGTGCAGCTTTATAATACCGACGGCTCTCAGGGCGCAGCCAGAGGTGCTGGCATCGGTGTGGGTATTTACAAACGCCCCGAAGATGCCTTTGTCGGACTCGAGCCGGTCAAAACTATTGAACCAAACAGTAAATTAACGTCGGCTTACAATCAAGCCTATGAGAATTGGGAAAATATCTTAAAACAACAGTTGTAACAGTATAGATCGTATCTTGTAGAGCCATTTGCAGGATACGAGAAAGGAGTAGATACAATGGCGGAAAAATCTTTACACAGTATATGCAGATGGACATTTAATCCGGGCAAGGGCGGCTTCGTGCCCGGTGATATGCGGCCGGAATGGGGCGGTAAGTTCGGGACGCCGGAGATGATCGAGCTTGTGGCGAAGACGATAAGACCCAGGCTTGCGAAAAACATCGAGCTTGGCATCGAAATGCATTATGACGCCGAAGTTGATAACGATAATGCCGCGGCGGTTGCCGATGCGCTGGTGGGTAACAAATTATACCTGGCCATGATAACACCCGGCGCGCACACTCATTTTGCTTACGGCGGCATCGCGTCACTTGATCCCAGTGAAAGGAAAGCCGCCGAGGATCTGGGCACGGAAACGGTTGACATTGCATACGGCACTTTGAAAAAAGCATGGCACCCTGATATCGATAAAGCACCGGCATTTGTTATCTGGAACGGCTCATTCGGTTATGACATTGCGACCATAGGTATCGGACAAATGTATCAGAACCTCAAGGAAAGCGTCGCTGGGCTCTGCAAGTATGAAGAAAAAATGGGAGGCCACTTGCATATAGGTTTTGAGCCGAAGCCCAACGAGGGACATCCCGCAATGCTGATTCCCACGGTTGCAAGTGCACTGTTATTCTGGATGAGGGTCGAAGACGAGTTCGGCGTTTCGAGAAAGAACAAGGGCGTCAACAAGGAATTCGGCCATTCGGAGATGATTGGCCTGGACCACGTCTATGACACCGTCGAAGAGCTGGATAACAATATGATGGTGCACATGCACCTTAACAGCCAGGGTTACAATGACGGCATAATTTTCGGCGGACCAGGCAAGTATGACATCGACCACGGTGCACGGGTTAACGGCATGAACGTTGCCATCGCCGGACTAATTCAGCAGGCCGGCTATGCCCGCTGGAAAGGTCACGATATGCAGACGCGGGCTTATGACAACGTCGAGCAGGGAATCGACCGGGTGATACGAAGCGTTCTGAGCTGGGAGGCGTGTGAAAAAGCCGCTCAAGAGCTGGACACAAAGGCACTAATGGCGGAACTTACAAAACGAGAAACCGCCAAGGCCGAAGATATGATGCGTGGTGCAGTTGTTGCCGCACAAAAGTATTTCGACGAAATGTATAAGTAAAACAGAAGTTTAAGAATAACATATAAATTCGATCCTGAAGCCGCTGTGAGTTAATAAAAAGATTCACAGCGGCTTTTTATATTATCAGCATGGCGTCGCCGTAGGAATAGAAACGATATCGCTGTTTGACGGCATGGTTGTAAACAGCGAGGATATTTTCCAGACCCGTGAAAGCGGCAACCAGCGCGAGCAGCGATGATTTCGGCAGGTGAAAATTCGTAATCATTGCATCGGTAATCTTAAATTTATACCCCGGTGTGATAAACAATTCCGTCGAGCCGTTTGTCGGTTCGACCTGCGAGTCATTAGCGATTGTTTCGAGCACCCTTGTCGAGGTGGTTCCTACGGCGATAATTCTCCGGTCGTTCTTTTTTGCCGCATTAATGATTGCGGCATTTTCCCGGTCGATACCGAATCTTTCTTCGTGAATTCGATGGTCTTCGAGGTTCTCGGTGCTAATCGGCTTGAATGTCCCCGCACCGACATGAAGTGTTACATTCGCAAAGCTTATTCCGGTCTCTTTCAATTGCTCGATTAGCTGTTGTGTAAAATGCAGGCCGGCGGTCGGCGCTGCAACGGCACCGGCTTGTTTGGCATAAACTGTTTGGTATCGCAATTTGTCAAGCCGAGCGACATCCGGGTCGTCGTCCCGTTTAATATATGGGGGCAGGGGGGGAAAACCAATTTCTTCCAGAATGGTTTGTGTGTCTTTATCGGATATTATTTTCAACCGGCATCTGCCCTGATTGTTTTTTTCGAGCAGTTCCGCCCGGCAGAAATCCCGCTTATTTTTGTCGGCCAAAAATATTTTCTCGCCCGGTTTGATTTTTCTCAGGCCCTTGAGATATACGATCCAGATTTTGTCTGTGCTTTCGGATAAAAATAATCCTTCAAGTTTGGCTCCGGTTGTTCTTCGTGCGAAAAAACGTGCCAGCATGACTTTTGTGTCGTTGAGTACGAGACAATCGCCCGGCATAAGAAAATTGCCGAGTTTATTGAATTTGCCATCTAACATTTCGCCGGTAGAGCGGTTGAAAACCAGCAGCCGAGAGTCGCTGCGAACAGGCAGCGGCTCCTGGGCGATTAATTCCGGAGGCAGTTCGTAATTTAGCTCGTATGTTTTCATAATTCAAAGTTATCAGACCGTTGTTCGAACGGCAAAAAATTTTACCCTCATTAACGAGCTAATTCCAGTGTTTGATTTTAACGGGGGAAATTTAACAAAACCGGCCCTGGGAAAAAAGCGATATTGAGGATGTGAATCCAACTTCCTCAAAACATTTTTCAAGGGTAACGAAAAGATGGCGACAAGAACATTTTTTGACATAGAGGCGACTTCAATCTCTTCATTGGGTCGGAACGAGCTGACCAGGCGAATTAAAAACTTCCACGGCCGATTTAAGTTGGATTTTACGGAAGATTATCTTAGTAAACTCAGCGTTGACAGACTAAGGCATATACTTTTAGCCGCATTAATAAATGCAAAACCCCACAATTAACCGGCTTTTCTCAGATACAGCCTCAATAAGCAACGGCGAATAGCCCACGTATATACTGTTTTGACAAGATTTTTAATGATTCAGATTCGAAATGTGCTACTGCTACCACACGCTCGGTGTGTAGCCTAAAGACCCCCAGCAGCCCTTTTGCAGCCAGTGCAGATCCCTTTTGCCTTCGTCGGTCGTAGGTTGGTAGTCGTTGCTCGGGTGGCCTCGTTCGCGGTCTTTGCCGAATTGTACGGTATCGGTACCATTCCATTTGAAGTAGTTGGCGTGTGTATCTGCGAAGGCCACGGTTGTTCCATTTCCGTGTCTTACAGGTGGGTCGTCCCACCAAAGCTCACGAGTATAGTGTACGGCGTAACTATCCGGAGTTACCCAGCCCTCGTCGATAAAAATGATTCTCGTTGCATGAGAGCTTTTTATATCTGTTGTCCTTTTGATGAAAACTCCCGGCTTGTCGGTTCCTTCTCTCCTGTAGGCGTTAGCTCCGTCCATAGCCGCGTATGTCAACATCTCTCCCCGTGTCCCTGTGGGGCAGCCATATAGTTTTACCTGCTTGACGTAAGGCCAGAGTGCGCCGGCCTTAATACCCTTTATCTGAGTTTGTTCGTCTAATTGCCCGCCGGAGGTGTAATTGCTTGCCCAGCATACACCTACCCACGGGATTTCGTTCGCATGGTAACCGGAACCTGCAAGAGCCTGGCCTACGGCGCTGCCCATAGGTGCGCCGTTGACGATTTTGTTGCTGTTTTCATCGGAGTATAAGGTCCATGCAGTTGCCAGTTGCTTAAGATTGTTCAGGCAGATCGCACGTTTGCCCTGTTCCCTGACCCTGTTTAAGGTGGGCATTAAAATCCCCATCAGGAGTGCTATAATGGCAATAACAACTAAAAGTTCAATTAATGTAAAACCTTTTATTTTTTTCATTTTCTTGATTAGTAATCCTTGAAACCTCGCATCCATTCAGGCCATTCCTGCGACATAAATCCTCCGGCTGTCGTGAATGGCCCGGCCTAGTTATAGGCTTTATGCCATTTCAGTGTCCACAATTCTTTTAGTCCGACTTTACTGACGTGCCAGTCAAGAAAAGCCATCTGAATAAATCCGTCGTGCCGATTGATACATATTCGTCTCATATGTTCTAAGGATGCCCAGCCCATATCTTCTATTGGCGGCGGTGTATCCGTGTCTCTTGGAAAGGCGTTGAACCGCATGGCATCCATCATAAGAGGTATATATCCGGCAAGACCGACATTGGGGGTTCTCCAGTTATATTTAGTCTCGAAATCTTCATAAACTGTCGCGCGGGATAGTGGTGGATTTTCCACCCAGCCATTAATACTGTAGCTGCCCCAGTCTCCTTCGGGATCATAGCCTCCGTCATCTTGGGCGTTGAAAACACCCCAGGCGGAAAATGTATTGTATCTACCATCGGCAACATTATCCGAATCGGCATCAATTGGTTTCATTGCAGTTGGGCAACACATTACTTCTTTATTGTTGTTATAATAGGGTCTGAGCGCGTTAAACCAGTGATTACTATGATCAGTGCCTACACCTGCTTGGAATTTGCCGTCGTTATCTTCGGTGAACATTGAAAAGAAATATGTCCACTGCTTAAGGTTCGTTCCGCAGGTGACTGTCTTTGCCGACTGTTTGACTCTGTTAAGTGCCGGCATTAGTATCGACATTAACAGAGCGATAATAGCGATGACAACGAGAAGCTCGATTAGAGTAAAACCTTCGTGCCCGCGCATATTCATACTCCTTCGATATGAATCTGCATTAAAATCTTCCCTGAACAGTAATTCGGGGTGATTTGAGGCAATTCATACGTATCAAAATTACATCTACACATTTTAGATGTTAACAGAAATTCACATTGTTATCAAGTAAAATTTTATGCTTTGGTGGCATTTTTTATAGGATTTAAGTTGATTTTTGAGCAAAAAAGAAGGCCGGAGCTTTGAGAAACTCCGGCCGTTGTGAGACAGCTTTTTCATGTAGAAAATATACTGCAAACTTATAATATTTTCACTGTCCCACTAAACCAAGATATATGAGAAGAAAAGAGCCATTAATAAATAAAATTATATACGATTTCGTATTGATTGCAAGCATAATTTTCACATAAATATCCGATTTAAAATGAATAACGTATTTTTGGGGAAAAAAGGGGGGATTTTGCTAATTTTCTCACAAATAATACTATATAAACACTTATTTATTGGCTGGTTACGGGTGCTACGCAATATACGTAAATAAGCGGGTCAGAACCGGTGTTTTTGACGTCGTGAATGGTGTTTGGTGGTATATATGAGACTTTGCCCTGGCCGATATCGAAGCTTTCTTTTTCGCCGATGAGCAGCTTTCCCCGGCCGGAAAGAAAGACCAGCATTTCTTCCCGATCCTTTGTGCTATGTTGGCCACAGGACTGATCCGGGGCCAGATATACCTATACCCTGCCGGAGCGCATCCCGGAAGTTTGCGGCAGACCAGACAGGAGTCTTTGGTTTTCAGGTTTGTTATTCAACTCTATTATTAGAACTTTTTCTGAAAATCCCATATATTCTCCTAAAAAACTTCATTTTCTGTGTCAAGCCGTCCTATGTTAGATTTTTTTTGCTTTTTGTCAATTATTTTGTTGTTGTGGTAGCACGAATTTGATATTTTTATGCGCCAATTGAGTTATTAACTTTTTTTGGAGGACGAGAAAATGAAGAGATTTATTATTGCAGCGTTGGTTCTTGGCTTGTTTTTTACAGATACTGTCAAAGCCGATGCAACTGTGGCCGAAGTAACACACTGGGACCTTCAGGCAGTAAATTCCGACGGCGTAGGCACGTACGAAGCCT
>CAYSKI010000046.1:6797-27668 GCA_964431695.1 uncultured Pirellulales bacterium | reverse complement strand
TAGTGCTATCAATAATAAATATTGCTAAATTATTTCCTTCATTGCAATCCTAGAAATGTTGGATAACACGGATTAACAAATTAAAGGTGAATGAAAGGAATATGCTTGCCACATAGGCGAAATATTTTCAGATGAATTGTGGTTGATCATGGGAAGGTTTTAATAGAGGGTACTTAAAATCCGAATCACTAAATCCTAAACAACACCCAATTTTAAAGCTTGTCCTTAGCGAAGTCGAAGGAACTCAATTTACTCCGCAGGATGCCTTACGGCAAAAACAAAAGACAATAAAATATCAGCAGGGCTGCTTTGGCATTTTGACAATTAGGATTTTGAATTTGTTTAGGATTTCGATATTAGGATTTAGAGTTTGGTGGGGCAAGCCCCACCCTACTTTTTTAATTATAAAAGCTGAATTCGTAGTGGACCTTCTTAAATGATTAGCAGCACGTGTGGGATATTTATTTCTGGCAATAGTCAATCAGGCGGGCAATTTCGCTGCGAAGGTCCTTTCGATGGACAATCATATCCACGAAGCCATGCTCTAACATGAACTCGGCCGTCTGGAATCCTTCCGGCAATTCCACCTTTATAGTCTCAGCAATAGTGCGCGGTCCCGCAAAACCGATTAGTGCTCCCGGCTCGGCTATCAGGCAATCACCCAGCATTGCAAAACTCGCCGTAACTCCGCCGGTAGTAGGATCCGTCAGGACGGAGATGAAAAGGCCGCCCGCCTCATCGAACTTCGCCAACGCGGCGGAAGTCTTAGCCATCTGGCCCAACGATACGACGCCCTCGTGCATTCTTGCTCCGCCCGAGCAGCATACGGCAACCAAAGGCAGCTTTTCCTCGGTCGCCATATCCACCGCCACGCATAACTTCTCACCGACAACCGAACCCATAGAGCCCATCAGGAAGTTCGGCTCCATTACCGCTAAGGAGACGGCTCTTCCCTTAATAAAGGCCTTGCCGATCAGCATGGCCTCCTTCGAGCCGGATTTTTGCTCATCTTCCTTGAGACGCTGCTTGTAAGTCGTCCCCCGGAACTTAAAACCAAGGTGGTCCTGCGGCTGCATATCA
Source organism: uncultured Pirellulales bacterium (assembly GCA_964431695.1). Lineage (GTDB taxonomy): Bacteria > Planctomycetota > Phycisphaerae > Sedimentisphaerales > Anaerobacaceae > JAFGPS01. The sequence goes on along the minus strand of CAYSKI010000046.1, from coordinate 26,588 downwards.
TCGAGAACCTGCTGAAAAGAATCTTCATCTACCAGATATTCTATCCGTGTGGCGGCTTCGATGCGAAAATGATGATTGCATTCCGGACAAACGTTGAGGTTCTTCTCGACGATGCTTTTATACAACATGTGCTCACAGCCCGGACAGCCCATCCACAAGCCCTCGGGCATTTCTTTCCGGGGTTTGAGCGAAAAACCGTTCCACTTTGATTTGGTCTGTTTTGCCATATCAACCTATAATTAGCCCCCGTTCTTGCCTTCGACAAGAAGACACGGGGGTTTTTAATCACAACAATTAACTTAGCTCGATATTCTACCAGATGTTCACTGATTTTGGTAGAAAAATTACCTCCAACGCACTATAAGAAAAAACATCTTACGTGTTAAAAGCATCCCGAATGGCGTTTATAGCGGCAATTCGGTCGGTTTGTCCAAATATCGCATTGCCCGCTACAAGGGTATCGGCACCATAAGAAACCACAATCGGCGTAGTTTCGGGGTCTATACCACCATCGACCTCGACCCGGACGGCGGGGCCGACAATTTTTCTTACCTGGGCCACTTTTTTCGCCGCTTCCGGTATAAATTTCTGACCGCCAAAACCGGGATGAACTGTCATTACAAGGACCATATCGCAAAGCGGAGCAAAGGCCCGAATCGAATCAACGGGCGTTTCCGGATTCAGACACAATCCCGCGGAACAGCCGAGCTTATGCAGCTTGTCGATAAGTTTCGGCGGATCTTCAGCCACTTCGATATGAAACGTGATATGGTCGGCCCCGGCCTCGACAAAATGCTCGGCATACCGTTCAGGCTCGCTTATCATCAGATGAGCATCGAAAACAAGATTGCTTACCTTGCGAAGCTTGGCAATAACGGGCGGACCGATTGTAATATTCGGCACAAAGTGGCCGTCCATCACATCCAGGTGCACTACCCTGACACCGGCCGAAGTAATTATATCGATTTCCTCGGCCAGCCTGGCGAAATCGGCGCTGAGCACAGAAGGCACCACCTCGATTGTCCCTGCTTTAGGTAATCGCATCTTTAATCCTTCAGCAAGCCTTTTAACGCCTGCCATATCCTCATATCCTGAGCCTCGTCGCACAATTTCATTGCCCAGGTCTTAAGGTATTCTATATCTAACTTATTTCCGTGGCGTGCAATCAGACCCTCAACGTCGGCGATATCCCTTGCCCGCCCGGGAATGAGCTTTAACAGAATCAGGTCCTCAGGGGTTGGAAAAAACGCTTTAAGTCCATGTAATCGAATTGCTTTGCGTCTGGCACAGGCTTGTGTCTCCAAATCAGTGGATGCAATGATAAAATCGACATGATAGTCGCCGGATGATATTTTAAATACACCCATTTGCTTTGCTGATTCTATGCACTTTCTAACGGGTACGTTAAAACCGGCTTTTTTTGCTTTATTTAGAAAATCAGGAAGGTCTTCTTTTCTTATTACGATATCTACATCTACATCAACTGTGACCCTTGCTTCACCAATAGTACTCGCCGCAATTCCACCGATGAGAATATAGTTATATCCGCCGCCATTTAAAAACGTTACAATCTTCTTATAAACATCCAGCAACGCCATGTTTACGGCTTTCGTTTTCTCTTTAACAGCATCTTAAGACAGACCGGGTGATCTTCCGGAGAATTATCTCGCCACTCATCAACCAAGGGGGTTGCCAGCATGTCTTCCGCCAAGCGTATTGCCTTCCTCCATGAAAGCTTGCGAAGACGCTGCCGTCTTTCCTGCTCCCATTGCTCAAATCTCTTTTTGTTCAGCAGGCCTTTATTACCTTTGGCTTTTTTCATTGTACGAATTTTTATGTAGCGATTATTTTTCGTCGAGGATTTCAAGGCATATAAATTTTTTGCCTTCGAGAAATTCAAGCGAAGCACCCCCGCCGGTCGAAATATGGCTGATCCGATCTTCCAGTCCGAGCATATTAACGGCACTCGCACTGTCACCGCCACCGATAATACTGGTAGCACCGTTGTCGGTCGCCTCGGCGACCGCCAAAGCAACTGCCTTGGTCCCCATGTCAAAAGGCGGAATTTCAAATATCCCCATCGGGCCGTTCCAAACTATAGTCTTGGCATCGGAGATCTTCTGTGCGTATGTCTGGGCCGCGATAGGCCCGATGTCAACGGCCTGGAAACCAGGATCGATATCACCTACCGCCGTGCGGGATTTCACTCCCGGCTTCAAATCTCGAACAACATAATGATCGACCGGCAAAAGAACCTCGCATTCCGCATCGGCAGCTTGTTTGAGCAGCTTATGGCCCTTGTCAATATAGTCATTCTCGCACAGGCTTTTACCAATGCTTTTGCCGTTACCCTTGAGGAACGTATATGCCATAGCTCCGCCGATGATAATACGATCTACCTTGCCTATCAGATTTTCTATCACACCGATTTTGTCCGAGACCTTCGCTCCGCCCAATATTGCAACGAAAGGCCTGCCGGGATTACTCAAAGCCTGGCCCAGAAACTTCAGCTCTTTTTCAATCAAAAAACCGATGACTCTTGGCTTGCCTTCCATCATCATCGGGACGGTGTACATCGAGGCGTTGTCCCTGTGTGCCGTACCGAAGGCGTCATCCACGTAGATATCAGCCATATCGGCTAATTCCTTCGCGAAATCGTCCTTGGCCTGACGCAGTTGCGCATCTTCTTTTGCGGCCTTGTCTTTAATTGTCTCCTCTTTATGGAAACGCAGGTTCTCGAGGAGCATACAATCGCCGGGCTTTAGGGCCTTGGCTTTTTCCTTCGTCTCGGCACCGATACAATCATCGGCAAAAATAACTTCCTTACTCAATAGCTCCGACAATCTCTTCGCTACCGGGGCCAAAGACATCTTATCGTCTCTCTGGCCTTTGGGTCTGCCGAGATGACTCATAAGAATCAAAGCACCACCGCCGTCCAAAATCTTTTTTATCGTAGGCAGAGCCTTGACGATTCGGTCATCGCTGGTAATGTTGCTGTTATCATTCAGCGGCACATTAAAATCGCACCGCATCAGAACTTTTTTACCTTTTACATCGATATCAGCGACTGTTTTTTTAGCCATTTTATCATTTACCTCTAAAACCTTCATATTGATCCCCCGGAAGCCGAATTCAGCATCCATTTCTCATTTCCAAAAGAACATGAATTACATCTTAGCCATTTTTTCCATAATATCGACGCTGCGATTGGAATAACCCCATTCATTGTCATACCAACTGACGACCTTTACGGTTTTGCCGATAACCATAGTGCACAAAGAATCGAAAATACTCGATGCCGGATTATTCACGATGTCACTGCTGACGATAGGCTCATCGCAATAGACCAGAATGCCCTTCATGGGACCTTCGGCCGATGCCTTGAACGCTTTATTTACACTTTCGACCGTCACATCCTTTTTCACGTTCACCACCAGGTCAACTATACTGCCGACCGGAATAGGCACACGAACAGCAAAACCATCGAGCTTGCCGTCAAGTTCCGGAATAACTTTGCCGATAGCTTTTGCCGCACCCGTCGTAGTGGGGATGATGTTCGCTCCGGCGGCACGTGCGCGACGCAGGTCCGAGTGGATCATATCGGCCACCCTCTGGTCGTTGGTATAGGCATGAATCGTGGTCATAACACCCTGTTCGATTCCAAAAGCATCGTTGAGAGTTTTGGCTAAGGGAGCGAGACAGTTGGTCGTACAGCTCGCGTTCGAGACACACTTCACCTTGCTTGTGAGCATTTCATCGTTAACGCCCAAAACGATAGTCGCATCAATATCATCCTTCGCCGGGACACTTAACATCACTTTCTCGGCGCCGGCCTTGAGATGATCGGCGTAACCGCCCTTCGGGGATTCGGCTTTGCGAAAGATCCCGGTAGATTCCAGAACCACCTTGACGCCCATGTCTTTCCAGGGCAGCTCGGCAGGATTTTTTATTGCCAGAACCTTTACGGACTTGCCGTTGATAACCAGCTCACCGTCTCCCGCTTCGACGGTCCCACGCCATTTGCCCATAACCGTATCGTATTTGAACAGATGGGCCAGGCTCTTGGCATCCGCGAGGTCATTGATTGCGACCAGCTCCAAATCGCCTTTTCTCTCGAAAATAATCCTTGCAACAGCTCTGCCGATTCGGCCGAACCCGTTAATTGCTACCTTTGTTGCCATTTAAAAATCTCCTTTTTAATACAATAAACCAGATATTTTCCTGATTCTTATACCCGCTTTACTCTATTGCGGGATAAACGAATGCGCTACTTTATTTACTACCCGCCCCGCTGTCAAGAACTTAATTCAAGCAGTTTGAGAGTGTTCGGGTCGTCTTGTAAAGATCATTTTTAGCAGGTATAAGAACTACCAGAACAGTCGGGTATTAATATAAAAATTTTAGAAAGCAAATCTTAACTTATAACGTTATGCGTTATATAATTGAATTGAATTATGAGTAAATAACTATGGGTTTACACCCATAGCATTACCGTTTCGGGCTTCGCCCGTCCGACTTCGTCGGATAACTTCATCTACGGATTTTCACCCGTAGAATTGCGGCAGATTATTAAAACTTATAAGTGTAAAGAAGCAGAAAAGATTTTTCACAGATCATATTCCAAAAAGCTACCTTCTGACATTCAAAGAGTAGCTTTCAGAAAACTGCGTATGATCAACTGCAGTTATAAATTAAGTGATTTGAAAGTTCCACCGGTCCACAGGCTGGAAATGTTAACCGACACAAGAAAAGGGCAATACAGCATACGTATTAATGACCAATGGCGAATTTGCTTTAAATGGGCCGATAATAATGCCCTTGATGTGGAAATTACAGATTATCATTAAGTTAATCAAATGAAAAAAAATAAAATACCCCCATTGCACCCTGGAGAGGTTCTCTTTGAGGAATTCTTAAAGCCTCTGAAAATAAGTCAAAAATCAGCCTGTGCATAACAAGTAACCGACCAAAATTTTTGAGATTTTTCAAAAATATTACTTTTTAACATCTTTAAGATTGACATTTAAACCAAAAATAGGTAATATTGGGTAATTAGGCAAAATGGGAAAGCGTGTTAGCTTGTATAAATTTTTGCACACAGAGATGGATAGCTTGCTAATCAGTCAATATTTAAGATGTAAAAATAATTAACTCAGATATTTTGACGTGTAACGGAAAAAGAAATTTAAAATTTTTATTCCATGCAGGTATATAAGGAAGGAAGGTATAAGATGAGAAGAAATCTGTTAACAATAGTGGCGACATGCCTGACAATGACGATTGTAATACCAGCGGCACACGCCGATATGATTGATCTGGATGTAACATACAGGGACTTTCAGGCGAGCCATCTTGACTTTGAGAATTACCTTGGAACTGATACTGGGATTGTCCTGACTATACTCGGCTCAGATGGGAAACCAGTATATGCAGGAACGGCTGGAAATCCTTCGACTCACGGAGCAACAGCTTTTAATCAGTGGTACAATGATGATGCAAGTGTGAATATGAGATTGGACAGCACACTTACCTTTACAAAAATTGGCGATAATTATGTCTTTTCCGATCCTTCTTTCTTCCCATTAGATGACCAGCTTTTAGGAAACGAAGAAAGGATTCACAACTATCACTTTACAATGGAATTGCATTCCACTTTTACCTATCAAGTCGGACAGGTTTTCAGCTTCACCGGGGATGATGACGTCTGGGTATTTATCAATGATCAACTCGTAATAGACCTTGGTGGTGTCCACCCAGCACAATCTGCTTTAGTTGACCTTGGCACCCTGGGACTTTTAGTAGATAATGTTTATAGTTTCGATTTGTTCTTTGCTGAGCGACATACAAGTGAATCAAACTTTATGGCGACGACGAACATTGAGTTGGATAATCCGGTAGTTCCTGTTCCGGGAGCTATGCTGCTTGGCCTTCTTGGACTTGGTGTATCAGGTATAAAATTACGTAGATATGCCTAATATGGAAATATAATTTAGAAAAATAGGGATAGTTATGCAATCCCTAATTACGAAACAGCCGTTTCTAATTTTGAGCGGATTTTATCGAGAAATTGTTGTGCAATTTCCATGTCGCTGAAATGTATCTTGTTTTTTCCGATGATCTGATATGTTTCGTGACCTTTACCGGCGATAAGTACGATATCATCTTTACAAGCACTCTTTATGGCCAATTCGATAGCTTTTGCTCTGTCAGGCTCAATGACTATCGTCATGCGTAATGCGTCGTGCGTCCTGCGTTGAAAGCCGGCAGTAATATCATTAATAATTTCATCCGGATTTTCGGTTCGGGGATTATCGCTTGTAACGTAAACAACATCAGCTAATTGCTCCGCCACCCTGGCCATTCGCGGTCGCTTGGTTTTGTCTCTGTCTCCCCCGCAGCCGAAAACTACACGTAACTTTCCCTTGCATAAGGGCTTAAGAGTTTCCAATACATTTTTTAGGGCATCGTCGGTATGGGCATAATCAACAAGAACAGAAAATGGGCCGTTCCAGTTAATTTTCTCCAGACGACCGGGGATAACCTGCAAAGCCGATAGTCCTGCTGCTATCGTCTCCAGATCGAAACCGGCGGCAAGGCACAATCCGGCCGCCGCAAGATGATTACTAATATTATATCGACCCAGTAAGGCAGTTTTAACCGTTGCCGAGCGGCCGTCATATTCCAAGGTAAAAACAGTTCCCTTTACATCCATCGATTCTATGTGTGCAATAAGGTCGACATTTTTTTCGACGCCGTACCAGAGGACCTTCGCAGGAGTTTTCGTCGCTATATATTCCGCCTCGGGAGATTCCCTGTTCAAAACTGCCACAGCATCGGCCGAAAGAGCGGAAAAGAGTTTAGTCTTGGCGGCCAAATATTCTTCTTTAGTCTTATGATAATCCAAATGGTCGCCGGAGAGGTTCGTAAAGGCTGCGGCTTTAAAATTGATTTGCGCCAAACGGTTTTGGTCGAGGGCATGACTGCTGGCCTCGATGACCATATACTCTGCACTGTTTTTTACCATCTCCTGCTGCCCTGCGGCAATGGTCAAACAATCCGGCGTAGTAAGAGCAGCTTCGCAATCACGGCCCGAGCAGGTGTCATAAACGACGGTGCCGATAAGGCCGCACTTTTCGCCGGCTTGTCGAATGCAGGAGCGAACAAGAAAAGCGACCGTGGTTTTTCCGTTTGTGCCGGTTACGGCGAGGTTTGTTAATCTCAACGTCGGATTACCTGCCGCGGCCTGTGCGAGAATCGCCGCTGCTTCGGCCGAATTGTCAACGACAACGACCTCATTTTGCGTGTCGCGCTCGCATACGATGTATTTAGCTCCGTTTGCTATGGCCCGGTCGATAAAATCATGCCCGTCATAAACCGTGCCCTTTACTGCCACGAAAATATCACCGTTTTTAACATTTCGGGAATCGGTTCGGATTTGCGGGGAATATTCCGACGAAACCAGAGATAATAATTCATCGAATGTCATCATTTACAACTGAGTGCCATTAGTCAGCGCCAAAAATCATTTCCATTATTTATATCGATCCCCGGTTATTTTAGACTATAGTGAAAAATAATCAACCATCCCGCCGGCTAAACGGAATAATTCCAGAATTGCCATTGCAAATCCGGGCAAAAATAAAGATATATCGATATTCCACAAAACTATTGTGGCGGGAATTTAGAATCCGGCTTATAATTCCCTGTCATATGAGATAAATAACAGAATCTTTCATAAATACATATAAATAAGAAAGGGTTTTCTCTATGAAGACTAAATGTCTAATCGGTATTTGCCTGATAATAACAATAACAAACTCAATTAGCTGCCGTAAAAAGACACCGCCCGAACAGGAGCAATCCATACCTCAAACGACAGCAGCACAGAAGCCCACAACCGAACAAATTCAGCCGGATGAAACCGAGCATTTCGCCCTGTTCATGGAAGGGAAAAAGGTCGGCTACGCTATACAAAACCGTATCGTTGACGGGCAAAAAGTGACTACTTCCGTCGATCTCAAAATTACTCTCAACCGGGCGGGAATACCCGTCAGCATCCAGACCAAAGCCGATTCTTTCGAAACGGCCGATGGAAAGCCTCTCGGCTTCGAGCTCGAACAGAATCTCGGGATGATGTTAACAAAAACAATCGGAACGATAAACGAACAGGGAAAATTAATAGTAAAAGCCGGTGACCAGCAGATGGAATATGACTGGCCCACCGGTGCTTTAATGTCCGAAGGCGTCCGGCTGTTGCATTACAAGTACGGTCTGAAAGCCGGAAGCAGCTATAGTATGAAAGTATTTGATCCGACAGCTATGCAGACCATTGATGTCGATGTCAAAATTGGTTCCAAAGAGAACGTTAACCTGCTCGGCCGGGTAGTGTCACTTACCGAGGTTGTGAGCACCGCGAGTCTCGCACAATTCGGCTCATTCACCAGCACCGAATATTATGATGATGATCTGAAGCTTCAAAAAAGCGTGACACCTATAATGGGGATGACCATTGAGCAGGTCGCCTGTACAAAGGAATTCGCCATGGGTGAAAACGATGTGCTGGAAGTCGTGGAAAAGATGTTCTTATCCAGTCCCGTACCTTTGGACAATCTCGGCTCTACCAAATCAATTACATACCAACTGGTTCGCACGGAAGAATCAGCGGAACTCCAAATACCATCCACTGATAATCAAAAAGTGAAACAGCTCAGTGATGGGAAAATCCTGCTTACTGTCGAACCTGTTGAGGCACCCATTGGGGTGAGTTTTCCGTACAAAGGCAACGATGCTACAATTCTTGAGGCGATTGAGCCGTCAAGATTTCTCCAGAGTGACAATCCAAAGATCATCAAGCTGGCCCGGCAGGCCGTCGGTAATACAAAAGATGCCGCCCAGGCCGCTAAAAAAATCGAATCTTTTGTCGCCGGTTATATCAAGAACCTTAGTTTGTCGGTCGGTTACGCCTCGTCGGTCGAAGTCGCAGAGAGCAGACACGGTGACTGCACGGAATTTGCCGTATTGACTGCGGCATTATGTCGGGCCGTCGGAATACCGGCCCAGGTGGTCGCAGGGATCGCATACGTGGACGATTTTGCCGGTATGAGGGGATTCGGCGGGCACGCATGGACTCAAATCTATATCGGCGGAAAATGGATCGGACTCGACGCCGCTTTCAAAGGGACCGGTCGGGGAGGTTACGACGCCGGTCATATTGCCCTGGCAGCCGGCGACGGCGAGCCGGGGAATTTCCTCAATTTGGGAACAACATTAGGCCGGTTTAAAATCGAAAGAGTGACGGTAACTAAATAATAATAGAAAACGAAGTTTTTTATTCGAACTGAATATCAGCAAGGACCAGCTCGACGTTCGTATTGCCGTTATAGGTATTGAACTGCGGCTGATAAGCAACGTTAATAAATTCGCGTTCGAGCAGCTTTTTTTCCAGCCTTCCGAATCCGAAGCCGATACAGCGCATCGTCGCCGTGTTATCGGTTACTATTAACTGCAGGTGTTCGCCGCCTGTTCCGACTCTTTTCGGCGGCGAAGCGAGGCGCAAACCTTTAGTCGCGAAAACAGGTTCGGGATTTCCTTCGCCGAAAGGACCGAGCATCTGTAACTCGCCGACTGTTTCTCTCTGGAATTTATTCAAGGAAACGACAGCATCGATGTGAAGTTTGGAAGTGACATCATCTTCATTGAGGTTTTGCTTTGCATAAACTTCGAAATCGTCGGCAAACCCGTCTATCTTCTCGGTCTTAATAGTTATCCCGGCAGCCATTTTGTGTCCGCCGAAGCTGTTCAGATGTTTAGCGCAAGCCCGAAGTCCGCTTATCATACAGAAACCCGGTATCGAGCGGGCCGAACCCTGGGCGACAGCAATTTCCGCCGGTTCGAAATCTCTCGGGCTGCCGTTTTGCGCACTACTAAATGGAAGCCCTATCATAATCGTCGGCCGATGATACTTATCGACCAATCTCGACGCGACAATACCTACCACGCCGATGTGCCAGTTTTCACATGAAAGGACAATGCTTTTGCGGTCGGGGTGATTCAAATCCCGCTGGACTATCATTTCACAAGCCTGCTTGAATATCTTTCGCTCGCACCTCTGGCGCTGACCGTTTTGCTCTTTCAGGTATTCGGCGATTTGCATCGAACGTATCGGGCTGTCGGAAGTCAACATTTCCACCGCCAGTCTTGCATGTCCCATTCGCCCCGCCGCATTGAGCATCGGAGCAAGCCTGAAACCGATATGGAAACTATCGAGCCGGTGACCGGTCAGGCCGGCCGTTTCAATCAGGGCTTGTATGCCGGACAATTCACAATCCGGCAGCGCCTTGAGTCCATAGCTCGCCAAAACCCTGTTCTCACCCCGCAAATCCACGATATCGGCAACGGTCCCCATCGCCGCCAGGCTCGTTGCATTTATCATAAAGGTGCGTAACTCCGGCTGAAGTTTCGGTCCCGAATTGAATTCGTTTGCAATTGCCCAGGCTAACTTAAAAGCGACCATGGCCCCCGCCGAATCCTGATTCGGATACGACTGGTCCAGTGCCGGATGCACTATAGCGACAGCTCGAGGCAGCTCACTTTCAAGCTGGTGATGGTCGGTTATTATCAGATCAAGGCCCAGATTTCCTGCAAGTTCGGCCGAACCTATCGCCGTAACACCGCAATCAACCGTAACTAACAGTTGGGTTCCGGATTCCGACAACGCTCGAATAGCTTCGTCGTTCAGGCCGTAACCTTCGTCGATACGATGAGGAATATAATAATCGACATCGGCGCCGAGCATCCTGAGAACCTGCCAAAGAATAGCCACGCCCGTAATGCCGTCCACATCGTAGTCGCCGTAGATGGTGATTTTTTCTTTATTTTTGACGGCCGATTTTAATCGGTCAACCGCCGGTTTGATCCCCGGCATTTCCATCGGGTCGATAAGCTCGGTCAATTTCGGCCGGAGAAAAACATTTGCCTTCTGAGGATCTGTTATATTACGGTTAATTAACAACTGGGCCAATAGTGTCGAGATTTTCAGCGATTTGGCGAGCTGCTCGCTCCTCTGGTCGGTAGGTCGAATAACCCATTGTTTTTTATTTATCCCCGTCGAAAGCAGCATTTGGTTTATCCCGAATTTATTCTCACACCTATTGGCTCAACACTGTCATAAACAATAGTGATATATGAACTTTATACCAGAAAATTACTCCGGATTGCAAAGGCGTTTTTCTCAGGCCCTCATATAAAGTCCGCCATTGACCGCGATATATTCACCGGTGATAAAATTTGCAGCCTCAGAAGCCAAAAATAAAACCGCCTTTGCAATATCTTCGGCAGTGCCGTTTCTGCCGAGCGGAGTCTGGGCGGCAACTTCTTTTCTGCGTTCGGCGGAGCTGAACCGCTGATGGAAGCGCGTCTCAATAAAACCCGGCAGGACGCTGTTAACCCTGATTCCATACCCGGCAAATTCCGCCGCCATAGCTATTGTTTCCGTTGCAACGGCAGCTTTCGCAGCCGCATATATGCCGGAGCCGTAGCCGCCGCCAGTATGGCTTGCGACCGAACCGATATTGACGATATTGCCTTTACTTTTTTTAAGATATGGCAGTGCTGCCCTCGTCACGAAAAATACACTGCGAACGTTTGTGGCAAAAATATCTTCGTGATACTCCACGGCGGCGGCCTCTATTGGCTGCCTCTCAATCAGCGAGCCGGCATTATTCACAAGGATATCTATACCGCCGGCTTTCTTCGCGAACTGCTCGACCATATCTTCAACCTGCTTCTGGTCGCGAACATCGGCATGAAGTAAAAGACCGTCACTGTTGTCCCTGACCGTTTTAAGCGTTTTTTGAGCGCCTTCGGCCGTCTGGAAATAATGGACTCCGATGAAACAACCCTGTTTGCTGAATAAAACCGCCGTTGCCGAACCGATTCCACTACTGGAACCGGTCACCAAAACCTTCCTGCCTTTCAAATCCTCGTAAATCATTATCGAAATGTGAACACAGGTTGTGTTTGCTTCAGAGCAGCTCCTCTATCGCCGCAGAGAGAGCCTTCTTACTGGTCAATCCGACCCACTTCTTCTGGACCTGGCCGTCCTTGAATAAAATGAGGGTCGGTATCGCACTTATGCCGAACTCCATCGCACTATCACGGGCATCATCGGTATTGAGCCTGCAGATTTTGGCTTTCTCCATATATTCGGCCGCAATTTCCTGGACAATAGGAGCAATCATTACGCATGGCCCGCACCAAGGCGCCCAGAAATCAACTAATACCGGCATATCAGAATTATGCACGGTCTCGTCAAAAGTAGCATCCGTCAATTCAATAACACTACCAACCATTGTCAATCCTTTCAACGAATATCCTGCACGGAACTTTCGTTCCGGCTGTCATATTATTTTTTATCCGGCGAATATAATACCCGAATTACTCAACGGCGTCAATGAAACATCCCTAAAAATCGACTAACGATATCAAATCGTCACGATTTTCATTTACCAACCGCCGGGTTGAAGTAATTCGCTGACCGGCTCATTCCACCATTCAGGGTCTCTGAAATATTGTTTGAGCATCATTGCGGCAACGACTCCGTCGCCGGCGGCCGTGGCCAATTGCATCGCCGCTCCGATTCTGCAATCGCCCGCTACGAAGACACCCGGAACGCTCGTTCGAAGATATCCGTAGTCACATTTGATAAATCCCTTGTCGGTAAGCTCCACAAAACCTTTGAGAAAGCCGGTATTCGGTATCATGCCAACAAATATAAAGACGCCGTCGCAGGGATAATCCTCCTGCTTTTCGTTTTTGACATTCCTGAATCTGACCGACTCGACTTTTTTATCGCCTTCGATAGCGGTTGCGATAGTGCTGTATTTGATAATCAGATTCGAGTTCGGCCCGCCCGCCTTTTCCAGAAGCTCTTCGACCAGAATCTTCGATGCCCTGAATTCGTCCCTGCGGTGAATCACTGTCACCTTTTCGGCAAATTTTGTCAGGTGAAGGGTTTCTTCCACCGCGGTATTGCCGCCGCCGACGGCGACCACGTGCTTGCCCTTAAAGAACGGCGCATCGCATGTGCCGCAGTAGCTGACGCCCGAGCCGCGAAACTTATCCTCGCCGGGGACGCCGAGCTTGCGATAGTCACTGCCGGGAGCCAGAATCACAACTCTGGCAACAAACTTATCCTTATCGCAATAAACGGCGATTTTTGAGTCCTGCTGTTTTTCCAGAGAAGTTACTTCGCAACCGTTCTTTATCTCGGCACCGAAACTCTCGGCCTGCTTTTGCATTTGTGCAATTAAACCGGGGCCGTCTATACGTTCGATGCCGGGATAATTCTCTATTCTATCGGTATTGTTAATTTGTCCGCCCGGCATAAACTTCTCAAGTATCAGGGTTTTTGACCTGTCACGGGAGGTATAAAGAGCCGCCGCAAGACCGGCCGGCCCGGCTCCAACTATAATGCAATCGTAAATTTCAGACATAGTAATTCCTTATACTAAACAGGCATATCAAACCTCGTAGGGTAAGTGAAGGTTATCATTTCAATTCATCCCGACTTCGGCATCAACTTTATTTTGTAATAATTTCCGCATTTTTTCAATTACCCATTCGGATTTAACCGGCTGTGTTTCCTGCACTACCAATACGAAATTATCTGCGATTATCTCTTCCGGGTGAATAACATAATTAGTATTGGAACCGATTTTATTGAAATAGTCCGGGACATCCTGAAGCTCCAGCAATATCGACTCGCCGTCGTTGTCCCGTTTATACCGCCACCTGTCACCTTCTTTTTCGATAACAAGCAGATTAATCCTGAGATAACGGAAAAATTCGCCCCCCTTAGTGACATCATATTTCGGGGAGGAAGAATAAATAATCGGGACGATCTGGACAACGGAATTATCATATTCCACTTCGATGTAGTGGTCATTTTTAACACCGTCCGGATTCGTCAATTTGACTTCTCGAAGTTTTTCCGGCAACTCGATATCGTTGCATTTCCTGAAATTTATCGCCCTGCAAAGGGACTCCCTCAACCTCGGATTATTCGATAATAAAATATGGCACAGTTCGTGGGTGAGTAATTTTTCCAAACCTGCGTTTTGCCTGACCAACATTTTTTGAGGCAATACAATCGCATTCGATCGGCAATAGGCGGCCCCGCCTTCTTCTTTGCCCGTTGTCTTTATCAGTAATATTTCTCGTGGAAAATTCAGATTAATACCTTCGATACGACCCGCAATTGATTTGAATACGACTTCAATCCGGACCTTTTCACCGACAGTCCACGGCAGGACCTGGTCCGCCACGTGTTCCAGGAACTCTTTCTCGGAAACCGTCTTGTCGGTTTTTAGTCTTGCTGAACGGTCGAACGGGCTCAGAGATTTGATGAAACTATCTTTTCTTGTCAGAAGTTTTTTTGCTTCTTTGACCGACGCAAAAACTATCTCCGTGCCCTTTTGCAGCTCTAAACCTGATTCGCTCGGCGGGACATTCTGGTCCGCAAATCTGTTCGAGATGATATCAGGATTGTTATAATAAACAATCTCGTCGTCCTGAGCCTGTCCCATGCAAAGGCTCCCGAAGAGCATGAAAATTGCCGTTGCAATAATAGCTGGTAATAGATTTTGATTTCGTTTTTTCATCATTTTCCCTTTCGTTTATTCCCTTAACACCTGATAAGATTCAAACTTCTCATACTCCATATAAACATTAATTATTAATTCCAGCTTATGTCACGAGTCTTTCGTATCTTCCTCATTTTGTATCTGGTCGAGCTGCATACCGAATCGGTCGAACTTTTTCTGGCCTTCTTCATATTGTTTGTAAGAATTCTGCAGATGTTTGCCGAGAATGTCCCAAGTGCCGCCAAAGTCGGCAAACGAGGCATTGAGCCTTTTCAAATTCTGTCGGATTTCAGCGGCTTGTTTTTCTATCTGCAGGCCGTGCAAACCCATTGCAACAGTCATCAGATATGCATATAAAAGATTCGGCGAGACGGGAATCACCTTCTTATCGAAGCAATACTGTAAAATATCCTGTGTTTCACCGGCGTATTTGACTACCGTTTCGTAATAGATATTTTCCGCCGGTACATACATTATGGCAAAATCCAACGTTCCCTCGACCGGCCTGATATAGTCACCGGCGATTTTGTCGATATGGGTCATACAATCCCTGATGAATTGTCTGCGAAGTTTCGGTTTTTCCTCCTCGGATTCGGCTTTAACGATTTTCTCGAAGCTCGGCAACGGAAATTTGGCATCGACGGGCACTGAAAATCCGGGCATCTGTATCAGTGCATCAACCGTTTTGCCGTCTTTGAAAGTGTATTGTAGCTTGTAGCTGTCTTTCGGCAGAATCTGCGAGAGAAGATTATCAAGTGACCACTCCCCCATCTGGCCGCGGAGTTTGGGCGAGCTTAAAATATCCTGGAGCCGTCTAACCTCGGTACCAATCTGCATCATCTGTTTATTCGTGCCCTGCAGCTCACCGATCTGCTTGTTGAGCCTGTCGAGCACTTCCTGACCGGCCTGCATGTTTCGAGTGATATTAGTCTGGCCGTCCAGCAAAGATTTTTGAAGTTTATCTTTTGTATCTTCTTGTGTGGTTTTTAATCCATCCAACTGCTGCTGTAATAAACTGATTGAGGCATTCTGACCGGCCATTTTCTCGGCATTGGCGGAATTCGAGATGATCAACCAAACCAAAAGACCCAATACAGCCAGAATTAAAACTATAATGACAACGGTTAAAATAATCTCCATCTGTTTATCCTTAAGAAAACACACTGATTATAGATACTGTTATCCCGTTCGTCAAAGACCAATAGCAGATGCTCAAAGATAAATATGTTAATATGTTTTTTGAACTGATATACTGTTTGAAGTTGAATGGAATAATCACTTTCGAGAGACCCGGACCATTTATGAAAGAAAAGATAAAAGCTGTTATTTTCGACTGGGGCGGTGTTTTAATCGAAGATCCCGCGCCCGGGCTTGTGCAATATTGTGCAAAAGCCCTGAAAGTACCGAAAGAAAAATACGAAAAAGCATATCGTCAACATTCGGAAAACTTCCAGAAAAACCTGATAAGCGAAGATACATTCTGGGAAAGAATCAGCAGTGAACTAAAAGTCCCTAAGTCGAAAGTCCGTTCCTTGTGGGCCGATGCATTTAAGGCCGCTTATATACCGAGAAAAGAGATGTTTATCCTCGCAGCCCAGCTCAGGAAAAAAGGATTCAAGACCGCTGTCTTATCCAACACGGAAGTTCCCGCAATGCAATACTTCTATCGGTTAGGGTATGATATGTTCGACGTGGCGGTTTTTTCCTGTGTCGAAGAAACGATTAAACCGGAAAGGAAAATATTCGAAATCGCCCTGCAAAAACTCGACTGTATGCCGGAACAATCGGTATTCATAGATGATAATCCGGAATTTGTAAAAGCGGCAAAAGAATATGGCCTACGCACAATTCTTTTCTCGAGCATCGAAAAAATTAACAATAAATTAGCCGAAATTGGTGTAAAATAGACTTACTTAATATTCGAAGAGGCCATCCATGAACCTGTTGACAGCGATAAAGAATAAAGATGTCTTTTTGTTAGACGGGGCAATCGGAACCGAATTAGACAAACGAGGCCTCATGGGGCGGGGCGGCAACAACATCAAACATCCTGAAATTGTCCTCGAAATCCAGAAGCAATATGCACAATCCGGCTGCGATGCATTGACCGCCAATACTCTGACGATGAATCGTATTTATATTGAGACGCATAACCTTGATGTATCGGTGCGGGACGTAAACATCGCCGGTGTCGAAATTACAAGAAAAGCCGTCAATAAAGGACAATACGTATTAGGTAATATAAGCTCGACGGGCCAACTGCTCGAACCTTACGGCACTTATACGGAATCGCAGTTTTACGATACATTTAAGGAACAGGCGGAAATTTTGGCACAAGCCGGCGCAGATGGCTTTCTCGTCGAAACCGTATTCGATTTGCGAGAAGCGATATGTGCTCTCAAGGCGTGTAAGGAAAATTTTTCGCTGCCGGTAATCATATCGATAGCATTCGATACCGAACAAAAAGGCGGCAGAACTATGATGGGCGATTCCGCCGAGCAGTGTGCAAAAAAACTAACTGATTTAGGCGCAGATGTAGTCGGAGCCAATTGCGGCAGTCTCGATCCGGTCCAGATGGCGGTTGTAATATCCGAATTCAGAGCGGCAACGTCACTGCCACTGCTGGCCCAGCCGAATGCCGGAAAACCGAAACTAATCGCCGATAAAACAATATTCGAAATGACTCCGGAACCTTTCGCCGCCGGTATTTCAAAATGTCTCGACGCCGGTGCAAGCATTGTCGGCGGCTGCTGCGGAACAACTCCCGAGCACATTCGCACTGTGGCAGACTTGATCAATAAAGAGCGACAATGAAGATCGTCTGTTTACATGACAAGAGTACAATCGAAGCATTCCTTCGGAGAAATGTATGCTTTTTAATCCTGTAAGGAGAGAATGTCGGATTATCTATTTCCCCTTTAATTTGTCAAATTATAGCCCTGTCTTTTCCTTGCTATAAAGATCATTTAAATCTATAATAGTCTCCAGCGAGTAACAGCTTGGCAAAGCCGTAAACACCCCATAGAAATCGCTAAATCTAATCGGTATAAAACTATGAAAAATGCGATAGGTCAGATTACGGAGAAAATTATGTTGTTTAAGTGTTTAAATGGGAATGTAAGATATATATGATTCCAATTAATTTAGAAAGGAGAGAAAGAATGCAAAAGAAAACAATTCTTGCACTTTTTGCAGTGATAATCGCCCTAAGCGCTTCCGTCAGTTTCGCGTTGGTCGAATTCTCTTTAAAAGGGATATGGCCTGATACATGGCCAAAGGAACTGGAAAAATTCCGTAAACAATCGCGATCGTACAGTCGTTCCCTGGGTATTGAGGAGATGTGGCATGAGATTATCTTTCAGAAGCGTGAAGAATTTGAACAAGCGTGGCCACACATTCTGAAATTGAAGACAGAAGGTGCCCCTCTGATCATAGAAAGCACCAAAAATTCCCCTAACCGCCATGGTCGTGTTTCTACTATTTTGCAGGCCGGCATACCGGGCATTCGTATTCTCTGTTCAAATTCAACTGCTGGAAGCACGCATAGACTCTACTCCGAATTGACTCGAGAAACCCGTCCAACTCCATGGCGAGAAACCTGGCCAACTCCCTGGCCGGATTATATCAAACTACCGTCAGGAGGTTTGCCCGAGTATGTTGTCTTTCAAGACGGTAAATGGGTGGCGGCTGACATAAAACAGTTTACAGGTGAACTCGGACCTAAAGGGGAAGGGGGATACTGCAGGGCGAGAGTTGACATTGTTCTGATCTCAGACGGCAAAATTGTGGATTTGAATCGTATCCCTTTGCCCCCAGATACCCCGATTATCGACAAGCGGTTCGAAGGCAATGATAACAACTAAATACACCATCAGATTTTTGGCTTTCATCACACTAGCTTAAAGAAAGACTGTTCATATGGATTTTTTGATAGAACTTAAATCGTCCTAACAATATACGTTAAAACATATGGCTAATTATCACCTTGTAATACTAAAGAAGTCCTATCTGGATGCGATTTTAAATAATCACAAAAAAATCGAACTGCGACTGACCAAATCAAGACATCACGGATTCGGGCGGGTCTTTGCCGGTGACAAACTATTCATCAAGGAAAGTTCCGGGCCGGTCTGCGCAACAGCCACTGTCGAGGCGGTTAAAAATCATGAAAACCTCACGCCGGAAAAAATCCTCGAAATAAAACAGCGATACAACCATCAAATCGGCGGAAACGACGAATACTGGCTCAGCAAAATGGACTGTAAATTCGGTTTTTTAGTCTGGCTCAAAGATGTAAAAGCCATCGAACCGGTACGAATCCGCAAAAAAGACTGGCGGGCCTGGGTTGTTCTGTCTGAAAAAGAAAACTTCGGGCTATTTAAATTACACATCTGAAAAGTCATTAGCCGCAGCATATTCATAAGAACTCGATTAAGGGCAATAAATTAATTCCTTTTCCCGTCTATACTTATGTAGTTATTTAATCGAATGACAGGAATATTAATATGAGCAGGGAAATAAAATTACAGGTTTTTTTCGATAATTTTCCCCACGGGTGTAACCTTTGCCTTTCGGCCTCCACTATCCTGTTGAAAGGCCCAATCGTAGGGCCTGTTAAACAAAAAAATTCGATGCTAATAGAAAGGAGCCGAAAATGGAAAAGAAAAAATACAAAGCGGCGTTAATTGCAATCGGGTTCGTAATTTTACTTCTGACGGGTGATGTTATGGCAGCCTGGACAAATCGCAACACAGAACGACAAATTCTCCGGGGGTATGCTCAAAGACAACAGCTGCGACAGGGCTTAGGTCGCGGTCGTGGAGTTGGACTCGGTCGGGATATGTGGCAGGGTCCAATCCGGAGACAAGGCGTCCGACAGAGATTAGGTCAAGGTCGCGGATTTGGTCCCGGTCAGGAAGCACAGGAAGGCCCTGGAGCAAGACGTGGTATGCGACAGAGATTAGGACGCGGTCGTGGATTCGGCCCCGGTCAGCAAGCACAGGAAGGTCCCGGAGCAAGACGCGGTACGCGACAGGGCATAGGTCAAGGTCGCGGATTCGGCCCCGGACAGCAAACACAGGAAGGTATCGAAACAAGATGCGGCATGCGACAGGGCATAGGTCGAGGTCGCGGATTCGGTCCCGGACAG
>CAYSKI010000046.1:0-6697 GCA_964431695.1 uncultured Pirellulales bacterium | reverse complement strand
TAGGTCGAGGTCGCGGATTCGGTCCCGGACAGGAAGCACAGGAAGGTATCGAAACAAGACGCGGCACCAGAGAAGGTATAGGTCGCCGTCGTAATTCCGATACCGAAACAGAACCGGCCCCCGGCCCGGGACGCGGTTTACGCCGGGGCATGGGACGTGGCCGGGAATATCAACCGGAGGTTGACCCGAATACCGACAATTGAGACAATTGCAAACAAACAGTGCGCCCCACCGTCGTGATGTTCGACGGTGGGGACTGTTTGATACAGTAAAAAAAATTAAAAATAATATGAATAAAAGATGATCGTGTTTTCGATAAATAAAAGTTATATAATAAATCCTGCTTTGGCATTGGTTCTTTATGCGACAAAAGTTCTGTCTGAAAAAGACAAACCGGCCATAGAGCATATCGACCAGCAGGCATACGATATGGAACAATCTCTGGATATCGAAGATGTGCGGGCGAGCCGCCGGGGTGAGCCGGACGCATACAAAAGACTGATAGAAAGACACCAGCAGCATATCGGCAAAATCATGTGGCGATTCAGCAGAGATCCGCTCATACACGAGGAGCTTGTGGAGGATGTCTTCGTGGAAGCATATATGAGTATTGGAACATACAGGGAAAAAGCCCCATTCGAGAACTGGCTGGCAAAAATTGCCACTCGCGCCGGATACCGCTACTGGAAACAACAGGCCCGGCAAAAAAAAATCGAGAGATTCAGCCTCGAAGACTGGGACCGGCTCGCCGGCGAAGAAACGGAAGAAATCGACTCGACCCGGGCCGCAGCTACGCTTCACAACCTTCTTGCACAACTACCTCCGCGTGACAGGCTCGTCCTGACTTTGCGATATCTCGATGGTTGCGATGTGGCCCAAGCCGCACACCGAACCGGCTGGACCAAAGGGATGGTCAAAGTCCAGACAAACAGGGCCAAAAAGAAACTGGAAAAACTCCTCTCGCAAATAAAAGAAAGGAGGACGTTATGAAAAATAATGATTTTTTCAATGCTCTTGTCACCGGCGCCGCCAAAGAACAGCCACCCCAGGTCAATGTCGCCGACAGGGTTATCGCAACTCTCACAGCTCAGGATAAACAACTGGAACGGATATGGGACAGACCCCTTATGTGGATTGCGGCACTTTCCTCGGCGGCCGCCGTTCCTTTCGTGGGACTGGCGGTCTTTTTACATAATATCTGGACCGGTCCACTTTACGAAATATCAAAGGCTATTTCATGGGTAATGTAATTATGAATACGGAACAAAAAAATAATATCAATCTCGAACATATCAGGAAAATTTATTACTGGCGCACCGCATTCTTCGGTCTTGTTATTCTCATCGCCGGGATTGTTATCGGCGGCGCTTCGATATCCATCTATATGACACACAGGATAACAAGACCTCCAAGAGGGCCGGAATTCAATAGTCTGCAGGTAATTCCCCCGCTGCGCCGGAACCTCAACCTTTCACAGGAACAGTCGGACAAAATCAAACCGATCATCGACGGCTCCATGAAAAAGCTCCGGGATATCCGGGAGAACGCACGCACCGAAATCGAAAGTACGCTCCAGCAGATGAACAAAGAGATATCGAAAATACTCAATGACACTCAGCGTCAAAGATGGCAAAGAGAACTGGATCGTCTGCAACGGGAGCTTCGCCCGGGCGGACCGCGTCGCGATGGAACCGGCTTAAGGGCACGCAGAGGCCTTGATGCCGGCGGCCGCCGAGGCAGAGGACAGCGAGAACTTTTACGCCGGGGACTCCAGAGCCGGTCGTTAGTCGAACCGAATTCAACTCCCGGCGATGTTAATGAAAACGAAATCGGTACAGAACAATCCGATCCCAACAGCAACCGTTGAAAAAACTCAATAAGTCACCGGAAAAACTTCGTAAATCGAGCGATAATAAGCGTTTCCCCGCGTTTTCCTAAAAACTGCAATAAATCACCGCGCGAAATCCGTCTATATCCTCTTGAGACCGGCAGGTGGTCTGTCAAAAAAACGAAAAAGCTCAATTTGAAAGGGGAAAAAATGTTCAAAAAAACTCTTTTTACCGTTTTCGGGATAATCCTTTTGCTTGCGGCGGCTCAAAGCCTGACGGGCCAGCAAAGGGCGGGACGCAGGGACTTCGGGGGTAGAATGGGCAGAGGCAGAGGAGGTTTTTCATACCAGCAATACTCCCCTGTTCCGATGAACGAACAAGAACAAAAAATCCTGAGCGTGCTCGAAGACATGAACCGCAACCAAAGTGCCGGAATGATGAACGTCCCGACGGTGGACGGCAGAATTCTCAGACTGCTCGCCGAATCGACAAACGCAAAGCACGTCGTCGAAATAGGCACCTCGAACGGATATTCCGGTATATGGTTCTGTCTCGCCCTGCGCACGACGGGCGGAAAGCTCACGACCCACGAGATAAACGAAGGCCGGGCGTCACTGGCCCGCGAGAATTTCAAACGGGCCGGAGTCGATAACCTCGTGACGCTCGTCATGGGAGACGCACACCAGACAGTCACGAGGATCAAGGAGCCTATCGATATCCTCTTTATCGATGCGGACAAGGAAGGCTACACCGACTACCTGAACAAACTGCTGCCGCTGGTCCGCCCCGGCGGACTAATCCTGTCCCACAATATAGACAGTACGGGTCAGGACTATATCGATGCCATTACTAAAAATCCGATTTTGGAGACAATCCAGACCGCAGGCGTCACTGTAACTTTGAAAAAACGCTCGAGCAATCCCGCCGAAGCAGGCAACAAAAAAGATTGAAATCCGCCAGCGAAACAATACAATTACTTCATGTTAAGCAATACTAAAAAGAAGCGAATGAATTCGCCTGAATCGGATTTGGCCGAACGCTTTCTATGATGAATCTCTTCGTCGTACTAAAAATTAAACAAGCACAACGGAGGCGCCGAATCCGGCGAATTCCATCATGCAGATAGCTCCCAAAAAAGAACTGTCACTCTTCGATTCGACCTGTATCATCGTCGGAATTATCATCGGTGCCGGAATCTATCAGATGGCCCCCGATATCGCCAAGGGTGCCGGAAGCTGGTGGGGTGTGCTGCTGCTCTGGGTCGCCGGGGGACTTCTGTCACTATGCGGCGCTCTATGCTACGCCGAACTTGCTACGGCCTATCCGAAAGAAGGCGGTGACTATGTCTATCTGAGCAAGGCGTACGGCAGGTGGGCCGGTTACCTGTTCGGGTGGGCACAGCTTACGGTCATCCGCCCCGGCGATATTGCGGTCATGGCCTTCGCGTTCGCTACGTACGCCCGGACAATTTTCGACCCGCTTGCAGGCCATCCGGCCGTCAGCCAGAGACTTTTTGCCGCAGTTGCGACAATTATCCTGACCATAATCAACATTCTGGGAGTCAAGGAAGGCAAATGGACACAGAATCTGCTGACCGTCGTTAAAGCCTTAGGCTTGCTGGCCATCGTAGGCGTGGCGGTGTTTTCGCCGCAGAGGCAGGCAAGTACGGCAAGTTTCGATCCCTTACCACTGAGTTTGGTTCTGGTCTTCGTGCTGTTCACCTACGGCGGCTGGAACGAGATGGCCTACGTTGCCGCCGAGGTAAAAGATTCCCGCCGTAATATCGTTCGCGCCCTCGTCCTCGGTACGGGTTCCGTTATCTTTCTGTATATGTTAATCAACGGTGCTTTTCTTTACACGCTCGGTTACAACGGCCTGGCCACTTCCGGTGCGGTAGCGAACGATGCCATCTCAACGGTATTTCCGAAGATGGGCGGCAAGTTAATCAGCGCGTTGGTGTGCATCTCGGCCCTGGGGGCGGTTAACGGCCTAATTTTCACCGGGGCACGGATTTCTTATGCCATGGGCGCCGAGCACAGGACATTCAAAGTCTTCGGCAGGTGGCACGAAAAAACCGGCACCCCCGCCTGGGCGCTGCTGCTGCAGGGTGTGATTGCGGTGACTTTGATTATGGTCTTCGGCTCATTTATCGACACGATTATATACACCGCCGTCGCTGTCTATGCCTTTTATTTAGGGACGGGACTTTCCGTTATCGTATTGCGATTCAAGGAGCACGCCGTGGAACGGCCTTACAAAGTCACCGGCTATCCGGTTACGACTTTGATTTTCTGTGGCGTTTGTGGATTTCTTATTTATAGCTGTGTCACATACGCATGGTCCTTCAAACGCACCGGTCTTATCGTCTTAGCAGGCATTCTCGCCGCTGGCCTGATTCTCTATTTGCTCACCGAACTCCGCGGCTCAAATTCCAACAGTACAAACACATCCCAATAAAATAATAGCCGGGTTGTGATTTTCGCGCCAATTTCTTGTCACGATGCACTCATATCATTTATTTTGGTAAACTTTCCTTATTTTTCCAGGAAGATAATAGATGTATGCCTTGTTTTTAATAAATTATCATGAAAATTCCTATATTCTAAGCAAATACAACGGTAAAATCTTTATGTGAAAGCCAAAACATATAAAGCTAAAATATTGATCGCAAGAGCAAAATGAGGAGATAGAAATGAATCGTCGAGAATTTTCAAAACGCAGTTTAATACTTGGAGCAGGCATTCTAACAGGCTCACAAAAAATCAGTATGGGAAATACCGGCAGTGACAATAGTAATTATTATGAGGAGCCTTTGAAAAAGTTACCCATAAG
The DNA here is from genome assembly GCA_964431695.1 of uncultured Pirellulales bacterium. GTDB lineage: Bacteria > Planctomycetota > Phycisphaerae > Sedimentisphaerales > Anaerobacaceae > JAFGPS01. Next base: position 2,036 of record CAYSKI010000046.1, on the reverse strand, counting down.
GAATTTCGATGTCGTTGTTGCCGGAGGCGGCACGGCCGGCGCCGTTGCAGCGATAGCCGCAGCGCGTCAGGGTGCTAAAACTGCCCTGATTGAAATAAAAGGCTACACCGGCGGGACCGTCACCGAAGGAGGCACTGCAATGCACAGCTTCTATAACCTGTGGAAGGCCTTCCCCGGCGTTACAAAACGGCAGGTCGTACGCGGGATCCCCGCCGAGATTATCGACCGCCTTGTCAAGGTCGGCGGCACTACCGGTCACTGCGAGATGGAAAGAGGATACGATTATGATTCCGTATGTACGGCCATTTGTACGGAGTCGTACAAACTAACTACGATGGAGATGCTGGATGAAGCGGGCGTATTCATGGCCCTGAACACTCTCGTTGTCGGTGCCGTCAGGGACGGAACCCGCATCAAAGGTGTTATCACCGAAAGTCGTTCCGGACGCGAACTGTTCTGTGCGAAATGCTTTATTGATTGCACAGCTTACGGTGACTTAGCGGCCCATGCCGGCGCTGAGTACACCGAACCCAACGATTATTCAGTGTGCAACAGCGTAGGAGTCGGCAATGTGGGCTTGGACAAGTATTATGAATATCTCAAGTCACATAATGCCGTCGGTCAGCTCGCTCGAGGAATGCGAAGCGGCAGGCCGGATCAGGTTATACGGTTAGGCAACGAGTCTGTCAGGCTACCCGATGGTTTCACGCAAGAAGCCCGTGCCATTGGTATGTCCATGATAACCACTTCGGTCCATGATAACTATCTGATGTTCATCAAGTGCAATCTCAAATTGCCGGTCAGTCCCACCGATCGTGACACCGTCTCTAAAGCGGAGCTGACTATCCGAAAAAACATGGCAAAGGCCGTGGAACTTTTCAAGAAGTACGTGCCCGGCTGTGAAAATGCCTTCATGGCCCGAACCAGTCCCAGGCTCTGCATCCGGCGGGCCCGGCTCATCACCTGCGATTACGACATTACCCACGAAGATGTCATCGAAGGCCGACACTTCAACGACGATGTATTGGTTTATGGCTTCCACGATATGGCCCCGGGCCTGCAAATAAAAGATGGCGGCACATACGGATTCCCCTATAGAGCCTTACGTGTGAAAGGTATTGATAATCTACTGGCCTCGGGTATGTTAATCACCACCGACCACCGCGCCCACATGTCCACGCGAAACACTGTTTGCTCCATGGGACAGGGTCAGGCATCGGGCACTGCCGCTGCTCTCTGTTCGGCCAAAAATTGTGGAACTCGTGACCTTCGATACTCAGATTTATACGAAGCCCTTAAAAAAAGCGGCGTCTATTTTGAAAGCTAAGGACAGTCTCCCCAAATCGACGGCATCGAATAATGCACTCCCTATGGGATAAACCCCTATGGGGCAGGCGGAGACCTTTATAAATTCCACAAACAGAAATCGCTTATTTAAAATATACCTTATACGTAAAGCGCGTACGCGCTTTACGTATTAACCTTTTGTGATGATTCGAAGAACAGCGATAGCGATTGTTAGTTAATTTAAAATCGAAGATTAATTATTGAGCAGATTTTGAATGTGATTTTGACCTCTTCCCTGAGCGCACCGTAAGGCGTCCCCATGGGAAAGCGAATGGGCAGCGAAGAATCTCTAACATTTATTCATATTTAGACTTCATCCTTCTTATAGGCCTCGGTTTCGTCGCCCGGATCGATTCCCTGCTGGATTTTTGCCATCCTTTCGGCATGCTTGATTTGCATGCGTCTGATCTTGACGTAGCCATCGACGGCGAGGGCGCCGATGACGATAACCGCCCCCCAGCCCCATAATGGCAAGGCTTCCAATACATTAACAAATGTTTCCATGAGTATGGCTCCCAAATCGGCTTTTACGATGTCATCATTTAAAAACAATCACCAGATTCTACCTCAATATAGTCGGATGTGGGATGTAAATATTTCAGAATTAAGGCAATATATAAGAAAATACTGAGCAAGGCCGAAGTGCCGAATGGGCAACAATCTTAAATATATATTTTAGTAAACGTCCC
>CAYSKI010000045.1:0-27838 GCA_964431695.1 uncultured Pirellulales bacterium | reverse complement strand
GCATTATATTAAATCCATGTTACTGTTTTGTTACAGTCTTGTCCTTTTTTTGTGAATTTTTAAAATTGAGCAGTTACTTCGGCTTCGGCGGACATAACGCCTGCGTCGTCGTTGGAAAAATCTAATCTTTTCGCCTTTTTCGAGAATCCAGTATCGAATATCAAAATAAACCGCTTCTTTTTTATATTCTCGAAGTGCTTCGAAATCAATCCTTTTTTTAACAATTCCGGTAAAATTCAAATCACCTTTATCTTGTGAGATGTTGTTGTTTGCTATCTCATGGGATTCACCTTTAAGATAAAAAGTTCTTTCGATTTGTCTCATAGAGTAAATTCTCTAATCTCTAATTAGCTTTGTCATTAATTCTATGGGTATGCATCTTAAGTTCTTGCTTGACAGCTCTGTTTTTCAATAATAGAATTTATGGATGGAAATTGACTACAAGAGGTATAACTATGAAGATACCTGAAAGAATTAGAGATTTGCTCAAAGACCATCATTTATATCCATGTGTTATTCAATCTATCAATGAATTCAAACCATTATTTGCAAATGAACGTCCCGATTTCTTCCCGGAATATACTAATCATGGCATTTCACATATTGAGGTTGTTTTCCAAACTGCGGAAGCATTGATAAACGATCAGTCATGGGATGTTTTAACACCAATGGATGCTGCAACTATACTCCTTGCAATATTATTACATGACTCCGCAATACACCTTACTCCCGATTCATTTGTAGCGCTTCTTAATAAATGTGACGCTGAGTATATTATAGGCGGATTAGATAAGCAAAATTGGACAAAACTATGGGATGACTTCCTTGCTGAGGCATCGCGGTTCGATGGCCGAAAGCTCACTGCTATTTTTGGTAGTCCTGATCCGATTCACCCACCGCCCCTAGATCCAAATAATATGAACCTACGTAATATAAAACTGATCGGGGAATTCCTACGACGATATCATCATAGACTCGCTCATCAAATAGCAATCTTCGGTGTACCAAGTCCAACATCTGAACGTCTCACTCTTCAAAATATTCCTGAAGATATTGCTGATTTAGCTGGATTAGTTGCTCGGAGTCATGGTATGCCCCTTCGCCAATGCATTAATTACCTTAATGAAAAATACAAAAATAAATGTGAACACCGAGGGATTCACACCGTGTTTATCATGGCTTTGCTCCGCGTGGCAGACTATCTACACATAAACGCTGAGCGAGCTCCTAAACAAGTATTCAAAATTACAACTCTTAGAAGCCCACTATCCAAAGGCCACTATAATCTACATAACGCAATTAGAGATGTACGTTTTACACATCCGGATCCCGAAACCATCGATGTTAATGCTATACCTTCTGATGTTGATACTTTTCTTAGAACCAGAAAGCTCCTTGATGACATTCAATTTGAACTTGACTCCACTTGGGCAATACTCGGAGAAATTTATGGACGTATGACAAGTAACAAACTTAATTTGTTGGGCTTAAAATTTAGACGAATATGTTCAAATCTTGATGACATCGACACCTTTGCCAAAACTGTAAACTATATACCCTGTAAGGCTGCCTTTGACTCAGCAGGGGCTGATCTGCTTAAATTATTAATAAAACCACTCTATGGCGACAATCCCTCGTTTGGTATCCGCGAATTAATACAAAATTCCGTTGATGCCGTACGTGAAAGATGGGAATATGAAAAACGCCATAACCTAAAAATTTACGATTTTTCTGACCATGATGTAGATGTTATTCTATCTCTTAACGAGGACGAAAACGGCGATTTATGGTTTACCATTTCCGACAAAGGGATTGGCATGACATCAGATACTTTACGAAACTATTTCCTTCTCGCAGGCGCATCCTTTCGTAATAGTGATACTTGGAAAAAAGAATTCACTAATAACCAGGGTAGGTCTCGTGTTTTCAGATCAGGTCGATTCGGCATTGGTGTCCTTGCCGCACTTCTAATTGGTGATGAAATCGAAGTCATTACTCGGCATGTTTCTGCAAATCCAGATGAGGCTATTCAATTTACATCTACACTTGATGCAGAATCTGTCGAGTTACACAGGACCTCAGGCTATGTAGGTACATCAACAAGAATAAAGGTACACAAAGAAATTTCATTAAAATATTATTTTTTCATCTTGGAAATAGATAAATTAGTACACGAAGATTCTTTTAATAATGAGAATAATACATGGCATTATTTAATAGATTGGTATTCTTGTGAAAAACCTTCTCTGAAATGTTTTATTAAAGGTAAACATGCTCCTTCTCGTTTCATGCTGCCATCTCCGAATTTCAAACTACCGCCAGAGTGGAGGGTGTTCAAAACAGAAGAATTCCCGGCAGTTTACTGGTCGTATATAGCAAGTTCCCCCTCGCTGTCTTGCAATGGTCTTACGATAGAGACAAAGAACGATAGATCATTCTACAATTACACACATGGCCATCAAAGTTACATATATGATGATTCTTTCATAGCAGGTTCTTATTTTGAAAAGCCAGCAATTTCAGTTTTTGATCCTGATGCAAGATTGCCCCTTAGCCTCGATCGAACACACCTTATGGAAGACTTGCCTTTTTCTGATAAACTCAAGTATGAGATTATTAAGGACTTTCTTGCATATATTCTTATTGCTGGTCCATCTGCTCATATGTCTACAAAAAAAGGGTTGGTGGCCTTTCAAAGGTTAAAATATGCAGGTGGTGGGAATTGTAGACAAGAATTTTCAGGGAAAGTAATGCTTGATGATTTGTTTTCGACTTTAGATGGATTCTCCTTTGCATTCTCTCAGAACGTTGATAGTCTTAATATGGATTCATGTATTCTCGTTTCGAATATGCATTATGGGGACAATACTGCGCTGGTGCCAATAGTTAATTCTACTTTGTTTTTCCTCATTAGTAGTCCAGGACTTATATCTCCTCCAAGATTGGCTTTTACTAGATTTACTTTGAATGCAGTCAACGTTGCATCAACGCCCGATGGTGCATATGGTATTTGGCCAAGTGTCCGCGGAGCGCGCATTGTATTGCCCCTAAAAGAAGTAACTCAAATGAGGAAGCCACGTAATCTTAAAAAAACTGTCAGATCTAAAATATTAATAGAAGATAGAGTTGGCAAATGGGCACTTTGTAGTCTTGGTGAATGCTCAGAGCCTTCTATGGATCTTATGCGTATCTACAAATCCTTGTCACAGAAGAATCCTGATGATAAGGTGAATTATGGGCAAAGCGCAGCAGAATGGTATTTTCATCCTTTTACCCAAGTCCCAATTCAGGAAATCGAGCAGCCAATACCGAAGGCATGGCGTGAAATAATCCGTGAAACTATCATTCCATATGATCCTGATGAACGTCGAAAAAAACTATCGTATGCTTTTGAGGAACTTTCTCCCTATATTGAAGCCCATGAAGAATTACTCCGCAGAAAGAAAAAAGATAAGAGAAAATAACTCTTCTATTTGTGGTAATTTCTCTTACAACAATAATTATCCAACCTCCGGTAAACATTGCCTATCTTTTTTATCTTAGCAGTTTTCGCTCTTTCGGCGAAAATATCTGAAATCAAATATAGCCTAACCCGGCGGAATGTCAATCGTTATTTACGGTTACGTGGGACTCATCGATTTTAATATATAAAGCCCCGGCGGTTATAAGGGCTCCCATGAAGATGAAGGAATAACTCAGTGAAATATCCGCAACAAAACCTATCAGCAATCCCATAATTGCGACATAAAAACCGGAGATGACATTTATTAAAGACAGAACCGTAGCTCTGTTCTTGCTTTCGATGTGCCTGTTCAAATAATCCAGGAATATCGGTTTTTGAATGTGCATCGAGCCGAGTGCAAAAACCACCAGAATAATCGATAATATCGAATGAGAGATAACGGCTAACAGAAAATAAAATATCCCCGGCAATAAAACAGCTAACATTACTCCCTTTGTTACGCCGAATACCTTCTCGAATAGATACGCATATTTACTCGTGAAAAATCCCACCAGGGAGGCGATTGCTAAAGTGACGCCGAAGAAATAACCGCTCACATTCGCTTTGACAAAGTACGGCGGATAAAAATTCAAAAGGTAATTGATAAACGGCGTCGCTAAAAGAGACAGCAATATGATTCTTCTTAACGAACGATTCGTTTTTATCAGATTTACGCCGTCTTTCAAAAGCTTCAGCGAGCTGTCTTTGGAATGACTGTATTCCAGTGAAGGTTCTTTGAGCAAGAAGCCTGCCAGAAAAGATAAGAATACGAAAAAGGCGGTAAGAATAATAGCGAGAATGAAATTCGAGAGTTCCAGATTTGCGGTTAGAAAACCGCCGATGATTGAGCCGATCATAGTTGCAGCCAGTGCGAATGAGCCGTTCAAGCCTGCTACTTTTTGCATGTCCTGCTGTCTGTTTTGTACCTTGAGCGTATCGTACATCATCGCCTCGAAACAACCGGAGAGAAATGAAAAACCTATTCCCGCAATTACACAAACAATCACGAAGAGCAGATAGCTATCGGCGAAAATAAAAATGAATTCTCCGAGAAACTGCAGTAACAGAGCGATAATTATCGAAAACTTCCTCCCGATTTTGTCGGCAATTATGCCGGTGGGCACTTCGGCCAGTGCCTGAACGCCGACGATGATACCCCAAAGAGAATTAATCTGGAGGTAATTCAATCCTCTGGTCTGAAGGTAAAGAGTAATCACCTGGTGATAAAAATACAGCGACGAAAGAAATCTTATGATATGAAGTATTTTGATGTTATCGATTTTTCTTGTCAATATTTATCGCTTTTCAAAAAGTTCACAATTTTTTTCAATCTGCATCGAACAGCAGGTGCAGATTGTTTGTTCCCGCGTTCGCGGTAAGAGCATTGTTGGCCGTTATTTATTCCTTTACTGCGTTCCCGTCGATATTAATTTTGCTCAACTGCCTGGAAAAATCCAGGAATACGATAGTTGTTTCGCCAATCTTCACAATACCATCGGGATTCTTCAAACCTTTGGAGGCATCGGGAAAGTACTTTTCAAGCACGTCAACAGAAACAATGGGAATGCCGTTGTGCGTTTCGATAAGCAGAACGTTTCCTTTGGCCTGCGGCAGAAACTCATCGTATTTCGTATTAAACGACCTGGGCACAGAAAGCCCACGTTCTTTCGCAATATGTGTAATGATTTGATAATATGGTGAATTGCCGATAACATAGGCCTGTGGCGAAATTGATGTCCCTCCCGCCGAATCGACGGGCAGTAGTGACTCATCCAGATCTCGGAAATATTTCCTTGTCTGCTCTTTCCACTGCTCCCACTGAAGTGACATAATCATTTCCTTCGGATCGTTACCTTTGTGATATGCAAAGCGATTGCCGGGAAGAATACGTGATTTAGGAGAATAATCCATGTAAATCGTTTTCGCCCCCGGGTCCAGCAGCATCCATTTTCCATCCACATACACTTCGAGAAAAACGTGTCCCGACCAGGACTCGAATTCCCGGCCCTTCTTGAAGTCCCAAATCCATGGGACATCCATCGTTTTTACCCATATCACAGGGATACCGGCACCTTTGAGAAGAACGCCACAGACGATGCCCTGGTCCGCGCATCCGCCATAAGTCTTTTCTTTGATCGCTTGATCGTAGTTACGCCAGGAATAAGCCCTGTCGGGGTCGTATTTGAAATTGCTGTCCATCCAGCTCAGCACGTTCCGTATGGTGACAAGATCGGAATTTCCCTTTAGTTCCCAGGCTTGTGAGACGATCTGATCTCGGTTCCCTAATGAAGCAGCAATCTCCAGATACCCGGCGGGATTTGAGTAGTCCACAGAATCAAACGTCGGTTCGGAAGCGTGAAGGATACCCATTATTGAAAGAAGATAGATAAAACTTGTTCTCATTTTTTTCTCCCGAATAATTAAATGATCTGAATAAAGTGCGGCATATTATTTTACTGTTCTCAAAAGGCACCTTTATAGTAGAAAACATTCGGACTAAAATATAGTTAATTCCGGCAAATATCAATTGTGATTTTCTGCTAATTATCTTGATATAATACATGACGTCAGTTAATCTTTCCGTGAAATTTAATTCCTGATTGTCGAATATTACAGGCGATAAGATGAATATTTTCTGGGCAATAATACTTTTGATCGGCGGCCTGTTGGTTCTCTGGAAGAGTGCCGAGCTGCTTGTCTCCGGCGCAGTCGGCCTGGCACAACGGCTGGGAGTCAGCTCACTTGTCATCGGTCTGACCGTTGTGGCGATGGGGACATCGGCTCCGGAAGTCGCCGCGAGTATTGCCGGCGTCCTGCGGGAGGCGAACGGCGGAGATCTCGCAGTCGGCAACGTCTTCGGCTCCAACATCGCCAACCTCGCACTGGTCGGAGGGCTTATCGCCCTTATCCGGCCGTTAGCTGTCAGGAAGCAGACGCTGCAGCGGGAAGTGCCCGTCATGCTGGCAACGGCATTGCTGCTCTGGCCCATGTTGCGCAATTCAGAAATATCCCGAATCGAAGCGGCGGTTTTACTGATTGTCTTTGTAGCCCTCATTTTGTTGATAGCACACATTGCACGTAAAGAAGCACAGCAGGCGAAACTCATAACCAGCAGTCTCGAAGCAGCAGCAAAATACGAGGTGACAAGCACCCTCAAAAGTGTAATTTTCGTCATCATCGGCTTGGCAGGGCTTGCTGCAGGAGCGAAAATGACCGTCGAGGGTGCGGTTTTCATCGGCATACGTGTCGGCCTGAGTGAAGGCGTTATCGCCCTGACTATGATCGCACTCGGGACTTCTCTGCCGGAGCTTGTCACCTGTGTCGTCGCGGCGGTCAAAGGTGAGCATGATATCTCCGTCGGCAACCTCGTTGGCTCCAATATATTCAATACCCTGCTTGTTACCGGAGCGGCGGGGGTGGTCAGACCGTTCGATGTCTCCGCCCGGTTCGCCGGCGGGATCGATTACTGGATTATGATTTTCGTCAGTGCTGTCTTTACTGCTCTGATAATCGTCGGCAGACGTATTGTCGGCAGGATTTCCGGTGTCGTTCTGCTTTGCGGTTATTTCGCATATATCATCTACCTGTTCGCATACGGCTCACCAAATATTTAAGCCCGCCTATTGGCCATGATATTTTTTGATTCCCGGCACAGGTCCGGGGGCTAATTGAACATGTCCTAAGCGGAGTCGAAGGATTGGGTTTGTTTTCTTACCGGCTAAATATCCGAAAACCGCCGTTTTTCTCGTAATCTTTTTATTCCAAAGAGCTTATACTAAATTGCCTATTTTAACATTGGGTTTGTTTTCGATTTTTTTGTTAATAAGAGAATTAGCGAATTGGTGAATTAGTTAATTAGCCGTCATGAATTTCAAATCTCTAATCTCTTATTAACTGATTCGCTAATCAACTTGATGAACTTGAATTGCTCCCCCATAATTAACTCAAAACTCACAATTCAAAACTAAAAACTATCATTTTGTTAGCAATCTTACAAAATGACCCCCCTTAATGCAACAAAAATCCCCGTTTTTGGCCGAAAAATGTCCATGATTCGGAACTGTTAGGGTGGCAGCCACTGAATGAGTTTGCCCAAAAGGGCGAAACGAATGAAGTGGATGGGAAAAAGGCGATAATCAAGCAATTTGGTGTGACTCCATCACACCCTACATCATTACTCGTTCCATTTTTCTGGGATTGGTTCGAGGAGGACGCCGCGGCTGCGAGAATAATCCTTTGACTGGACGGCGCCAATGATACAACCTTTGTTGTTGATATCCGTCAGGTAGAACTCTTCCTTCCCGCCGATCGAAACATATCCATTTAGAGAAATCCGGCCCAGATTCGGATCCTGGAGATAGTTCCTGGCGGCAGGGGTGAACAATGTCCGGCCGAACACTTTGAATGCGTGCCCGCCCTCTATGAAGACTATCTGGTTAACATCATTCATTTTCAATGAACCTGGCGAATTCAAATTGAATTGAAAAAGTTTTGTCACCCCTGAATCAGGATGCCAGAGACCAACATCGAAATTGCTCGGTCCCGTCCGCACAACGCCTGCAATGAAATCCTTATTGTTAATCTCAATGAGTCCGCGAACTGGCATTGATGGGGAGGTAGAAGTCATACCCTCATTGACATTGACTAATCGCGGACCACCCATAGAAAAAACAATGACCTGGCCAGTGTCATTAATAGACCATGCACGTGTATTTGTTGTGCTGGTAACCGTCAGGTCCCGTATGCCGTTAACGGCATCCCAGACGAAGGCATGGAGTACATCGGAAGCGGTTTCGACGCCACCGACAACCTGACCGTGGTTATTGATTCCATGAGCTTCTGCCCTCTTGCCTCCCAATGTGGGGAGGATGCACCTGCCACGGTTCGGATCCCAGAAGAAAGCACGCTGTTGACCGTTCGGGTCCTGCATCGTAGCCGCTATCTGTCCGGTATTATTGATATAAACCTGGTGGTTAATGACAGGTCCCAAGTCCTGGATTCCTTTTTCTCGGTCCCAGAGAAATAAATGGGGATTGCCCCTTTTGACCTCTGATAATCCGGTAATTTGCCCATGATCGTTGATAGAGGATGGTATGGTAAACTGCCCGCCAAGAGAGGGAAGATATGTAACTCTGTAAAGAATGGGCCGTTTCGGCCGAAGGATGGTAACCAGAATACCCACAACAAGAACCGCTGCACAGAGCAACAGGATAATGAAGCGTTTTTTCTTCATTCGAATTTTCCCATCCCGCACTTGGTTTTCTTAACAGATGCTTTAATACCTGCGTGTTTGGCATCTGTATATTTGAGCCTATCAAATGTAAGAATGCATGTCAAGTAGTGACAGTGATACTCTGGATATGTTTCTTTGAATAGGAAATAGACGCCGGATTATTCGGCCACTGCGAGCCAGTTATCGACGAAGACGGCGAGATCGAGTGCATCGATTGTTTTGTCGGGAGGATTGCTTATGTCGCAATCAGGATTGTATTGAGTGTCACCGGAGATAGTTTGCCAGGTGGAAGCCAGGACGGCGAAATCCGCCGAATCGATATCGCTGTCGCCGTCGAAGTCACCAATATATACGGCGGTAAAATCAACGCCCCAGACATTGCCGGAGACAGGCCTGTCGTTCAGAGATTCTCCGGTAGTAACAGTCCGGCCGGCAAAAATAAATGTACCCGATTTCGGCCGAATAGTATAGGTCGTATTCGAGTTCAGGCCGTCAAAGGCATATATCCCTTTTTCATTAGATCGGGCGGTAAAAGAACTGTCGCCGTCAATAGATTCGACGTAAATAACGGCGTCGGATATCGGCCTATTATAAATATCGAAAACTCGGCCACTTATTACCTCTCCGTCGCCGACTTGTGTCACGCGGATATTGTAAATGCACTCGTTGATGGAGGTATATTCATATCTGTCCGTATCGATTGTAGGCAGATTATACCATGCGTCATCGAGACCGGCCCATCCCATATTAAGATGATGGTAGAGGGTTGAAAATATATAGCCGTACCCGTCGCACAAAACGGCGTGGCCGCCGCCCTGACGCTTGACGGCGAGAATTACCGGCGAGCCGGCGTCGAGGTTGGGATTTATCATCTCGATTAATCCGGGGCCGATGTTTTCGTTAGAGTTATATCCGTTGACGGCGTTGCCGTACTGGAAGATTGTTGTCAGTGCATCTTTTGTCAGGTAAACTTCGGCCGAAGACATATCCGAGCCGTAATTTGTCCCGACTGAAATTCCCGCATCGTAACACAAAGCCCCGATAGCCTTTCGCCCGGCTTCGGCCGTGTTGCAATTAGGGTCCGTCGGCATCGCGGAGAAATCGTATGCACCGCCGGAACCGTCGCCGCCGCGAGTAGATGCTGTTTGCAGCTTCCGGTCGAATTCAATAACAATGCGATTGGCACCAATCGGTGAAACCGGATATCTATGGAAACGAATCAACTGGGCCATTGCCGTAGCGACACAGCCGCAGGGGTATTGCCCGGGCGTGTAATAATTGAAACACTCGAGAGCGGGATTCGTGCAACAGCCCGTCTGGCCCCATCTGCTTTGTATCAGAGGCGGGACTCGAATATCGGAAATCGATATCTGGCCCATCAGGGCGAATCCTGAGCCATCCTGCTCGGCAAGGTTTTGAAAGTATCTCCATTTATTCTGAGTATTAAGTACGGCAGAATTACGAACTGCCATCTGAAGACCGAAAGTTCCCTGAACCGTCGCCATCCGGTTGTTAATATCGCCGTTAACCAGAGCACCGAGCGGATTAACATCTGAAGGGTCGTAAGTGTCACTGTCGGAAAAAGCGATGATCGGTTCGACCATGTCATTGGCCGATACAATTACAAAACCGCCGGATTGCAAATAGACGACGTAATAAATCGGCTCACCTGACTCGGCGAAGAAAGTCTCGATCTCCGCCACGTTTTGTTCCAGCTCCGGATAGAAAGTTTGAGCGGCTGTTTTAAGCCAGCCCGTGACGACTTTCTGAGCCTGATCGTCGGTTGTAGGCCGTGCCGGTGATATACCGCACAGAAACAGCAGCAATATCAGGATGGTTTTAATGATTGTTTTTGTTCGGATTATTTTTCAACTCCATCCTATAACAACAGGACTTTCCCCATTATATGTATGAAAATAAATCCCCCCGGCAGGACAGGCAGGAATCATACAAAAAGAAATTCCTCCTCCTATATACCGGCAAATTTCAACAGTTATTATATAATTTTTACCGCTTATTGTCAAGGTATTTAAGTGCAATTCAGCGATATGATGTTCCCCTGATTTTGCACTTGCTTTCGGGGCCGTTTGCTGCTATATCTTTCGATTATTATGACACATTTAACGGTTCCCATATCGGCGCATAGTCTCGATGAGGCAACCAGGCAAATTAAAAAGGCAAAAACCGCCGGTGCCGAGATGCTCGAATTACGCATCGACTATCTTGAGGACCTTTGTGTCGATTTGATAAAAAAGCTAATCGTAGATATAAAAAGCACAAAAAGAAAACAGTTGCCGATTATTGTAACCTGTCGTGACAAGCAGCAGGGCGGGGCGATAGATTATTCTGTCCGGCTTCGGACCGAAGTGCTCATCGCGGCACTGAAAGCCGGCGCCGATTTTATAGACTTCGAATATGATAATTTTCTTACAACCGAACATCAGGAAAAAATCAGACTGGCCCTGTCACAAAGCTCCAAGGGAAGATTGATTTTATCGGCACATAATTTCGAGACAAAATTCCCAGACATAAACAAGCTGTTCCGCAGCATCTCAACGATCTGTCCGGGGACAATACCCAAATTAGTCTATACGGCCAATCACATCAACGATTGCTTCGATGCGTTCGATTTACTTCATCGCACCAGCGGTGAACGCATTGTTTTCTGTATGGGCCAGGCCGGTCTTATCAGCAGAATCATCGCGAAAAAGCTCGGCAGCTTCGTGACTTTCGCAAGTATCGACGCCGACAGCGCAACAGCGCCGGGCCAGTTGAATATCAGGGAATTCAGGGAATCATACCGCTATAAGGATATCCAAGCCGATACGGAACTCTTCGGTGTGATTGCCGATCCGGTCGGTCATTCACTCAGTCCGGCGATTCACAACGCCTGCTTTGCCGAAATGAAAATGAACCGGCTGTATCTGCCGCTTTGGGTCCAGGGAGACAGGCAGGAATTCGAGACGTTTTTAAATAATGTTCTCCGGCGAAAATGGCTGAACTTTCGGGGTTTTAGCGTGACAATCCCGCACAAGCAAAACGCACTGGGTTATGCCGGGATAAATCAGGGTTTCATCGAGCCTTTGGCGGAAAAAATCGGGGCGGTCAATACGCTTATCATCCGATCGGACGGCAAAGTCAAGGCCTACAATACCGATTACACCGCCGCTCTGGAGGCGATTATGTCCGGGATGAAAATCAAAAAAGCCAAATTGAAAGAGCTGCCTGTCGCCGTAGTCGGCGCCGGCGGCGTAGCGAGGGCCATAGTTGCCGGACTGAGTGACGCCGGCGCGAAAATAAAAATTTATAATCGCACACTCGAAAAAGCTGAAAAGCTCGCTGCTGAATTCAACTGCGAGTTCGCACCTTTGGACGATTTGGAAAATCTCGATGCGAAATTATTGGTCAACTGCACCAGTATCGGGATGCACCCGGATGTCGAGGCAACGCCGGTTCCGAAAGAATACCTCAATAAAAGTATGGCGGTTTTCGATACCGTTTATAATCCGGCGGAAACTCTGTTACTCAAAGACGCTAAAAAGAAAAGGGCAAAAAGAATCGACGGCATATCGATGTTCGTCAACCAGGCAATGGCACAATTCAAGCTCTTCACCGGCACCGACGGCGATCCCGAACTTATGCGAGAGACCGTATTGGAGAATCTTTAATTTCGCTGAATTACTTATTGCTCCACGACGATGATTATTGGTATTATTAAAATCTATTGGGTGGCAGCGTCAAGGTCGAAGACCCTGGCGATGGCTGCTTGATGTTAACCTAAACCATCCCCAAGCTGCGCTTGAGGCTGCCACACTGTTGTTGGAATGACAAAGAGTGAGAAAAACGCAAATGGTGGCGATGAAACAAATAAAAGAATTTGGGCAGCGGATTGGGATTCAGTTCGGAGCTGAACGAGTGATACTGTTCGGCTCTTATGCTCAAGGCACACTATCGGCCGATTCGGATATCGACCTTTTGGTGGTCGCCGATACCACTCTATCTCCACCTGAACGTTACCGTGCGGTTAGACGTCTGTTGGCAAACGTGCCCTCCAGTTTTGATATTATTGTCAAGACTCCGGAGGAATATTCTCGCTGGCGATCTGTAGTAAATAATATCGTCTATTTTGCAGATAAATACGGAAAAGTTATTTATGAATGAGCAGACTCTTGAGGCTGTTCGGCAATGGCTGGCAAAACGTTTCAGCGATATTTTGCTTGTGAAACTGAAATAGCAGATAGTAGTAAGTCCTATTCTTGAAATTGCCCGGCGCGAAGGCATTATCATTGATGCATAAAGCATAAACCTTTAGAATCCACATGCTTTTGCAGCCTAATTTTCACCTTTCTTTGGTCTATTCCTAATCTTATTGCCGCAGGAGTTTTATGTGAAATAAAGCTTGCAAATGCCTGTGAAGGGATTAATATGTATCCGGTTATGTAAATTTTGACGGGAACGAGGTTACTATTTTCATCCATTTGAAAGGAGCTTATTATGACTCGGTCTTATAGAAATTTGTTCGTTTTTGTTATATTGTCTCTTTCAATAAGTCTTGTATGTTCGAATACATGCAATGCACAAGGCTCATCGGCACAAAAGCTGACGACGGTCGTGCCGGACGATGTGCTGGGTTTTATGGCTACAAGCGGGGCGGATGAGTTAAAACCTGCCTTCGAAAAAACTGTCCTAAACCAGATATGGAAAGATCCGGGAGTACAGACTTTTTATCAGGCCGTACATAAGGAGCTAATGGCAAAATTCCAGCAGGAAATTGGCGATCCTACCGCAGATAAGACTGTTGATACCGTAATGAACTTTGCTGAACTTATAAAAAATCGGCCGGTCATTTTTGGTGTGGCACAAAAACAAGCACAGGATGGCCCGCCTTTCTACGGTTTTGCCATTCTGGATGCCGGGAAGCGCAAGGCGGAGATTGCCGCAGCTTTGACTAAACTGGAAGGCATGGCGGGCGAAGGGGATATTATCGATGTAAAGGTCGGCTCAGCAACATTACACGGTCCGAAAGATGACGACGATGTTCCCAGTTACTGGGGCTGGATTGAAAACTACCTCGTATTTGCAATAAACGACGGCGAAGGACTGGCTATAAAGTATTTACAAGGCGCACCGATGAGCAGGCCGATGCCGAATTATCTTCAGAAAGTCCCGGCCAATAACGACGCACTTGCAGTGTACGTTAATCCCGAAAAGGCATTACAGCTTATCGGCGCCGTCGCAAAGGCGGAAGGTGGCGAGGAAGATTTCGCTACTGTGAAAGCCGTAATTAAGGAGCTTGGCTTCGATAAAGTTAAGACCCTGACGTCAAGAGTCGGTTTCGAAGGTTCTAATCTCGTAGTAAATGAACTTATAGAGATTCCGGAGCCTCGAACAGGAATATTTGCAAATATCAAAACAATCGATATGAAAATGTTCGATACGGTCGATGCCCGCGCTATGAGTGCGGCGGCTTTCAACTGCGACTTCTCAGGAATATATGATACGGCAATGAAGGCAGTTAAAGCCGCAGCCGGTGAAGACTTTGCCGAGGTCCAAGAGGGAATCGCCGAAATGGAAGAGGAACTCCAATTCAAGATTCGTGACGGCCTGCTGGAAAGTATCAACGGGCAGATGCTTATGTATGCTCTTCCCGGCGGGATTATGGAGCAATCGCCACAGGGCGGATTTGTAGTTATCGCCGGATTAAAAAATGCTAAGCTTTGGGCCGAAACTCTCGCTGCTCTCGGAAAATTCGCCACCGAAAACAGTAATGGTATGGTGCAGATCAGTTCGCAGGTTCAAGACGGCAAAACCATACACACCTGGGCGGTAATGCCCCTTGCGATGGCACAGGTTATGCCATGCTGGACGATCTCAGGTAACAACGTCGTTATCGCTTCGAATCCTGCGTTATGCAATCTTGCAATTGAGCAGATGAGTTCAGGCAAAAACTCTATTCGCAGCACCGAAGGATTCAAAAAAGCCACAGCCAAGCTGCCCGGGAATCTGTTATCTGTGCAATACAATGACTCGAAGGTCCAGTTTAATCAGACAATGATGAGCGTCCAGCAAGTTTGGCCGATGTTGACGATGGCCGCGACGAATGCCGGATTAAAGCTGCCGTTTATGCTGCCTTCGCTGACACATATTGCCGAAAAGATGGGGCCTTCCATACAATATTCATGGTATGATGCCCAGGGACTTCGTTCGCATTATCGAGGAGCCGGAATCGAACAAAGCATCGGAGCAGTGGTCGGTGCTGGAGTAGGTATTGGAGTTATGATGCCTGCCCTGGCGAGAACCCGCCAACAAGCTTTTCGGATTACTTCGGCGAGTAATCTTTCCGGTATAGGTAAAGCGATGCTCATTTACGCGAATGATTATGACGATCAATTTCCGCCGAACCTACAGGAGCTTATCGATAAATGTGAGCTGTCCCCTCAAACACTAGAATCGAAACGAAAACCCAAAGGCTTTACCGGACCCAGCT
Organism: uncultured Pirellulales bacterium; assembly: GCA_964431695.1. Taxonomy (GTDB): domain Bacteria; phylum Planctomycetota; class Phycisphaerae; order Sedimentisphaerales; family Anaerobacaceae; genus JAFGPS01. The sequence continues at coordinate 12,616 of CAYSKI010000045.1, read as the reverse complement.
ATATATATATCACCGGTCAGAATGTATCAATGGAGCCGGGAAATATAACTGTTTATGAAAATCCGACGTATTGCACCGATGGATTGAATGTTCTATTTTTGGATAGCCATGTCCAGTGGATGAAGCCGGATAAATTTATCAAAGACCTAAAAGAAACTTACCAAAGGCTCGGCCGGGAAATGCCGGAAGTAAAATTCAAGAATTAAGCTAAAAACAATCGACAGCTACAAATCTTAGAAGCTGTGTTCTATGGGCAACGTATAAAGTACGATATTGTCATTCTAACCTTATGTCTGTCAAAATCTGAAGAGAAAAAATATGAATTTCGTCAATATCACACCCCCGGTTTACTTATTTCTTGCTATATTTTTTATGGCACTTCTGCATTTTCTATTTCCGGGGATTAAAGCTGTTGTTCTTCCATGGAAACTCTTCGGCGTGTTGCCGTTGGCTATTGGGGTCATTATTAATCTCGTTGCCGATAAATCATTCAAAGAACATGTAACCACCGTAAAACCCTTTGAAGATTCCACATCGCTGATTACGACCGGCGTATTTCGTATTACAAGAAATCCGATGTACCTTGGTTTCGTGCTCATTCTTTTGGGTATTGCGATATTACAGGGATCGCTTACGCCGTATGTGGTCATTTTAGTGTTCGTAATTTTTATAGATACCGTTTTTATAAAATACGAAGAAAAGAAGCTGGAAAGTACTTTCGGTCAAGCCTGGCTGGATTATAGAAAAAAAGTCAGACGCTGGATATAAAATTAGCGACCAGCCACACATATTAAAAGAAATCCCGGAATCAATAATCTACATCGTAAAAACCATAGCTTTTAATTGTTTTTACTGCTGTTTGTCGATATAATTCACAAAATATATGAATCCGCGGTAAAACCGCAGGTAAGATTGAAATTCTTTATTTTTGGCTTTAATTGGGAAAGATTGAATGGCAAAAAGTGGAAAAAAAGGTGAAAAGGTCGTCTTAGCTTATAGCGGCGGCCTGGATACGAGCGTGATTCTGCCGTGGCTTAAGGAAACTTACGGTTATGAGGTGATTGCTTTCGCCGCTGAATTAGGGCAGGGCGATGAATTGGCCGGTATCAAACGCAAAGCTCTGGCCAGCGGGGCGGTGAAATGTGTGGTAAAGGACCTGCGAAAGGAATTCGTCACTGATTATCTCTGGCCGATGCTCAAATCCGGCGCGGTTTATGAAAACGGGTATTTATTGGGTACAAGTATCGCCCGGCCGTTAATCGCCAAACATCAGGTGGACGTCGCTCACGCCGAAGGTGCAACCGCCGTTGCACATGGAGCAACCGGCAAGGGTAACGACCAGGTGCGTTTCGAGGTGACCTTTATGGCACTTGATCCGTCATTAAAGATAATCGCACCGTGGAAGGACCCGAATTTTACACTTACCTCACGCGAAGCGGCGGTGAATTATGCCAAAAAGCATAATATCCCCATCGAGCAAAGCAAAAAGAAGATTTATTCCCGCGACCGCAACCTATGGCACATCAGCCATGAAGGTGCGGACCTGGAAGATCCGGCCAACGAGCCGAAGGACGATTTGTTTGTGATTTCGAATCCGGTTTCAAAGACCCCGAACAAGCCGGATTACGTCAGTATAGGTTTCGAGCAGGGCGTACCTGTATCACTAAACGGCAAAAAAATCGACGGAGTAAAGCTGATTGAAGCATTGAATGAAATCGGCGGCAAACACGGCGTTGGACAGGTTGATTTGGTAGAGAACCGGCTGGTCGGAATGAAATCCCGCGGTGTATATGAAACACCGGGCGGAACGATACTCGTTACGGCACATAACGCGCTTGAGAGCCTGGCACTCGACCGGGAGACAATGCACTACAAACAGCAAATAGCCTTGAAATACGCCGAGCTGGTTTATTACGGCCTGTGGTTTTCGCCGTTACGCGAGGCTCTTGACGCTTTTGTCGATGTGACGCAGCGTAATGTCGCGGGCGAGGTCAAATTGAAGCTGTTCAAAGGCCAATGCAGTTTCGCCGGTGCGACAAGTCCGAAAAGCTTATATCGGACGGACTTAGCCAGTTTCGTGATGGGAGCCGAATACGACCCGACCGATGCGACAGGTTTTATACGCTTATTCGGCCTGCCGGCGAGAGTCGCAGGAGCAATAAATCGAAAAAAGTGATTAATTTTTTTAAATTCGGATATAGGGATATGTACTATGAAAGAAACGCTTTCTGATATAAAGCAGAAAATAATAAATGGCGTTTACAAAAATGAAGAACATATCCGTTTATCTTTAGTTGCCCGCTTGCTTGCAGAATTAGGATGGGATATATGGAATCCAAGTGAAGTTTATACAGAATTCAATCCAGTACCATATGAGGACAAAACAAAAATTGATATCGCTTTATTTTCAACATCACGTAAACCCGATGTTTTCATAGAGGTTAAAGCTCTTGGCAAGATAAGAAGCGATTTAGAAAGGACAGAAATTCAGGTAAGAGATTATAATCGAGACAATGGAGCTTTATTTTGTATTATTACTGATGGGCAAAATTGGCGTTTTTATTTTCAACCGGCCAGATGCAGATTTTCAGAAAAATGTTTTGAATCATTTGACTTGTTGGATGATGATTTGCTTGATATAGAAGAATCTCTCAAGAGGTTTCTTTCTAAAGATTCAATTGAAAATGGAAGTGCTGCAATTGAGGCCCAAAAATACTTACGTATTAAAGGGATTGGAAAAGTCATAAAAGATAAGCTTCCCGAAGCCAGGAGGGCGGTTTTAATATCTCCTTATCCAAGCTTGCCGGAAGCTCTTATGACATTGGTTGTTGAAGATAGTCCAGAAATTACTTATGAAGAAGTACAGAAATTTTTAAAAGATTTTGATTCTAAGCCAATTTCAGGGCAATTACCAAATAAATCATATAATACTTCATCTGATTTTAGTCCTGTGGTTGAACAAAAACAATGCGATGCATATAATCCTCCAAATCTTTATTTTACAAAGATATTGGACGCAAGGATTGATAACCAAAGAGCAATCAATTGGAATAACTTATTAAGTTGTGCTATTAAATTAGCATTGCAGAGGGAAATTTCTGTTCGTGAATTGCAAAATATTATCGGTTATTGTGTTGAAGAAGGGCAAAAGAATATAGACGGTTTTTCTCCTTTACCTGGGACCAATGTTTCATTTGCTCATGTTGATGCTAATCGTGCTTGGAATCATACATTGGCTTTAGCCCAAAAACTTAAAATAGCAGTTTCAGTTAAATTTAGATGGCGTGAAAAACCAAATGCGGCTTTTCCTGGCAAAGAAGGAAAACTATATTGGAAACCATAGAATTAGTATGAAAATATGTAAATTATAATTATGGTGGCGATAAATCAAATAAGAAAATTCGGAAGACAGATCGGCGAGCAGTTCCATGCTGAACGTGTCATTCTGTTTGGATCTTATGCTGAGGGTAACGTTACTACCGACTCCGATGTTGATTTGTTGGTCATCGGGCCTTTTAAAGGAAGAAGCGTTGATAAATCCGTGGAAATTCGTATGAAATTGCGGCCACAATTTCCCGTGGACATTCTTATAAAAACCGCTGAAAAAGTACATAAGCGAATTAAAATGGGCGACTGCTTTATGAGAGAAATCCTTGAAAAAGGAAAGGTGCTTTATGAAGCCGATAACCGCTGAATGGGTTACCAAGGCTGAGGCGGATTTTGCCACTGCACAGAGAGAGAGTCGTGTCAGGAAAAATCCCAACTATGACGGCATCTGTTTTCATTATCAGCAATGCGCTGAAAAATATCTCAAAGCCCGCTTATGTGAGGCAGATATTGCATTTGGTAAAATTCACGACCTCGTTGCATTGTTGGAAAAAGTTCTTAAGATCGAACCGAATTGGGAAATTTTTCGTGAGGATCTTGCTTACCTATCGGATTTTGCCGTGGCGTTTCGTTATCCCGGAGAATCCGCTGATAAGAAATCTGCAACAGAGGCTAAACAACTTTGCAGCTTCTTTCGCAAAGTAGCTCGTAGTGCATTGAGGTTAAAAACGTAAAAATAAATTCGCAAAGGATTGCTATGGCGGTTCCGGATTGGATTTGGTTTGTTTTTATTTTTGCATTCGGCTGTTGTATCGGCAGTTTTTTAAATGTCGTAATTTATCGGATGCCTCGCGACAAATCAATTATTACTCCGCCTTCGGCGTGCCCGGGCTGCGGCAAACATATTCGTTTTTACGATAATATCCCCTTGATTTCCTGGCTGGTTTTGGGACGGAAGTGCAGGTATTGCAAAGCCCCTATATCAGCTCGATATTTCGTGATAGAACTTCTGACAGGCTCGGTCTTTCTCGGTCTTTTTATCCTGTATTTCAGAACCGGTATTCGTACCGAAATCCCCATGTTTTCAAACGGCGGCTGGCTCATTTACCTCCTTCATATCATCTTATTGGGAGCTTTAATCGCCGCTTCGGCAATCGACCTGGAATTGTGGATTATTCCACTGTCAATCTGCTGGTTTGTTACGGCAGTCGGGGTCATCGGCTCGGCGGTCGGTGTTTTCATAATCGACCCGATTATTATTCGTGAAAACGGTCTGCTGCCTGTTACATCGGCCGATACCGGCGCATTAGCCGCCGGGGCAACGATAGGCCTGATTATATCCCTTATTTTGTTGGTAACCGGATTAATAAAAAGAAGTTACGAGTCGCAGGAAGAGCAACAGGGCCAGGATGGCGCTGCAATAGAAGATAGACCTGTAAATGATCCATCTAATCTGCCGGATGATAATTTTAATCACCGGTTGGAGGCACTCAGAGAAATTATTTTTTTACTGCCGATAATTATCGTTTCTCTGGGAGCATTTTGGTTGAGCAGAAATGTCGATCCGGTCCGTTTCTGGTGGGTTGTTTTTTCACATCGTCCAGCCGTTGCCGGGCTTCTCGGCAGTTTGTGGGGCTACTTTATCGGCTGTGGAATCGTATGGAGTATTCGTATATTCGGGACTCTCGCACTGGGGAAAGAAGCGATGGGACTCGGCGATGTGCACTTAATGGGCGCCGCTGGAGCCGTAACAGGACCGCTTTCAGTTGTCCTGGCTTTTTTTATTGCCCCGTTTTTCGGCCTGACCTGGGCGGGGTTAAATATGTTTTTTAAAAAAATTCGGCAAATTCCCTATGGTCCTTTCTTGTCTTTGGGTATTCTTTTTGTTATGATTCTGCGTAATTGGATAATCGAGCATTTGTTCGTTTTTTATTACTGAAACCCAAGGCTTGAATCTCGATATTTAAGGAGAAATCAAATGCGGATTGCTAAGACCAAAAAGATTGCACTGCTGAGTAGCCTGGTAATATTCACTTTCCTGCCCGGCTGTACCAACTGGAAGAAAGAATACGATGCTCTTTACATCGAACACCAGAATGTCGTTGGTCTGCGTGAAAGCGAAAGAAGGCAATATAATGAAAAGATTACACAGGACCAGACGACCATAGACGACCTGCGTCGGCAGATCGAGGAGCAGAAGAAAAGCCCCGCTCAGGCTTCTGGTTTCGGAGAAGGCTACGATGTTGCTTTTAACGCAGCGGCAGGGACAATTACAGTTACTTTGCCGAATGCCATACTCTTCGATTCGGGAAAAGCCGAGCTGAAAAAGACTACCATTTCCGAGCTTGACCACATCCGCACGGTATTACGGGAAAAATATCCCGGTAAACAAATCGACGTTGTCGGTCATACTGATACGGACCCAATCAATAAAACGAAGGATTTATGGAAAGACAACTGGGAATTGTCCGCACAGCGAGCTTTGGCGGTAACCCGCTATTTGATTGCACGTGGTATCGATGACAAGATGATTCGGGCCGTCGGCTGCGGGGAGGCCCGGCCGGTTGTTTCCAATGCAACCGCCAGCGGCAAGGCCAAAAACCGCAGGGTTGAAATCGTGGTTCATATCCGATGAAAGGCGGCACGGATAGCGCAGACACTGCTTATAAACATAATTCGGATTCACTTAATGCAACTGCTCTGATTCTTTCGTAAAAACATCGGTGCAAATTGTTCCATTTTCATCAACGCTAACAGTAACAGCCCCGTCTCTGTACGTATAAAATATTTTCGCCGCATTTGAACCTCCGGACGAATTCGGAGAAATATGATTTGCGTTTTGGTAATTTCTCCGAGAGCAACTGCATATCATAATATCCGCATCGAGATATTCGAGAAAACCATCTTGCAAGGTGTTGACTGAGCCGTGATGGGGGACAACGACGACATCGGCTTTTAGTTCTGGATACAGCCGCATCAGCTCATTCTGGGCAAATTGTTCGATATCCGAACAAAGAAGTATTTTCTTTCCGGCGAATTTTATCAACGATACGATTGATCTGTTGTTGTCACTCAATTGTTTATCACAATGTATATTCTTACTCGGCCAGAGTATTTTTATATTTGCATTGTCACTTAGATTCAGGTTTTTCTCCAGGCGTTCTATTTTATGGCCGGTTTCATTCAGACATACACGGAGAAATGCCGCCGTTCCCCATTGGTCCGCCGTGTCTAAAAAATCATCGTTGGCATAAATTCGGCCGACTTTGCAATATTGAGCAATCTCAGGTATCCCGTTTATGTGGTCAATATCGTTATGGCTTATAACTACCGCATCGATTCTATTCGTTCCGCAATAATCCATAAAGGGCACAACAATACGCCTGCCGATATCGCTTTTATACATTGAGCCGGCATCGAAAAGGACATTAGCCCGGCCGGGAAGCTGCACCAGAATCGCCTGGCCGTGTCCGACATCGAGACAGGTAAGTATTAAATCGTCCCGATGTGTCCTTTGCCGTTTTACAACTCCAAGGGATATAATTATCCCGACAATCGCAGTTGTCAAAACAACTTTCTTAATCAAAGGACGTCTGAAATATGCATAGCCGGCAAAAACAATCATGCTGTAATAAAACAATGCCAATACGAGCGGCACTCGACCAATCAGTATCTGTGATATGTCCAAATCTGCAATCCGTTGAACAATCCATATAAGCATTCCGGACAATATCGTAATGATATAACCTAAAACTAAACTCAAGGTCGGCAGAATAAAAAACAGTATCATTTTGAAAAATCCGAACGTCAGAATCGCAGCCACCAGGGGAAAAACAAATACCGTCCAGATGCATGTTAAAGGATTAATCGTGTAGAAATGGTATAACAAGATGCCGGCGCCGCACAGCCAGGCCGCAAAGCCCACGGAAAAAAGCACTATAACTTTATCGAAGAATTTTTTCGCCGTAAGTTTACCGGAACTTATTTGCTTTGATTCTTCTCTCCACAACAGTTTATTGAAGTTGTCCTGTAAAAGGGCGGAAATTTTATCCGTAAATACTAATATTCCAAGTACGGTGCCGAACGATAACTGCCAGCCGGCCTCAAATAGCTGTGTCGGCCTTGCCAGCAAAAGGATTACAGCCGCTAACGATAATGTATTTATGGAATTCGGGTGACGTTGAAAGAAAAACGACAGGCAGAAAACATAGACAATAACGGCTGCTCTGATAGTCGGCGCCCTGGCAGGGACAATCAGCAGAAAAACAGTCAATGCAATCAAGCATATTAATGCCCGGGCGTGTTTCATTAATCCGGCCGTTTTACAAAGCCACCAGATAATCCCTATCAAAATCCCGAGATGAAGCCCGGAAAGACTGATAAAATGAAGCAATCCTGTTTCGCGAAAGGCCCGGTAAGTTTTACTATCGATCTCCCGCCTGTAACCCAACAGCAGCGCCTGTAACAATCCTCGTCCGGCGTCTTCCTGCTGCAGGTCACTCAATAAAGCTTTCGATGCGGTCTGCCTCAACTTTGTTTTGAACCTCGTGAAAATCCCGGCAGGGTGGTTTGTCTGCAATTCTATCGCGTCTCGTGATTTGACCGATGCCCCGATGAAAATATTTCTCCCCGCTAAGTAGCCCGCTGTATCGAACTGACCCGGATTGGTAGGCGGTTTGAATCTATCCAGCCAGCAGTACATCTGGATATAGTCACCGGCTCTTAAATCAAGAATCGGCTCGTCAACCTGTACCCGTACCGTACCGCTGGCCTTTTTCCAGCCCTGTATAGTTTCCACTTCATCGACCGCTAAATAAAAACTGCTGGACGGGTCCGAATGGACAAATCGGGCGAATTTCCAATCCTCGTATCTGTTTATATACGGCTCGGTGACAATTAAGCCGCGAATCGTTGCAAGCTGCCGCTCTTCGGTGACATATTTTCGAATATCGCCGGGTTTCGGCTGATGGAAATTCGTCAATCGAACGGCACCAAGACATACGAAACACATCAGAGCGAGATAGGCCAGGACATATCGACAATACGTCGAAGAGTGCCGAAGGATAAAAAAGACAATTACTATTGCCGTAAGTAAAATAAGCAGAACCGACAAGACTAAAATCGGTAAATTAAATTTGTCCTGTATTATTATCCCTGAAATGAGACCGGCCGCGACAAACAGCAGGGGGGATGTGCTTATGATTTTTTCGTGTAAATTTCTCCCGGCTAACTGCCTGTCGATTTGAGCTAATTTCCTCCGGATATCATCCATGGCGTATTATCATACGGGATTGTCACGAAAAATTCAAGATTATTTTCCACCCAATAAGCCGTTTGGGCATATCAAAGGCCGTGAGTGTGTAAAAACAATACTGATCGACCTTCTTAATAGTCACGCACAATAACTGCGTCCTCGCCGACCAGATATTGGTCTGAATTTTCGATTTTGAGATTATAAACCCTGCCGATATAGGGCTTCGGCCTTTTTCTGATGCTTATTATCTTGACCGAACCTTTAGATGTTTTTAGTCTTTTGCCCTCTTTGAGGTCATGCAGTGATAACCACATTCCGGATTCGGTCATAAAATAATGATTCTCGGCGACGGTAATAGAATTACCGCTCTCAAGGGCGATATCATATAAAATAAATGTCCCCTCATGCTCCTGCACTGCCTCAACTTTGCCGATGTTGTTCCCGGTACTTTGTTCGATAGAAACTTCCGATATCGCAATAGCAGCCCTATCAATCCAAACTTTGGTCTGACCGGTAAAACAAGCCACGCCTTTGGGCGGAGCAGGAATCATCGTGAAAGACCAGACTTTACCGGGGACTAATATTCCCCGATGATCCACTTCATCGATTCTCCAGTAATAGGTTTGGCCGTATTCAAGAAGCTCAGGATCGTAACTTGTATCTGTCTGGTGCTGACTGACCGGTACGCTATAAACGTTAGACGGATTGACATTATCGAATTCAATACCGAGGTACACATTATGTAAAGCTCCTTCGAAGCCGGGTGTCCATGTTAATGTTATATTCTTACTGACACCGACAGCCCCGTCCAAGGGATTGGGATTTGAAGCCTGACCAAGTGGTTGTTGTGATGATAAGCTTGCTTCCGATGTACCGCCATAGGCACCCATATTGACCCTGTCACCATTGGGAGAGCGCTCAAAGCCCACGGGGATGCTAGGATCACCCGCATCAATGCATGGACTGGTAACATTATCAATCACCCAGCTTCCACTATTTGGGTCGAATCTTCCCGATTGGGATTTTAAATGGTAGTCGCCCTTGTCTGGATCGGCAAACAATGGATCTATGTCGAGATTACCCATACCTACGCCCGACCAGCCGCCCTTTATATCACTGTACAAGACGTATGCTGATTCTCCTCTAATCTCATCAGGTATATCACTCCAGAGGATACAATTGATAAGTGTAGATTGATTATCATTGAGATTTGAGATTCCACCCCCGGTATTTTCTGCGATATTGGCGCTGAATGTACAATTGGTCAGTATCGGCTGGCTGGTGTCGAGGTTCTCCATTCCGCCACCGTTTATTGCTGAATTGCAGATGAATAGACAATTAGTCAAATTCGGCTGACTTGTGGAGCAGTTGTACATTCCTCCACCGTTTCCTGTTGTTGAGTTTCTACTCAATGTACAATTGGTCAGCGTTGGTCTACCCTCAACATTGTATATACCACCACCATTGTTATAAGGGAACGGCCCATCGGCATTACCTCCGGTAATAGTCAAACTCTCCAGTATCGCTGTCCATTGGGTTCTGTTGGCTGTGACCACATGGAAACTATTATCCAAGATATTGGTAAAGTTCAGGTCATCATCAGCGTTCAGATCGCCGCTTAAAACGCTTTTGTATTGGTCGACATCGCATGCATTGGGATCCGGTTCTCCGAGACCGGCGAAACCTCCTTTGAGTGTAACGCCGTTGATAAGTTGGAAGGTTGCTTCTCTGTCGCCGGGGATTTGTCCCACTCCTTTGTCAGGAGTGTACGTGCCCTGTGCCACATGAATCATGATAGGCTTTTCACCTGTTTCCGCATTAGCCAAGGCATCCTGAAGGAAAACATATGCGTTCTCCCACGATGTGCCGTCATTGGCCCCGGTGGCATCGTCATCGACGTAGATGAAAGTAAATTCGTTCTGCTCGAAATTGGCCGATAGTGTATAGTCTGCATCTATAGTCACCGTCGTGTCGGCCGAATAAGGATCAGTAACCTTTCCAGTATCAACAGCCGTGCCGGTCCATTCAACAAAATAATATCCCGAATCAACTAAAGTCTCAATATTAACAATAGTAAGATTTATATAATCGAAATCTCCCTCGCCTGGCTCAATAACCTTACCACCAACTGTTGGGTCAATTGTCAAAGTATGCCAAATGGGTGGATCATAATAAATATTTGTTCCATAACTTTCAATCAGGGGAATATAAATAGTATAAGCATCAGGGCCAAGCGGATTTGATCTAAGCTTGAGCACCACCAGGTTCGTGAATTCGGAAAGGGGTGAGATGTCACTGATCTGATTGTCAGATAAATACAACCACTTCAGTCTCGTGAGTCCGAAAAGGGGTGAAATGTCACTGATCTGATTACTGATGAGGTCCAACTCCGTCAGGTTTATTAAACCGAAGAGCGATGAGATATCATTGATCTGATTTTCTTTGAGTAACAGCCATTGCAGGCTCGTGAGTTTGGAAAGCGGAGAAACATCGATGATTTTATTTTTACCAAGGTCCAATCCCTCAAGACTTGCGAGGCCGAGCAACGGCGATAGGTCGATAATTTGATTGCCACCAAGCCGCAGAGTCCTTAGGTTTGTGAGTCCGGCAGACAGCGATATATCAATGACCCGATTGTTACGGAGATACAGCTTTTGCAGGTTCGTGAGTCCGGAAAGAGGCGAAAGGTCACTGATCTGATTGTTATCAAGAAACAGACGTTCCAGATTTGTGAGTCCGGATAGCGGTGAGATGTCGCTGATTTGATTGTAAGAAGAATAAAGCAATTTCAGGTTCGTAAGCCCGGAAAGACCCGATAAGTCGCTAATCTGATTGTTCTCAAGATGCAGTTCCGACAAGTTCGTGAGACCGGAAAGATCCGATATATCACTGATCTGATTGTTTTCGAGATGCAGTTCCAACAGACTATTTAGGTCGTAGAGCAGTGGGATATTGCTGATTTGATTGTTTTCAAGAGAAAGATACTGAAGACTTGTGAGACCGGAAAGGCCTGATATGTTGCTAATCTGATTGTACCAAAGATTCAAGGTCTGCAAGTTAGTAAGACTCGAAAGCGGCGAAATATCGCTGATTTGATTACGACCAATCTCCAGTTCTAACAGGCTCATTAAGCCGGAAAGCGGCGAGATGTCGATGATCTGATTGCGATAGAGATCCAGCTTCTTCAGGCTTGTAGAGTTGCAAAGTGGCGATAGGTCACTTATTCTATTTTTTTCAAGAAGCAGACATTCCAGGCTCATTAAGTCGGAGAGCGGCGAAAGGTCGCTGATCCGATTGTCCCATAAAGTCAGTGTCTGCAGATTCGTAGCATACTCAATTCCGGTCAGATTAATGATTTTCATACTAATTGCATTGAGGGTAGTAAGTCCTAACATATCCATTGGAGTTGGGTCTGTCACACCGAGAGCATTTTCCACGGCTTGCTTCAGATTTGCATCGGCGAAATAGACCGGCTCTTCAGCGGAATTTGCATCAGTTAGTGCATCCTGAAGAAATGTATAAGCATTCTGCCATGATGAACTGTCATTGGCTCCAGCAGCATCGTCATCGACATAAATAATTTTGCCGATAGCGGCGGGGCATAGTATTGCTGATAAAAGCAGCAGGCACCACACATAATGGGTAAGAATTGATTTAGATTTCATTTTCCTATCCCTTGTTAAAAGAACAGAAGACAGAGGACAGATGACAGGCGACAGAATTTTGTCTTCATTCGTCCATCATCCATCGTCCTTCTTGAATTTTTCAGGCGGGATTGGGATGAAAAGAAATTCGATATAAATAATGACGGCAAAAAGTTATGATATTATAAATAAAATAATCCGCCTTTATGTAATTATATTACCACGGAACTGCACGCCTTTGCAAGAGAATTCCTGGAATTTTACCGGGCATATAATAAATAATGGCGATTTTTCTAACTTAAAAAACCTATACATTCATCAAACTGACCGTTACATACTGTCATACCCGCGAAAGCGGGTATCCATTTATGGTATAGCAGCAGTGGATTCC
>CAYSKI010000044.1:0-28871 GCA_964431695.1 uncultured Pirellulales bacterium | reverse complement strand
GGAGATTAACCGCCTTGAGTACAATGACCATAGTAATAAGACCGGCCCCCGGAATAGCGGCGGCACCGATTGAGGCGAGCGTCGCAGTGAGCATGATAACCAGTTGTTGCCAGATGCCCATCTCGATCCCATACGCCTGTGCGATAAACATTGCCGCTACTGCTTCATATAAGGCTGTGCCGTCCATATTTATCGTAGCGCCCAACGGCAGGACAAAGCTCGTTATTTTATTGGATACGCCGGTGTTCTCCTGCAGGCAATCCATGGTAATCGGCAATGTCGCGGCACTGCTGGCCGTGCTGAAAGCTGTTGCTATCGCGCTGAATACGTCTTTGAAAAGCTTCACGGGGGAAAGTTTGCCGAAAATTATCAGCAGTGTCGGCAAAATTACAAGGGCGTGGATTAACAGACCCAGAATTACCGTCACCATGTATAACAACAGCGGCCTCAAGACAGACAATCCCATAGTGCCGATTGTGTATGCCATCAAGGCAAAAATCCCGATGGGGGCGAGTCGCATAATCCAGCCGGTTATTTTCATCATAACGGCATTAAAGGCTTCGAACAGAATCGCCAGCGATTTACCTTTTTCACCAATACTGCTGATTGCGATCCCGAGCAGGATGGAGAAAAATATTATCGAGAGCACTTTATCTTTTGCCATAGCATCGAACAGATTTTCCGGCAGGATATCCGTAAGAATCGAAATGATCGTTGGTGCTTCTCGTTCCGAGAGGTCTGCGGCCGCCTCGGCTCCGATATTTATGCCGACACCGGGATTTATCAGATTTACCAGTATAAGTCCGATGCCCACCGCAAGGGCCGTCGTAGCCATATAATAAAGAAATGTTTTGAGTCCTATTCGGCCCAGTTTTTTAATGTCACCGAGGCTGACAATGCCCGCTACCATTGATGCTATAATCAAAGGGATGATAATGACTTTAAGCAGGCGTATGAAAAGATCACCCAGGATTTTAATATGAGCAGTTTTTTCACCGAAGATGATTCCCGCGACAAGCCCAAGAACAATCGCAATAATAATTTGTGTGTGAATCTTCAGTTTCAAGACCGACTCCACTATTACAACTGTTTTTTCATTTCCAGAGCTTTTTCGATGAGCTCCTCGCGGCTGATTTGCTGCCTGGGTGAAAGTTCGAATGTCCATTCGTAGGAATCGACGATTCTTTTCGGATAGACATTCTGGGCGAAGAAATCGAACGGGAAATTATCATACCACGGACCTTTGAGGTTGCGATGGGTATTGAGAGTTTCGAAACCGGATTTGCTTATCCTGACCCGGTAATCGCCGTACCAGTTGAAAGGTACTGTCACCGGCGAGGTGCCTATCTCCTCGTCGTTGAGCACGACCAAAGCCCCTTCGGGTTTGGTATTGATTGTAAGCTCACGTTCGACGCAGCCGCTCAATAAAGAAACGGCGATAAAAAAAACAGCCGTCATAGCGGGTATTTTTTGCTTTGCCATAAAAATATCCTCAAATCAAACAAGATCCATTGAATGCATATTATAAGGCGTGAAAGAAAAGATGAAAGTCCAAAGATTCCGGTTTTATTTTCAATCGGCCGGTACGCATCTGCCCTGTGCCCAGTATCGCAGGCATTCGACACGTTCGGCAAGAGTGACCGAAAGCGGCGGCGAGCCTTTGAGGACGGCCAGAATTCTTTCCGTGTTGAGGCCTTCCCTGTCGGTGAATGCTTCGTGCAGAGCCGATATGACCGCCTGCTCGATTTCCGCGCCGCTGTAACCTTCGGACGCTTCGGCCAATATCGCCAGGTCGAACTTTTTGGGGTCCCGCTTGCGTTTTTTCAGGTGTATGGCGAATATTTCCCTTCGTACGGATTGCTTCGGGAGGTCAACGAAGAATATTTCATCGAACCGTCCCTTGCGCAGAAGTTCGGGAGGCAGGGCCTCGATGTCGTTGGCCGTTGCAACGACGAAAACCGGTGCCTGGCGATCCTGCAGCCAGGTCAAAAGGGTTCCGAACATTCTTTTGGACAGTCCTCCATCGGTGCTTTGACTGGCGGCGGAGGCAAAACCCTTTTCGATTTCATCGATCCAGAGAATTACCGGTGACATCATCTCGCACTGCCGCAACGCCTGGCGAAGGTTACGTTCGGATTCGCCGATGTAGCTGTTATACAGAGCGCCCGGGTCCAGCTTCAAAAGCGGCTGATGCCAGGCGGTCGCTATCGCCTTGGCGCATAGACTTTTGCCGGCTCCCTGGACGCCAAGCATGAGCAGGCCTCTGGGAGCTTCGAGACCGAACTGTATCGCCTTGGAGGTGAATGCTTCTTTCCGCTGATTGAGCCATTTTTTCAGGCGTTTCATGCCGCCGATTTCGCTCAGATCAAGGGGTGTCTCGATGTACTCGAGCAGGCCGCCGCGTTGAATCATCCTGCGCTTACCTGCAATGATCGCGTTGATGTCGTTGTCGTCGAAACGCTGATCGTTGATTACCGTATCGGCGATAATCCTCTCGGCCTGCCGGCGGCTAAGACCGCGGAGATTGCGTACGATTGTCGCCAGGCCTTCTTTTGTGATGCCTATTTCTATGGGTGTTTTACAATGGATTCGCTGCAGGGTCCTGCGCGTAATATCTTTTAATTCGTTTTCATCCGGGAAAGATATTTCAAAACGCCTTGTGTAAGATTTGATGACTTCGGGCAGATTATCGTTGCTGTCGATCATAATCAGCGTGCTGCCGTTTTTTTCGAAACAGTCGAGAAGGTCACGCAGTGCCCGCAAAGCCAGTCCCGTTTTCAGGTGCTCGGTCAGGTCCAAGGTGACACAGAGTGTCCCCGGTTTTGCACCGGAGAAGTGTACGAGACCGGCCGCCGGTGTTTCGGTATCGCCTATGAAAAGGCTGTCGGTGAGCAGACCGTCTTTTACACCGCCGGCAACGGACCATATCAACATGCTTCGTTCGAGGCCGAGTGCGACCTGGCGTACGGTTTCAAGGGCGTATTGCTCTTCGAATGTGATAACGGATATACAGCAGTTACCGCCGTTTATTAGTTGTTCGAATCGCTCAATATCATCCATTCGATACTGCCTCGCGTGAACTTTATTATCAAGAATGTATCTCGCTCTCAATTAGGATATATGGACAGCAAACATTTCATTGAGGCGGCTTTTTCAAAATATACCTGTTTCCATTATATCGAATAATTCAAAAAAGTAAAAGGGAAAAGTTAATTATCACCAATCTGTTGTTAGGACTGCTTTGCTTTCGATAAAGGGGACAATATTTAATGTAGAGTTAAGCCCGAACCTGCCGAAGATAGTGACAGAACGATAAGTTTTATCAATTAAAATTTACTATTTAAGTTGAGATATTGTTTTCTGCCGTTATAATTCAAGGCTGGACCGGCAAAGATACCGGGAAATATTGAGATTTCGAATGAGAAACGGATTTCGAAGAATCAACTGTATATTTCATTTCATCGGGGGTTTGCTTTTAATATTGTCTCTGATTGTTTTGTTCCCGCTCATCGTTGTCACCGCTTATTGGGGACAGATGGGCGATGGCCGCAGTACCGCAATTGCTTTTCTCGCTACGGCAATAATCTCATTTTTATTGGGAATTACATTACGCTCAATATTTAAGTCTGAAACACTTGATACGACCGGTGCCATGCTTTTATGTGCTCTCGGCTGGATTTTTATTTCCGCCATAGGGGCCATACCATTTGTAATCGCAAATGGTGTGAATTACCTCGATGCTTATTTTGAATCGATGAGCGGTTTTACCACTACAGGGATCACGGTTTTTTCCGGTCTCGATGATATGCCGAGAAGCATATTATTCTGGCGGTCGCTTACTCAATGGCTCGGCGGCATTGGAATACTTTCCTTTTTTCTGGCCGTTACCTATCAGGCCGGAGGAGCTCATCATATCTTCGGAGCCGAGAGTCATAAAATTTCATCCGGCAGACCCAAGCCGGGACTTTTTAGTACCCTAAGAATACTCTGGGCGATTTATGTATTATTTACCTTACTGGCGGCGGTGGTCTTTGTTCTTGAGAAGATGCCGGTTTTCGATGCCATCTGTCACGCTTTCTCAACTTTGTCCACCGGTGGTTTTTCGCCGCATGACAGCAGTATTGAGTTCTATGGCATAACGGGACATCCCAATTACAGGATGATTGAATATACTGTCACTTTTTTCATGATGCTCGGTGGAATAAATTTTCTTATTCATTACCGTGTTATGACAAGAGATTTTAAGGCGCTCTGGGACAATATTGAGGTTAGATACTGGTGGCGGCTAATCGCTGCATTCACCGCTGTTATCATAATCGATCATCTTTATAAGACCGGAGCTTTGAGCGAGCTGTTTACACGTGGCACTCCGGTCAAACTCGGTGAATTCGAGCGTTCTTTCCGGTACGGAATATTTCAGGTGATTTCTGTTATGACCACGACCGGTTTCGGGACAAAAGATATTGGCTCCGATTTTTTCGGTGCGCTGTCAAAACAATTGTTCCTTGTTATGATGGTCATCGGCGGCTGTGTCGGCTCAACGGGAGGCGGGTTTAAGGTCTTGCGTATAGCCATATTGAACCGGCTGATGTTCAGAGAGCTTTTCAAACTGAGAGTTTCCGATAAAGCTTCTGCAGGACTGGTAATAGATAAAAAAATAGTGTCTGATGACGAGGTACATCGAGTGGCGGCTTTATTTTTCACATGGATGGCGTTGTTATTAATCGGAGGTGGAATTACAGCTCTTTTCTCGAATCAAGGTCCCTGGGAATCATTCTCCGGGATGTTTTCCGCAGTAGGCAATATCGGTCCTTGTTACATCTCGGTAAAGGATATGATAACAATTCATCCTGTTGTGAAGCTGACTTATATATTCGGCATGTTGGCCGGGAGATTGGAAATTTTGCCGGTTTTGCTTTTGTTTTCCAGAAAAGCCTGGAGATAAATACTTTATCCTATAAACAGAAAAAAGTTATCAGTATTTGGAGGTAGAAACAATGTATATTGTTGTCGCCGGCGGGGGAATGGTTGGTGGTGTGCTTGTACGCAGGCTGCTGGATAACAAGCATGATGTGGTCTTAATTGAGCAAAATAAAACAATCTGCGATAAATTGTACGCGGAAAGCGGAGTTGTTGCCATCAACGGCGGGGCCACCAGCATTGAAGCGTTGAGTGAGGCAGGCATTCAAAAGGCCGATGTGTTTGTTGCTGCAACAGGTTCCGATGCCGATAATCTTGCCTGCGCGATTTTGGCCAAGAGCTTCGAAGTACCCCGGATTATAGTCAGAATGAGACACCCCGCCTATAAAAATGCTTATCGAGTTGCCGGAGTGGATTCGATTATTCGCGTTACGGACCTGATGGTGAACCAGATGATGATGGAAATAGAAAATCCTGAAGTCAGGAGAATAACGTCCATTGGCGGTGGTAAAGCGGATATTTTTATAGTTGTAGTTCCTGATGGGGCAAAAATTGCAGGCAAGAGTGTTAAGGACATTGTCGGAAGTCGCCATTTCCCGCCTCAATGTGTTTTCATAGCGATCTATAATCTGGAAACGGAAGAACTCTCAATTCCCAGGGGAAATCAAATAGTTAATGAAGGTGATGAGCTGTTTTTAGTCTCGACAACTGAAAACATCAAAAAGGCGGTGGATTTTCTGACCGCCGGGCATAGAAAGTAGCACCGTTTAATAAGGCTGAATCGGAGTATTTATAAAGTTTTTTCCACAAATGGGGTGAAATAGAATATTTTCCGCCTTGGATGGCATAACTTAAAAGGAACGCTCAAAATCATTGACAGTGATACCTGTAAGCTGTAAGTTATTGTCGTTTAAATTGTTTTTAATGTGTTAGTGGTGTCTTTGTTATGAAAATTTCGCTGGATTGGTTAAATGATTATATCGAAACCGGCCTCGATGCCGGGCGGATTGCAGAGATTTTAATCGACCAGGGATTTCCCTGTGAAGGGATAGAGCATATCGGCGGCGATTCCGTGATCGATGTCGAAGTCACCAGCAACCGGGGTGACTGCCTGAGCTATATCGGCATAGCACGGGAATTGGCTGTTGCTACCGGTAAAGAATTAAAAATACCCGAAGTCAAAACGGACGAATCGGATAAAGATGTTACGGAGTTTGCCGATGTCGAGATTCTTGAGCCGGATTTGTGTTGCCGTTATACCGCACGGATTATCGATGGTGTCAAAATCGGTCCGTCGCCGGACTGGCTCAGAAAACGCCTCGAAGCCGTGGGACTTCGCAGCGTTAATAACGTGGTTGATGCGACCAACTACGCGATGATGGAAACGGGCCAGCCGCCACACGCTTTTGATTATGCAAAAGTAAGCCAGGGAAAAATAATAGTCAGAAAAGCTTTTGCAGGTGAGCGTTTGGTCAGTATTGACGGCACTCAGTGCGACCTTAATACTGATATGCTGGTTATTACCGATCCGCAGGGGCCTGTGGCAATAGCCGGTGTTATGGGAGGGCTGGATTCCGAAGTAAGTGACACAACCACAACCATTCTCCTGGAAGATGCATATTTCGATCCTGTTTCCATCCGGACGACTTCTCGCAGGCTCAATTTACCCTCGGAGGCGGCTTTCCGGTTCGAGCGAATCGTCGATATTGAGAAGGTGGACTGGGCCTCACTGCGGACTGCACAGCTCATCACTCAGGTTGCAGGCGGTAAAGTGGCAAAGGGTGTTGTGGATGTTTATCCCAAAAAGCAATCGTTGAAAAAAGTAGGCTTGAGGTTGTCGCGTTTGAATAAATTGCTCGGTATTGATGTCCCCGGCGAGAAGGCGGTGAAGATTCTTTCGGCTTTATGTTTCGAGCCGCAGGTTCGGGACGGTATGATAAACTGTGTAGTACCTTCGTGGCGAAGCGATGTGTATCGTGAAGTTGATTTAATCGAGGAAGTCGCGCGCATACATGGATATAGTAAAATTCCGACGGAGGAAAAAATCAGTATCGAAGTAGTTCCCGTTAACGAACGGCAAAAACTGATTGAGTCTGTCGGCACATATCTGAACGGCTGCGGCTTTTATGAAACAATCAACGTCGGCTTTGTAAGCAATTCGGTGGCCGAACTTTTCAACGAAAAAACAGACGGGTATTTAACTGTAAAAGACGAGGCGAGAAAAGGTGCCAATATCCTTCGCCAGACACTTATCGGCTCTTTGATGGGAGTGCTCAAAACAAATTTGAACGTGAAAAATTCCCCATGCATGATATATGAAATAGCGGAGACTTTTGTGTCGGTGCCTGGCCGGGCTGGTGGTTTGCCGGAAGAGACGACGAAACTTGCCCTGACCTGTGACGGTGATTTGAGGGAGCTTAGTGGTGTGATAGATGGTTTGATAAATAATATTTCCAGGGATGTACAGGTGACTTTGGCTCCTGTAGAATTAAAATGGGCGCAGACCGGCGCACAAATAATTGTGAATTCCCAGCCAATCGGAACGGCGGGGATTGTCGGCGAGGCGGTGAAAAAGAAGTTCGATTTTAAAGACGTGACACCCTGTGCCGCGGAGCTGGAATTTAAGTATCTGTTATCTTTGAGCAGTAATGAGTTCGAGGTGAGGCCCATTCCGAGATTTCCCGCCGTACAACGGGACCTTTCGATAATCGTGGATGAGTCGGTTCGCTGGGCGGATATAATAGAGGTGGTAAGGAACAATGCCTCCGGGGAGCTACAGGATGTTAAATTTGTCGGGATATATCGCGGCAAAGGAATACCGGCAGGTCGAAAAAGCGTTACATTATCACTGCAATTCAGGGATGAGCAAGGCACACTCACACACGAGACGGTTGATAAATTTCAGGCCGATATAGTCAAAGGTCTGGCCCAGTCCGTCAACGCCATATTGCGAGATTCATAGCAAATTTCATTTCTTTTAGAACTACAGTTTTTATACGTTTTATTAAATATTTTTTTACCTTTGAAATTGTCTTTAGAAAAAAGGGGTTGAGAGCCGAAAAAGCATATATGTAAGGGGCAAAAAGCAGCAATTATTTGTCCTGAAAAAATGTATTTTATTGACTTTTGTGCAGGAATTTGGTATATAATAAGGTTGCGGGCTAACCCCTGCAGTGTTCGTATTGAAAGTATGTGTTTGAAAGAACCGATACCCGTACTCAGGGAAATCAGGCCTTGATGGATCGGAAAAGCCTACCTGATAGGACTTTCGGACACAAGCAACGATTGCCCACTTGGAAGTAATGGGTTCTTTTCGAACTCTTTCTTACGACACTCGCGGAGGAGGGCCGCGCAACAGATTAAAAGGCCTGTGTTTAACGGGCCTTTTTTATTTATATAAGGGGGTATAACAATATAGGACGTTAAGACCTCTCTATTACACTGCTTTTTGGGCTTAAGCCGGGGAATATTTTTGTCGATTACAACCATTAGAAAAACTTGAAGACTAACTTTGAGGAGACAGGAATATGGCAACAGTGCGCAGCTTCACCGTTGTACCGGCACTACAGGATCCTTTGTCGGAGCTCGATACTATCGCCAGGAATATGTATTGGTCATGGGATTCTGAATTTATTGAATTATTTAAGCGCATTGACAGCAATATGTGGTTTGCCTGCGGCCATAATCCTGTCAGACTGCTTGGCAGCATTCCGCAGACGAAACTGGATGCTTTAGCCGATAATCAGGGCTTCTTAAATCAATTACAACGAGCCGCGGAAAAACTAAAAGCTTATCTTGGTGAGCAGACCTGGTATGACAGGGTTTGTTCGGAATCGGACAAACCGACTATAGCCTATTTCAGTGCCGAATTCGGCGTTCATGAATGTCTGCCCATTTATGCCGGCGGTTTGGGAATTCTTGCAGGGGACCACTTGAAAAGTGCTTCCGATCTCGGAATTCCTTTGATAGGTGTGGGGCTGATGTACCAAAAGGGTTATTTCCGTCAGTATCTTAATATCGACGGATGGCAGCAGGAAGTATATGTCGAGAACGATTTTTACAATATGCCGATAGAGCTTGTTCGTAAAGACAGCGGCCGACCTTTAACGATTAGCGTTGAATATCCCGGCAGGTGTGTAGTTGCCCGGATATGGCGTGTTTACATCGGCAGGGTAAAATTATTTCTGCTGGATACCAACCTGCCCGTTAATTCCCCTATAGATCGTATGATTACCAGCAGTCTTTACGGGGGAGACCGTGAGCTGCGGATTCGCCAGGAGATTATGTTGGGGATCGGCGGCTTAAAAGCTCTGTCGCTTATGGGCATCCGGCCCACGGTTTGTCACATGAACGAAGGACATGCCGCTTTTATGGCGCTGGAAAGAATTCGGGAGCTCAGAAGTGCTACCAATATGACTTTCGATGAAGCCATTGAAGCTACCAGGGCCGGTAATGTCTTTACAATCCATACGTCGGTTAAAGCCGGTCTCGATGAATTCCGTGTGGAATTAATGGACAAATATTTTGGTGGATATTTCCCGAAGCTCGGAATTAACAGACAGCGTTTTTTAGCATTGGGCAGAATTCTTCCCGACGATGACGGCGAACCGTTTAAAATGCCGGTTTTAGCATTACGGCTTAGCAGCTATTCGAACGGCGTAAGCAAACTGCACGGGCGGGTGTCACGGGGAATATGGGGCTGCCTTTGGCCGGGAACACCTCTCAACGAGGTGCCTATAATTTCAGTTATGAACGGAATCCACATAAAGAACTGGATTTCAGATGAGCTCGGTTGTCTTTATGACAAATATCTCGGACCCAGCTGGGCGGATGAAGCGATGGATCAAACTCTTTGGGGATCAATAGACCAGATTCCCGATGAAGAGCTCTGGCAGATACACAAACGATGTAAAGAACAGCTAATTGTATTTGTTCGCAACAGGCTTAAGGCCCAGATGCAGCGTAGAGGCACATACCATACCGAACTAAACCATGCCGAAGAGGTTCTTGATTCCGAAGCTCTGACAATTGGTTTTGCCAGGCGTTTTGCCGGTTATAAAAGAGGTAATCTTTTGTTGAAAAATCCGGACCGGCTTATGAAGCTGCTGAACGATAGTAACAGGCCGATGCAGATCGTATTTTCCGGCAAGGCTCATCCCAAAGATACGGAAGGTAAAGATATAATTCGTCAGATCGTACATTTTGCGAATCAAAACAGCGTCAGGCGTCGCATAGTTTTTCTGGAAAACTACGATATCGATATAGCGAGGTTCTTGGTCAGAGGAGTTGATGTCTGGTTGAATAATCCCCGCAGACCGATGGAAGCCAGCGGTACGAGTGGTATGAAAGCGGCGGTTAACGGCGTATTGAATATGAGTACTGCCGACGGCTGGTGGTGTGAAGGTTATACGCCGGAGGGCGGCTGGATTATCGGTGCCGGTGAAAACTGCGATGATGTTGACTATCAGGATGTAGTGGAATCTCAGGCCATCTATGATATGTTGGAAAATGAGGTTATCCCGCTTTTCTATACCCGTTCGGCGGACAATCTCCCGCGAGCATGGATTCGCAGAGTGAAAAATTCTATTAAGTGGATAGCACCGCGGTTTAACACGAACAGAATGGTCGCCGAATACACGCGGAGATTTTATCATCCTTCTACCGCAAAATGGCGCTATTTGAATGCGGAAGAATGTTCCAAAGCCAAGGCTTTTTCGAGCTGGAAGGCCCAGATGAAGAATGACTGGCCCGAGCTTGCCGTATCGGATGTGATTATGCAGGTCCAAAATGACGATGGTCAGCAGGAAATCAATCCCAAGAAGCCCCTGCTCAAAGTAGGATCTCAGTTATGTATCAGAGCACGAATAAAACTCGGGAAAATAAAACCAAACGATGTATCGGTTGAGCTATATCATGGTCCGGTTGATAACTGGGAGAATATAAAAGACGGTTCGGCCGTGCGAATGGATTATGAAAAAGTCGCGGAACAGGAAGGTGAGCACTGGTTTGTCGGTTCAATGCCCTGTAGTGAGACCGGACAGCGTGGTGTGACGGTTAGAATTTTGCCGAAACATCCCGATTTGACTAATCCCTATGAGATGGGCCTGATTCTCTGGGAAGCCAAGTAGAGTCTTACTTGTTCTCTTGTTCGCTTAGAAGCTCATAAACTTCATCGGCGGAATTAACATTTTCAAGTCTGGTTTTGAATTCCTCGTTCAGCATTAGTCTGCTTATTCTTGCTAAAGCCTGAATATGAGGCCCGGTCTGGTTGGCCGGTGAAACTAACAGAATCAAAATTGTTACCGGTTTGCCGTCGATACTTTGAAATTCGATCGGCTCATGTGCTATGCCGATTGCCATGACAAGTTCTTTTACGGCTTTGCATTTTCCGTGGGGGATGGCTATTCCGGCACCGGTTCCTGTGCTTTGTGTTCGTTCACGTGTCAGGACCGCATCCAAGGCTGCGTCTCTGTCTAACAATAATCCTTGTGCGTCGAGCAGGTCCACAAGTTCGGTTATTACAGCTTCCTTATCTTTGCTTTCGACCGGAACTTTTACGCAGTTAGGCTGCAATATTTGTGTAAGAATCATCTTAAATTTGTCCTATAATATACGACTGATACCAAAATTACATATAAACCTAACATTATACTAAAATATATTCTTATGCTCATCAATTTTTTGAAAAATATACATTTTTTTGTTAATATCTCTTATTTCTGCCTTCTGAACAGATATTTTTTATTCTTTACATCAATATAATATTAGAATAGTATCTGATTTCTTTGAATTCATAAGATTAAGAAACTACCGGTTATAGTAATGGAAAAAATAGAACTTTACGACACAACTCTTCGTGACGGTATGCAGGCCGAAGGCGTAAGTTTTTCACTCGAAGACAAGATCGCAATTGCCCGGTGTCTTGACAAGCTGGGTATCGGTTATATCGAGGGTGGTTTTGCCGCTTCCAATCCCAAGGAAATGAAGTTTTTCGAAGAGTCTGCAAAGCTGGATCTGAAAAATTCCAAGATTGTCGCATTTGGTAATACTCGAAGAGCCAATTCATCGGTTTCAGATGACCTCTCGCTCAATTCAATCCTCTCATGCAAGACACGGGCTGCTACATTGGTCGGTAAAGCGTGGGATATGCATGTAACAGATGTATTGGGTTGTTCGCTTGAGGACAATTTAAAAATATGTGCCGAATCTGTGGAGTATCTCAAGAAAAAGGGCCTTCAGACTTTTTTCGATGCCGAGCATTTTTTTGACGGTTATAAGGAAAATCCCCAATACGCTATGAAAGTCCTCTCTGCTGCTGCGGAGGCCGATGCTGATGTTCTCGTGCTTTGCGAGACGAACGGCGGCTGTTTACCATTCGAAGTGTATGATATCACGCAGGCAGTCTGTAGGGAATTCGGGACAAAGATTGTCGGAATTCACACTCATAATGATACCGACTGTGCGACAGCCAATACTCTTTCTGCCGTCCGTGCCGGAGCTCGACATGTGCAGGGCACAATTAACGGACTCGGCGAACGTTGCGGCAATGCAAATTTGTGCGCACTTGTGCCTAACCTGGCATTCAAACTGGGCTTTGAGGTTCTAAGCGCCGAGCAAATCTCAACTTTGACGGAAGTGTCTCGCTATATTATCGAGATAGGTAATTTGACACCGGTTATGAATATGCCTTATGTGGGTGAAAGCGCTTTTGCCCATAAAGGCGGATTACATGTGAACGCACTGCGTAAAAGTAAGCGAACTTATGAGCATATTGCGCCGGGACTTGTCGGAAACGAAAGACGTTTTCTTATTTCGGAATTGAGCGGCAGATCTACTGTTTTGGACAAGCTTGAAAAAACTCAGATTAACGAAGACAAGGAATTGGCGGGAAAGATACTCAATCGTGTTCAGGAGCTTGAGAATCAGGGTTATCAGTTCGAAGCCGCAAACGCGAGCTTTGATTTGTTGATTAAAAAAATAATCGGTTCGTATAAGCCGTTTTTCGATTTGATTAAATATCATATAAACGTGGAAAAACGTGCAACCGGCCAGATTGTTACCGAGGCGACCGTCAAGCTCAAGGTGGGGGACCAGGTTGAGCATGTTGTCGGCGAAGGCGACGGCCCGGTTAATGCGCTGGATGCCGCTTTGCGAAAGTCACTGGATAATTTCTATCCGTCTCTGAAGGAAATCCATCTGATTGATTACAAAGTTCGTGTCGTCAATGCCGGCGCCGGCACGGCAGCCCGCGTCCGAGTAATAATCGAATCGAGGGACAAACATTCCATCTGGGGCACTGTCGGTGTTTCCGAGAATATCATCGAAGCTTCCTGGCAAGCTCTGGTCGATTCCGTCGAGTACAAGCTGCAAAAAGACATTAAGTGACACTCGATCTGGCTGCGTTTTATATTCAACATCCGTATATTGTAGATTTTTTATATTGGAATGAGTCTCGGCCAATTATATGCCATAATTTACCTGCCCTTTCTAAATTCAACCTTTTTTAAGACGAATTAATCCTTTCAAGGTTTTTTTAGATATATCCTGGTTATGGTCCCAAAATAATCAAGATTATTATTATATAAATTGTTCTTCAATCATAACTCACTGTAAACAAGGGACTTAAATTTTATTGTAAAAGTAGGGATAAAATTCACCATTCCTGCTAATTTACCTATTTTAACTAAAGATATTTTCAAAGTTCCTCCGATAGGTATATAACTCGTTGGTTAAAGTTGCCCAAATTAACATTCAGGGAAAAATTGAGGCCGCTTAATTTTACAGAGGAGTAAATGGCCAAAGTTAAAATGATGTTCGGAGATTGCATTATGGTAGAACAAGATGTTTTAGCACGTTATTTGGAACCTTTGTTACGAGGGGACAGAAAAGCATGTCGGTCGGTAATTGAGGAAGCTTTACAGAAAGGCATCCCCGCCAATTCCGTTTACATACATATGATCTGGCCGATTATGATTGAAATAGAGAAGCTATTGCGGGAAGAAAAGATAACACCTGTTCAGGAACATCTCGCGACTCGCGTCAATCGCACTATTGTGGATCAACTACAAAATAAACTGCCGCGAAGACCCTGCAGAAGCAAGAAGATTGTCGTCTGCTGTGCACCGGATGAATTGCAGGAGCTTGGTGCCCAGATTATGACGGATTTATTCGAGAGTGACGGCTGGGAAGTAAGATTTCTGGGCGGCGGATTGACAAATGACGATATCCTTGCCTACATCAACGAAAATTCTCCCGATATTCTTTTAATCTATGGCACCGCGCCAAGACAGGCACCTGACGTGCGACGATTGATCGATACAATCAAATCTGTTAACGCCTGGCCGGATATGCGCATAATGGTTTCCGGCGGGCTTTTCAATCGGGCCGAAGGTCTGTGGCAGGAAATGGAAGCGGATTTATATGCGGCCACTGCGATCGAGGCCCTTAGTGTTGCTATGGAAGATAAGCCGAAACAACAGGATGAACAGAGGACAATTAACAGGCGAAGGAGAAGACACCGGATTATAGAAGAAGAATTACCGGTCCAGGTTTAATCATATCGGGTAGTAATTGGGCTATTTGTTTTTCAAATAGCCCTCCGGGACAACGAAAAACTTATAACCACCGAAGTCACTAAAGAAAATACTGTCTCTATTCTGGTCTAACCATTGCCGCCATTGGTCCGACGTTTCGAAGGCAAAGTCAGTATAGCGTTTCAGAACAATTTCGGCCGTTTCCGATTTTTCCTGGTCATCGAGCAATTCGATGAGTCTCTCGAGTGTGGAAATTTTACGGTTGGTGGGAATTCCCAAATCCTTAAGTTCATTATCGACCCGGAAACCACCTTCATGATTTGAAAATTGACGATATATTAACTCGAAATTCTCGACGTAATATTGAGTGACTTTGTTTGGATCATTCTTATAATCATCAGGAAGTTCGGCTCCGAAGTTGTTTGAGAAAAAATCCTCGCTTTTTATTCTATTAACTACAGCTCCTAATCTTAGAGCGTCCTCCCGTGGTGAGCCCTGGCGTCGTACTAAGGGGGACTTGCCTTCTAATTGTGCAATATAGCAGATACAATTGATAAATAACTTTTTGCCGGCATCGGTCATTTGTGACGGCGGCGCCGAATATCCCCATTGCAGGAAATTACCCTGACGTCCTATCCCGACAGCACCATATTCTTTGCCTCTATTCAGACCCAGGACAAGTGCTTCTGCATCGGGAGAATCTTCGAAACCATAAGCGCGAGAGACGACTCCTCCATAGCCTTTATCGGTACGTTGAACATACCAGATTTCCATTTTGTCAGGTATTTTGGGTTCAACAGGCAGATGCCGGCCGTAATAGTTATCCGGCGGTTTAATAAATTCTGTTTCCGGCCTGACTTTGTAAGGCTTGTTGAAAACCACATGTGTCATGGGCCCAACATGGGCACCGTCACCCATGCAGTTTCACAAATAGCCGGTTTTAAGGCTGAGATTGTCGCAGATAAAAGCTCCGGTAACACCGACTGTAACGACCGGTCGAGAAAAGTCGCGGGATATTCTGACTCTGGGAGACTCGAATCCGTCACCATCATAATCAAAGATTGTTACATCGAAATCTTTGCTGTCAGTTTCACGAAAAGTCTTTAGGTCGCCTTTCTGCACGGCTGCAAAATGCTTCGACAGAAAATCGAAAAAATCTTTCGCCCGGGCTGACTGGGGATTGCTAATATATAAAATACGTAAATCGGTTTTGGTCGGCGATTCCGGCTCTGTTTCTCTCTTGCAGCTCCCAATAATGACGATAATCAGGAAAAGCCACAATGCAAGGCAGTGAAGGAAAAATGATCGTTTCATGTCGATTTTTTCTAATTAAACAAATATTTTTTGATTTGCCATTTAACATTATTATATATATCGAACATCAATCTGCCTAATACAAATCCCGCAAAGGAGCAGGAATTTTGTAAGTATCAATAATTAGTTTATTTTCAGTATAAGAGCCGTATATTCAGTGTTTTCTTTTGTTCGGATAATGATTATAGTATTTGAAGCTATAAATTCGATTTGATGCTTTCAATTATTATAAACCTTAAACAGAAACGGGAGAAATACAATGGATAAAACATATAGTCGCAGAGATTTTCTCCGGCACAGCAGCACAATTGGTGCCGGATTGGCCCTGGCAAACATAGGTAATGCAGTAGTTCAGGCGGAGGAAAATTCAGCTATGATATCTGCTGGCGGTAAAACACTGAAAATCGGTTTCGTAGGAATAGGTGCCCGCGGCTCTCACCTGTTTCAAATTCTTCTGGAGTTGAACGGCCTGGAGATTCGCGCATTGTGTGATATCAGAGAAGATAGAGTTCAGCGCGCGCATCGCTGGGTGACAGAAGCCGGTCAGCCTGAGCCTTCCGGATATACGAAGGGAGATACAGATTTCAAACGCATGTGCGAAACCGAGGACCTTGACCTTGTCATTACGGCGACGCCCTGGCAGTGGCATGTGCCGGTATGTGTTGCAGCAATGCAAGCGGGCAAACACGCCGCTACGGAAGTGCCGGCTGCAGTGACACTGGACGAATGCTGGCAATTAGTGGAAACTTCCGAGAAATATAACAGGTATTGTATGATGCTGGAGAACTACTGTTATTTCCGCAAGACTATGACTATCCTGAATATGATTCGCCGGGGGGTATTCGGCGAATTATTACACTGCGAAGGCCGGACCCAGGAGGACTGGGTCAGGGAGAACTGGCACTTGTTTAATTCAGACGGTACTATGGGCTGGGGAGGCGAACATCTTGCCGAACGTAACGGCAATACCTATCCCACGCATGGATTTGGTCCTTTAGGGATATGGGCCAATATAAACAGGGGCGACCGTTTGGATCACTTAGTCTCTTTGAGCAGCAAGGCGTGTGCTCTGAGGCTTCATGCCCAAGCGAGTTTCGGCAAAGAGCATCCCCTGGCAAAAAGAACATACAATCAGGGTGACGCCAATATCACGCTGCTTCGCTCGACAAATGGAGTGAGCTTTACACTTTATTACGGCGCGCTATCTCCCCAGCCCTGGTCTCCGGAGCACAAGGTTCAGGGCACTTTAGGAACGTGCATAGGTGATATGTTTGATTATGGAGCCGAAAACACCAGATGGATACAGGCAAAGGTTTATGAAAAGGCAAGAGAAACAGAAACGCGGGGACGCTGGAGCAGTTACTGGGATTATGGCGAAAAATACGACCATCCGCTCTGGAAGGCTTTAGGCTCGGTGGCGAACAAGTATCGGGCCAGAGACTGGAGTGGAGCTTATGACTATTTGATGCTTTATCAACTGATCAATGCCCTGCGCAGGAACGAGGCTCCGCCGATGGATGTCTATGATGCGGCAACCTGGAGTGCGATTTCAGAATTGTCCGAACGCTCGGTGGCTAATAAGAGCAGCCTACAGGATTTCCCTGATTTCACAAAAGGCAAATGGAAAACAAATGCTCCGACGGATTTGTCACAGGTGTGGAATGTATAAAAATCTGCTGTTTGCTCTTTTGAACATTATTGTTTTTGTTTGTCTCGGAAGCTGTCGCTGGAATTCTGGTTCGAAGGCCGCTCAAGGTAAGCATCAACAAGGAGAGACGGTTTTATTGACCTTTCAGCTTGAGCTGAATTCGCAGGTTTACCAGGATAGCACATGGGGTGATCCCCCGCAGATTGCCATCTGGATGCGAAATCAGACCGACCAGAGTATTCGTACGGTCATGGTGACATATCGTACGGCAACGTGTGACTGGATTGGCAAGGTCGAATGTTCCGTCGCATTGCCTTATTGGGTCACTTTTTATAATCGTCAAACGGGAACAAAGGGACCTCCGACATGGGATAATGCGGTTGCCGATGCACTGACCTGTGCAACACCCAGGGCGTCACTGTCAACCGCTATCGAAGTGCCTCGTGGAACCCGATGGGAAGTCTTTGTGGAGGTGAACGTATCCGGCGATTTTAACAGGGACTTCCCGAGTTTTTCGAACGAAGGTTTCTCCGACAGGTATGGAAACGGCCAGCCCTCACTGGTTTATCGCGGATTTATTGAAGCGACGGATAGTTCAACATCTCAGCCGGAACTTCTGGGCCGGACGGATCAATACGAACCAACCGATCATATTATCACAGATTTAGATGGAATTACTACTGCGTTAGAGCTACTTCAGGGAGTGAGCGTATCATGCAGGGAAAAACGCTGAACTATCAGCGACGAAAATATGAGGAAAAAGTATTATTGGTAACCGCGTTGTTGAAAAAATAGTGGAGTTCCTAAAATAGTTGTTCTGTGGAAATGATGGTTTTCAGCATTGGGCACGTTTTTATATATAGTTTCTTTTTATAATTTATTCTTCCATGTCGGCAAAATTGGTTATAATAGTGGAGATTACGGAGTTTTACGCCTTTTGAGGGCCGACACATGTGGTTTTCCGATATCAAGGATCAGGGTTGACTTCAAGCGGAGATAATTTTCTAAAAAATAAGAAAAAATTATTAAAATAAGTCATCTAAGTGTGTTTTTTTACACTCAATGCCGGGAAACTAAGCCCTATAACTCATAAATGTAGTATTTACAGACTATTATAAAAAGTTATTTATAGATAAAATTGCAAAAAAATCGTTATATTTTGTGTTTATGATGGCACTTAATATTAGTTTGAATATGTGTGACAACGATAGGGGCCCTATATGGATCTGCAGTTGCATCAGATCGAACTGATCAGGGGGGCTCAGAGAGGCGATAAAGAATGCCTCAACCAATTGGCCCGACAGGCGCGAGAACGCCTGCGAACGTATGTCTTCCGTATGACTCAAAAGGAAGACCTAACTCAGGAAATTGTACAGGAGAGCTTGTTAGAAATGTTTAAGGTAATAGGCAAGCTAAGAAAAGCCGACCGTTTCTGGCCCTGGCTTTACGGTATAGCCACTAATAAGCTGCGACGGTATTACAGAACCGAATCGACGCAGCGCAGAGTGGCTGTTTCAAGCGCCCAAAACAAACGGACGCTTAGAGACCGTCAGGACGGTTTTGAGAATCTGGTTGGCGAAGAGTTGAAACAGATTGTTTCAGGGGCGATGAAAAAGTTAAAGACGCGGCATAAAGCTATTCTGATTATGCGATGCTATGATGATATGCCTTATTCCGCCATTGCCGAGTCTATGGGCTGTAGCGAGTTTAGCACGCGAATGTTGTTTATGCGTGCTAAAAGAGCTTTGCAGAAGGAACTTTCGCGTAATGGTTTTAGTAAAGGTTCCCTGATAGCTGCTCTTGCACTATTTGGTAAGATGACAGCCCCGAGCGAAGCTGCGGCTGCACATATTTCGATTACTGCTGCTACTGTTAATACAGGTCTGTTGGTGGGTGCTGTCGGTCTGGCGACTACTAAAACCGCCTTAGTATTGACAGCCGCCAGTGCTTTAACCGTCGGCACTGTAGCCGTAAAAACAATCTCGCCGAAGCATGGTCTCGAAGGTCCTCATCCCCCGATGACTATCACCAGTGATATAGGAATGGTCAACAGCGGTAAACAGGAATACCGGTACTATTTCCCGCTCGGACCATCGGAACCATTAATGTTAAGGGCGCAGTCTGGCTATAGAGACGATGGTTCTTACTGGCAGATATTACAAAACCATCATGGGAATTATTATTTCCATGACAATAAGGTTCATATTAACAACTATCGAATGTATGCCAATGACCTGAGCGTTATTAAGATGCCCACGGACGATCCTGAATTGACTGATTTTATCTGTCGAGTCGAGGAAAGTACAAGCCCGATGGCTTCTGTTTCTGCAAGAGGAAAAGGATTGCTTGTTATTGCCGCTCGGGACGAATCGACAAACGGCAACCGGCCATGGGGTATCCGCCATTACAATGTTTTGGATGAGGATTATTTCCAGGCCGACTGGCCGGTAACAGCCAAAGTTATTGATAATCGTGACCAGATGCACGAGCGCGGCTGGACTTATTTTAGAGTTTCCGGACAGATTAACGGCCGGGATGTTTCCGGTTCCGGCAGAATACCATTTATATATTTGGCCAGTATGCAGAATAGTCCATGGCTGAAGTTACAGGTTGGGTCATTAACGATAGTCGATACCTATGATAGTGCTTATACATACCGTTCGATACAGGTTCCGCTTGGAGTGTACAAAGGTGGCAGCTTCTTCAAAGGATTAGGCAGGCCCTGGATGGGTTTGCATACGATTGATACTGTGCGCCGTGACGCCGCCGAGCAGAGAATCGTGTTTGATACGAAACATACATCGGGCAGCCGGTATGCAACAGTCGAGCTGTCTCGAGGTAATATAAAGATCGCATACAATATCGATCTGGATAAAGATGTAATCGATGAGATAACATTCTCGAATGAGCAGGGTAACATAGGTAATCTGAAATTCGAGTATTTGGAATCTATTGAAGATATTGGTAATGAGTTCGTAGCTCCGAGAAGACCGGGACAAAAAACAACTGCAAGAAACAGCTCCGGTCTCTTGTGGCTTGTACAACTGTTGGAGGATTCACTCAAGTAATTCGGAAGATTGTTCACACGAAATATTCCTTTAGGCATGGAGGAAGGTGTTAATGGACATTAGATAATCTCTTGAGGTTGTTGTTCATTAGTAAATGATTCTTTGGATGGGTGGGCACTCACGAACCAGAGGCAACAGAGATGAAATCGCCGGGAACAAATTGGTTTTGGATTGCTGCCGCTTTTTTTGCGGGTGCCATAGTTTGCCTGATACCCCAAAAAGTCCGGGCTGAGTGGTCATTCGAGTACCAATATCAGGACAGGTTCGATACTCAACAAGCCGAAAGTCAGGATAGTTACGCTCACTCTATTTTCTGGCCACAGGGGGCATATCCTCCGTCGGAGGAAGCGTATCTGTATTATTTTGACAGCAAGGGACTGAAGGAATTAGGTTTTGGAGATTATAACGACGATCCGGCTTTTCTGGCTTATTGCTTTCCGGCTGATTCTGAAAATCTTATGGGTGCTGTTCATGGGGAATTGTGGATTGATGTGCGGTTTGCCTATAGGACCGATATAGCATCAGGCTATTTGCAGTATCAGCTCTCCTCCGACGGTGTCAATTGGCCCGTCCTGTGGGAGCAGTTGGAATCAGGAAGGAGTAGTATTCCGATTGAATCGATCAGGGGGACATGTTATATAAGATTTCGGGGAACCAAAGTCTTAATCGATAATTTGAATGTGAGTTTAAAGTCGTATCCCGCTACGATTAAGGTCCCGGGAGATTATAGCACCATTCAGCAGGCAATTAACGCTTCGAGTAACGGAGATGTTATAGAAGTTGCTCCAGGCACATATAGCGGTCCGGGAAATTGGGATATTGATTTTCGCGGCAAAGCCGTCACCCTGCGCACCGAAGCCGGTCCGGAGTACACGACCATTAATTGTTCCGAGGGACACAGGGGCTTTTATTTTTTCCGTGAAGAAGAGTCGGATTCTGTTTTACGCGGCTTTACAATAAAAGGTGCCGTTATAACCGGTTCCGATATTCCTTCGGATTCCGGAAGCTGGAGTTCACGTTCCACGCATCCGATCGGTGGCGGGATTTTCTGCGAATTCAGCGGCCCGACTATTATTGATTGTGTTATAAAAGATTGTTCGACAGAGCTGGGTGGGGGGGTCGGCTCTGTTGGTGGAGCACCGGTAATTATTGATTGTCTGATCGAAGAATGTCGTGCCGGAGGTCAGGGGCCCGCCGAATCCGGTGGATTTGGGGCCGGCATCGGTCTGATCAGAGGTTCCGACGCCAGGATCATAAACTCGAAGATTACCCGAAATGTCGGTTACTACAACTCTCGCGGTGCGGGAGTATATTGCTGGCAAAGTTCGGCCGAGTTGACGAATTGCAATATTTCATATAATTACGCACAGGGGAATATCGAAGGTGGTGGTCTATACGGCGGAGGTTCTTCGACCGATCTTGTGTTGGAGCGGTGCATAATCTCACATAATACAGCCGAAGCCGGCGGCGGTATCTTCGCCTATTCAGGTGACGTGAGCGTAATAAATTGTACGATTGCCGACAACGAATTATCGGGAGCCTCTGCGTCCAAGGGCGGGGGCATCCATTCTCAGGATGGTGACATCGAAGTTAGTAATAGTATCCTCTGGGATAACGAAGGAACGGCTATATGGCGCGATTCGGCCTCGTACGTATCTGTCCTGTATTCGGATATCGAAGGAGGTTTTTCAGGACAGGATAATATCAATGAAAATCCCATGTTTGCATCGGCATCTTCGGGCGACTATCATCTCCAGTCGGTTTTGGGTCGCTATGACCCGGGGGGCGATTGGTACACGGATTATAATCACAGTCTCTGTATCGATGCAGGCGATCCCGATGATCCGAATGGTTTCGCCGAGCCGTTCCCCAACGGTAAAAGGATTAATATGGGTGCATACGGCGGGACAAGCCAGGCGAGTAAAAGCATCGGACCTCTTATCTTTCACGTCGATGGCTCTAACGGCAGCGATTCAAATTCCGGTCTGAGCAAAGATGATGCCTTCAGGACCATCCAGAGGGCCATTAATAGGGAGGGCGGAGCTATCGATGACGATATTGTAATGGTCTGGCCGGGTGTTTATCAAGAGGAAGTGACATTCGACCGCAAGAGAATAACACTTCAGAGCGCAGGCGATGCCGCTGTGATTGAAGCCCCGAATAATGGAATTGCATTTACTTTTAGCGGTGCAGAAAGCTCGAATAGTGTCCTGCGCAACTTTGTCATTACTAATTGCGGCGAAGCGGCTATTCTTTGCTATAGCGCATCGCCTGAGTTGATTAATTTGACTATCGCGGATAATCAGTTCGGGATTACGGCCTATGAAGGGGCAAACCCGATTATAACCAACTGTATCCTGTGGAATAATGCCGGCGGTGACATCGAAGGTGATCCGTATGATCCGCGAGCTTATTATAGTTGCCTTGGATCGTTATCGGCCGGTGATGAGGACCGCGGGAATATCAGCGAAGATCCCTTATTCGCCGATCCTGGAAACGGCGACTACCATTTACAATCACGATACGGCAGATATGTCCCGGAGATAGACAACTGGGTGACGGATTCACAGTCGAGCCCCTGCATAAATAAAGGCGACCCAAGCATGCACCGCGGCCGCGAGCCGGACGGCGGCACGGTAAATATGGGTGCATACGGAGGAACGCCGTATGCGAGCTTGAGCAACTCACCTATATGGACTGAAGTAAATAGCCCCGAACAACAGGTTGCTATGCAAGCAACGGAAATATCCGAACCGTAAAAAAAATGAAAAACAAAAGGAATTGTTAATCCGGCCGAAATCTACGAAAAAAGCCGGAATTTGGACAGCTAATATTATCATAAATTTATTTATATAATTATTAGTTCTCTTAACTTCTTAATAATAAAGGCTTTAAGCCTGTCAGAAGCGTGACGACCTAAAATCAGCGAAAATCTTCAAATCCGCGCGAATCTGATAATAAGCCTTAAACGTATATAATACCGGTAGTTTTGTTTATTTGGACAAGCCGATCCAATAATATACAATTTTCTTGGTTGACATGAATTTTAAGGCTGTGTATAATAAGGAAAATTTAGTTCGGGCGCCGAGATTGCGCAGAAAGTGCCTTCTCGGCTCGTTAGGAGGATGGAAAAATCTGCGTCCGGTGTAAACAACATATGCAGGTAGGTGACGGATATCAGAGGGGGTTCACCCTCGTCGAACTCATTGTAGTCATTTCCATCATATCCTTGCTTATGGCTATTGGCATTCCGGCGTTGAGCGGGGCAAAGCGGCAGGCCAAAGCCGTGGTAAGCATGAGCAACCAGAGGCAGGTCACATCCGGCATAAATCTCTTTGCCTCCGACAATCATGACAGGTATCCCGAATCCGTCGCCACTATCGGATTCGATGATAACTGGAACTGGTCGGATCCCACCCGGCTGACCGGCAACAGACGCCGAAGCCCGCAATTGTATCGGGCCATGAGCGAATACCTCAAACATTACATCTCCGATGCCGATGTCATGTATTGCCCCAGTGCCCCGCGGAAATATGCGTACCTGCAGGAGTCCTGGGACGCCGGTGACGACTGGGACAATCCCGATACCGCATTTCCCGCGGATCCCGTCGGCGGCACTTATTGTTACTACTGGAACTATCTCGGCTATCTCGCCGAAGGTAAAATATTCCGCGGACCATACGGCCCGGCATGCTCCGGCAGATACAGCAAGTTAATCGTCAGTGACTATTTCGGATACGACCACTGGAGAAGTCCGGATTGTTTCGGCAGTTGTGAAAAATTCGAAGGTGCTTCCATTACGCCGGAGACATACCTTCTTTCTTCTTACTGGTCCAAGAAGAGCGGTCCCGAGCGTATCCCCGAAATCACACTTCGTGCCGGATACACCGACGGCCACGTCGAAACGTATTCGTCCACCGAAGTTGTACCGATGCAGGTTTCAATCACAGCCGACGGCAAAACTCCGTATCCCGAAGATGTCGGCCCCGGCTATTTCTTCCTGCCCCGAAACGCACTGCACTAAGTCACTCGCTTTGCGGATAAACATGATTTGAACCGAAGAAATGTCTAATCAATTTTTCACTATTTTAAACCGATATTCGAAATTCGATATTTGACATTTAATATTTTGTCCTCCCTCGTCCACTTGTGCCATAGGTATCCTCCCTCGTCTATCGTTTCGACCATGGCCACCATGGTCTATCGCTTACGGCTTCAGGTTGAGCCTGTTTTGCGGGACCTGTCGATTTTAGATTTGCTTATTCCCGTTGAGGTCGGACTTTTATAATCTCCCCGGCCGACTGCTGCCGCTCTGAGAAGGTCCGCTTCTAACTGTTTGAGCTTGGCGGCTTCTTCCTGCTCACGGGATACCGCATTGGCGGGGCCGCAGTACTTATCGTAGGCTAATTTGGCTGCGCAAAGCATAATTATCAGGCATAAGAGAATGAATATTCTTTTTATAGTCATCTTGAATCCCTGTTCGGCGAAATAGCAAGTTTCCCGGTTTGCCGGGTTTTCGAAGTCTTGCGTTTCACCTTTTTCCTTTTTTTGCCTTTTTCCTTTTTACTTTGGTTGCAGCTTCATCGTGTCCGCTTTATCTTTATTATATCGGCCGATAGAGACAGGCGGTTTTCCTTCTGTGGTTTTTTAGTCTTAAAATCCCCCATTTTTAGCCGGATTTCAGTCTGGCCAATCTCCCACTGCGTCCTATATTACTTACCCACGACCCTGTCGTGGATTTTCATATTGTAAGCCGTCTGGTTTGAAATTTTCGTACTCCCATAAGGGATGGCCAAGCTCACAATTTATGTCACGATGTCATAAGAACATCTATATTGGTAAACGTCTGTTGTTTTTCCTAAAGTTGTTTAGTTCTATGATCAAGTATGTTCCCTAACCTTCTCTATTAAACTCCCAAACATGCCAGAAAGCCGCTTCTTTGATTTCTCGTATATACCTTTGATATATCCAAATCCTTTTTTGAATGAGGTATATTTATTAATATTCAAAGGCAACAATCGATTCTCTGCTCTTGCTTCTGTCTTTCGATTGTATCTATTAGCTCTTGCAAACAACCACCATTGTTCGAACGCTTTTTCTATTCGGTTGTCAATGATCACTTCTTGGTTGTATTGTATTCTGTTGGTATCAGAATATTCAAGATGCTCCTTCCATAAATCTTGTCTCAATTTTTTTGCACCATTGGGATCCCAAACAGCAACATTCATTTCTGAATCAGTTCTTAAACTTTGATAACTAATATTAGCTGAGCCGATGGAATACCATTCATCGTCAACTATGAATATTTTAGCATGTACATAGATATCATTGTAACTATATATTACCTTGCCTTTTCTATTATCTTCGTAGGATG
The DNA here is from genome assembly GCA_964431695.1 of uncultured Pirellulales bacterium. Lineage (GTDB taxonomy): Bacteria > Planctomycetota > Phycisphaerae > Sedimentisphaerales > Anaerobacaceae > JAFGPS01. The sequence continues at coordinate 3,014 of CAYSKI010000044.1, read as the reverse complement.
TAGCAAGAGTATAGACATAAATATTGGGATGATTTTTAACTTCTCTTAAGAATTCTCGGGAAAATAGTTTTGTAAAATCAGGATTACCTGGAAGAATAATAAATATTTTTACTTCTCTATATGCTGCATAAATCAATTCTCTTATAACGGAATGATGGGATTCTTTGTCAAAAAAGTATTGATTTTCTAGATAAATATATTTTTGTGCACTTTTAATGGCATTCAAGTAACTTTCTCGGATGCTATATTCTCCTTTCTTTAAATATTCATCTTCATATGCACCTTGGGGAATTGTCCTTGTAACTTGAATCTTTATGTCACCTTCTTTTTCATGGGTTGGCTGTTGCGGATAATCTGAAAGGTTGCCAGGCCTGTTGTCTTGTGGAAATGAACCATACTTTTTATTTTTTTCAGTTGCCCCATTCCATCTTTGCACAAAATTATGGATTACATCCATCACCGCAGGCCCCCTAACCTCACAAAAAAGGTCATGTGTAGGATGTGGTTTCTTCCTGTCATGAGCACTACAATCAATAAAATCTTCAGACATATTAATGCCACCAACAAACGCAATTTTATTATCTACAACGAATATTTTTTGGTGATGACAGCCGAGTTTGTTGGAATCCCATCTAATCTTTGCCTTACAATCAAGATTTTTTAATTTCCTGAAATCTTCTTTTGTTCCTTCAAAATCGTCTCCTATTGCTTTCGAACGCCAGGCTAAAATTCTAAAGTCCAAATTTTCCTTTCGGCTGACCTCTGAAATAATATTTATTATGCTTTTATTAAATGGTGGGATTTTATAATGAATCTTAGCGTAACACATCGTTAACCATACACTTGATTGGGCTTTGAGTATAGCGTTAAAAATGTGCTCCATAGCCAATACGCCATCTATATATGGAACGGCGATGTTGTTCTCTCTTGGTGGATAACATGGTGATTCTTTTGCTGGTAGTATAGACATAATTTTCTCCCTCTATTTAAAGTAAAAAATTGCAAAAATCTCTATTTTGTAGAAAAATTAGGACTTTTTCAACAGACCTCACTAGCCCTAGTTTACTCTAATCTGAATCGTCTACACGAATGTCAATCTTACCATCATCGACAATTATACCTATATCAAATGTGTTGAGCTTTTCCCTTAAATAGCGCAATAAATTGTTTATCTTAATCTTTATATCATATGCCTCAAGAATCGCTTTCTTATAATCTGTGTTTGCAGCCATTCGTAGTGCATACATACCTATTTCATAATTTAAGGGGCTTTCGAATACGACCTTGTCAGAGTCATAAATGTACTTAATTGCTTTCGGACCCTGACTACTCCTGCGGAAACTAAAACCGGGAAGGAGTTCCTCAATACATGCATCCATGACAGACAAGTTTAATTGCGTTTCCGTAATGATCTTGAACCACTTATTGAAGAGATCGAGTGTACTCATAAACAGTTCCTTTTGTTTATTAGGGATACTCACCGTTTTATGTCCACTTGATAAATTTTATTAAGTGGCTAACCCTATTTTCTATTTCATCAATAAAATAATTGTTACTGCCGTTGCAACAACAATAGCTAATGCAATACCAAAGACTCTCCAGCCAATTTCAAATTTGTTTTTTCCAAAATGTTCAATAGCTTTATTTATCGACCCAGCCGCCAGTTCAGGCACATCGATGACTGGCTTTGGAATAGGCTTTTCTTTTTCGTAAATACTTGCAGGGTCAATTCCTAAATTATCCAGAAGATTGTCACTTAATTTTGACGATGCTTTTCTAGGAATTACTTTTTTATTTTCTTTTCCTGCATCATCAATTTCAGTTGTAGTTATTGTTGACTCTAAGTCAACAGTTTCCATTTGTTTCTTGTATCCTTCAAATGAGCGAGACAACACTTCTTTATACGCATACGTTTCTGCAAGTCGCGAAATTATATTAAAGTGTCTGCGCCCAAATTCTTCAATCATGATAATACCTACGAGGATACTTGAACGTGTCAGTATATAAATAAGAAATTCATAAAAACCCTTAGTGATTTCAGGAGGGGATATTATGGCATATATTCCAAACACAATTAGCCCACCAGCACCAGCAATAGTCATGTTCCTCCAAAAGTTTTTTTGATTTTCTATAATATTTTTGCGCTCCAAGAAAGCGGTGCTTAATCCTGCACTTGTTGCACCAGGTAGAAGGTTTTCAATTTTTTCTTTTAATGATTCATATTCTTCAGAGCGTCCTTGTTGTGATTTAGCGAAACTTTTTTTATTATTGTTGTATTCTGCTTGAAATTTATCTATCCACTTTTTATTAAGTTCTTCAAGTTCTGTTTTAAAACTTTCAATGATTTCAACCTTTTTATCAGCAGTATCTGCAATTGCTTTTAATCCTGCTTCTAGTTGGTCAACGTTGGCCTTTGATTGCATTATTGCTTTTGTATTTCCCTCTACTTCAATCTTAGCTTGCTGAATGACATTAATATCCATGTCAATAGTTGCTTTGAGTTCCGTAGCTTTTGCTTCAGTTTCTTCAATAGAGGTTCTTAATTCTTGAATCGCTTCGTTATTGTTTTCGATATTTGCCTTGGTTTTTTGAAGAGTTTTTTCTATTGTGTTAATTGATTTGTTTTTGACTTGAATATCTTCTAAGGCTGTATCACTAGCTTGCTTTTTTGTCTCGATTTCTTGTTGTGCTTTGGAAATTTGTTCAAGCAAGTTTGCTATTTTGCTTTGCTCCTTAGTTAATGTCTCAGTTTTGTTGAGTACACCTTGTATTTTTTCGTTTATTGAATTTTCTTGATTCTTACAATTTTCGACCACTTGCTTGATTTGACTCAAAAGCTTTTCTGCCTCTGCTTTTATTTCTTCAATAGAAGTTTGTTTTTTTTCCGGTTGGGCTTGATTTGAATTATTATCTCCCATTTTAATTATCTCCAGTTATTTGCGTTTCAACGAATTATCTCCATGAGGTGCTAAACGAACGACGGACACTTGATTTGCCAAATTATGCCGCCTGCC
>CAYSKI010000043.1:0-29108 GCA_964431695.1 uncultured Pirellulales bacterium | reverse complement strand
GAACAGACAGACATCACTTTTTTAGCCAGGGGTTTTCCATGCAAGTCCCATGATTAGGCCCTGACTCTTAATACCCGAACGATAAAATATGAACAAGCAGCATGTGTAATAACCGACCGGATTTTCACAATATCGCTTTTTTTATAATTAGCTTAAAAAAAACCTAAAGATGCTGGACATTTTCGATCAACCCTGGACCCTGATAGGAGTGGCTGTTCTGGTCTTTTTTGGCGTTTTGACATATCGCAGTATCTTTCCCGAAAAAAAATCCCGGTTACAATGGCTGCTGCCGCTATTTGTTATAGCAGCGGCTTTCGGCACAGATTATATTGTGCAAACCGACCTCGAAAAAATCTATGCTGTTATCAATACCGGCATGAAAGCCGTCACAAACGAAGATTACCAAACCATCGAAACTATTATTTCAGAAAATTACAGTGACTCATATCATAATTCGAAAGAATCTCTGATGGCCGACTGCAGGCGTCAGCTATCACAGAATTCTGTTGAAAAAATCAAAAAAACAGGCCAATTGATAAACATATCCGTACCCAATGCAAAAGCGGCGGTTTTTATAATTATGACATTCGATAAGGATAGTTACGTTTCTCAAAATTTCGTATCGTTTCTCCAGATGAAAGTAGATATCTACTTACAAAAACAGACCCACAATGAATGGCTGATAAACCGTGTTGAAATTCGCGAAATAAACCGACAATCAACCGGCTGGAACCAAATAAGATAAGCCGGATTCAAGAAGGAAATTCCCTCCCGCCGTTGAGAAAATATATAGTCCGTTAATTCCAGCATCTCCTGTAAATCAAGTCAATAAGAAGAGTATTTGATTGTAACCTTATCTTTTATTATCCGGATATTCGAATTATTCGGAACCGGCTTTAGGAATTTACATTTATAAATAATCCCTAATGCAACAATTTCCGAAAGTCGCTATATGAATTGGTCGATAGGAGGAGGGTGAAGCTTCTATCAACCTCCTGATTAAATAATTGGTGATTATGTTCACAAAGCTGAAAAAAAACAAATTACTCTTAAAACCCGCACTTTATACCGTTCGCTGGTATCCCAGCAACAGAAGCTGTATAAATCCGGGTAACCGAAGGATAAAATCCCAACAAATGCCGCCCCTAATGGTACGTAAGGCTGAATGGCGCCGATAAAGTTCGGTAATATCAATCTGCGTATTCCTGTTTCACGTTTTTTCTGTTTTGATTCACAAAAAAGTGACATTCAGTAAAAAAGGGCCTATAATACGGATTCAAGTTAATTCTTGCGCTTTACTCTAAAAGAGTCACGACCGTGAGGGTGTGATAAATGGCCATAATATCATGAATCGCCAAAATACAAAGCGCACTTACTAAGTTGAATTGGTATACTCTATGAATTAGCATAGCCCCTAACGCGTTATGCGAGTTTCAATTTATCAATAATCCAAGTTTCAAAGGATCATTACCGAGTTTGATGTTCAGAAATACACGAACGGCATGAGAAAGTATTTTATGTATAATCCTGTTCAGTGAGTGCCACAAATCCCTGACAAACGTCCTTTTTATGTGAAACCGTTGCTCCAGTTGGCCGACAACCATCTCCACAAGCCTGTGTTTAATTTAATAGTTGCTAAAGAAAAAGCTAATTATCATTCCCGGTGGATTCAAAGATTTTCACGTTGTTCTTTCCTGCCTGCTTCGCTGCATAAAGAGCCTGATCAGACTTGCTTGTAATATCTTCGGGAGTACTATCTGCATCATATTGAGATAATCCCACACTGATAGAGAGATTAATCTGCTCTTTATTCCAGTTCGTCGGAGAATTCGCAACCGCCTCAACCATACGACGTGCTACAACAGAAGCTCCTTCGAGAGACGTATTAAGTAATATAATGGCAAATTCATCTCCCCCATATCTCGCTGCGGTATCAATTTGCCTGATGCATTCTTTTATCCTTTTGCTAATCTCACGGAGAGCCTTATCCCCCGCCCGATGTCCATATACATCGTTGATCGCCTTGAGATTGTCAACATCGACCATAATAAGAGAGATTTTTCCGCCATATCGTCGTGAACGCCATAATTCCTTTTCAAGGATTTCGTAAAATGTCTTGTGATTCACCAGGCCGGTTAAACCATCTTTCGTAGCCTGACGTTGTATCTTCTCGAACAGTTTTACATTGCCGATGGATGCTCCTACAAGCTGGCTAAACAGTTCTATAAGCGCAATATCGGCCGAATCAAAATGTTCACCTTCGATCTTGTCGGCCAAATTGAGCACCCCGACAACTCTGTCCTGGCAAATAAGAGGAACTATTGCACAATTATTGGTCCTATAATTTTTCGAAAAGACTCGCTGCGATTTTCTGATAATCGGCTTTTTATGAGTTTCTATATTCCCCACCAATATCAGTTCCTTACTCCTTACGGCCATCACCATTAATGGTGTGGGAGTCTGATTTAACGATACAATCTTGTTTATAAGAAATGGATGATTATGCTTATAAAGGTGTAAAATTTTATTTTTTTCGTCGAGTATATACAGCGACGCATATCTCACGCATACCAATTTAGGGATACTTTCGATGCAAACATGTGCAATTCGGTCGATATCAAGACAGTTGATCTGACGAGCCAGAGGAGTTACTTGTTCAAGAAGAGAAAGACTTCTATCCGGCTTTTTGGCCGTGCTATGAGAATTCTTATCGGTCCGATTCATAGCTTAAATATAAAATCCTGGTCTATTAAAATTATCTTGTGTAACACAACAATATTATTCATCTTTGTATCGGATATTTTTCAAGGCCCATTCGGGAAAAAGTTGCGAACCAATATTAAAAGAAGAAGTTCCTCCTGCCTAATTTGGGCTTTTATTCGTGAATCCACGCCCTTTAACAACCGGTATTATTCAGGGTAACCGGCTATAACTGTCCGCATCAGGTGGATGACTTTATCTACGGATTAAAATCCGTTGTATTACGGTAGAAAAGTGTGAATTCCCTATGTGCAGAGCCTATAGCACCCGCTTCCACCTTACGAGCTTCGCTTGATACCCATTAGGTCAAGTTCCCATTCACACACGGGTAAAGCCCGCTGTACTCTGCCCTTCGGGTTTTTAGAAAGCTCTAACCTTCCTTAATTTCAAATGCAGCAATCCGTTGTATTCATAACCTAAAAGACCGGAAAGAAGCCGAATAGAAAAGTTTTTTGTTTTTTTTACAAAAAAAAGTTGACGATTAAAAAAATATGTTTTACATTTTACAAAATGTATTATTTAATACCGGCGTTGATGACCTGTTATTGCCTTTGATTTGAAATAAATTAATGATTGATTGACACGGTAACTTTCCTGAACTGTTAATCAATTACCTGAGGTTGTTAAGGATGTTGTTTTGTGAGTTTGCTATTTAATATCCCGGATATAATTAAATGTGTCTCAAAGAATCAGTTTATAAGCAGATTTAGTCCGAAAAAATCCATTGCAAATGAAAACAAAAGTTAAGAGTGACACTTTGAAAATTCCTGCCAAGCTTTATCGAATCGGCGAATTAGTAACCTACACCCCCTTCTCAAGACAGACCATTCACAACTATACGATAATGGGACTTATCCAGGAGGTGAGCTGGACCGACGGAGGTCACCGTTTATACGATGAATCCGTATTTGAAAGACTATCAAAAATCATACAGCTCAGGAAAACAAAGACTCTTTCGGAAATAAGAGAAATCTTAACCGTTGAAAAACGATATGAGTCATAAGTCGTTAAAAAACAAGGATACGAGCTAATAATTATCCGGCAAAAAACAAAAGACAGGAATGATTTTAATTCCTGCCATTCCATTTTTGCCATACCGTAATATTTTAATAAAGAAACGAAAGGATCAAGGATGATATATTTACTTTCGTTATTTAAAGTCGTCTTCCGTCCCTTAACCCCATCTTTATCGATAGCTTGGAAATGTCCCCGGCCGAGCAGACTGCCATAAAATGCCTGAACAAGGAAGGATCGTTTATGAATCTTACATCACTGATAACAGACAATATTTCCGAAATATTGATTAAGATAATCGAATTTACGCAGGCTCGGCAGAAAATTCTCGCCCAAAACATTATTAACCTTCACATGCCGGGATTCGTTCCCAAAGAGCTTGGAGTGGATGAGTTCTCTCATCTGCTCAATCATGCCATCGATGAGCATATCCGCACTCAGCGCCTCGTCTTTTATGACACTGAAAATGTCAAATTCGGTCCCTGCGGGGATCTCGAAGTTAAACCGTATGCCGATGAAACCAGCAAAATGCTCCTCGATGAAAACCAAGGTGAATATATAGAACACCAGATCAATAAGCTTTGGGAAAATTCACTGAACCAGAAATTCGCTGCCGAATTACTCAGGCAAAACCAGGAAGCGATTTCAAATTATTATTAACAACGGAATTTGTTTTTTTCACTGAATTATGTTGAAGATTTTTAAAGTTATCGGCTCAAGAGTCGATAAAAGAATTGGGGAAACTTGTTGGAATCATAAAACATGGATTATCCCTGAGGGGAATTCCTTTATCATGGAGGAAAACTGTGAAGACCGAGCAAGAACTCAATATCGACCAGGTATGGGAGCAATTCTTCAAAACCCACGACGAAAAATCCAGAAATCTGCTCATGGAACACTACAGAAATCTGGTAAGATACTGCGCCGAGCGGCTGCATAGTAAGTTACCTGATAAAGTTGAGCTGGACGACCTCATCAGTGCGGGTATTTTCGGACTCATGGATGCGATCGATGCCTTCGATCCCGGCAGGGGTGTAAAGTTCGAGACATACTGCTCACCCAGAATAAGAGGCTCAATACTCGACGAGCTTCGCAGTATGGACTGGGTGCCGCGATTGGTCAGAGCCAGAGCGCACCAGCTCTCAAGGGCAACACATTCACTTGAAACACATCTCGGTCGAAAACCTACTGAAAAGGAAATCGCCGAAGAGCTGGAAATGAATATGGATGAATTCAGCAGGCTCCAGCGGGATGCAAATGCAACCAGTCTTGTTTCGCTAACCACAAAATATAACGAGGGCGATAACGAAAAGGATATCCGTGAAATAGATGTTATAAAAGATGAAAGAAGTAAAAATCCCGTGATTGAAGCCCAAAAGCGTGATCTCAAGAACCTCCTAACTAAGGGATTGACCCGGGCTGAGCGCCTTATCATTGTTTTATACTACTATGAGGAAATGACGATGAAGGAAATCGGCGCCACGCTCGATTTATCAGAGTCTCGCGTCTCGCAGATGCATTCCTCGATTATCGCACGATTAAAAGCCCAGATGAATACTCGAAAAAAGGAATTTTCCGTAGGATAAAGATAGCATATCCTGACCATTAATTTTTGTGCGTTGCTTCAATAAACCATAAAAAAACGCCATTTTTACTTGTTTTTTCTGCTTTTTCCATTTTTCCCCACATCCGATATTTTTTCAAATCTCTAAACAATTTTTGATTTAATACGACTATAAACATATACTAACATACGTTTTTGGAGAAATTGTATGCGATTTACAAAAATGCACGGCCTTGGCAATGACTATATATATGTCAATTGCTTCGAAGAGAAAATAGAGAATCCTGCGGAACTGGCCGTGGCTGTCAGTGAGCGGCACTTCGGTATCGGCGCGGACGGACTGATTCTCATAGCCCCCTCAAAAACAGCCGATGTGAAAATGCGCATTTTCAACGCCGATGGTTCCGAGGCCGAAATGTGCGGCAATGGAATCAGGTGCGTGACAAAATATACATACGAACATAAATTAGCCGCAATTGCCGGATCATATGCAGTGCCCGGCCAAAAGTCTTTCCCCGCTTCTCTGAACATAGAAACCGGCAACGGGATTCTGACAGTCGGCCTTATGTTTAATGAAAAAGATCAGGTCAGCGAAGTCTGTGTGAACATGGGCCAACCTGTTTTGGGACCGAAAGAAATTCCCGTTGATTTACCCGGCAATACGGTTATCGAACAGCCGATATCAATTCCCGGACAGGAACTGATGATGACATGTATATCAATGGGTAATCCGCATGCGGTTTTTTTCTGTGAAAATGTCGAAACCATCGAGCTTGAGAAAATAGGACCCGCCGTTGAAAATCACCATATGTTCCCGAACAGAATCAACGTCCATTTCGTCCGAATAGACAATAATGCCGAATTTACAATGCGTACATGGGAGCGAGGCAGCGGAATTACCATGGCCTGCGGCACAGGTGCCTGTGCCTGCTGTGTGGCATCGGTTCTAACCGGTCGGCTACAGCGCGTATGCACAGGACATTTACCGGGCGGCGAGCTTGCATTGAACTGGTGCGTAGAAGATAACTGCGTTTATATGACCGGTCCGGCTGTCGAAGTCTTCGAAGGCACCTGGCCTACGAAGTAACCGTATATAAGCAACCGCTTCATAAAATCCCGACAACACCATCGATATATCATCTTTTAACTGTAATAAACTTATATTTTACAAACACTTACGTAAATTCCAGTCCAATTAATGACTATTCTGATGATTTTTCACGCCTTCTGCGTTTATAAATATGAACGACGAAAAAATAACCTAACAGACCCGCATTTTATTATCGGCCTTCAATACAGGACCTTAGTTTATTGTTTTATTAAGTCCTATGTTTTTAACTAAATCGGCATCTTATCCTGTCCGAAAAAAGTAACAGGCACGTTGTTTTTTATCAACGCGATGACTTGACAATATAAATTTGAAATTTTATTATCCGATTATGGGTGATAGAAAAGAAATCCAGTCAAATAGAAATGATAATCCCCAGAATTATCCCTCAAAAGAAAATTCCGACGCCGGTAACCGGCTCGCCGAGACCGAAAGACTGGCAGCCGTCGGAAAACTTGCTTCCAGAGTCGCCCACGAATTGAATAATCCCCTCGATGGGATACTGCGTTATATCAATCTCACAATCAGAGCGATAGAGAATGAGAACCTCGAAAAACCAAAAGAATACCTGGCCCAATGCCGCGAGGGTCTTATGAGAATGATTCAGATCGTAAAAGAGCTGCTGGAATTTTCCCGCTGCCCCTATTCGACTCAGGAATTTCTCCCGATTGAACAGATTATCGAAGATGCGATCAAAACAATAAACACCAAAGCCGAGGCTCTCGATGTTAAAATACACCGAAACTATCACGCCGAATTACCGAAAATCAGGAGCGGGAATTTATTCCAGGTATTCTATAATCTCACAAAAAACGCTTTGGATGCAATGCCGCAAGGCGGCGAAATCAGGATATCGACTTATCCGGCAAAGGATAACGCCGTCATTGTGGAATTTCGTGACACTGGCACGGGTTTGCCGCCCGAAAACACAGAAGCGATATTCGAGCCGTTTTTTACAACAAAAGAAAAAGGCAAAGGGACCGGTCTCGGGCTCGCGATATGCAGAGACATTGTAAACAGCTACAACGGACAAATAACCGCACGAAACTCACCCGAAGGAGGCAGCATTTTTACCGTGTATTTGCCGGCCCCGGCTAATCCCTGATACGTAAAAACAACAACTTTGGAGAGAACATGAACAAAAAGGACATTCTTGTAATCGACGACGATAAAATCATAGTGGACTCGCTGTGTGAGTTCCTTTCGCTCGAAGGTTACCGAACCGACGGCGCCGAAACCGTCAAAAGTGCAATGGCCAAGCTGGGTGAAAAACGCTATTGCCTGGCCATTACGGATGTAAACCTGCCGGATGGAGACGGTCTCGATTTGCTGGATACTATCAGGTCACGCTATCCCCAGACGGTGGTCATTGTAATAACCGGTTACGGCACCATCGACAGCGCGGTCAGGGCCATCAAACAGGGTGCCTACGATTATCTTACCAAGCCCATCATCGACGACGAATTACGACTGGCGGTCGAAAGAGCGATCCAACAGCAATCGCTGATGAGCGAAAACGAGCGTTTGAAACTTCAGCTCGAACGCAAATACTCTCTGGAAAATGTCATCAGTCAGGATTATAAAATGGCCAAAATTTTCGACCTCATCGAAGCCGTCGCCGACACCAGAGCCACGATACTGATGACAGGCCCGTCCGGCACGGGAAAAAGCCTGCTGGCAAGAGCAATACATAATCGTTCGAGCCGGCGAAACGAATCGTTTATCGAGGTTAGCTGCGGAGCACTCCCGGAGACACTGCTTGAGAGCGAGCTTTTCGGCCACATCAAAGGGTCCTTTACAGGCGCCGTCAATAACAAGGAGGGAAAGTTCTTAGCGGCCGACGGCGGCACGATTTTTCTCGACGAAGTTGCAAACGCCTCTCCTGCCCTTCAGACAAAGTTCCTGCGCGTTTTGGAAAACCAGCAATTCGAGCCGGTCGGCAGTAATAGAACTCAAACCGTCAATACGCGAATAATTCTCGCCTCCAATCGAATCCTCGAGCAGGAAGTCAAACAAGGCAGGTTCCGGGAAGATTTATATTACAGGATAAACGTCATAACGATTGACCTGCCGCCTTTATGCGAGAGAGTCAGTGACATCAGGTTATTAGCGGAACATTTCTTAAGAATTTATTGTGCACAGAACAACAGACAGAAATTCGGCATAACCGATGAGGCTATGCAATACCTGGAGCGATATTTGTGGCCCGGAAATATTCGCGAGCTGGAAAAAGTCATCGAACGGGCGGCACTCTTAGGCAAAGGCAGATTCATCAGTCCCGAAGATTTGCCGGATACGGTCAAGCAGGAGCAAAAACTGCAGCAGAGGTCTTACCAACCAATGAGCCTCAAACAGGCCCTCGCCGAACCGGAGAAAAATATCATTCGCAAGGCCCTTGAAGCCAACCACTGGAACAGACAGGAAACGGCCAAATCGCTCCAGATAAACCGCACGACCCTGTTTAAGAAAATGAAGCAATACGGCCTATACGACGAAGCCGAGAAACTGGGACTGACCTGATAAAAGAGTCACTCCGACAAAACCGGGATTCCATAATTTTACACTTACTCCATTGTCATTTCGACCGAAGCCCCCATTCCTGCTTTCGCAAGAAAGCAAAGGGGCGAAGCGGAGAAATCTATTAAAAACAAATCCCTCAATCCTACCCCACTGAGCTTGTAGTGACAAATACGCGTATTAACTTATTACAACATAGTGTAAATACAATTTTGCATTTTGATTTTTGATATTTAATTTATCCCTAAAAACACCCCTGCTTTTTGCGGAGGGAGGGGAGAAGGAAGAGAAAAGCAGGGGCAAAAATGAAAAAGCTATGAGTATTATATCTCATTTTAATGCCCCGAGTCAACACAAAAGCTCCCATATCAGCCTGAAAATAGGCTTTTTTCACACTTTTTTCCATCGTCCGAAAACAGCCGATATAGACTGTCACCGGTAAGCATATTACCGGGGTGACACCCAGCCTTTTACCTGCATCCTGCAAAATTTCAGAAATAATGTCACTTCGACAAGAGAATTCAGTTACAGGTGCGACAAAAACAACGGCAAAAAAACGATGAATTTCCCTTTTGGATGGATGTTTGGCTTGTTTTAAGATTTATCCTGACTTTCCAGTGCCCTTTTAAGATTCTCGCCCTCCTCTTTCATATGTTGCTGCGTGGCCTCAATTTTGTATTTATGCTTTTTATGGACTCTCTTGAACAGCCATGCGGGAATTCTTAGACCGCCTGTTGCTGTAAACGTGCAACTGTTTTTGCCTTTCGGCTCTATTATAAATGCGTTCCCCGTAGCAATAAGGGACAACGGGAACAGGATCCTGTATCGAATCTCCCTGTTCGGGACAATCCTGGTAATTTTAAATTTTAGCTTATACAAATCGCCGCGAATATTTTCCTCAGCATAGAAAATTGATCCGGCCTGCAAAGGCTCTCCCTTAATCCACCGAATGTCCACATGGTCCGGGTGCCAGGCCTTATAGGATTCCTTATCCATACTCCGCCGGCAGAGCCATTCGAACACTTGTTCCGCCGAGGCGTTGACCTCAATCGAATCCCTATATTTTATACCTTCGAATAATTTCATTTTATTTCCGGAAAAGTTCCGAGTGAGAGCCTATTCTTACAAGGCGAAGCTCTTCTTCGGTTATCTGGTATATAAGTACCCAATCTGGCTCGATATGGCAATCACGAAATCCTTTCCAGTTTTGTGAAAGTTGATGGTCTCGATGTCTCGTATCGAGCGGTTCCTTCCGCTGGAGCTTTTCAAGCACCCTTTTTAGCTCATTCAAATTCATGTGCTGCTTCGAGCCTCGTTTAAGGTCCTTCTTAAACTGACCTGTTCGCAGGATTCTAAGCATCTATCTCCTCGAACAGCTCATCGATATCGCTGACCTCGTGGAGGTCTTGTCCTTTGGCCGCCCTGGTTAAGGTTTTTTCCGTCAGTTCATTCGGTATTTTGACCTCGAAAGGGATACTTTTAGTCAAAACTATCTGCTTCAAATATATATTAACGGCCTCCGTAATATTCATACCGAGCGCATTGAGGACGGCTATCGCCCTGCTCTTGGTTTTCGCATCCACTCTTGCCTGTATCGTCGCTGTTTTGCCCATAATCCACCTCAATTACGTAATGCAATATCAATATATCAGCACTACACTAATTATACACTTCTTTTCGGCAAAATGAACATAAATTTTCAAAAAAAACTGAAAAATGTGGATTTTAATATTTTCGGAGATCCCCCGAAGCAGGCTTCGGGGCTAAATAGTTGATTGACTAACGATTGTGATTGTTAACATATCGTATTAGGCGATTTAAATCTTCATTGTTAAAACAAAATCTTTTGTCAAATCCTCTCGTCCATACTCGACCAGTCCGGCCGTTCTTTCTCAATGCGTATGATGTTACATTCTTAAATCTGCTGACCGTCTGTCCTATCGGCTCAGAAAAAATCTTGCCACTAAATGAACATGATTATTACATACGGCCAGCGCCTCGATAGTCATGCCGATACGTTTCGCTTCGTTAAATATTGCCTTGCGGACGATATTCCTTTCATCGTCTTTGAGCCTAACAGTATCTGCTTTTTGGAATTCACGCAAAGATCAACAAGCTTTTTATCGTCGGGAAGTATTCGGCTATTTTTTACATAACCACGGACATCGCCCTGCAACCAACTGCCGTATGTTGTCCAAGTCAGCATATAGCCAACTGTTCTCGGCATAATTAATCACCCTATTCCTTAATATTTAGCCCACAGGCCTGCCTGTGGGGAGGCTAACCTGAAGAAAATTTCACTGCCGAACCAATTTAAGGAAGTCAAACTATAAGGAAAGCCGCGTCGAACGAATGCCCAGGACTGGAGTCGAACCAGCACGCCCCTAAGGGCACTAGCCCCTCAAGCTAGCGTAATTTGCCACAAAGTAGGCTGTTTACACTTACTCTAAGGTCTATTTTAATAAAGCTGGGTGCAGAGCGCAAGAAAAATCTTGCTGGACGTGAAAAATTCTATTCAAAAACGATTGAGACTAAATCTTCAATAAAGCTGGATACTTTCTTTACTCCTGGTTTGTATTTTCCAGGATGACCACATCTATTTCTTAAGTCTAATGCCTCTTCTAAAGTACCTTTCTCATTTTTATCAAACAAACCAAGCTCTAAGGATGCAAGTAGAACTGTTTTGTCTTTGATATAAGCGAATTGGTCAATGGTCTTTACTTTTCTTGCCTTTGGGTCGTGTTTCTTTATAGCATTATTAAGGTCAATTTGCTTATATAATAAAAGTTTATTTTGTATAATTCTTATAGCTCCACTCCATAGGAAAACAACACAGGCTCTCAAAGCCCCTATCTGTAAACATTTCAAGGATTCATTAAGGTAATCTTTAATCTGAAGGTCGGTTATGTTTTCTATGATTTGTTCCAAAGAACCTGCATCATGTTCAAGCTCCGGTTCAGCAGATGGCAAACTCAGTAATTTCCGAACATATTCATTACCTGATGATGTCAAACTCCATAACCGCTTTGAATCTTGTATACCGGGAGTGTCTACATAATGACCGCTTTTTGCCAGGATATCTGAGATATTAGCTTTTGCCCACTGTGGTGCTCTTGCTCGTTTCAATTTCTCTTTAATCTGCTCAACAGTTAGAGCATCAAGTTTTTCATAACGCTGACAAAAGTATAACGCTGCTAAGATTCTATCTCTATGGGATTTTTTCGAAAGCGGAGCAATAAATTCAACAAGTGTCATAACTATTCCTCAACTTTTTTCTTTCTACCTTTTCTTACTTCATATTCCTCTTTTAAGAATTTCTCACCATGTACAGTAGGATTCCAACTACCTCTTGTTTTAGATGTAAATAAACTTTTCCCATCTCTTTGAGCATTTTTTAGCGTCATGTCCGGACGATTGGGAATAGTTAACCCAACATCATCAGCTACTTCCTTTATTTCTTTTATAGATATGGGAGAAGTACCATACTGACTATAAAAATATGCAGTAATCAAAAATACATTGTCAGCCGGTTGATCGTGACTGAATTTAGTAAAGAATTTTTCCTTATTTGTTAGTGATTCATCGTCTCCACCATTTGTGGATTCTTTCTCCTTGCCGGTTGCATAACTCTGAAGAAGTTTAAAACCAGCTTCTTTGATTGAAGGGTCCAAAGATTCAATGACTTTATTGATTTCTTTCAGTTTTTTCACTCTTTCTTGAAATTGTTGTTTATCCATAATAATATCCTTTCGAATTACTAATTATTCTCAGCATGGCTTTCAAATAACATCGCCTCTCAATTTTACCTACACTTCAGAAAAATAAAAAAGCCCCGTAAATGTAAAAAATACGACACCGCAATTCGTTCCCAAGTCTCCACAATTCTTCATCTTCAAGATTTCTCGCCTTCAGATTTGTCATCTTCGGCCTGCCCGAGCAATTTAAACGGCAAATCGCTTGGAAGCTCATAAGCTCGAGTTTGCATTGGCCATATTATTTTTACAATTTTCTTTATTACATCAACCATTGGCTTAGCGTTTTCACCCATCTGACCAACAACAATACTCGCATCGATGAAGAATCCCCAGAATCGGTCTAAGTCTGATACTTTCTTGTGCAATTCAGATTGTAGTTTTTCAAGTCTCCTGAGTAAACGGCTTTTATGGCCTTCTTCTAACTCTTCTGACTTAGAGAATAAATCCCGGAGTCGATTGAGTAATTCCTGAATTTCATCAAGGTCTCCTTGAGAGAACTCATAATGTGAAGAAACTTCAAACTTCTCCATAAATAGATGTTTATAACTATCGTATTGCCCCTTGCCAAGTTGTCGAGTAGTTCCATCTCTCAATTCAGCTATGAAATCGCTAACTCTCCTAATATCTTCGTCACGCGGACCAAAAAGTTCTGGAATTTCTGATTCCAATTCAAATCCAATCGCTTCAAGAAAAGTTGAAACTAAGTCGAGAGCCTGTACAGAAATATCATGTACTGCCCCAGAATTTTGAAAGTAATCATTGACCATAGTATCGTATTTATCGCAAATCTGCCTGAGAGCGATATTCGGGTCATCTGGTAAGGATTGAATGAAACTTTCATCAAAATACATGGCTTATCCCTCAAAATTCTGAACTTTCAAAATACCTATTAATACCGCAGAATGCTGAACTATTTAAAAGTACCAGATTGGATATGATTCCTCAAGATGAAAATCGAAAAGTGAAGACTAAAAAAGTCCTTTTTATTTGGCTTACACCGAGGCTTCCGATGCGGGCTTTTGGGTTAAAAATTTGATCTGTATTCGTGTCTTGTCCCTCTTCCTTTATCCATCGTACCCCCACTATCAACTATCCCCTAAATCCTAATCCCTATCCCCTAAAAAATGCCCAGGACTGGAGTCGAACCAGCACGCCCCTAAGGGCACTAGCCCCTCAAGCTAGCGCGTCTGCCTATTCCGCCACCTGGGCTTAATAAACTACATCTCCCGCCTTTGCGGGAAAGCAACATTATTCATTATTAACGATAAATTGTCAATTTTCATTTCCGGATTATCCTTGTTTTTCGGCCGATTTAAGGTAGAATTAATAGGGGTTAGGGGATAGGGTTTAGGGGGGTGGCAAGTCAAAATTAAAAAATGTAAAAGCTTGTTCTTAGCAGAGTCGAATGGATCAATCTGAAATCTAAAATATCCAATTTCTAACAAATCGACATGACCAAGGGGGATTCGACAGATGTAGAGAGATCTCTACAAATCGACCATTTTTGAAAAAACAAACCCAATGTTAATATGGGTAATATGGCATAAGCTCTTTGAAATCAAAAGAATATGAGAATCCGGCTTAGTCTTCGACTATGCCGGGACAAGAAAACAAAGCCAATTTCAACGACAGAAGACAGAATCCAGAAGTCAGGAGACAGAAGAAAAAATGCAAAACAAAGCCAATTTATTTGTATTGCGTGATGCGTGAAGAGTATTGCGTGAGGAAATTTGAAAAAACAAAGCCAATTTATTCGTATTGCGTGATGAGTATTGAGTAAGGGAATTTGAAAAAACGAAGCCAATTTACAAAATTTTGGTAAAATCCGAATATTATTAGGTATTTTATATTATTTTCCAAATTTTTCATGACTTTATTAATATATATGCTAATATTTATGATTATGGCAAAGAAATTACTCTCCACATCATGTCCCTGCTGCGGCCTGTCAATGCAAACCGCGGCTATGACATGTACGACATGCGGCGTAAAAATCGAAGGCGATTTCAGCACAACCTTATTCGACCGGCTCTCTCTTGAAAACCAGAGATTCTTAGAGCAATATCTTTTAGCAGGATTCAGCATAAAAACGATGGAGGAAAACGGCTCGTTGGGCTATGCAGCAATTCGCTCCCGGTTAGACAGGCTGATTGCGAACTATGAAACGCTGCGGAAGATGGACGCCCAGAAAAAGGCCGTCTTAGAGCAGTTGCGAAACGGACAAATTTCCGTGGCCGAAGCGAAAGAGAAACTCGAAAAACTCGCGGGAGAATAAAAATGGAAAATACAAAAAATATATCATCCGAACAGGAACTGCTCGAACTGCTCAATGAAGGAAAAATTAACGAGGACGAATATCAGGACCTGCTCGGAACATTGCAAAGAACGACTCAGACCGATTCCGGCATAGAAGCTCCGACAACAGTTGAACCTATTCGCACGAGCGGCCTTGCTATCGCATCTATCGTACTGGCTTTAGCTCTCGGACCTTTCGGCATTCTACCGGCAATTATTTGCGGGCATGTAGCATTGCGAAAGATTGAACGCAATGTCTCTTTGAGAGGTCGGGGTCTTGCATTAGCGGGATTGATTGCTGGGTATAGTATCCTCGGTATGACTATTGTTTTCTCTGCGTTGATACTGATGCCGTTGTTAGCATATCAAAAGGCAGAGATCACAACCGATGCAATCGAGCTTAAGCGATTCGCCCTCGATGATATGCAAGGAATAATAACCCGTTCGGATGTTGAAATCGACAAGCAAATATCAAGCGACGGCAACGGGTCGCTGCGAATCGAAGCGGCGGGTCCAACGACATTAAGGTTATTCGAGATTGGTGATGTGGACATCGATAACGCCCGATTGATTTATCAGGCAAAAGTCCGAACCAAAAATGCCCTGGGTATAGTTTACCTCGAGATGTGGTGTCACTTCCCTGGCAAAGGAGAATTTTTCTCAAGGGGATTGACGTCGCCTCTGACCGGCACAACGGAATGGACAACGCTGGAAACGCCTTTTTTCTTAAAGAAGGGACAAAATCCCGACAACATCAAATTGAATCTGGTTATGGATGGCCCCGGCACAGCATGGATCGACGATATACGGCTGCTTAAAGGGCCTTTGAAATGAAAAAGCAGATATCACATTCCTCTTCGATTGTTCCAGAGCAGGACCTGCAGTCTCTGGCAAAAAGAATATCCGGAGCGTTTACATAAATCCGCCACCATGGGGGCTTTTTTTAGAAACTCATCCCTCGTGGCAGCCTGCGGCATTAACATAACTCTATTAGCATCAATGTTCCCGGTCGTTTCGATAATCTCCTGAACTTCCGCCAGGTCGTTCTCGCCGTCTATGACGAATTTGAACTGACAATTATAATGGAACGCCAACTCTCCAAGAACCGCCGTATCGAGTCTCGAATCCTCATGCTTTGCCGCCAATTTCGTATCCTCCGGCATGGAATTGGCCAGCTTCGGACTAATGCTCATGACATCGCAGGGCAAGTCCGGGATATAAGCGATACCGGCGGTCTCGATGGTGATGTGTTTATCGAGAGCCTTCAATTCCGTTGCCAGTTCTCGTATCTGGAGATCCATCATCGGCTCTCCGCCGGTTATAACGACATAATCACAGTGATAACTGCAAACAGTTTCGACAATTTCGATAATCGTGCAATCCTGCCCCGCATCTTCTTCCCATGCGTATTTTGTATCGCACCACCGGCAACGCAAAGGACAGCCGGCCAGGCGAACAAATACACTTGGCACGCCGGCCAAAAAACCCTCGCCCTGCAGAGAATAAAATATTTCATTTATAAGCATTTATCATTTCACATTATGGATTCCTGCTTGCGCAGGAATGACAAGATCAAGTTTGATATTCTATCCGGTCCTTCAAACCCGCTTCGGCGAATCCTTTCAGTCTCAACCGGCAGGAGTCGCATCGGCCGCAGCTTTTGCCCCGGGAGTCAGGGTCGTAACAACTATGTGTAAGAGAATAATCCACACCAAGCTCTTTGCCTCTGAGGATAATCTGAGCTTTTGTCATATCGATAATCGGAGTATGTATATGGTATCGCCCTGCTCCTTTGATAGCAGCGGCAGTAGCGAGGTTGGCGGTCTTTTCGAAGGCTGCGATAAATTCGGCCCGGCAGTCCGGATAGCCGCTGTAGTCGGTGGAATTGACCCCGATGAATATATCAAATGCACCCAGCACCTCGGCCCAGGCAAGTGCATAGCTGAGGAATATCGTGTTTCTGGCCGGTACATAGGTAATGGGAATTTCTGCAGCAGTCTCCAAATCAGCCCTGTCCTTCGGCACAGCAACACTCGAATCGGTAAGAGCCGAACCACCAAAAACAGCCAGGTCGATATCGACTATACGATGCTCGACGGCCCCGAGAAAAGCGGCAACTTTTTCGGCGGCTTCGATTTCCCGCTTATGCCGCTGGCCATATCGAAACGTCAGGGCATGGCACTGGAAATGCTCTCTGCGGGCGATTGCCAGAGTCGTCGCCGAGTCGAGCCCCCCGCTGAGCAAAACTATCGCCTTTTTTTCTGCCATTATGTTAACTTTATTTATCCCATAGACAGCGATTCATTCATTAATTAGATTTTTAGCAGCAAAAGTTTATTCTACCGACTAAGCCGAATATTGTCAAAATGCGAAAATTCTATACACACAGACTTTCAAATAAGGCCATATTGAATTTTTTACCTTCTCCATAGTTGATTATTGCTTGTTTTTAGTTAATATACCGATTATACTAATATAGTGAAGGACACATGAGAGAGGCCAAATGATGAGTGAACGGGTAGAAATAGAATTGTTCGAAAATCCCAATCCGGGAAGAGAGTATTGTATTACAATCAAACATCCCGAATTCACCAGCGTTTGTCCCCGTACGGGTCAGCCCGATTTCGGCGAGATCCTCATTCAATATTGTCCCGGCAAGCATTGTATCGAGTTGAAGAGTCTGAAATTTTACCTGCAAAGCTACCGTAATAAGGGAATTTTTTACGAAGCCCTGACAAATGATATTCTCGACGATTTATCCGGAGCCTGTAAACCGCGCTGGATGAAAGTTACCTCCAGATTCACACCTCGAGGAGGAATAACCACCGAGGTAGTTGCAGAATCCGGAGTTCGGAAGCAGACTTAGTTTTTATCAGAGGTGATAAAATGGCAATTGTATTTCACTGTGAGCATTGTGGTAAAGAAATAAGAGCGGCCGACTCGGCCGGCGGCAAATGGGGGAAGTGCCCCAGCTGTCAACATAAGCTGTACGTACCCAGTCCGGATACCGGCGAAGAATTGAAGCTCGCACCGGAAGACAATACAGATATAGAAAGAGAAAGACAGCTAATGGCGGAAACATACAGGCTCACTCAGGAAATACTAAAGGAAAGAGAAATCCCCGAAGGTCCGGCCATACCCGCCGGCGCGATATACGATATGAGCGAACAGGAGCTTAGAAAAAATATCATCACGTACATAAGGCAAATGGAGGACGGCGAGCTGGACGAAGCCGAAAGAACCGCCGCTTTGATATCACCACACAAAACCAAAGTGACGGAGATACTCGACAGAATCGCACTGAGCGAAATACCCGAGCCGGAACTGTCCGATATTGCTCCGCAGGTGCTTTCAGGTCTGATAAGAACTTTACGTTCAAAAATCGGATGACACCGGTAAAATGTCACCGCCCGATAATTTCGTCTGAAAAGTGACGTCCCGATCACATATAAACAGTGATTTTATCGGTCTTGAAAAATAGCATGTCAGAAATCCCCCCACAATTTGGCTGTTATGGAACTGTTTCTTATATTTTACGTAGAAACAGTAGAGAAACAACCCTATCGGATTTATACGACAGCTTGGAGGGAAATACATTATGACCCTTGAGAGAACTGCAGTACATGTAACACACGAGACGGTCGGCAAAGTCGGCGGAATAGGCGCCGTCCTGCAAGGCTTCTTTACATCCAAATCATACCTCGATTCCATTAGTCGATCCATACTCGTCGGGCCGCTATTCACTACCGAAGGCTCCGCGCACGAACGACTCGGTGAAAACAGTGAATTACTATATTCCTCCATCGACGGTTTTATTAATACGGGCTACGCCCAGACATTCCGGAAAATCGAAAATTACTATAATGTGGGCATTGTCTATGGCAGACGTACTTTCATAGATAAGGAAACAGGCATCAAAAGCTCACCGGAGGTTATATTGATTGACGTTCGCCACATGGACAAGTGGCCGATTAACGAATTCAAAAAAAGCCTTTTCGACGAATTCGGAGTCAAAAGTAATTTATACGAACACTTATGGGAATTCGAACAATATATCAGACTGGCACCACCGGTGATTGAAGTGCTCAAAGCAATCGGTGCCGCGGAAGATTCGACAATCATCGTAGCACATGAATTTATGGGAATGCCCACGGCTTTGGCGGCCATTCTCGAGCCCTGCTGCAGTTTCAAAACGGTTTTTTACGCTCACGAAGTCGCAACTATGCGCCGAATCGTGGAAGAACACCCGGGGCACGACACGATGTTTTATAACGTCATCAAAAAGGCACATCAGGACAGGTTGTATGTGAACGACGTCTTCGGAGATCAGAATACTTATTTCAAACATTCCCTTGTGGAAGCGTCAAAATATTGTGATCGAATATATGCAGTAGGTGACTATGTGGAGGATGAACTGCGATTTCTCGCACCGGAATTCGAAACAGTCAAGATAGATGTAGTATATAACGGCATCCCTACCTATCAAATCAGTGTCGCCGAGAAGCTCGAATCAAAAGAAAAACTCCAACAATACTGTGAGAACCTCCTGGATTACAGACCGGATTTTGTCTTTACACACGTTACCAGACTGGTAAGAAGCAAGGGAATGTGGCGGGATTTGCGGGTGCTGGAACACATAGAAAAAGAATTCAGGACACAGAGCAAAACAGGAGTATTATTCATTCTTTCGACCGAAGTGTCATCGAGACGAAGCAAAGAAATCTACAACATCGAATCCACATACCACTGGCCCGTTGCCCACCGCGAAGGCTGGCCCGATTTATCCGGCGGCGAGGCAAACTATTACACGGCAGTGCAGGAATTCAACGCCAAAAGCAGAAATATTAAAATCATATTTATCAACCAGTTCGGTTTCGAACACCAAAAGTGCGGCAAAAGAATGCCGGACAATATGGAATTTATGGATATACGCAAGGGCAGCGACGTCGAATTCGGTCAGAGTATATACGAGCCATTCGGAATAGCCCAGCTCGAACCACTGACTTTTGGAGGTATATGTGTATTCAGCAGTGTGTGCGGATGTTCGGGATTCTTGCACGATGTAACCTCTGGAGAGGCTGTTAAAAATGTAATCATTGCCGATTACACCGATCTGACAAGCCATAGTTGCTCCGATATCGAAGATATGTTGCAGATCGGCCGTGCCGTGCGGGATCAGATAGAGGCAAGAGAAAGCGACAAGGTTGCCATGCAAATATGCTCTCGTCTGCCGAAAAACGAAGCAGAAATCGAAAGTATGATCCAGAGCGGCTATGAGCTTGCAAAAAATATGAGCTGGGATATAGTTGTGAAAGATTATTTAATCAGCAGCCTGCAAAAAATGCCTGACAAAGTCCGCATATCGCGTTAAACAAAAACTATTTGTGCTTAGTTTTAAGCTCAAAAAGGGGCAAAAGATACCGGAAAACACCCATATCCCACCGAGAAGCGGTCACATACTATATAATTGTATCACTTAATTAAAACCTGCTAAAAAAACCTTGATATACAGACTACTTTTGTGTTAATATATAAATATAATACAAAGAGGTTCGGGCAGGCTTACCAAAGTGAGTTATCATCCAAGTATCTTGTATTTGCTTGATATTGTCCGACATTTATTGATGTTTATATATAGATATCGCCCCGAATGTGGGGGGAAATCAACAGCAATAATAAGATGACAAATAACTTATTTCGAAGAATTACCATATTTCTAATTACTTTATTCCTCGCGCCAATAATAACCGCCGAGGTATCGCGAAGTTATGTTCCAAATGAGATAATAGTAAAATTCCGGGAAAACGCCGCCAACACAATTGAAAAACAAACAGACAGTCCGATTGCCATCCTGAATTCATCGCCGAAACTGGCTCAATTCCATACAAAGCACAGAGTAAGACAAATCAGCCCTCTGGTTAAAAACTTCCGCAGCAGACACCAGCGGCTACAGTCCATCCGCCAAAAGGACGAAAGTCTTTTAACACAGAGAGAAAAACACATTATCAGGAGATTACAGCGGGCACCTGTAAAAGAAAAAGTTCCCAATCTCGAACGAATATATAAAATAAGGCTCGATTGCCCCGATGAACAATCGCTTCAGGAAGCTCTTGAAGCATACAGAAGCAATCCCGAAGTGGAATATGCCGAACTGAATCGCATTGCTTCAATAGAATCGGCACCTAATGATCCGACCTATAACGAACAATGGGCATTAAATATAATTGATGCCCCCGAAGCATGGAATATATACACGGGAAGTCAAAAAATTGTCGTAGCAGTATTGGATACAGGAATAGATTATCGCCACAGAGATATAAAGAACAATATGTGGATAAATATAGAGGAATTCGATGGTACAGAGGGAGTAGATGACGACAATAATGGTTATATAGACGACATATACGGCTACAACTTCATCTATAATACCAGTGACCCGCTTGACGATCATGGCCATGGCACACATTGTGCCGGTATCATCGGCGCCAAGGGAAATAACAATTTCGATATATCCGGAGTGTGCTGGAATACCAAAATCATGGCCCTGAAGTCCTTCAATTATATTGCAGAAGGACAGATATACGATTTAGTTGAGGCAATCGTTTATGCAGTCACAAATGGTGCCGACATTATATCCAATAGCTGGACTATTGGTGATTTGCCTGATGATTTTGAGATGCGGTCAATTAAGGAAGCGTTCGATTATGCTTATAGTCAGGGAGTAATAACCGTAGCAGCAGCCGGTAATTATAACACAGATGAACCGAGATATCCGGCTTATTATCAGAATGTAATAGCCGTAGCAGCAACCGACTCTCAAGACAATCGATGGTCCGAATCGAATTACGGAAACTGGGTGGATATCGCCGCACCAGGATACAACATTCTGTCTTTAAGAGCCGCAAACCTTTCTCCGGAAGGAGCAACCGTCTATAACCAGTACTTAATGAAATTGACAGGTACATCAATGGCCTGTCCGCATGTCGCCGGCGCCTGCGCTCTTTTGCTCTCGGCAAATCCAACGATGACATATCGTGACGTTTACAATAAAATCACAGAGACCGCCGATCCGATAGCACCGGGAATTTGCCGTTCGAACGGACGCCTTAACCTTTCAAAAGCAATGCAGGCGGTAGTACCTTCGAAAGGTTATATCAATTTTGACCAGGATTATTACACTTATACGAGCAGGGTCGGTTTATTGCTGGCGGATCGTGACCTCAAAGGCAGTGAAAATCAGATAGTAACCGTCATCGCCGAAGGCGGGGATACAGAAGAGATTGTTCTAACCGAAACATCCGCTGCTTTCGGTGTCTTTACCGGCAACATCCCAATCAGCTCAGGCCAGTTAAATACCAACGACGGTACACTGCAGGCCGCTTCCGGCGAAGTCATAACCGCGATATACACGGATCCCGAAGGTGGGCCCGGCAATTCCACATCAACGGATATCGCTTTCATAGATTACGAGGGACCGATATTATTAGATATCAACCTCGAAGTGGAGGCACGTCAGGTAACAATCGAATTAACAACCGACGAGCAAACCTCGGCTACTATCCGCTACGGTCTCGTTCCCGGTGAACAATTTGCTTTCTCAAAAGAAGACTTCGTGGTATCCACAAATCATACTTTCAGGCTTCAATCTCTAAGTCCTGAAACAGACTATTATTTCGTAATAGACCTGGCAGATGTGGCCGGAAATAAAGTCACACTTGGATATGGCAACCAGGATTATTTGTTCATGACTTCTTCAGATACCATCGGCCTGCGAGTCCCTGAGGCTTATGACACAATTCAAGATGCAATAGATAATGCATCCGACGGAGAAACGATATGGGTTGCCGACGGAACTTACATCGGCACAGGCAACAAGAACATTGATTTTAAGGGAAAAGCTATAACCGTTAAAAGCGAAAACGGCCCGGAAACATGTATTATCAATTGTAAGAACGAAGGATTCGGATTTTATTTCCATTCAGGTGAAGGGCCGGACTCGGTACTTCACGGTCTTACTATATGGAATGGAACCAACAGTGGACGCGGCGGTGGAATCTCTTGCGACCAAAGCAGCCCTACAATAACTAACTGCATTTTCTCAAACAATACTGCCGGAAAATACGGCGGCGGAATGTATAATTTTAATAATAGCTGTCCGAAATTAACCAATTGTAAATTCATTCGCAATTCTGCAGGAGTAGCTGCTTCCGAATCCGGTAATGGCGGCGGTATGTGCAATCTACTAAACAGCAATCCAACACTAATTAACTGTGAATTCTTTCAGAATTACGCGAATTACCAGGGAGGAGGGATATATAACGAAGATAAAAGTAGTCCGACCATAATTAAATGTTACTTCTATGAAAATTCTGCCAAGAACGGCGGTGGTATGTACAACTTCTCCAATAGTAATCCGCTGCTGTCAAATTGTATATTAGTTGATAACTCTGCTGATTATGGCGGTGCTATTCAAAGCGCTTCTTCAATAAACATAGAGCCTTCCGTAATCACTCTTACCAACTGTGTATTATTCAAAAACAGTGCAGAAAAGATCTGTGGTGGAATAATCAACTCATCGGGCGGCGCTTCTATAGTAAATAACTGTATTCTATGGAACAACAGTGACCTGAACGGTACAAATGAATCTGCTCAGATATTTAATACTACCGGCAACCAACAAACAGCCGTTAATTATTCCTGTGTCCAGGGCTGGAACGGAAACATACGAGGCATAGGAAATATTAACAATGATCCACTCTTTTTCGATGAAGAAACAGATGACTACCACTTAAAAAGTACAGGCTGGCGATGGGACAACCTACGACAGAGGTGGCACTATGATGATATAACCAGTCCGTGCATTGATGCAGGTAATCCCGGCTCACTCTTGAATGAGGAATTATTAGCCATACCGGACGACCCAACAAACAAATGGGGTATAAATACACGAATCAATATGGGAGTCTATGGAGGCACAAGAGAGGCATCCCTTGCGCCGCATGGATGGAATCTGCCGGGAGATTTGACGAACGACGGAAATGTCAACATGAAGGATTTTGCCGCTCAAATACAATCCTGGCCGGCAATGGATGCACCACCCGGCGACCTTAACAGAGATGGGAACATCGATACTACGGACCTTACCCTTTTAGCAAATGACTGGTTAAAATATATCAAGCCCCCGCATGTTAATATCATCTATCCGACTCCAGGAACGGTCATCTATGGGCTTTCATTGAATATCGAGGTTCAGGCGGATGCATGGGATGATAACGGTTCCATCATAAAAGTTGAATTTTCCGCCAATGGATCGATAATAGGCCGGGACAACGACAGCTCCGACGGTTGGAATATTAACTGGTCACAGCATTCTGTGGGGGAATATATCCTCATTGCAAAGGCGACAGACAACGGAGGAATAACAACAACATCGGACGAGGTGTTAATCTGGATTGTTCCATCACCTTAAAACAGCCGGGGCTATCCGCAATAATCTTCGAATAATCAATATATTTCTTCCGAGGGGGCACTTACCGTTTTTGAAATTGACAAAATTATTTGACTACAAGAAAGAGTCCAATTACAATTCACACCCGTGGGTAAGGCTGGAACCAAACCAATTATCGGGATCATCGGTGGAATCGGCTCGGGCAAAAGTACCGTCGCCGCCGAGCTTGGTAAATTAGGTTGTAAGGTCATCGATGCCGATAAAATTGCCCATGAGTTACTCGAAAAAAAAACTGTAAAAGAGAAAATTTTAAAATATTTTGGCCCGGAAATCCTAAATCCAAAAGGTAAAATCGACCGCAGGAAATTAGCCGGGATTGTTTTTGCCGATGACCGAAAACTTGCCTCTCTTAACAGGGTAATTCATCCCCTTGTTTTCGAAAAAACTGAGAAACTCATAGAAAAATATAAAAGTCAAAAAAAAGTAAAAGCAATTGTTCTGGATATGCCTTTATTGGTGGAAGTCGGCTGGGAAAAACGTTGTGACAAACTTATTTTTATAGATTGCTCACAAAAAATAAGGGCAAAAAGAGCAGAAAAAATGGGTTTTAATAAAAATCAGCTTAAAATTAGAGAAAATTTTCAAATTTCTCTGGACAAGAAGGCAAAGCTCACCGATAATATCATAGAAAACAATTCAGGTTTCTCGGCATTAGTCAGGCAGGTCGCTGGCATTTTCTCTTATATTGTGGGTAATAATTAAGAGGGGTTAATTACAGATCGCTCGTGTGAGTAATACCCGTTTTATATAACAAATAAGTTTAACTTCAACTGTTCATAGTTCAATTCCTGTTGAATCCTTATGGAAAATGGGAAATTTGTTCTGAGGATTTTGCTTAAACAACCTGAACTGGCGAAGAAGAGCTTTGCAGTTCAGGTATAATAAAATTAACAAAAGGAAAAGGAGTAATGATGGCTAAAGCTGTAAAAAGCACAACCAAAAAACGAAAAACATCAAAGAAAAAAACTACTAAAGAAGAACAAGCCGCTGTCGAACAAACCGAGCAAATCGAGCCGGAAACCGAACCGGCTGCTGCTACTGCTACGGCTGAGGAAATCCCCTCTCCGGAAACTGAGCAAGAGCAGGCCCAGGACCAGGACCAGGAAGCCGAGATGACGGACGAGGAGTCAACTCATGCCAAGTATGAGCGGATTAAAAAAGGCAACCTGTATTTGACGGATCTGCAGAAACTGACCGTTGCCGAACTGCATGAAATTGCCAAGAATGATAATATCACCGAATACAGTGCCCTCAAAAAGCAGGACTTGATTTTCAGAATTCTCAAAGAACGTATCCGCCAGAACGGGCTGATGTACGGCGAAGGTGTTTTGGAAGTCCTGCCGGATGGTTACGGTTTCCTGCGGAATCCGGATTATAACTATTTGTCTTCCTCGGACGATATTTACGTTTCGCCGTCTCAGATAAGACGGTTTGGCCTGCGTACCGGAAACATCGTCTCCGGTCAAATTCGGCCGCCGAAAGACTCGGAAAAGTATTTTGCATTGCTCAGAGTCGAAGCAATTAACTTCGAAAATCCCGACAACCTTGCTGAAAAAATCGTCTTTAGTGATCTGACCCCCCTGCATCCGGAACAACGCTTCATTCTCGAAACTTCCGCTGAAGAATTGAATATGCGGATCATCGATTTAGTCACACCGGTCGGCAAAGGTCAGCGTGGTCTTATTGTTGCGCCGCCTCGAACAGGTAAAACGATTCTTCTGCAGAAAATAGCAAATGCCCTGAGCACCAATCATCCGGACGTCAAATTGATAGTCCTTCTGATTGACGAACGTCCCGAAGAAGTAACGGAGATGGAGCGAAAAACCGCACCCGATGTGGAAGTAATCAGCTCGACTTTCGACGAGCCGGCTGCACGCCACTGCCAGGTGGCGGAAGTCGTGATTGAAAAGGCAAAGCGATTAATCGAGTATGGCCAGGACGTTGTCATCCTGCTGGACTCAATCACTCGTCTCGCCCGCGCCTATAACACCGAAATGCCCCACTCCGGCAGGATTTTGACCGGTGGTGTTGATGCCGGTGCAATGCAGATGCCCAAAAAGTTCTTCGGTGCTGCAAGGAATATCGAAGAAGGCGGCTCGCTGACTATCTTTGCAACGGCGTTAATCGACACCGGCTCGAAAATGGACGAGGTTATTTTCGAAGAGTTCAAAGCGACCGGAAATATGGAATTGCACCTCGACAGGCGTCTCGTTGACAGAAGGACCTGGCCGGCTATCGATATCAGCAGAAGCGGGACCAGACGCGAAGAGCTTCTGCTCGACCCGAAGGAGCTGCAGCTTATTTATCGACTCCGAAGAGTCCTGAGCGAGCTGAACCCGGTCGAAGCAATTGAGCTTCTTAAAAGCAGACTTACCAAGACCAGGACAAATGCCGAGTTCCTGATGACGATGAACCTCGATTAAGTTACGCACCGCATAAAGCCGCTATATACAGAAAGACATGTGAATCTCAGGTTTGTGCTTGAATGTTCCCTTTACATTTTCGTCTGTTTTGATTAAAATCAAATTCCGGCTCTGATTATTGTGCCGGAATTTTTTTTCATAAATATCAAAATCTGGTGAATTATGAGTGAACAACTCTCGAAAGTTTACGAGCCTAAAATTATTGAGCAACAGGCAAACGAAATATGGTCTTCAAAACCGTATTTTCATGCCGATCCGTCAGGTAATCGAAAAAAGGCCTACACCATTGTTATCCCCCCTCCTAACGTAACCGCCCCGCTTCACCTCGGCCACGCACTGAACAACACTCTGCAGGATATTTTGATACGTTTTCGCCGGATGCAAAATTACAATACCCTGTGGATGCCCGGCACAGACCATGCCGGCATTGCCACACAGACTGTAGTAGAAAAGCGAATACTATCAGAAGAGGGAAAACGCCGGACCGATTTTCAGCGGGAAGAATTTGTCGGGCGTGTCCAGGCATGGAAAGACGAATACGAACAATGTATAATCAACCAGCTCAAGGCGATGGGCTGCTCATGCGACTGGAAGCGGACGCGTTTCACAATGGATGAGGTCTGCGCAAAAGCCGTTCGGGCGACATTTTTCAAGCTGTTCAAAGACGGCCTTATATATCGCGGCAAAAGATTGGTCAACTGGGACCCGGCGACACAGACGGTTCTTGCCGACGACGAAGTGGAGCATGAGACCATCAAGGGACATTTCTGGTATATGAAGTACCCACTCCTCCAGCCGGTTGATACAGGTGACACAAGAACCGAATATGTGACCGTGGCTACAACCCGCCCGGAAACGATGCTCGGCGATACGGCCGTCGCAATGAATCCGAAGGACCCGCGTGCCGAATATCTGGTCGGCAAAAACGTCCGGCTCCCGATAGTCGGCCGGATTATTCCCATCATTGCAGATGAGCATGTAGTTTTGCCCGACCCAAATAGCGAGGATGAAAAGGCGAGATTTTCCACCGGCTTTTTGAAAGTAACGCCAGCCCATGACCCGGATGACTGGGAGATAGGTCAGAGACACAATCTCGAAATAATTAATGTTATGGCGCCCGATGGCTCTATTAGTGACAAACACGGCTGGGCGGATGCCGGTGAGCCGGAAGCGCAATCTTTGCTCGGCATGGATCGTTTCGAGGCGAGAGAAGCCATTGTCGAATGGTTCCGGCAGGAAAATCTGCTCGAAGAAATTCGCGAATATACCCACGAAGTCGGCCACAGCTATCGCAGCCATGTCCCTATCGAGCCGTATTTGTCCGACCAGTGGTATATTGCCGTCAAAAAAACTATTGACCATCTCAAAGAGAAATTTGGTGAAGAGCTTATTGAGGGTACGGACGTTCCGGTCAATTCTTTAGCCGGCCTGGCCTTGAAACCACTGCTCGACGGCAGGCTGCGATTTATCCCGGAACGGTACGCAAAAACCTATCAAACCTGGCTCGAAAATCTTCGCGACTGGCCCATCAGCCGCCAACTCTGGTGGGGACACAGGATTCCAATATGGTCAAAGAATATTCAAAAAGGCGAATCAGAATCTGAGACTTTAAAACAAATAAAAGAAATATACTCAATCAAAATGGATTCCGACGAAGGTGAGATAAGATATATCTGTGTTGGACCTGATAATGAAGCAATCGAAAAGAAACTTGAAGCTAATGGCTGGACAAGAGATCAGGACGTTCTTGACACATGGTTTTCTTCGGCGTTGTGGCCGTTCAGTACGATGGGCTGGCCGGAAAATACGCCGGAAGTCAAAGCATTCTATCCGGGTGATGTACTTTGCACCGCACGGGAAATTATTACACTGTGGGTCTCGCGAATGGTAATGATGGGGCAATATTGTGTCGGGGACATTCCATTCAGTGACGTCTATATTCACGCTATGATACAGGATGGCGAAGGACGCAAGATGTCCAAGAGCCTGGGTAACGGCATCGACCCGTTAGTCGCGATTGACAGCCACGGGGCCGATGCGATGCGATTCACGTTGGCCAGCATGACGACCGATACGCAGGATATCCGGATGCCTGTTGCGCAGATGACGCTGCCCGACGGCCGGCAGGCCAATACATCGCCGAAGTTCGATATCGGCAGAAACT
>CAYSKI010000042.1:0-31727 GCA_964431695.1 uncultured Pirellulales bacterium | reverse complement strand
CTTTGACAGCCTGATCCAGTTTATTCAAAAAAGCGGGGTAGTAACCGCTATGGTCGGCCTGCTCAACGCTCCCAGAGGAACAAAACTCTATCACAGGCTTATGACAGAGAACAGGCTGTCATCGGTAGCCGCAACAGGTGATAACACGGATTTCTCGATAAATTTTGTCCCTAAAATGGGAATAGAAGATCTTCTCAAAGGATATAAAAAGGTCGTAAGTACGATATATTCACCAAGAAACTATTATGAGAGGATCCTGACGTTTTTAAGGGACTACAAACCCGG
This sequence comes from uncultured Pirellulales bacterium, assembly GCA_964431695.1. Lineage (GTDB taxonomy): Bacteria > Planctomycetota > Phycisphaerae > Sedimentisphaerales > Anaerobacaceae > JAFGPS01. Next base: position 31,442 of record CAYSKI010000042.1, on the reverse strand, counting down.
GAGAAATAACAAGGCAAGGTACAGATACTGTGATATTAAGGCATTTATTAAATCGATCTGGCGGCTTGGAATAATAGATAAAGGCCGATTATCATATTGGAAACTCATTTTCTGGTCACTTATCAGAAGGCCGCAGCATTTTCATTTAGCCGTTACGCTTGCTATTTGCGGGTTTCATTTTCGCTCCATTTTTGAAGGCTATAGCCGAGTGTAACCAGAGATTTTTTATTGCGAATCTTTTACAAGAGGTAATTTTTATTTTTACTGTAAATATAAACAAGCCGAACCATCAGGCCCGGCTTGTTCGCTTGTTTTATATATAAAAACTATTTTACTTTGAATTCGTACTCGTGGATTTTGTTTTTGTCCAAATCTTTTCCCTGACAGCGAAGGATAAAACCATCGGCGTTTTTTTTGTACTCGAAATCCTTTCCGCTGAATAAATCCTTCGGTAGTCCGGCGGGCAATGAGTCAGGAAGCTGTCCTGTTTTAGCCTTTATAATAAAAATTTCTATTGCCGCAATAAAGGCGTTAAAATTTGTCTTAAAGACCATCTCATTGGTACAGAGTTTGGCAATCATGGGCGACATATGGGAAGTTAAAAAAGCTGCGGGATTCGTTTCTGCTTCTTTCGTAACTTTCTCATTTAGTTTTTCAAGCTCCCTGTAAGCATCTTCGTAGGGCAGGGCAAATGTAGCCTTAACCGAAGCGATAAAATCCATATAATATTTTCTGCTTTGAGAAAAATACTCTTCATCACCGTTACCTAATTTTTCAACATTTTCTTCGTAAATCTTTTTCTTTTTTTCCTCGGCACCGCCGTCGCTCTGAGTAATATCTGCGTCTGCTTTTCGAATTACCTTGATATCCTCGGTGTTGACATAACCTAAAAGTTTATTTACGTTTTCCTTTTGCATTTCCCTTAATGAAATTTCAGCTTCGGATTCTATGGCCGTTATGAGAGAGGGAGTTTTGGCCGATATTTCCAGCATCTGATTTTTCAGCCATTGAAGGCTCTCTATGTCGGCGGGCATTTCCGAAAGTATTATCTTGATATGCTTATTAGCCAGGCTGCTCATCGCGATACCGACCAGATTGGATATTATCAAATCATCGCTGATGTGCCGGGACATCCTGTGAATGGTCAGACATCTTTCCAATGATGTTTTGTAGTCACCGTCATTTAAATATACTTTTGAGTCGGCGACTAACATAAAAGCCAGCTTCCTTACTGTTGCAAGCTCCGGCATCATTAAATCGAATCCTTTCGAATGGTCCCTTCCCCAGTCGCATTCCGGGATTTGCGAAGCAGTTGTAACAAGCGCTATAACCGGCCGATTTTTTTTAAAGAACTGTCTTATCTGGTCGTTGGGTTTAATTTTCCCGTCACGCAAATCGTCAAGCATTTTGCTTAAATCACTATCCGGCTCCTCATAAACGATGAAAGCGCGCAGATAGAGAACCGCCGCATTGTCGGGTGGAAAACCTAAAACGGTCGAAGATGACAGGGTCACTACCAGAAATAAGCACGTTATCCGCATATGAACTTTATATTTTTTTAACATCGTTATACCCTTTCTATTTATACACCATTAATTTCTGTAAGTAATTCCTGGACGGTTATTGTATTTGATTTTGGGCCGAGTTTTTCAATCGCGTTATCGCATTGGGTCTCTACCGCCTCTATACCGCCGTTGAGATAAGCTATTTTTAGCGACCTTAAAGTCAGCATCTCCGCCGGAGATTTTGTGTATTCTGTGACATTGTCGTTTTTTTTCTCCGGGCTCAGGAGAACCACAAAAAGGCCGATGGCCAGGACGATTAACGCAGCAGCGGCGAATTTCATGATGGAGCTTTTAAGAAGAATTGGCTTTTTAGAAGAACGTGCCGATTTATCAGTTGCCCGTGATTGAAGTGCCTGAAATTCATCCGGGAATTTTTGCTTCCACTTCTCGGCGTCGAATTCGGGCCGTTGTGTATTGATTGTGCCGGATATCAATTCATCCAGCCATTTATCATCTTTTTGTCCGCTCATAATCACACCTGCTTAAAACCTTCACGTCTGAAATATTCTGCCATTTTTTTCTTTGCCCTTCGGAGCCTGCCGTTAATCGCCTGTTCGGAAATGCCCAGAACCGAAGATATTTGCTCGTAGGACAGGCCATCGTAGTAGCGAAGATAAATTACCTCTCTTGCCGAATCCGAGAGCTTTTTCAGTGCCTCTTTAACAGCTTCCTTCGAATCGTCCCTTTCCGATTTATCATCTGCTCTGGGATATCTATCGGGGGCTTTGCAGCCGTTTTGGCGCCGAGCCATATCCCTTGCTGCATTCCTGCAAATGACAGCCAGCCAGCCGGCAAATTTCCTGTTGTCTTTTAACTGAGGCAATTTTACTGCAGCCCTGGCAAAGGCAAGCTGGGTCGCATCTTCGGCCAGGTCTCTATCACCCAGTATCGAATGAGCGATAGCCACCATAGCCGGATAATAGTGCCGGGCCAACTGCGTAAAACTGTCGGTGTCCCCTTCGATAGCTGCTTTGACTAATGTTGTGTCCGGCTCCTGGGCCACTTGTTTTTATTTCTCCGATATTCTGGACATTTTCATGCTGAATCAGCATCCACTTTTACAGACTTGTTTTTGCTCTCGAAATGGGCGCAAAAACTCGCTGAAATTGTATTTTTGACAATTATATCCATTCGCTTGGGATAAAGAATCATCTATTCTTGGGTTTCCGTCATATCTTCTTATCTCGATTTAAGATATAGTGTTACATTAAAAAAAAAGTAATTGACAGAGTGTCCGTCCAATCCGACAATACAGCCGAAAATCAGGTTAAGGAGAGTTAGTATTGTTCTTAGGAGATTAAATATGACGCCTCACCAGAATCAGCCTGGACAGGGTAAAAAACAGCAGGTGATGCACATGAATCCACGCATCGAAGAGGATCGCCAGCTTATTCTGGATGCCGAGAAAAAAGGCAAAGGAGCAACTTTTCTGGCGTATTTGAGATTGTCCGGTCCCGGCTGGTTGCAGAGCGGAATTACCCTGGGCGGCGGCTCGCTGTCTTCGAGCCTTTACCTCGGCGTTCTGGTTGGTTTCAGCTTTATGTGGCTACAGCCGCTTGCGATGATTTTGGGCATTATTATGCTCAGTGCGATAGCGTATGTAACGCTCTCTACAGGGCAACGCCCCTTACGCGGCATAAATGAGCATGTCAGTCCGGTACTCGGCTGGGGCTGGCTCCTCGCATCGATGATGGCGAATCTTGTCTGGTCACTGCCGCAATTCGCCCTGGGAACTGCGGCATTACGGCAGAATCTTCTGCCCACTCTGATCGGGCCGACGGTAATGAGCGAGATTCCCGGTAAAATGATTGCCGGTGCGATCTTTCTGATTATCGCTCTCAGTGCGAGCTTCACCTACAGCGCCGGCGGCAGGGGGGTAAAGATTTTCGAAATCCTGATTAAGACAATTGTCAGTATCATCGTTCTAAGCTTTGTAGGTGTCGTCGTAAAACTCAGTATCGAGGGCAGGATACTCTGGGGCGAAATCCTGAGTGGGCTTATTCCCGATTTGAGCCTGTTTATGAAGCCGACCGACAAAATTATGCCGCATATACAACAGGTGACCGAACAATTCCGGCCTTTCTGGACGAATATGATTGTGGGCCAGCAGCGAGATGTGATGATAAGTGCTGCGGCAACGGCCGTGGGTATCAACATGACATTTTTACTGCCGTATTCGATGCTCCGAAAGGGCTGGGACAAATACTTCCGCGGTCTGGCGATTTTCGATCTGTCAACGGGGCTGTTTATCCCCTTTATTATCGCGACCGGCTGCGTAGTTATCGCGTCGAGCAGTCAGTTCCATGCCACTCCGGCCCAGGGATTTGTGGCCGAGCAGGAAACTGGCTCCATCACGGCTAAACCTGCACCGAATTTGATCAAACCATGGAACGATTTAATGGCGTCCCGTCTGAAAGCAGAAGTCGGGCAGGTCGAGTTCGAGCGGCTGATGGGAGACGTACTCCAGCTCCCGGAGAATACACAGGAAGAAAAAGTCCAGAAAGAAAAGAAGAAGATGGAACGTTTCCAAAGCGTTATGTCTAATGCCGACAAGAATATGGCTGCTATGCTGGTTAAGCGTGATGCCTTTAACCTTGCCGATACTCTGGCACCGCTGACGGGGCCGGTCATTGCTCAATATCTTTTTGGTCTTGGTGTTATCGGGATGGCGTTGAGTGCGGCAACGATGCTGATGACAATCAACGGGCTTTGTTTCGCAGAGCTTTTAGGCAGGCCGCCGCGGGGCTGGCCGCAAAGGATTGGGTCTCTTATGGTCTGCGTCGGGGCGCTCGGGCCGTTTTTCTGGAGAGATGCCGCACCATATCTTGCGGTGCCGACTTCTGTTTTTGCGATGGTCCTGTTACCTATTGCGTACTTTGCGTTTTTCCTTTTAATGAACCAGAAGAGCTTTCTCGGCGAAAGTATGCCTATCGGCGCCAAACGCATTCTCTGGAATGTTCTTATGGCGTTGGCGGCGGGAGCTGCTTCGTTCGGCAGTATCTGGAGCCTATGGTCGAAACTGCAGTGGTGGGGTATCGGATTGCTTGCAGGTTTTGTCGTACTTTGTATTATTGTACATTATATCCGTCCTAAAGCGAGGACAGCATGACAAATGAACAATGGAATAAATTATTGGTTGTAATGAACGGTAAAGCAGTCAATCCCTTACCGGTAGGATTCGTAATCGACAGTCCCTGGCTGCCCGGCTGGGCGGGAATGTCTATGCTCGATTATTTCTCCAGCGAGCAGATGTGGTTCGAAGCCAATATGAAGGTTATTCAACAATTTCCCGATATTATCTTTTTGCCCGGTTTCTGGTCGGAATTCGGCATGTACACCGAGCCGTCGGCTTTCGGGGCGAAAAGCTCGTGGCAGGAAAACGAAATGCCCTTCCCTCTGAAGGTCATTACCGATATTAACCAGGTTGCTTCGCTGGGCAAGCCCGACCCGAGAATAAACGGTATGCTGCCGTTCGTCCTGAGTCGGCTCAAACATTACCAGTCACAAATTGAGGACGAAGGCCACGCTATTAAATTCGCAGTCTCACGCGGGCCGTTGAATATAGCCTCATTCCTGATGGGCAGCACGGAATTTCTGATGGCCATTCGCACAGATCCGGATGAAATTCAAAAGCTGCTCGATACGGTGACAGATTTCATTGTTGACTGGCTCGGACTTCAAATTGAAAAATTCCCTTCCATCGACGGAGTTTTTATTCTCGATGATATAGTGGGTTTCCTCGGAGAGGAAGATTTTAAACAAGCGGCACTGCCGTATCTCGAGCGGATTTACAAAGCTTTTGATGTCAGCGTTAAGTTTTTCCATAACGATGCAGCCGGCCTCGTATCGGCGCCTTATCTCGAGCAAATCGGGATTAATCTGTTCAATTTCAGCTTCGAGCATCCCATTTCCCAGATGAAGGAGCTGGTGAACAATTCCGTCACTTTGCTCGGGAATGTTCCTCCCCGTGACGTCCTTGCGGAAGGAACCGCCGAAGATGTGCGCAAAAGCGTCAAATCGGTGCTTGGGTCTGTGAGTGACAAAAGCCGTATTGTTCTCTCGTGCGGCGGGGGAATGCCCTTCGGCGTCCCGACGGAAAATGTCGAAGCGTTTATGAAAGCGGCCGGCTACAATTAATCAGTCTTGTTAATTGAAGCCTTCGAGAGTCTCATAAAACCAAAACGGCTCGAAGCAATCAATTTCTATCGAACGGAAGTATGACTCCGCCGCTCTCGGTTCTTTTGATATTCGATTTTCTGCCGGGGATTTCGGGCTTTTTCATCTTTATAACACGGCAAACAAGATCTCTGGAAATCTTCGATATGTCACCTTCGACTACTGTGGCGTATGACATCGTTTGAGTGACTTTTTGCACCTTGATTATGGCAACATGAGTTTCAACCGTCCCCAGCGGTTCTTTGGTATCGGTGTCGAAAATTTCCTTACCCTGCTTAAATACCTCGAGCTGCATACCTTCTGCCATTCTTTCGCCGCCCTGGTTCAGGATGACCTGGCCGTCGTTCGGAAGCAACTCGGCGATTTTAATCGGGTACACACGGTCGATGATTGCCTCGATGACATCATTGACCACAAGGGAAATAAAAGCATCGCGTACCTGGGTCGGGTCCCATTCGTCGGGACTCTGTTCGTCGGCGAGTTTTCTGACTTCTTCGTTTTCGAGATATTTTTGCGCATTCGAGGCCAGGATAATCTGCTTCGTGGAGCTGTCCACGAGACGGTAATTAAAACTCAATCTTGCTTTGAATTCGCTTGAAGTATATTCGGCGACCTCCAGGCGCCTGTCGATTCTCTCAATGACGGCCTGAGTTATGGTTCCGACAAGCAAATAGTCGGCGCCGAGAGTTTCGGCCAGTTTCGCCTGCTCGCCAAGCGGAGCGTCGAAGGAAACAAGCATTTTCTTTTCCCCGACAAAGTCGCTGATACTTTCACGGTCGAGAACGGCGAATTTGTTGGTCTGGGTCAATCCCATAGCGAGGCGCTGAGAGAACAGTGCCGAAAGTGCATTACCGGATATTACACTGTTCAGGAAACGATAGCTGTTCTGCATCGTTTTGACGGGCATTAAGGCAACCTTGACTCTCGCAGTCTGCCCGCGGGCGGCATAATCGTAAACGGCAACCTTGAGTTTGACCTGGTAGGTTTCCGGGTCTATTTGCTTTTCCTCGATAACATCATAGCTCTTGATAAGGCCGCCGATTTCGGTTGTATAAACCGTTCCCTGCGTCGAAAAATTCATCGAATCGATATCTATGCTTCTCTGGCCCGGCTGTTGAGTATTGAAATCGGCGCTTGTACCTCTGTATCCGAATTCGTAAGTGCCGGAATCGACCTTAACGCCTCTTGCCTGCTCGATTGCTCTGTACAGGGCGGTCTTTATGGCTTCGTCTCTGTTACGGCCTTGGCCGGTAACTTCGCGAATTGTGGCGTTTTTCGTTCCGGTTTTCAAAAGACCTTTGGATGTCTGGGGTTTGTCGCCGGTCTGGCCGGCGGGTTTCTCCTCTGACGGCTGGGCCGCAGTTACTGCAACCGAAATAAGCATAACTAAAGTGAATATGGATATTAGCTTTTTCATCTTTCCAATCTCCGAAAGATTCCTCTTTCAATTTATTTTACCACGCAACAGATCTTTTATCACCTCTTTTGCCGACAAGCACTTCGTCCTGCCAGAATGATAGTCCCGTTTTAACGTCACTCAGCTCAAGCTGGAAATAGTATTCGACCTGCTGGCGGTTTCGGCTGATGGTGATATTTCTCTGGAAGATTTTACCGGCAATGGTCAGCTCGGGCGCGATGAGGGTTTTCCTTGCGGCTGTCGTGCTCGAATCGAACTCATCATCGTCTCTGAACTGCCTTGATTCCTTGAGGAGCTTGTCGGAGCCGGGGCCTACTGCGGCTGTGAAAACGCCCTGGCCGCTATTGGTTATATCTCTTTCAATTTTTATCATGAGCTGGTCTGTGTCAATCCGCTGCATCGTATCATTGATGATCCGGCCGGTTGCTATGACATACCTGCCGCCGTCTTCTTTTTTCAATCTTCCCGATCCGAACAAAGATTGAAGCATCTGACTTGCAGCCTGGTCGAAGTCTCTGTAGTCCAGGGACATCACCGCCCCCGCCTCATCGTTCCTGATGTCAATATTTGTTGTTTCCTCTCCACAGCCTGCTATGAGAATACAAGCCAACATTACGGTATTTAGTATTTTTGTTTTCATGTTTTACTCCCACTTTCTTGTGTCCATTCTAAAATCTACGGCGTTCGTTCTCGGCGCTACCGCCTTGAAGCTGAAGGTGTTTTTTCCCGTCGCCGACATCGGCAGCCACGTACTGGTTTTGTTATCTACCGGAAGCCCGTCGGCATCCACCCACTCGACTTTATACCTGAAGCGTTTTGTGTTGTACGATTCGTTGTACCCGGTGACATAAAGTTCGAGAAAACCGCCGGAATTTCTCCGGGTCACGGCCTCGGTGACTTCGAGACCTTCGCCTATAACGGCGCTGAACGCATGTGTGACCGGCCGGGTGACTATATTGCTGCCGAGCGTGTCACTTCCGACACCTTCTCTCATGTGGATTCTCGAATCCCCCGTTTTCGAGCAGCCGCAGGCCAGAACTGCTAACATCATCAATAAGATTCTTAACTTTTTCATATCTATTCTCCGTAAAATTTAAATCAACGATTCAGTATATCATAATATCGTAAACCGGCTTGGCCGACCGGAACGGTATTTTAACATAGATAAGTGAATTTTTACAAGGGGGTATTTCTATTTGAAGAGACTGCCCGCCGGACGGGTTTATGGTAATCTGCCTGTCGGCCGGCATGGGAAATCTGGCAACCTGGAAATCTTTTGGCAAAGTGGTCCATATCCTGACATCGGCGGCGGTTGTGGCAAAGGAATAGGCGGCGACAAGAAAGGAAGCCAGTGTTGTCGAGGAATCGCCTTTTTTCTCTAAGGCATACTGGGCGACCGCTTTTGACGTCGTCGATATGATGGCCCTGGTCAGGATACCTTTAAAGTCCTTGTTAAACTCTGTTTGCACTACCCGGTCCATATCCGCGACTTGTTCGGTTGTATAGTTTTGGCCTGCGGCCGTTATCGAAAGGTGAGGATATGCCTGTTCTCTGAATTCGAGTTTTGGCAGGGCTATCCCGACATATTTGACCTTTTCCGTTTCGACGAACAGGGGGATATCGATTCTGAATTCATCTTTGACGGGCCCCATGCCGTTCTCGAATATAACCCATACCGTGTTCGTCAGCTCTTTTTGGCCGTCGAGGACTTGTTCGGTTGTTGCTATATCCTGGGCCAGATATTCGTTGTCGCTTACCATTCCGTAGGCTTCTTTAAGCAGGGGGGCGGCTTTCGAATGGTCGCCGACGAGATTGAAAAATACTCCGGCGATATAGGTTGTAAAAGGATTTACGAAATCGGGGTAGGCCTTAAAGTTGTACAGACCGGGATACCTGTCGGCTATTAACTGCTTGATTTCGGGATTTTCCACATTTTCTTTGACGTGCGAATCCTCTTTTTTCTGTTCTTTATCTAACTCTTTTTTGAGCTTCGCTATTTCTTTTGCGAATTTTTCTTTTGCTCTTCTTTGCCGGTCGAGAGCCCTGTTGAATTCCACTCTTGCCAGCTCGTTTTCTCCGAGCGACATAAAGTTAAGGGCCTTGTAGGTATTTACCATTATACCGTCATATTCTTCACCGACATAAGGGATGATATTTTCGCTTACGGCGATTGCAGCAACGGAATTGGTCGCTTCGTTCTGGTAATCGAAGTAGTTCAGCATCTGCTCCGATTTGTCGAAGTAATCGTTGCTTTGACTGTAGTTTTGTTTAATTCTTTCGAGGCTGCCGAGCTGCATGGACCATAGTAAGTCTTCGCCCTTGGGATTCTTGCTTTTGCTTATTTTTGACTGTGCTATTTGTGTGGATTTTTCAAGGCCGGAGCAACTCGAATAATCTGTTCTAAAAGCGGAGTCAAACTTTAAAAGGTTGCTTTTAGGTGCATTACATCCTGCTATAAACATCGCAGGGATAAACAACAAACACAGAATACGGTTGGAATTCTTTTTGCCCATGATTTACACTATTTTCCCCGTTTTTGTCGATATTATATTGCTGTTAGTTGTGTATCGGCAAAGCACTGATAAAAAACCAGTCAATTCAGCCTTTCAAAGACGAATATCTTCAAAAAACATCCTCCTCATAACGCCTGAATTCGACCTTGACGGTCCGTTTATCAAGATACTATCAAAATATTTTCAAATCGCAACAACATAGTTTGTAAAGATGTCGCAAATACGGAACTCAACGGACATCGCTTCTTTAACGGATGACTCGGAAACTTTTTAACGTTTAATGCGTAATTTGATCAAGAACATTAAAATTATGGACAACATTTAATCTGGTTTGAAATGACAGGCAGGTGGATTGGTAAAAGAAAAAATGCCAATGATTTTCGATACCATTGGCATTTTGATATATTTGTTAATTCCCACCGGACTCGGGCGGAATTAGTAAAACTTACCAGTTCATAGTGGACCTTATCGGCAGGCTGGCACAAATACCCCTGACTATGCGTTGAATTTTTTGTTCCTCGGCAGGTGTCAGGGCCGGATTTACCTGGCCGCCGAATAATTCTGCTATCGGGCCGCTCATTAACATATTGTCTTCGTTGCTGCCTCCGCCGGTGCCGCTGCCGGTGATAACTCCCAGAAAAGCTCCCGGGACAGATCGCGCGGCTCTGCCGGTGCTTTTACCCATCCATATTATGCTGCCGTCTTCGACATCTATCAGCTTTGCGGTCATGGTTATTTCTTCGTTGAAATGAGGTATTTCAACGACCATAACCACCGGGACTTTTAGAATCAATCCTGCTTCGACTGCCGCTTCTACAGTTGTTAGTTCCGTGGATTCGAGTTCCTGCTCTCTGAGTTTGGCTCTGACCTGCGCCCGTCCTATAGGCGAATAGCCGTTATCCAATAATTCCATTGCGAAAAAGTCTGCAATTTGATCTTTGGCTGTTTCACTTGTCACGGCGCCTTCGACGGCTACGATCGCAATTTTTTCCACCTGGCTATAGTCATAGCTGGACCTTAGGGAATGGCTTCTCGATATACAGCCGCCCGCAATTAAAGCAGTTATTGATAAGATATAAACAAAGATTTTCATCACCGTACCTCCCATAGAATAATTGGTGAATTCTTTATACGTTGTGTATTATATGGAATTCCTTCAAAAAAGTCAATGCTTTTTTCACTCTACCTGCGTCATATCTTTTTTTCACTTAATTAAGAAAGAGATTATCGGCTTTTGATGTTTTTCGTAAATAAAAAAAATGAGGTATTTTATGATGGTTTTCGGCTTTTTTTGTGCATTTATCGATTCGCAGACACAGCAAAGAATTAGGATGGAATCATTTATCCGCCCTTAAATGAAGGCTGAAACAGAGCCTTACGGGGCTTCGGTTATATTGTTTCTATAAATAACCGTGGGTATAACCGTGCATTTTTGGTGGGCGGTTAGGCCATTTCAACACATCGAACAGGAACTCGGTAGCCTGACGAATCATGACCGCAGGCATGCACGGACACATTTCGAGTGAACCGATAACATCATTATCATATCCACTGAGAACATCTAACAAATAATCCCAGTTTTCCCGGGGCATACCCCCCTGTAAACCGGGGGGTACATGATCGTCTATCTGGCCGTAATTATCAGTCAGGTGGAGGTGTATCACTTTTGGGGCCAAATCATCGACATATTCTTTAAAGGAATATTCATTATCGAGGTTCGCGTAGCCCGTATCGAGACAGTATCGTAATGACTCGAATCTCTCGCCTGCCTTTTTTAGCAGCGGCAATCGGCCTGTTTCGAGGCATATTTTAACATCGTTATGTTCGGCCGATTTGACAATTTCAGCCGTAAAGCCTGTACCATTAAGCTCCGCCCCGTCAGGGATACCGATATTGCGTAAGTCGGTTACAATATGTGCGTTAAGCAGCTTGGCGCATTCTATCTGCTCATTCCATTGTTCTAATGTTGGATTGTCGTCGCGGGAACGCATAACTACAAGCATATCCTGTGTACTCGCGATGAGTCGGGGCCAGTTACGTCTGTCATATCTGCACTCGTTCTGGCCTTTTATATTCGGCCATAATTCAATGCCAAAGCCTAAGGAACGGAGAAACTGGCATTCCTGCTCGAAAGAAAGCGGGTGCTCGCGTCCCCAAAATATCATCGTTGATACAACATACCTGATTCGCATTCGGTTATCTCCATGCACGGATGCTACTGTGTTTTACAGAAACACTGATATATCGAGCAAAAATGGGGGCATATTCAGTGTGTTTATAAAGAAATGAAACGTTTGATCGTAAAAAGGGAGGTTTTGGTTGGTTATTCTTGATGTAAAACCGTACTTAACAGGATGTAGTTTTTAACCTGAAATGAGAAAGTTCCACATATTTCTATTCCGGAATGTTTATCTATATTGTGCATTTTATCCATAATAACATATTTATTTTAACAATCTTTACTGGTTAATAAAAATTATATTTATAGGACTTTTTCTTTTGACATATTATAAACAAGCTTGTAGATTGTCGTCTAAGTATTTGGAGGAGTGGTGAGAAGGCTTTTCCGAATCATTCCGAGCTTTCCGCCACAGGATATGTTTTTGTTCGAGAGTATGTGTATCCCGAAACATGCATGCTCGACCGTCTGAAAAACTAAGTCGAAAATAAAAGAAAGAAGAAAAGGAAAGCACGTTTGTCCACGTTTTGGGTAACAACGAGCAGAACTTTCTGAGCTTCAATTACTGAACCTGAGGTCTTTTGCAGTAAACGAAAGTGAACGGATTTATTATAATCCCAATATATGGAAGGGGAAAAAATGGCCTTGGCACACTTAATAGGGGAAATTGCTTCGTACGATTCATTATTATTTAACAGAGCAGCAGCCGCAGAGTGGGGATTGCTCGCAATAGCCATAGCTACACCGATTTTGCTGTTTTTTATTTTGAAACGAAGAAAAAGGGCAAAAAAAGTAAGCATACTGATATATCATAACAGACAAAAAAATATGCAACAAAAAAAATCGAATAACTGGGAAAAAGGAAAGAGGCGTATTGAAAAGCTGCTGTATGAAATGACGGATCATATACAGCCCGCCGAATTCATCCATCCTCGGTCTGGTTTAACAAATGCCAACAAGCCGAATTATTATGACATCCCTATATATGGACGCACAAACAAAATACTCAGAGAGCGCAATTTGAAGGTAAACAGGCCGAAAGACTCAGGTACGCCCCTGGATGTTCAGGAGCTTATGGCTGTTTCTACACTGGCCAAGCAGCTACGGGCGAGAAGTCAGCATAGTATTAGAATTTAAGTCACTGCTACAAAACAGATAGCTGTATATATTACCCGTTTCTTGTAACTCTCTTCATTTCGTTTTGAAAAATCTTATATTCTCTCATGAGGTATTTTTTAAAAAATTATAGAGAGCAGTTTGGTGATTTTTTACCAAAATTGTGGTTGGATCTTTGGAAACAAGAGTCCTAAATAAGGATAAACCCCTGCTCCAGGAGGAGGAGGTAGAGGAAAGCAGGGGCTTAAATGATAGTGTGTGTGTTCGGTAAACCTGCCCAGGCTATTCTTTTTGCAAATAAGTGCCGCCAGGAATAAGAAATGTAACGCTTTTTCCGGATTTAACGCTTTTTTTAGTTTTAACGCTTTTTTTGCCGATCCGGCGGTGAATTTGTTGGATTTTAAGATGTGTCTAACAATAGCTGCATAAAGCACTTTAATCAAAATATAAAGACCGGCTTATCAAGGAAATTAGAAAAGGATTTCTCAAGGTATTAAATAAGCTCAGGAGATTTTTTTATAAAAAAATGTTTTGGATCCGCAAAAACATGGGCCGGGTTGGATTCGAACCAACGTAAGCTTACGCTAACGGGTTTACAGCCCGTCCCCTTTAGCCTCTCGGGCACCGACCCCGAAGTTAATATATTAAATTTTGGCGGACAGATTAAACTTTAAACAGACTGCTGTCAATAGTTTAATCAAGCTCCATAGGAAAATACTCCCTTGCGTTGTTGAAGCAGATGTCCTCGACCATTTTTCCGAGCAGCTTCGTATCGTTCGGCAAAAGACCGTTTTGGACGTCGTTGCCCAACATATTGCAAAGTATCCTGCGGAAATATTCATGCCGCGGATAAGAAAGAAAACTCCGCGAGTCGGTGAGCATCCCAACGAACCGGCTCAATAAACCCATGTTCGAGAGGGCGTTAATTTGCTCTTCCATCCCGTGTTTTTGGTCGAGAAACCACCAGGCCGAGCCGAACTGCATCTTACCGGGAGCCGAGCCGTCCTGGAAATTGCCGATCATGGCAGCAATCAGCTCGTTGTCCCTCGGGTTGAGGTTGTAAAGAATGGTTTTCGCCAACTGATTGCCGGCATCCAGCCTGTCGAGGAATTTCGACAGAGACCGGGCTATTTCGAAATCCCCGATAGAGTCGAAACCTGTGTCGGGACCGAGAGTTTTAAGAAGCCTCGTATTATTGTTTCTAAGCGCCCCTAAATGAAACTGCTGGACCCAGCCGGCCTCGTGGTCCATAAGGGCGAATTCGACTAACATTGCTGATTTGAATTTCAAAGCTTCGGTTAAGTCCGGCTTTTTGGATTGCAGGATTTTTTCGAAGATTTTTTTGATTTCGCTCTCAGTATAATCCTCGGCGTAAACGGTTTCTAAGCCGTGGTCGGAGAGCCGACAGCCGTTTTGATGAAAATAATCATGCCGCTGACGGAGGGCTTCTATATATCTCGGAAAGTTGGTTATTTCCATGTCGCAGGTTGCGGATAGTTTTTCGATAAATGAATTCAGCGCCTTCAGGTCTTCGACCGCCATGGCCTGGTCCGGCCGCCAGGCCGTATGGACCTTTACCTCGAATTTGTCCGCCCGTATTTTTTTATGATGTTCCAGAGAATCGAGCGGCCCTTCGGTCGTGCAGGCCAGCTTGACGTTCATTTTGCGCATGATATTGCGCGTGCTGAATTCCGCCGAGCGTAACATTTCACTCATGGATTCGTAAATCTCTTTGACGGTTTCAGGGCCAAGGAGCTTGTCTTTAATCCCGAAGGGATTTTTCAATTCCATGTGGATCCAGTGATATAGCGGATTGCACAGGCAGAATGGAACGGTTTGCGCCCATTTTTCGAACTTTTCATAATCGCTTGCATCGCCGGTAATATATTTTTCGTCCACGCCGTTGGTCCTCATCGCACGCCATTTGTAATGGTCGCCGTACAGCCAGGCCTGTGTGAGATTCTCAAACCGATGGTCAACGGCGATTTGCTGCGTGGGTAAATGACAGTGATAATCATAAATGGGCATCTTTTCTGCGTACTCGTGGTAAAGAGCCTTGGCGGTTTTAGTCTGTAAGAGAAAATCTTCGGTTAAAAAATTGTTCGTCATGTTTGTCCTTTTTATTGATTTATTGAATTTCCGGCAGAGTTCCGGGGATTATTGCTGCTTATCTTGTTCTTTTTGCCCTTGTTTTTCTTCCAGAGCCTTTTGTTTTGCAAGCTTTCTCTTGCGGGCCTGCTCGGCGGGTGATTCGAATTCAGCCATCTTTTTCGCCCAGTCGGAAACCTCGCTTCGGGTTTTTGTGAGCCGCTGGGATACCTGTTTCGGCTTATTTTTCTTTTCTTCCTCGATCTTGCGCTGCCACAGCCAGTACGCAATCCACCCGATGATCAGGGCCGGCACGGCGATTAACATAAAAAATTTATATATCATTTTATCATTCCCCAATTCTTGCAACGCATCTGCATTTTTTAAGATGTTTTGGATTCGAATAATGAATACTACCCGAAAAATCCGCCCCGGTCAATAAACAGCCTGCGGCGAAAATATTTTCGTTACTCTTATATATATAGGGACTTAAAGAATTTTTAAGGAGATTGTATATGAGAAAAAATAAAAATTTTCAAAAAAAATGATTTTTGCAATCAAGATTTGCGTGGCGAGAAACGCCTATTAAATGGTGAATTGGCTCTAAGGAGAATGGATGTAAGGACATTGAGATTGGTTTGTGAATGGGCTGTTACATTTTTTACAGGTGCGGAGTGCACCGAAGGCGTGTGAAAGTCGGCTTTCCACGCCTTCGGTAGCTCTTTTAGGGGCTGTTGTACATTGATCGTGGCTGCCCATGGGACAATAGTTATATTGAGTCTTTTCACAGCAGAGAACGTGGATAACTCTCTAATCGTAGCTGGTACATAGTTCGGGGTTGGATCTCCATCAGATTATTTTCCTTTTTCTTTTACTCTCCGAATACTCAGTATTTGTATAGATACTAAATCAAGTATCGAGTATCAAATACTGTTGAAATTGAGAGTAGGTTCGGATATATTCGGCCAAAGTTGGCGTTTTTGTGGAAAAAATCACGGAATTACCAGAAATTGAGGACGAACGTAATGAGTGACATATTCGATATCAAGGACAAAGTTATTGCTATAACCGGCGGCGGCGGCGTTCTTTGCGGGACGATGGCGACAGAATTGGCGAAAGCGGGGGCAAAAATAGCCGTTCTGGATCTGGCCGAAGCCGCAGCAATGGAAATCGCCGACGAAATTACAACCGGCGGCGGGCAAGCCCTCGCCGTTAAATGCAACGTGCTGGACAAAAAGAGCCTGGAATCTGCCAAAGAGGAGATTAATTCCGAGTTCGGGAAAATCGATATTTTGATAAACGGGGCCGGCGGCAATAAAAAAGAAGCGACAACTTCGCCGGACCTTTCGTTTTTCGATCTCCCCGCCGAGGCGATCCGGTTAGTGTTCGATTTGAATTTCCTCGGGACGCTGCTGCCGACGCAGGTCTTCGGCAAAGAGATGGCCGAGAACGGCACCGGCATCATTCTGAATGTCTCCAGTATGAATGCTTTCCGGCCGCTCACGAAAATCGCCGCTTATTCGGCCGCAAAGGCCGCCGTGAGTAATTTCACGCAGTGGCTGGCCGTGCATGTCTGCCAGAACTATTCCAGGGATATTCGCGTCAATGCGATTGCTCCGGGATTTTTCCTGACCGATCAGAACCGGTTCCTGTTGACCGATGAGAAAACCGGCGATTTGACCGCCCGCGGCAAAACGATAATCGACCATACGCCGATGGGAAGATTCGGAAAGCCGGAGGAGTTGATCGGGACGGTTATATGGCTGCTCAGTGACGCAGCGAAGTTTGTCACCGGAGTTGTCGTCCCCGTTGACGGCGGTTTCTCGGCCTTCAGCGGAGTCTGATTCGTGATGCGTCGCGCGCACTGCGCACTGCGAAAAACAAAAATGGTAATAGAAAGACAAAATAAAGACGGCAGTGTTACGAAAGAGCAGGCACACGAAGCAATCGCTGAGTTCTTTGCGAAGAACGACTATACCGGCAAAAGAATCCTGCTTATAATTCCGGATAATACCCGTTCGGGACCTATCGGCGAAGTCTTTCAAATTATATTCGATTTTCTGGATAAAAAAGTAAAAGCTCTCGACTGCCTTGTTGCACTTGGCACGCACCAGCCTATGAGCGAAAAACAGATTTGCACGAGGCTCGGTATAACCGCCGAACAGCGAAACGGCAAATACTCTTCGGTGAAATTTTTCAATCACGAATGGGAAAAGGTAGAGACGTTCACATCGATCGGGAAAATTTCCGCCGATGATATCGAACAAATAAGCGGCGGTTTGTTTCGAGAAGAAGTCGATACCCGGATAAACAAACTGATTTACGATTATGATGAATTTTTCATCCTTGGTCCGGTCTTCCCGCATGAAGTGGTGGGCTTTTCCGGCGGGCATAAATACATTTTCCCTGGAATCGCCGGCGATGAGATTATCCATTTCTTCCACTGGCTCGGCGCCGTTATAACAAATCCCTTGATTAACGGCAGCAAGTGGACGCCGACCAGAAAGGTCGTGGAAAAGGCTGCGTCACTGATTACCGTGCCTCGTAAGCTTTTCGCTATCGTGGCTCTGGAAAACGAGCTTAAGGGAATTTTCGTCGGGGACGTGCTCGAAGCATGGGAAAAGGCCGCGGACCTGTCAGAGAAGGTGCATATTACATATAAGGATAAATCCTACAATACGATTCTCGGAATCGCCCCGGAGATGTACGACGATATATGGACCGCCGGCAAGGTGATGTACAAGCTCGAGCCGATAATCGCCGACGGCGGGACATTAATTATCTACGCGCCGCACATCACGGAAATATCCTACACGCACGGCGAATGGTTAGATAAAATCGGATATCATACGCGGGATTATTTCCTCAAACGGATGGAAAAATTTGCTGATGTCCCGCGAGGGATTCTCGCCCACTCGACGCATGTTAAAGGAATCGGCACATTCATTGACGGCAAAGAAAATCCCCGGGCAAACGTGGTGCTCGCCACTGGGATAAGCAAGCAGAGGTGCGAACAAGTAAACCTTGGATATATGAATCCGGGCGATATAAATATTTCCGATTATGAAAATAAAGAGGACGAAGGAATTTTGGTCGTCCATCACGCGGGCGAAGTCCTGCACAGACTATCCAGCGGATATATTCCAACAATATCAAATGAATAAAAAAAGTCCTCGAGATGATATCGTGACAATCGAGCTTGACAAAAAAGAAATCGATATAAAGGCAGCAGCAAAGAAGGCGTTGAAGGACGATAAGCTTCTGGCCGAACTGCTGGAGAATCTCTGGTCGAAGAACGAAAATATCAGGTACAACAGTCATAAGATTCTTTATCTTATTACCGAAGAGCAGCCGCAAAAGCTTTATCCGAAATGGGACTACCTGGTTAAATTCTTAGATAGTGACAACACCTACCACAAGCTCAGCGCAGTGCATCTATTGGCAAATCTCACAAAGGTCGATAAAAAGAATAAATTCGAGAAAGTTTTCGAGAAGTTCTACGGCCTGCTCGAAGATAAGAGCTTTATCACAGCGGCGTATGTATGCGGCGTATCGGGAAAAATCGCAATTGCTAAGCCGAAGCTGCAAACAAAAATAACCAACAGGCTCCTTAATATAGACAAAACCCACCACCAGCAGGAACGAATCGACCTGGTAAAGGCATCCATTATCGAAGCCTTCGAGCAATATTTCGACCAGTCAAAAAACAAAAAGAAAATCACCGAATTCGCAAGGGAGCAATTGAACTGCCAAAGCCCCAAAACCAAAAAAGCAGCAAAAGAATTCCTGAAAAGAATCGATGACAATATCGTTAAATAAAAGCTTGTGAAAAGAAAGCTACAAACACGCCATAAGCCTGTAAGTCGTTAAAATACAAGCACTTATTTGATATTGAAATGTACGGCAATGCTTAATAAATCGTAAAAAAATTGGTTTTTTGTAAACTTTTTTATTGACTGGCAGTATCAATATTGATACTATTTAATTATGGCAGGGATCGCTAAAATACTACGTGCAATGGAAAATAATCCCAAAGGGATACGCTTTAGAGATCTTCGTAAAGTTTGTGAACATTATTTTGGAGAGCATAGACCGAGCCGAAGCAGCCATCTTATTTACAAGACGCCTTGGCACGGCAATCCCCGTGTAAATATTCAAAACGACAAAGGTATGGCAAAAGCGTATCAGGTAAAAGAAGTACTCGAAGCTATTAGGAAGTTGGAAAATGAAGACATTGCCACAGATTGACAATTATACATATCGAGTAACCTGGTCCGAGGACGATAATGAGTTTGTCGGACTTTGTGCCGAATTCCCAAGCTTAAGCTATCTAGCCTCTACAAAAAAGAAAGCTTTATCTGGGATACATCAGATTGTAGCCGATGTTTTAGAGGATATGACCGCCAACGATGAAGCTATACCTGAACCGCTTAATCCAAAACATTAAAAACGATAAATTTATAGTTCGAGTCCATTCGGAGGTTCATGGTCTGTTTGCACTCGAAACCACAAAATATATCAGATTGAAAAATGAAAAAATTACCAAAGATTGAACATTATATATATCGGGTGACGTGGTCCGAAGATGACAATGAGTTTGTCGGACTATGTGCCGAATTTCCAAGCTTAAGTTTTCTGGCCTCCACTCATCAAAAAGCCTTGAATGGAATTCTTAAGGTCGTCGCCGAGGTAGTCAAGGACATGGCGGCTAATGGAGAAGCTATACCTGAACCGCTTAATTCAAGACATTATAGCGGTAAATTCATGGTTCGAGTCCCCCCTGAAGTACATCGACAGCTTGCACTCGAAGCCGCCGAAGAACATATCAGTTTGAATCGGTTGGTTAGTTCCAAGCTATCTTGAATCTTGAACAGCGACTTTTTTTTTGATACGTCAGCTTTTTATCCATTATTTATTTATGATAGTGGAATATTAACAGACCCAATACGTAAAACGCGTACGTGCTTTACGTATTGGCATATTTTTTTTAATTTTAGAGTAATTTTGTAGATTATGTGTGGTGGTTTTGAACAAACCCAAGCGAATTGATTAACGGGGAAAATACCAATTTTTTAGTTTTTCCACTTCAATAGGTAAGCGTCCTTAGTAAAATTCAATATTCTAATATTATAAATCTCATTTAAGTTTCTTGATAACATTCATATCTATATGGGTAACGTACTCCATTCTATTAGAATGAGTCTCAATGAACCAATCTTTCGGACAGATTTTTTGTCCGTCAAAGAAAATCCAATCTTGTTTTTGCTCATCAAAATATGCTTTAGCCAATTTCTTGTGACTATTGGAGATAGCAAGGTAACATTGATGAGTTTTAAGATGGCGTTTATGCCTTGAATTTGTTTCATGACTAATATTTTGTAAATCTATTAAACTGAGTTTTAGCATTATCACTACTAAGGCTTTTGCAGTAACCCTGTTAAGAGCGCCATCATCAAATATTATAGTCTCACTCATCATACTAAACTTTACAAGTATTCTTACTCTGGTGTTGATGAAACTTTGTTTTGAAGTGCCTTATTTTTAGCTTCGTTGAGCCACTGAATTATGGTGTCAACCTGGTGGGGATTAAGAATGATAATTGGTGCCTCATCATAGTAAGCTTCACCCTTTATACAAACATTATTTTCATCAGATACATATACTGAAACAGCTTCCATTTTCTTTTCCATAGAATACTCCTTTGTCTTTTCTCAAAACAAATTTATATCATTAAACAAACGGCTCTGCCTTTTCTTCGCAAGCTTTTTGGTAAGTTAGTGAAGTTTTTTATGCGTTTATCTAAATATTCTAACTTTAATTTTTTGATCTTTAAATCTTTTTATTGGCGAAAACCAAGAAAAAGTACTGACTCAAAATATTTGAGGATATTATTCGGTTTTTCCTTAAAGGTATGGATTTTTGTTTTACCGACAAGGTGGAACTTGACAAGCGGATGCATCTGGATAATAATTGCCGTCATCAATTGAGGTATTTGAGATAAAACCTCTGTATAGCGTTTCAAACTGGTATTATAGGCCAAAAATGGAGATTATAAGATGTCACAAGCAGATATCGGCCTGATAGGCCTGGCAGTAATGGGTGAAAATCTTATACTTAATATGGAAAGCAAGGGCTTTACAGTAGCCTGCTTTAATCGCACCGTCTCGAAGGTGGATAATTTTGTCAACGGCAGGGCAAAAGGAAAGAACATCATCGGCTGTCATTCTATCGAAGAGCTTATCATGAACCTTAAGAAGCCGCATAAAGTCATGCTGATGGTCAAGGCCGGTGCTCCGGTCGATGCATTTATAGATATGCTTTTACCGCACCTCGAAGACGGTGACATTATCATCGACGGCGGCAATTCTCATTTCCCCGATACCATGCGTCGCACCGAGTACGTCGAGGGCAAGGGCAAGCTCTATATCGGTACGGGAGTTTCCGGCGGTGAAGAAGGCGCCCTGCGCGGGCCATCCATTATGCCGGGCGGCTCACCGCCTGCATGGGAGCATGTCAAGCCCATCTTCCAGGCGATTTGCGCCAAGACGGAAGACGGCGAGCCGTGCTGCGACTGGGTCGGCGAAAACGGAGCGGGCCATTTCGTCAAAATGGTACACAACGGCATCGAATACGGTGACATGCAGATGATATGCGAGACCTACCAGATGATGAAGGAAGGTCTCGGCATGACCAACCAGGAGATGCACGATTGTTTCGCCGAATGGAACAAAGGCGAGCTCGATTCGTACCTTATCGAAATTACCCGTGACATCCTGGGCTACAAAGACGAGGACGGCAACGAAGTCATTGACCTTATCCTCGATACCGCAGGCCAGAAGGGAACCGGAAAATGGACGGCAATCGAGGCGCTGAACCTCGGTCAGCCTTTGACGCTCATCGGCGAGGCGGTCTTCGCCCGCTGCCTTTCGGCGTTGAAGGAAGAACGAGTTAAGGCCGCGAAATCTCTCAAGGGCCCGAGGAAGCAATTCAGAGGCGACAGGGAAAAATTCCTCAACGATTTGCAGCAGGCTTTATACGCCTCTAAAATTATCAGCTATGCGCAAGGCTATCAGCTTATGCGAGCCGCGGCGATTGAGCATAACTGGAACCTCAACTACGGGGGCATCGCGCTGATGTGGCGAGGCGGATGTATCATTCGCTCAGTATTCCTCGGTAAAATAAAAGAAGCCTACACAAAAAGGCCCAGACTGGATAACCTGCTGCTCGATCCGTTCTTTAAGAG
This sequence comes from uncultured Pirellulales bacterium, assembly GCA_964431695.1. Classification (GTDB taxonomy): domain Bacteria; phylum Planctomycetota; class Phycisphaerae; order Sedimentisphaerales; family Anaerobacaceae; genus JAFGPS01. The sequence continues at coordinate 9,145 of CAYSKI010000042.1, read as the reverse complement.
GGCGGTAAGAAAGGCACAGAAATCATGGCGCCGTGTTGTTATCACTGCGGTGAAAATGGGCATTCCTCTTCCGACCATGAGTGCCGCTCTGGCATTTTATGACGGCTACCGTCACGAGCGTCTTCCGGCGAATTTATTGCAGGCACAGCGGGATTATTTCGGCGCCCATACATACGAGAGGGTTGACAAACCGCGAGGTGAATTCTTCCACACGAACTGGACCGGCCGGGGCGGCTCCACCGCCGCGTCAACTTATACGGTTTGAAAAAAATATCAAAAAAATCCTGTTCCGAAGACGAGTGATTTAACCCATCGGTGGTGTGCTTACGGCCAAACGGTTAGAAACGGCTGGATAAGCCACATCGTATGGTCGGGAAAAATCGACCATCTTATTTATCCCTGATTTCCCCGGCGGCTTGTATCATTTTTCTGGAGATAAGCGGGCCGATCAGCTCATGCACTACGGTTGCCCCGATGATGATACTTATGATGATATCTGAAAAGTCCGTAAAAGCCGGGTTCTGCTTAATCAACAGGGCCAGTCCGATGACTATTCCGCCCTGTGGAATCAGGCCTCCCCATGTATATTTTCTTATCTTATGCGGGCTTTTTGCCGCCGCCGCTCCGATAAGCGCGCCGCTGATTTTTCCAAAAGCCCTGAAGACTGCGAAGAACAAGGCCAGGGGCAGGTATGTGAAAAAAATTGAAAAATTGAGCTGCATTCCGCTCAACGTGAAAAAGAAAATAAAAATCAGCTCATCGGTATATCGTTCCAACATGCGGAAAATCTGTTCTTTCTTCGAGCTGAAATTCACCACGACCGCTCCGGCGGTCATAACCGTAAGAAGCTCATCGATACCTATGAGAGAGGATATGCCGAAACTCAGAGTCAGCATCGCCAGTATCGATACGATAAGCACACCTTCGGTTTCGCTTCTAAAACGCGCGGTGAGCACATTGAAAATAAAGCCGCCTATGATACCGAGACCTATCGCGCCGAAAATCTGATATACAGGAGCTATAAAAGAGCTGTAAAAATTGAAACCCTGATGCGCCACTAAAACCAGGCTTACGGCAATGGCGATGCTGAAGTTTATAATCCCGAGGGTGTCGTCGAGAGCTGCTATTCCCATTATGGTCGAAGAAACAGGGCCTTTGACTTTGTACTCGTGAACTATCGCCAAGGTCGCCGAAGGATCAGTCGGGCTTGCCAGAGAGCCCATCAACAGGCTCACGGGAATAAACACAGCCGACAAGCTCGCCCCGGAAGTATGAATAAAAAAAGGACAGACCAAAGCTATGCCTGCGGCGGTGACCAGAAAAGCAAATTCCGCCTCGAGGAATGTGATGTAAGTGATTCCCTTTCCCAGTTTTTTTATCTTGCTGTAATGTAAAGTCCCGCCGACCTCGAAGGTAATGAACGCAAGGGCGATATTGATAACAAGTTCCGTATGCTCTGCAAAGTCAATAGTAACAATATGGGTCAGCCTGGGATTGAGAATTATGCCGGCAAGGATAAACCCCGTAACTTTCGGCAGGCCGATTTTCCTTGCTGCTTCTCCGCTGATAAAACCGAGCAGAACGATTAGACCGAATATTAACATAGCCGACATAAGAGACTCTTATAATCAACGTTGGTCCGTATCAATTCATGTGGTATAAAATTTAGCATTCTTTAATTAGAGCGTGGATTTTTCTATCGAAAAACCGACTATGTTTGAATATATCCGAACCCGTTTGCAATTTCAACAGTTTTCGATATTCGTTGCCTTTTGTCAATCTTGCCCGGATTTTTACTGACAGACAAACTCACCTGTATTATTATATCCCCCGTGGAAGGTTCCAGAAGCTAACAGCCAAAGACAATAACCCAAAACCAACCATGCAGGGATTTTGAAATTTTGTTTCCGGTAGAATAATTAATTAAAAAAAAAATGTATGTTGATATAAAACCTTCAGAGAAATGACTATATCGAAGCAGAAAAGACCGAAATTGCCAATAGCTGTTGAGGAAGAAACCCTATTCAATGCGAGCCATTCTTGTTGCATCTGTAGGGATAGGAACAAGGACGTAGTAATCCATCATATAGATGGGAATAGGACAAATAATGATTTTGATAATCTAGCAGTGGTATGTCTGGATTGTCACAGCCGGATCACAGGCATTCGTGGCCTTGGCAAATCTTTCAAACCAGGTGAAGTGCGAAGATATAAGAGGTCTTGGGACAAACAAGTAAGAGATTCCAGAGAAGTTAAAAGACCCAAAATCTATTATAGAAAGGAACTCGTTTCTCAGATCGATTTTACAGTCTGTAAAATCCTAGCCTGCGAAAAGGACAACCTTCGTCAGGAAGAACTACTGAACACCCTTTACGAACTTCATTTATGGCGAGGAGATGATACAATAGACTCTAAGATAATTGATGGCATGGAACATCTTGCAATAATGAGCGGTCTATCTGATCCTAAACTCGTCGTACTGCTCGCCGAGAAAGCATGGGAGATGTGTTGGGAATTCGTTGGTCCAGACGACGTTTCCATGGACAAGAAAGGCGAAAAGCGTGTAATCAAATGCGCTGGGATCATTGAGACGCTTGCCGACTTCAACTGTGAATTCGCAAGAGGCAAGAAAGCCACAATCATAATCTCACAAAGTGCCGAAAAACTGTTTGAGATCGGTGTATGGTATTCAAAGCAGTCAATAGCTAAAATAGTGCTTTCTGCTTATAACAAGGGATTGGATGGGTGTCAAGAAAACGGCAAAATAAAGTTCCGAAGTGGCTATATGATCTTACGCAAGTCACTATTGCGTTTGTCCAGCTTTATTGAAGAAGACAAGTCATTTTGGCGAGGTATCCTCTCCATGCGTGGAAGGATGTTGAAGAAATACAAAAAAATCTAAAATGACTTTAAACACAACCTGAGGTGCACTCGATGGAGAAAACTAGTTTAAGCAATTCAATAATGGCTGGGGACAGAACTAAGTCATAAAAAAAGGGCCGCAAACATAAAGTTTACAGCCCAGGTTAAGAATATATTTTATCACAGAGCCTTTTATAGCCTCCTCATATAGTGTTTTTTTTACAGAATTCTGCGTCTGCGCATCCAATTTACAAGTCCCACGCCAAGACTGCCTAATAGAATAGCGCCCGGAGCCGGTATGATGTCGGTCTCGACATAGGTGCGGAACTGCAGGTCGCCGCCGCCGAAGCTCGTAACTACTTCCCAGTCGTAGCCATAGCCATAGTGGGCCCAGTACTGACCGGCCGCGTATGAGTCCGGGTCAAACTCTACGTACAAAAACTCATGGCCACCTGCAGGGAAGTAGGTAACAATGGCATACATCGTGCCAGCGTTAACGGCGATGTCTTCCGAGGAGAAGTCGATAGTGTTCCAGCCCATAGACATGTCGGAAGATACGGTGACGCTGCCCAGAACCGCCTCGCTCGGTGCACCGGCTGTTGTGGTTTCGCGTATTTCCCACGTCGTCGCCCCCGTCGAAGAGCAGCCCATCTCTATAGAATCCAGCAGGCCGGTAAGGCCTGCGGTGAAGGTCTGGGCTTCCTTGTACGTACTCTTTGGGGCTGTCCCGCCGCCCTGGTTGTCCTGGTATTGATCCAGCGTTGGTACTGCAAGCGCGCCGGAACAAAACAGCAGGATAACAGACAATGAGACTACTCCAATGCAGGTTCTAATCATACATACCCCTATATAAAACTTTCCCTGTAGATATCTTATATTCCTAAATCAATTATCAAAATCAAAGTTACAGTTAAAAACAGACTCTCCTAAAGAGTTCTGCGTCTTTTCATCCATCCGACAATTGCCGCACCGATTCCACCAAGTAAAATTGCACCCGGTGCTGGAATCGCTTCTCCGACGTAATAATGGTCCACAGTTGGCCACTGTTCATCATTTGCATTACTGACAGACATCGATATGAAAGCCGGTCCATCAGTGACAAAACCGATGAATGTAGTTGAACCTGCCGACGGTAAATTCACATGAGAAACACCTGACCCATCGTTCAATGACACAGAGATAGGGCCAGTAAGATCTCCGCCATCTTCGTCTGTAGGCCAGAAATACCCCCCGACTGCCGTAACAGCCGAACCGGTGAAATCAATATTCAACGCGTCAGATTCCATATTTGTCGACATGTTACTGTATCCGGAATAAAGATCGTTTGTTGCAGACATTGTGTAAGAAAAACCGTTAACCGGACCAAAGCTCAAAGGACCGCCGGTATAACTTCCATAGGTATAGGCATTGAATTCCTCCAGATAGTAACCCGGCTGTATCTTACTTAAAAAAGCACTCTCGCTGAAATAGACCGTTATTAAGGCAGATGTAGTTGGAGTGACGCTTAAAACTATAAGTAATGTAAAGAAGAAACAAAATTTTCTCATCGCTCATTTCCTCAATAGACTGTAAAATTAATCTCCACAATTCTAATTTTAAAATATACACAGCAGAATTATTTAAATTACTCTGTGTCTTCTCATCCAACCGACAAGACCGGCTCCAATACCGCCTAAAACAATCGCTCCCGGAGCAGGTATAGGTTCTTCATAGACAGAGCCTTTTATACGAAACGCACAAAGTGTGGATCCAGAGGTTGTCCACTCACCGGTTCCTTGTCTGACTAATCGCGTGCCGGCAACGGCGGGCTTTGATAAGCACCAGTACGCCCATGTGCCGCTGTTCGGAGCCGAAGCAACAAGCCAGTAGCTCAAAAGGGGTGTCAGGAGCGGATGCGATGATGAGTTACCCTTTAAAATCGAAGGCCCATTAGGAACATTCTCGAAGTTAAAGGTCTCTAAAATTGTCACCGGTTTGTTTGCATAACCCTTCATCAGCCAAACTTCTATCTCCTCTGTTCCTGTGTACGTACCAACTGCCAGCTCAATCGAATTGACGGTGTATGAAGTTTCACCAGTGAAATAAAACTTGTTTGCTATATCAAAATCTTGGCTATCACCTATTGAGACACCTCCGCTATTATATGAGTCTCCGGACCCAAAGGTGTTGAAGATTATCGCGGCTTGAAGCTGTCCCGCTGCAAGCAATAAAACCAAAAAATTGCAAAGAATAAGACGTTTCATCAATCTTCTCCTTTTAATTGTTTCCGTTATATCTTTTCCATCCCTGAAATCATTGTAAAAAGCAACTCAAGTTATAGTTAAAACACAGATCTTCGTTAGAGAGTTCTGCGTCTGCGCATCCAACCGACAACTCCCGCACCGATGCCGCCGAGCAGCAGAGCGCCCGGAGCAGGGACAGTATTAACACGAAATCTCAAATCGCTTCCAAAATAATTATATAATGGCGGCGGGCCCGGATATTTTATAAAGGCCCTTCCATCAGCATAGCCACTACCCCTGCTTGACCAGGCATACGCCATGTGGGTGGCCGGGGAAGTCAATATTACAATCGCATAAAGCGAACCTGCCGTAAGTGTGACATCGGGTATATCGATATTTACCCAGTATGTTGAAATATCTGAGAATTGAGGGTCATCAAAAGCAATCGTGCCTTCGGCTAATACCGTGTCTGTAACTTTATGATTTACGAAATTTTCTATATAGGCCGGACGTATTTGTATAGTTAAGGGTACGCTATCGGGATTGTTATTCGGATAACTTTCAAGGGACAAATCTAATGACGTGGCAAGTCCGGTTATGACCGGTTTGAAAGTCTGACCCATAAATATCATGCTGTCGTACAGATCATCCGAATAAATTGTGCCGGTTGACGGATCATATTCTGCTAAGGTCAAGCCTGCTTTGACTGGTGCACATAAAACGCAGGATAAAATAATAAAATGGAAAAAAGCTACCTGCGTAAGATGCAATTTCTTCATCACACTACTCCTCACGAGTGTTTCCAATGCTACAATGGCCTTGCGAAACTTAATTAAGCCCGTCAAATCAAGCCGGCTACGAAGACCTCGTATACTTACAATACATTTATACGAACCGGCGAGTTTTAAAAGACTTCAACCATGTATGTACGAATATGAGAACAGTAACCTCCTCCTTAAAGGTACCTTCAGATAGTAATGTACTAATTTTTGGGTGATATGTAAAGAAAAAAGTCAAGGAATCCAAGGTTTCCGGTACTTTTGTAGCGGTTTTTGTTCGCTATACTACATACGCAATAATATATACACCCTCGTCGTTTTAAGAAGCAAAACGAAGCAGCGGAGGGTAAGTCATGGACATTTTTCGCCGAAAAATGGGGATTTTGCTTGTATTAGGGCGGATATTTTATAAGATAATTAATAGCGTATGGCGGATAGGGAACTACATATTAAAAATCAAAATGAAAAAAGTAAAACTACAACTTAAAAATTCAATATTTAGCCCGCAGACCTGTGCTGCGGGGACCTTGGCCGTGACGGCCGCGGCTAAACAATTCGAAATAATTCAGATCCATATAAACTGCGAAATCCGCGGTCAAAAAAATGGAAAACAAAGCCAATTTGGATTGGTCCCAAATTGATGTAAGCTCTTTTATGACAAGTAAATAGGCGAAATTATACGGTTTTTGAGGGCAAAAAACAAAGCCAATCCACCGGCCTCCGGCCGGAAATTCGAAGCACTAAGCACAAAATCCGAAAGTTGTGGATTTTGGGAAAAAAATGAAGACGCCCAGCGTCGCCTTCGGCTATACCAGGACAGATCCAGCTTCGTCTGTGATGAGTGCCGGGGATTAGGGGGAGAAATTTGTGCTCTCGCCATCGAAGAATTTCTGGAACTGCGATGAGATTCATTCGGGAAAAAGAAATTCTTTGCACTTACGACCAAAGCAAAATATGATAACAGGCAGGTAATACAGGAAACCTGCACAAAATAAACGTGGATCCTGAGCTTCTTCTAAGGGATGAAGCTTAATATAGAAAATAATAAATAACAGAACAGGGAGAAATAAAAATGAACGAAAACCAAAGCGGCTCGAATAATTTACTTGATACTACCGACTGCCTTGAAGCTGTTGGGGTATTCAAGGCATGGAAAAACTTTTTCTTCGTTATCATTATTATCTGCCTTCTGCTTACACAGATAAGTTTCTGGCTTGTTAATATGGGCTGGATTCCCATCCCGTTAGTTGCAAGCACTACCACTGCCGGTGAAGAACAAATTTTGATAATGCCGATCAAGGCTGAATTCGAGCAGAATATGGCGCAGGACGCCAACGAGGCCGTACAGGAAACGGCGGTCGAGCCAAATCAACCTGTAGAGGCCAACGAGCCGGAAGAAACGAATCAACCTGCAGAGTCAAAACCACCTGCCGAGCCTGAACAAACCGCCGAAGCTAATCAGCCCGCCATGACCGAGCAGCCTGATGTTCCAAACGAACCTGCCATAACAGCTCAGCCCGCCATGACGGAGCAGCCTGCCGTTCCAAATGAACCTGCCGTGACAGCTCAGTCCGCAGAATCGAACGAACTTGAGATGGCGACGGAAGCTGAATCTGCTGAGCCGGAACAAGCCGAAGAAAAGATAACCGAAACAATCGCTCAGGAATCGGCTCCATCTGCTGGTGAACAGGAAACAAGCGGCTTTCTTTTCGGAATTAATTTCAATCATCTGGTTTGGATAATTCGTTTTGCCAACGCTGTGCTTATTCTTGCCGCCACACTTTACTGCCTGACAATGCTCTTTTCCCTGAAAGTTTCCATGTTGGGACGACTCGGCGGAATTAACCATATCACCAGAGCATTCTTTCTGTCACTGCTCGCGCTGGTTTTGCTTCTGCCCTGGCAGAGAGTTTTTTCTCCTGCCATTGTTGGAGCAATATTCACACCCGAAGAGATGGTAAAGTGGTTCTCGACAAGAACCCCGGATTTATTCGACGGTATCATTTACTATCTGCGGTTCTGCGGCTTTTGGCTGTTGATAGTATTACTGTTGATCATGGCACAAATCCGCAGCTCCCGCTGGGCGGGTGCTATCTTACGCCGGCTTGAAATTATCTGATGGTGACATCATCCGCTTTATAGGGACAATGGTTATGTCGGAGCTTGAACGCATCGGGATTTCGCTTGATAACGAGTTGTTGGCCGAATTCGACGAGCTTATAGCCGGACAGGGCTATCAGAGCCGCTCCGAAGCGATACGGGATCTTGTAAGACGTCGAATAAGCCGGAAGCAGCTCGAAAATCCCGAGGCCGAAGCGATTGGTGCCGTATTTTTGGTTTACGACCATCACGCGGCAAAGCTGGCCGAATCGCTGATAGAGCTGCAGCACAGCCATACTCATTCAGGGACCCTGCAGATAATTTCCTCGCTGCATGTTCATCTGGACGAGCATGACTGTCTGGAGATAATCGTGCTTCGGGGACGGGTCGGTGAAATTAATAAAGTGGCGGAAAATATATTGAGTATGAAGGGAGTCAAGCTCGGACGCATCAACGTTGTGGCTGCGTAACTTCGGATTGACATTTGCCCGGCGAAAATTTATAATCTATATAAAGATAAAAAATAAACAGACCGGGGCGATTAGCTCAGTTGGCTAGAGCGCACGGATCACACCCGTGAGGTCACAGGTTCGAATCCTGTATCGCCCATTAATATAACTACTTATAAAAGCTAAAGATATATCATTTATCATGCCAATATAATTTAATTTCTGATTTATCATTATTTTCTTTCACGCAGAATTCACGTAAAATAATAGAAAATTTTTTTAATTTAATTTTTTAGGCCTCCCTCTTTCTCTCTTTTTGTCACCATTTGCAGCTAATAGGTCTAATTCTTTTTTATCGAATGCAAGATGTCCCGATATCTTCTTGGGATGCAAAGCACCTTTTCTAATAAGCCTGTGTATTGCAAGGTCTGGGCGGGCTAATCCTAACCTATCGAGACCAAGGTACGCAATTGCTTCATGCATCCATAGGATCGGAGCTCTTTCAATTTTTGTTATTTTTTTTATCTTATCCATCAGGATTTTTAATTATGCAATCAATTGTAAATTTGATTAAATTGTGTTGGTTTTTGTTCATATCAATGATCTTTAACTCGCTTTCCAATAGTATGAGCCAGCCGGCAGTTTTTACACTTAGGTTGTTTTCGTAATGCAGAACATTTAATTCCATTAAAAGTTCCATTTTCATCAAAGACGATATGCCATTTTCTGCAAT